>JBLMZC010000024.1:0-196966 GCA_050258615.1 Deltaproteobacteria bacterium | reverse complement strand
TTTTAAGATCGTCCTTTATTATTTTAATAATTTCATTTTTCCTTATCAAATCGAGGGTTGAAACAGCAAGTTCTTTACTTTTTTGATCGACATCCTGAATCAATTCCATGTTTTTTAATTTCATAAGTTTTTGTTCATTCTCAAGGTGCTGGAATTCCATTTTAAGATTGTGCTCAGCGATTAACTTGTTTTTTTGACGTGTATAATACAAAGAATAGATTTTATTAATAATAAAGCCTGTAAAAATCAAAATTAAAAGATATATAAAAATTGCAATCGGGGTCGCATAAAATGGCTTTCTGATCAGAATTGTTTTATTGATCTCAGAAATCGAACTGTCATCACCGGTTTTGCCCTTTATTTTAAGAGTATATTTTCCAGGTGGAAGTTTTTTGAAAACCGCTGTGCTTGAAGGTGACCATTCAGACCATTCTTTACTATATCCCTCTAAATTATATTTGTAAGTGGCTTGGTTATATTTATTATAAACAGGCATGCTAAAGGATATACTCAAACTGTTTGATTTATGATCCAATGATACTTCTTCATTCAGAGAGTAGTTTTTTGTTGAGCCTTCAATATTAGTGACAACTAATTTATTAATAAATAGTTTACCTTTTTTATACCATACGTCAGATAAATCAAATATAATATATCCATCGGTGGTACCAATTAAATACTTCTGGTCTTCTATATTTTGTATGTTCTCATAACCCGAATTTGATTTAATCAAATCTGTATTTAAGCAAATCCTTGATTTTTTTAATGATGGAGATATATTATCGAAATAGAAATAATCTATGCCCTGAGAACTGAATTGCCAAAGTCTCTTATGTTCATCGACAGTCATTTTCCCTGAAATATAAGTGGATTTATCAAATTGAGTTTGATAAAAATCATTTTTAGTAAAAAGTTTTGAAATTGTATCCAGTATAAAGTAACCATTTTTCGAAAAATAAATAATTTCATTACTAAACTTTATCAAACCAGCATTTTTAGTTTTCGATGGAAAATCAAGCAGTTTTACTTCTTTAATGTAGTCAAAATATTCATCAGAGAGGGCTCTGAATATGCCCTTATATTCGTGACTTATGTATATATAATTATCATTGTCAATTTCAAAAAATCTGGAAGAGATGTTAAAATTTCTTATCTTCCCTGAATATGTCCAGTTACCATTCTTATATTTTAGCTTACTTAAACCATTATAATTTCCCTGCAAAATAATATCTTTTTTGTTTGGAACAGGGTTGAATTTCCAAGTTCCAGATTCAGAATAAATGTTTCTAACTTTCATTTCTTCAACAATAAAGGTGCCTTTATTATGACCGCAAAATAATACTCCTGCATATTCAAACAAACTCCATACCTGACCTTTTGTACCATCTATCAGTCTGAATTCCTCTAATGAATTATATTTTTTAGCAAATAATCCCTGATTAGTTCCCAGGTAAAGTATTCCTTTAAATAAGATTGAAGTATAAACAGTTCCGAGAATGCCCGTTTTGTCAAAAAAGCAACGGTATGATGAGTTCATATTCAGACAGTTTATTCCATTGTCAAGGCCAATCCATAGATTTTTATCCTTATCTTCAAATAATGAAAGTGCGGTATTATTACTCAATCCATTTTCCTGAGTAATGTGGTACGAAAGCTCAAACTCTTCCGACAGAATAAAAATTCCATTTGATATGGTTCCTAAAACAATACTGCCATTATTTAAAACTATCGAAGAAAATACTTCATTCTGATTAAATATTGAACTGTTTGTACCTTTATATCTTCGTATTTGGCTACCTGTCAAAATATACAATCCTGCTTTCTCAGTCTGAATAAATATATCGCTGCCTTTAGTAAAAACATTACAAATCTGGTTTTGCTTTAGGATTTTGTTGTTATTTATAAGTGCTGGCTTACCATGAACCAGCCTGAATAAACCTTCATTAAGAATTTGAAAATATATCTCATTGTTACTGGAAAAAATTCTCCACATACCATTTTCAGGGGCTATGATATTGATTTTCCTGGTGATGGTGTTGTAAACGTAAATTCTGTGCAATGACTGGAATAAAACCCATTCATCAATGTTGATTATCTCCCAAAAATGTTCATCCTGCTGCAATTTGTCCTTTATCTTTGACGATAATGAAAAGTACCTCAGACTCCCATCATTTTGTCTTAACCAATAGCCAAATTCCATATAGCAACCAGTATAAATCTTTTCCCCAACTACTTTTACTGCCCTTATTATTGTCTCATTTGGCGATGCGTATAGATGCCAGTCAGCACCGTTATATTCCATAAGGCCATCATTGTTGGCAAAATACATAAATCCGTTATTATCCTGAGATATTTTCCAGTTTTGATTACCGGCATTGTAATCTGCTGTTGAATATCGTATTATTGGTGGAAATTCCTGAGCTTCGGCCTGAATTATAAACCATATAAAATTTAATACCAATAAGGCAATTTTCACCGGTTTGATATTAATCAATTTGTGACTCGAAGTAAAATGCACATTAAGCACCCATTTTTTTTGATAAAAACCTGACAATTTGTTTAAATTTTAAATCAAAGGTAACAGAAATTCTGCTGAAAATGAAATTAGTCTGAAAGATATTCTAGTTAAAATATAGGAAAAAAAATCCTGAATTTATATCAGTTCTTCTGAATCAAGTTTTGACTTATTTAATTAATATGCATATAAATTTCATAATAAGAACCTAATTGCTGGATGATTTAGAGTATTTCACATTTAAATCCGAATCATTTTATTACTTTTTCTGCTTTCCTCAGCTTTAAAACCTATTATATGACTTTCAACAGATTCCTCTATGGTAGAAACAAGGAGGCTTTTGTCTTTTCCAGCGACAGCCTGTACAAAATCATGTACCAGTCTCCAGTCACCCCCTCCATGTCCAGAATGCTTATAATTCTCAACATCGTTTATGTTGCTGCTATCCCATCTTGTTGATTTTTTACTCCTGTAATTATAAATGTCCATAGTGTTCATATCACCAACTATATCGCCCAGAGTACCCATAACCCTGGTTCTTCTTCCCCCGTAACTTGTAAAAGCTTCCATTGAAAATGATACAGTAATATCATCATCATATTCCATTGCAGCAATATAATGATCGGGCTGGTCATTGTCCATCTGGTAAACGCAACGGCCATAATTAGTGGTTCTCAATTTCTCCATTATATGAGCTTCATGCTTTGACTTGTCTTCAGGAAGATCCAGTACCCACTCCCAACCGGTTCTTTCCTTAAGATAGATTTTCTCTGCTGAAAAGACACATTCAGATTCTGCCGGACAACCATCTGTACACCGGGAAGGTGCACCTGAAGGAGCATTTTTATATTTAAACCACTTAAGCCCACCCATGGCAAATACACTTTTACAGGATTTTCCGGTCAGCCAGTTTAATATGTCAAGATCATGGCATGATTTTCCAAGTATGATAGGAGTGGACTCTCTGGAATTGTGCCAGTTGCCCCTGACATATGAATGTGACATGTGAATATGTTCAATCGGTTCGAGGTGCTGAATACTGATAATTTCGCCTATTTCACCTGAGCGGATCACATCCTTCATTTTTCTAAAGTAAGGTGCATATCTAAGAACATGACAAACTGCTACTATCCTGTTCAATTTCAAAGCTTTATTTCTGATATCGGTGCACTCTTTAATTGATCGGGCTATGGGTTTCTCGAGAAGAACCTCATAACCCATATCAAGAGCTGTCATACATGGCTTATAATGAAGAGCGTCGGGTGTACTTATAATGATTGCATCTGCAAACTTTGGGATTTTAAACACATCTTCCCATGTTTTAAACCTATATTTTTCTTCAATTTTATGCAGTTTTGTGTATTTGTTGTTCCTGAAAGGAATCGGCTCTGCTACTCCAACTATGTTCAATTCATCAGGAAACTCCAGCGCATAATTTCCATAAGTGTTACCTCTGCCACCTGCACCGAGGGTTATGGCAGTTACTGGTTTTGGTATTGCTTTATGGCTGAGAGAAAAATCCAACTTGAAGGATTTTTCGGGTATTGCACTTGAAAAAAGGTCAGGTAAAAGTAAACTTGCCCCTGCAGTGATCCCAAGGGATTTTAATACATCGCGTCTGTTCCAGTTTCCCATTTTTTTTAGTTTTGAAAATAATGTCAAAGTTAATTCTTATTCATAATTTATGCAACGGGAACATAGAAATTCTATTCATTTTTATTTTTTGTCACTTATACTGTTGCCACCTGCGGCAAAATGGTTTATGCATTTTTATCTGAATCAGGATTTTCACAATTTAATGATTTTCAGAATCAGGAATATAGAAATTTGAGAGATATCATATTAGCCACCGATTCAAATCTTAGGCTAATAATATTTTTAGGAATTTGTTTGTGACTATACCACCAAAGGAGGAACGATTTATGGTAATTGATTAGCTTATTATCAAACACTATCAGATTTTTTATTTCAACGTGTGTTGAATTTTCAATCAATTAAAAATACATCTTTTTGACGAGGTTATAGTCCAGAAAATATGAGATTCTCATTGAAAAAATGTGCGACTGAGGTTGCGAAAAGAGATAATCAAGGTTATTAAACAGGTCAGCATCATATTTGCTATCAAAACTGTCAATTGAGTGCCTGTAAAGCAAAGAAAGTCGTGAGCCGGGTGCAAACCAATAATTCCAGCTAAGGTCAATGTTCCAGTTATTGTAAGATAAGTCTTTTTGCAAAGTAATATCAGAATCGCTGTAATCACCTTTATCTGTTAGTACAAAAAAATCAGAATATTTCAGTGTGGTCCAGTAATGCCGGAAGGCCAGATTCATTGAGCTTTTGGGACTAAAATTGAATTCTCCTGCCAGTTCACTTTCCAAAGTCATCTGATCTCTTTGCCCGATTATTATCAAGCTGTCAATTTGTGAAGCATATCCAAGGTCCCCGTGATTATTTCTGAGCTCAAAATCCCCTGTCAAAACTAATTTTTCATTGACTCTGAAACGTGGTTCAATATTCAGTTCATAACCCCACATTCCTTTCCTTTCAGTAAAATAAATGTTCGGAAAAAGCTCAACAAGAAATTTCTTATTGTAGTTGGGCGACCTTCCCAGCCAAAGAAAAATATTCCTGAAATTCTTCATATATCGTCCTGCTTTTCTGGGCTCATAATGGTCATAACTGATTACAGGATTGCCGCCAATACCAAACCCATAATAATTATTCTTACGATTTTGGGAATTAAAGTTCAGATTTATTCTTGCATATTCCGGTTTCCCGGTGCTGTTATTGAACCGCATACTAGCATTAAGATTCACATTCAGTGAGTTAAATGTTTTTGTCGAATTTAAAATTTTGTACCCATAATTCACCAGGTAATCGCTGTAGTCACTATAGAAGTTTATACCAAGATCATTAATATCAAATTCCTTAGATACATAAGAAAATTGAAATCCGTAAACATGGGATCCTTTGATTTCACCTATCTTTGATCCAAATGAAAATCCGTTTTTCTTATTAATTCCGCTGATAGTGCTGATTTTTAACTCATTACGCAAATTGTAAGTATTATCCAGGAAATAATTATCAGAAAGTAAAGCACTTACATTTGCATCACTGAAATGTCCGTTTCTGTATGTATTGGTATTTATTATCGAAACAGAATTATTTTTTCCATACCTTTTATCAAGCACAAATATATTGTAATTTGATATTGGGGTCTGGATTTCACTTCTTTGCTGACCTGTGATAACGTTAATTATTTTGGCTTCTGCCTTGTCTGTGATAGCATTAGCAACTCCTATACCCAGCCCACCAGATGTTCTTCCGGACACTTTAACTGCATTTATCAATTTTGTCTGTTGTGGAAAATCGATGAACCCTTCATTAGTATTGAGAACAGGACGGTAATCAGAGATATTACCTATCCTTCTTGTATAGACTATATTTCCCTTACTGAAAAGATCAACACCTTCAGTAAAAAAGGGTCTTTTTTCATCAAATTCCTGCTCAAAAGGACCTAATACGTACTCAACATCATCAAATCCGGTCTGTCCAAAATCTGGAATCAGGATGGCATCGAGAGTGAAGTTATCTGAAATTCCCCATTTAATATCTGCCCCGGCTTTGAATTCGGTACCATAATGCCCATTATAATAATTAATGTATGATGAACTATATGGAATAAGAAATAAACGGGTAGGGGGGTTAATATCTTTTATTCCTGTAAGACTTCCGGTGAAAAGCATTGTGTTGCTGACTTTCCTGTCAATGAACACCCAACTGAAAACCTGTCTGTTTCGTTGTACTTTCCTCATAAAATTTACAGACCAGGTGTTATTAGGATTTTTAGGAAAACGGATTGCAGAATAAGGTATTTTTATTTCTGCGGCCCATCCTTTGTTGTCCCTACTAACTCTACTACTCCAGATAGCATCCCAGCTTTCATCTGATCCGTTGTCGATAGTAAATAATTCGTCAAGCTGAACACCCGCTGCTGTTACCCTGAAGACAAATTCCTGCTGTGCATCATTAAAAGGATTCAATCGTACTGTAAAATTATCAGCGACTCCCTCATAATCCCTTGAGGTCATTTGAGCTAAAATACTGTCGGGATACCTGTCATACATTTGGCCATAAATGTAAATGCCTGTATCATCATATAAAACCCTAACTTCTGTTTTAAATTCAGGATTTTCACGGTTTTTATTGTCAGGGTAATACTCAGTGAAATTACTTGCCACATTTGCATTATTCCATTCAGCTTCATCAGCTATGCCATCAATTTTTATATGTGAATTTATCTTTACAGCTGTGATACTTTTTGAATCAGAACCAGTATTCTGGGCAAAAAAAGCATCACTCATGCAAATCAATATTAACGAAACTAGTACATTTCTCACTATAATCTATTTTCAATATTGCAGGATAAATTTTTGGATATATGAGTATTCCAATAAGGTAACTCAGACAGATTAACGTTATTAGAGTAAAAAAAGTTGTTTATAAATCTGTTTTATTGCAATAAATGATGTGTGAATTATTCATATGGTAAAGAATCCCAAAGTTGACATTTGGTATTGCCCATTTAACCCATATTCAATATTTAATAATGAAAATTATCAAATATCAGTAAAAAATAGTTTCTTACATAAAAAATTATTCATTCAATGCCTGATGAATAACGTCAAGAAGTCCATCTGACCAAACATCACCGTTTAAAGACCAGAACATTATGCCTCCGAGCTGTTTTTCTATAACATATCTTGATTTTTCAGTAATTGATCTTTTGTCATCGAAAGTGGCAAAGTATTTTAATTCCCTGTTATAAGCCCATGATGCTAAACTGATTGGATCATAAAAAAAATCATATCCGTTTTCTGGATTTATTTTTTTTTCGAAATCTTTGAAATTTATGTATTCCAAAAACTTACCTGGTCTGTAAATGCCATTGTTCAAACTATCCACATTACTAAAAATACGTCCATAAAATGCAGCTCCAATTATGATTTTTTCTTTTTTAATACCGAGATCCCTGAGATATTCCACGGTATAATGAGTACTTGTGTTTTGTGTCTTATTTCCATAAAGTGGAGTATGGTGTCCAGTCGTTTTACTATTTCCATTTACAATGTCATAATTCATAAGGTTTACATAGTTGACCAAAGGCATAACTTTCTCCCATTCTATGGAATTTTGCATAAATTCTTCAAATCCTCCGGCAGCAAAACTGATCTCATATTTGTACCCGAGGTTTTTTCTTAAATTTTTAATTAACAATGTGAAATTATATTTATCTCCAGGAAAAAATGGATGTCCGATTACAGATGGCAATGAGGGGTATTCCCAATCCAGATCAATACCATCTGCTTTAAATTTTTTCAATATCTTTTTAACTGAATTGCTGAATTCACTCCTTCCCTTGGAACTACTAAAAACTAAAGGACAGGATTCACATCCACCCCAGCCACCGAGTGAAACAAGAACCTTAAGCTCCGGATTTCTTTTTTTAAGTCTGATCAAACCAGTGAGTTGAATACTGTCATTTTTTGTAACATGAAGTTTGTTACCTTTTAGATGTAAAAAACTATAAATGATGTGGGTAAGTTTTTCAATAGGATATTTACCTGCTTCTTCAGCATTGCCATGCCAGTAAGCAATCACCTTTGTTTTTTCATGGGGTTGTGCCAATACACAGGAAGGAAGTGATAATAACAAAATGTTGACTGATAATATGATGGCAAGTTGTGTTTTCATATTGACCATTTTATTCAACTTTAAATAATCTCAATAAGGTGGTTAACAAAACAAAATCTTAATAAATCTCATATTTTCTTAACTCAGCAGGTAGTTTAGCATTCATAAGTTTGAACCTGGCCGCATGTTTGAGTCCAAGGTGCTTTAAAGCTTCTATATTTGCAGAAAAAATCCAGGCAGTAGAAGGAACAAATCCTTTCTTGAGTTTATGTCCTATTTCCTTATAAAAATTTATTATCTCATCGGTTTCAATTCGTAGATCGTATGGAGGATTCATTATGAGAAAACTATGTTTATCAGTTTTTGAATATTTAAAGAAATCTCCGCTTTCAACTGCGACATGATCACCATATTTTAGCATGGAAAGATTTTTTTTAGTCGCGAAGACAGCTTTTCTTTCTATATCCATAGCTTTAAAAACTATAGTTGGTTCCTGTATCAGTGTTTTAGCCTGTGTTTTTAATGTTGACCACATTGTTGGTTCATAATCATTCCAGCTCATGAATCCAAAGCTCTCCCTGTAAAGGTTGGGAGCGGTATTAGTATTTATCATGAGTGCTTCGGTAAGCAGTGTGCCGCTTCCACACATCGGGTCAAGGAAATCTTTATATTCTTTAAAATCAGTATTCAGCAAAATGCCGGCAGCAAGCACTTCACTTAATGGAGCTTGTAATCCCTCCACTTTGTATCCACGCAGATGAAGACTTTCCCCAGAACTGTCAAGTGAAATATCCACCTGGTCCTGAAAGATCCTTACATTGAATTTGACATCTGGGTTGTAAGTGTTGACATTAGGTCGTCTGCCTTTTTTTTCCTTAAATTTGTCAGCAATAGCATCTTTTATTTTGTATGCTACATATTTTGAATGAGTAAATATATCTGAGCTCACATTGGTCTCTATCGAAAAACTTTGAGATAAACTCAGATAATCGAACCAGTTGAATTCCTTTGCTTTCTGGTATAGCTGATCTTCATTTTTTGCTGTAAAGTGATTAATATTTACGAGCACTTTTATTGCTGTACGCAAATACAGGTTAGCTTTATACATCAGTTTTTTATCGCCTTCAAAACTAATCGCTCTTTTTCCAACTTCAATATTCTTTCCTCCCAGCAAATTAATTTCCTGTTCCAACACTGGTTCAAGTCCTTCAAATGTTTTGGCTATAATCAGCATTTAGTAATATTTTTCAATGTTATAATCAATATGGTGCTTATTGTCGTCAACAACACAGGAATTCATTTCGAAACACTTCATTTTGAGTCACATATGGGTTTTTTCTATAAAAAAAAATCCTGATTAAGTCTGAATAACTCCTACATTATATTTTTCAATCTTTGCATTATTGGCAGCTTCCAGTCCTTTCGAAATATACAATCTTGTTTCTATCGGATTAATTATTTCATCAACCCACATTCTTGCAGCTGCATAGTATGGAGTTGTATGACTTTCATATTTGTTTCTGGTCCTTTCAAAGAGTTCATTTTGGGTTTCAGGATCTGGTTCTTTTCCCTGTTTTTTCATAGCTGCTACCTGTATCTGGGTTAAAACTTTCGCTGCCTGAGAACCTCCCATAACAGCTATTTTTGCTGTTGGCCAAGCATAAATAAATCGCGGATCATAGGCTTTGCCGCACATTGCATAATTACCTGCTCCGTAGGAATTCCCAACCACTATAGAAATTTTAGGAACAGTTGAATTAGACACGGCATTTACCATTTTTGCCCCATCTTTAATAATCCCCCCATGTTCGGACCTTTTACCGACCATAAAACCTGTTACATCATGAAAAAATATAAGTGGAATTTTTTTTTGATTACATGACATAATGAACCTTGCAGCTTTATCGGCTGAATCAGAATAAATGACACCACCAAACTGCATTTCACCAGTCTCAGATTTAACTACCATCCGCTCATTGGCTACTATTCCTACCGACCAGCCATCAATATTAGCATATGCAGTGATAATTGTTTTTCCATAACCTTCTTTGAAATAAGTCAATTCGGAATTGTCAACAATGCATTCCAGAAGTTCTTTCATGCTGTAAGGCTTTGCCCTGTCAATTGGCAGTATGGCTAAAATATCTTCGATTGCCCGTTTTGGTAGAGCAGGAGCTGTTCTTACAAGGCCTGCCTTATCATTTGGCCCTATTCTACTTACAATACTACGTATCAGATCCAGAGCTTCTTCATCAGTTTTTACCTTGTAATCGACTATACCTGAAATATCAGTCTGTGTTTTAGCTCCTCCGAGTGTTTCGTTGTCGATATCTTCACCAATTGCGGCTTTTACAAGAAATGGGCCAGCAAGGAAAATTGAGCCCGTTTTCTCAATAATAATCGATTCATCTGACATTATAGGCAGGTAGGCCCCACCTGCCACACAACTACCCATAATCGCAGCAATCTGAAAAATACCCTTAGATGACATCACTGCATTATTTCTGAAGATCCTTCCAAAGTTTTCCTTGTCCGGAAATATTTCATCCTGCATTGGAAGATAAACGCCTGCACTATCAACCAGATAGATGATAGGAATGTTGTTTTCCATTGCTATTTCCTGTGCCCTAAGATTTTTCTTCCCTGTCATCGGAAACCATGCACCAGCTTTAACGGTTGCATCATTAGCAACAATCACACATTGTTTTTTTTCGACATAGCCAATTCCGATTATTACTCCTGCTGCCGGACAACCACCATGTTCTTCGTACATCTCAAAAGCAGCAAATAATCCCAGCTCGAAAAACTTGGTGCCTCTATCGATGAGATAATTGATGCGTTCTCTTGCAGTCAGTTTATTAGACTCATGCTGAATTTTTATTTTTGCTTCACCACCTCCCGGATAAATTTGTTCGGCTCTGTGAGCAATTTTTCTTATCAGTAATTTATTTGCATCAATGTTCTTTTTAACTTCAATGTCCTGAATAGCCATATATGGATTTTTAAAACTGTAAAGATAATAATAATGTTTTATCATTACATTTTAAATATTACGTTTTTATTTTTTATTAAAAAAGACTGATCAGTGGAGTTAAATGTTAAAATCATGCAATTATAAGAGAATGCATTGTTAATATCCTGCTAATATTGTTAATTTTGCAAAAAAAATCAAATGATAGATTTTGACAGTACAATAAAACCCATTAGGAAAGAGATTAAATATTTTGCTACAGAACTTAAAAAACTTCTTGAAAAGGTAAAATACAAGGATGAAACATCGATAACAGACAGTGTAATCAACCGTCTCGATGAACCATATATGTTTGTAGTAGTTGGGGAAGTTAAATCAGGAAAAAGCAGTTTTATTAATGCATTGCTCGATCCGGGAAAAACCATATGCAAAGTTGCTCCGTCTCCTATGACAGATACTATTCAGCAAATTGTTTACGGTATTCCCGAAAGAGAAGAGTTTGTTTCGCAATTCCTGAAAAAAGTTTATCAAAATAATGATATACTAAAAGAAATTGCAGTTGTTGATACTCCCGGCACAAACACTATAATCAATCATCATCAGGAAATAACTGAGAAGTTCATTCCGGTAAGTGACCTTATAATCTTTGTTTTTGAAGCCAAGAATCCTTATCGTCAGTCAGCCTGGGATTTCTTTGATTTTGTCAAGGATGAATGGAAGAAAAAGGTTATTTTTGTACTTCAGCAAAAAGATCTGATGGAGAAAACTGATCTCGAGATCAATTTTAATGGGGTCAGGGATTATGCCCGTAAGAAAAATATTAATGATCCTGTGGTTTTCAAAGTATCTGCAAAAATGGAGATTGATGGAAATACCGGTGAGAGTGGGTTTAAAGAATTGAGAAATTACATAGGTGATCATATTACAAACGGTAAGGCTGGATTTCTCAAATTAGAAGCTTCTGTCGATACACTACTAAACATTAATCAAAAACTCCAGGGTGGAATGCTTCTTCGAAAACAGCAATATGAAGCCGATCTGGCTTTCAGGCAGGAAGTGAAGGAAATTTTGGACCAGCAGGAGAAAAAAACTGAATATCAAACCGGGGTCCTGATAGAGAACCTTGTAGCAAAATATGACAATATAATGATAAAATACCGCGATATGCTAAGTGAGCGGCTTGGTTTTTTCTCTATTGTTTCAAGTTCATTCCTATCTATATTTAACAAAAATGAAAACCTCAATAACTGGTTACGGGAGTTCACCGGAGAACTTGAAAAAGATCTTAAAGATGTGATCGGCAAATCGATTAATGATGGAATAAAGGATATTGCTGAAAATATCCAGATGATGGCAAAACTTGTTGATGCCAAACTTCATGCGAGCAAAACTATTTTACCTAATGACCATTTTATCTTCAGTGATCTGGCTGATAAAAGGGCTAATATTCTTGCAGAACTTATAGATACATTCTTCAGATTTATTCATCAGGAGGAGAACTTTTATAATAAAGAACTGGTGACAAAAGATAGTGATGTGTCACCAGATTTGATAAAGGGTACCGGATTAGCTGCAATAGGAATTATAATAACAGCACTTATGCATGGTGTTATTTTTGATATCACCGGTGGTGTTATTACAGCACTGGGATTTATTTTTGCCGGGGTAGGTATTGGACTCAAAAGAAACAAAATATTGAAAAGTTTTACTGCTGAACTCGAAAAAGGGAAAAATAAAATCAAAGAAGAAGTAGCAAAAAAAATTAAAAATTACGTTATATCAATAAAAAGAAAAATTGATGAAAATTTTCTTAAACTGGATAGTTTTCTTGAAAATGAAGCAAGGGAAATTGAAGAAATTAACAAAAAACAGGATGAACTTGATTATCAGTTTAATTTAATAAAAAAAGATTTAATAAAAAGAGATAAATGAGCAGAAACAAAATAATTCTTGGTGCCCTGGTTATAATACTTGCTTTGACTGCTTTTATACTTATCAGGAGAAATATTGAAAAAAAAGATAAAGTATATGATTTTTCTTTCAGGGAATTTGCTGTAGAGGATATAGAAAGCATAAACCGTATTGCCTTGTTCAAAAGAGATGGAGAAATAATTGAACTCAAAAAAGTTGGTTCAGGCTGGATTGTCAACGATAAATATCCTGCCAGTCCTACTGCTATATCTAATATTCTTTCGGCTATAAAAAATGTCAGGATTGATTATGTGCCCCCTGATGCCGCTGTTGAGAATATTATGAAATCGCTCATGTACAATGGGATAAAAGTGGAATTATACGATAACAATAATAAACCGGTTAAAAAATTTTATGTCGGTGATTCACCTGAAAATAATATTGGAACCTATTATCTGATGGATGGTTCTGCAAGTCCTCTGGTTCTGTCTTTACCTGGTTTTAAAGGCAATTTGAGAGTCAGGTTTGGGTATACACTCGATGAATGGAGAGACCGTACTGTATATGCTTTGGCTCCTGATCAAATAGATAAGGTTAGTATCAAATATTTTTTTGATAAGAAAAACTCTTTTACATTAAAAAGAGAAAATGATGGATTTACATATTTTAATCCTTTTCAGGAGTATAATAAGCCACCGGTAATTGCTAATAAAACTTATGCTAAAACCTATTTGCTTGGGTTTGAAAATAAGGGTTGTGAATATATAGCAAACAATCTCGAAAACAAGGATGACGTATTAAGCAGACTGCCTATAGTAGAAATTGAATTGCAAACCATTGATAAAAAAGTAAAAAAACTAGAAATTTTTATGATTCCAAACCTTGATGAAGAAGTTGATGAGGAAAAAGAAGGATTGGATAAATATTTAAATGACAATGTATTGCGATATATTGCTCGAGATGAAAACGGTGATCTTTATCTGATTCAGTATGAAGTGTTTAAAGATATTTTTGTCAGGGGATCCGATTTTCTAAGGTAAGTGACAAGAAAAGACCTGCTATATTATTCACAGGTCTTTTTTTATAATCAGTGATCATCTCTATTTATCTTCAAGTCTTTTTAGCTTGTCAGCTCCTTCAAAATTCAGTGCTTTTCCTAATTTTGAAATTTTATCAAGGTTAATATTACCTGTAAAACTCATCATTACTGAACTCTGCTTGTTTCCGACAAGGAGTATAAGTTCCTTAACAATCTTGCCATTTGGAATGGTTGTATAAAAAACTACATTTGAACCTTTTTCTTTTACTGACATTAATTCTTCATAGCCTGCTGATTCAATTTTTCCTTTGGCTGATAAATAAAAATCCATCGGATTTCGTTCTGTTTTGAGAAGCTTCAGACCCTTAAGATTTGAAATTATTTCATTGATCTCAGCACTATTTTCAGTCGACTTGGAAATTGATCCAAACATACTGGAACTGATAGAGGTATAATTAAAATCTTCGCTGGTAGTTTTATCAGCAAATAATTTATCAATAGCATTTGATTGACCTGTCAGAGCAAAAGTGCAAAGACAAATTGCATAAATTAGAATCGTTTTTTTCATGATAGTTCGATATTTGATTAATTTGATTTAATAATTTCCAGTTTCTCAAGTTTTTCGATTGGGGCTGCAATTGATTTTCCTGCCTTATCGTAATTTTCCGATAAAATAGCTAATGCCTGACGAGTGATTTTTAGAGCTTCATCCGGATCATTTACTTCCCCTGCAAAAATTTCATGGTTGCTTCCGGCTTTATATGTATTGTAAAAATACAAACCTGCTGCAGAGACCAAAAGTACCACTGAAGCTGCAACTGCTGCTACCTTATTAAAATTCCACTTAATTACTTTTGATTTTGATTTGTTTTTGTTTAATTCTCCTGAGTATATGATCTTGCTTTCGGCCTCATAGAAACCGAATAAAGTTTTGACCGGATTATATTCATTATCATTATTTTCAGATAAATACTTTCTGATCTTCCTTTCTTCTTCAAGGGTAGTTTCTGCATTCCAGTATTTATCCAAAAGCTCTTCAAAATTTTTATTTTCCATAATCAACATTTATTGATATTCAATTTTTGCATCTGTAACGAGTTGCTGAAGCATTTTCCTGGCTCTGAAAAGAAAGACCTTTACATTTTGAATGTCTGTTTGCATAATTTCAGCAATTTCTTTGTAACTCATCTCTTCAATCTCACGCAGATGTATTACTGTTTTGTAGTTTTCAGGTAAAGAACTTATCAACTTTTTAATTCTGCCTATCATGTCTTTACTAACCAGTTCATCATCGGGTCTTGAAGAATCTATATTTCCCGCATCTGGAACCACATCAAGACCTTCATAAGCTCTTTTTTTATTATTTCTGATCTTATCTATACTCATATTTCTCGTAACAGACATACACCATGCTTCCTTATTTTCTATTTTTTTAAAATCTTCGCCAGTTTCCCAAATTTTTATAGCGAGTTCCTGCATTATATCTTCAGCATCATTAACATCTTCAGTAAGACGCAATGCATACCTGAAGAATTTATCTTTATATGCCAGCAGAAAGTCCTCCATTATTGCTTATAACAATTACCTGACGAATAAAAAATTGACTTTGTTACAACAAATAGCTTATTTTTACACTCAAAATATATTTTATTGCTGTCTGATAAAGAAATATTGAAAACCTCAATTGAGTATTTGAAAGGTGTAGGCCCCAGGAGAGCAGAACTCCTGAAGAGCGAATTGGGAATTGCAACAATGGAAGACCTTCTTTATCACTTTCCGTTCAGATATGTAGACCGTACATCAGTGATCAGCATTTTTGAAGCTATTGATGATGGGCTACAGGTTCAGTTAAAATGTACAATTACTGATAAAAGTATTATCCGGGGAGCTAATAACCGTAAGCGCTTACATGCTAAAGCTTCGGATGGTACAGGAATTATTGAATTGATATGGTTTCAGGGCTTAAACTGGATTGAACCACTGATAGAGCCAGGTAATGAGTATATTATTTTCGGTAAACTTGAAACTGGTTTTGGAACAAAAAAAATTATTCATCCGGAAATTGAACCTGTTTCTGATAGAAATATAGAAAGCAAGACTATTTTTTCTCCTGTTTACAATACAACTGAAAAACTGAATTCAGCAGGATTAAACAGCAGAGGAATTGCCAGATTGATAGAGAACCTGCTATTCAAACTTCAGTTAACTGAGCTTGAAGAAATTTTACCTGAACATATAAAAATAAATGCTAAGCTGATATCAAGAAAAAAAGCATTGTATCAGATCCATTTTCCAAGAGATATAAAACAGCTTAAGGAAGCACAGCTGACATTGAAATTTGAAGAATTGTTCATGTTACAATTACGCTTATTGTTTAGCAAATACACCCGTAAAAAAAAGATCAAAGGATTCATTTTTGATAAAGTTGGCAGCTATTTCAACGAATTCTATTCGAAGAAATTAAAGTTTGAATTGACAGAAGCACAGAAAAGAGTTACAAAAAATATCAGAAGTGATCTTAGATCAGGAATCCAGATGAACAGGTTACTCCAGGGTGATGTTGGAAGTGGAAAGACGATAGTTGCCCTGATGACTATGCTTATAGCAATTGACAATGGGTACCAGGCATGCATGATGGCACCGACTGAAATCCTTGCTCAACAACATTTTAATTCACTTTCAGAAATGCTGAAAGGTTTAGGTATAAATATTGGATTTCTGACAGGAAGTGTAAAAGGAAATGTGAGAAAATCTATTTTGGCAGCTCTGGAACAAGGGTATGTTCATATTCTTGTTGGCACACATGCATTAATCGAACCTTCAGTCAAATTCAATAATCTTGGGTTAGTCATAATTGATGAACAGCACCGGTTCGGAGTAAAGCAGCGTGCAGCATTATGGCACAAATCAAAACCAAGCCCTCCTCACATTTTGGTTATGACAGCAACACCCATCCCCAGAACCCTAAGCATGACTCTGTACGGGGATCTTGATGTTTCAGTAATTGATGAACTACCACCTGGACGTAAACATGTCAATACTGTTCACCTTTATGAATCTAAACGCTTCAAAGTAATTAAATTCATTGAAGACCAGATCACTTTGGGACGCCAGATTTACGTTGTATATCCTCTGATTGAGGAATCAGAAAAATTAGATCTTAAAAATCTTCAGGATGGTTATGAGAATATGTTACATCATTTTCCAAGACCCAAATATCAGATGAGTATTGTCCATGGCAAAATGAAGCCTGTTGACAAAGATTTTGAAATGCAGAGATTCAAAGAAGGAAGAACTCAGATACTTATTAGTACAACGGTGATTGAAGTGGGAGTTGATGTTCCGAATGCGAGTGTAATGGTAATCGAAAATGCTGAACGATTTGGATTATCACAGCTTCACCAGTTGCGTGGAAGAGTAGGGAGAGGGGCAGAACAATCTTATTGTATCCTTATGAGTTCGTATAAATTAACTGCAGAAGCTAAAGAAAGGTTACAAACAATGGTAAGGACGAATAATGGTTTTGAAATATCAGAAGTCGATATGCGGTTGAGAGGTCCGGGAGATATTGAAGGATTGCGTCAGAGTGGTCTTCTTGATCTAAAAATATCAAATCTGATCCAGGATGAAAAGATAATAAGCTTTGCCAGAAAAATATGTGAAAATTTACTGGATAATGATCCCAATATTGAAAAGGCAGAAAACATTAGTCTGAGGAAATATATAATAAAAAATAAAAACCTTTTTACCGGGTGGGGGAGGATTTCTTAAATAAAAAAGCCTGCCCGAAATTCTTTTACTTCAGACAGGCGCTCCCATTTACATAAATCTTTATATTTTATCTAACAAATTCCGAATTTCTTCGGTTTTTGATTTAAAAACATCAATGTATATATTATTTTCATCACTTATCTCTGCATATTTCATGCCAAAATATGGATTTTTGTTTTCATCTTCTGATAATACTATGATATTCAGTTTATTATGAGGAAATAAAAAATTTGAAGGAATTTTAAAGGCTTTATTATCATTATCCCATGACAGTTCCATATTGAATTTTGTGCCCGGTATCATTACCTGTACTATTGAATTTCCTACATCAAAGCCTTTTTTCAGATTAATAAATACATCTCCGGACTGCCAGTTCCTTTCAAGATATTTGCTAATGCATATCACTCCGCTTTTTTTAGTTTTTAATAAGTATCCTGATACTGACTCAGGTTCATTATTAATATTTATTGTCCAGTTATGATGTGAAAGTACTTCTTCACCGGATTTTGAAAGAATCCATTTATTGAGTTCATACCGGTGAATTCCGGCATTTACTCCGCTGCTGTCGGGGATATTGAAATTTATATAGTTATTTGATTTAATACTGATGTCATTTCCTTTTTTATCTTTAATTTTATAATCCACAATTGCAATGGGTGAGATCAGATAGTTAAGCTTTTCCACCATGCTATATCTATGGGCTAATACTTTTCGTCCTGAATCAATGATCTGCCACTGCAGAATAATGCTGTCAACAGAAGTTTCAAAAGAATTTTTATCAATTGAAATAATCAGACCATTCTTTTCCTGGTAATTTAATCCGTCAGAATTTTCGAATACTATGTAATTTTTTTCACCTTGTAATAATTCCAGATAACTAATACTATCTTTTTTATAAGGATAGAAAATATCGTGTTCTTTTACACATGAACTATAAATCAAAACAAAGCTTAGTATGTACAAAAATCTTTTCATGAATATTATTTCTTTATTCTTTATGATCTCATTTTTGAAAAAAAGTTGCCTGCCATATTATTAAAATAAAAATCTGCCTCCAAATGATATTCCATAAGTGTGAAATCTCTGTTTTAACTCATAGTTTTTACTTGTTACCGGAACCAGATCATATCCTAATCTTGGTTCAACAAATAGAGAAAAATTATCTTTAAGCGCATATGAATACAAAACTCCTGTAAAAAGTGAAGGTCCTGAATTCGAGCGGAAAATGGTGTCACCTGATTTTTTTATATTTATGGTTTTACCATCTTTGTCAAGAATACAACCACTCGTTCTGAGCATTATATTAAAAATAATTCCCATATTCAATCCTATAGAATGTCTACGGTATTTTAACTCATATCCAATGATAACTGGAATCCCAAGGTACCGGTAAGAATTGAATTTTTTTATGTCTTCCTCTCCATAAATTTCTTTGATAGTCGTGTCTCTGGTGATTGTATAAGAACCATCAGGCATTTTAAAAGTATCAATTGTGATAATGGTCTGCTTGCTGATCACATTTTTTAATACTACTCTGAATTGTTCATTGACGGAAGTGAATTCCCAACCTGATTTTAAAATTCCTCCTTTGTAATTATAACCTAAACGTAATCCCATGCTGTAAGACAACAAAGGAGATTCGGTTTCATACCTTTTATCTATAAGCTGTGCATTATTACCGGTCAATGCTTTTGAATTAAATAAAGGAGCAGAAAATGCTTCAAAAATCCATGCATTTACTTTATTTGGAAAACAATCATCCAGAATTCCTGTATTCTTTTTTGGATAGAAATGTGTTTTAAAACTCTCAGGATTATTAATTATGCCTTTTTTAGCAGACTTATCACTCATCAGGGGTAGCTTAAAAGTAGTAGGGATCCTTCCAATTTCAGTTTCTAAGTTTCTGTTATAAAAATAATCACCATAATATTGTTTCACACCTTCAGAACCATTTAATGAAGCCAGATTTGAAATTGCGATTGACATTTTAGCCTTCGAAAATTCACTTTTTTGATTTATACCCTCAATTTTAGGATTGACAATGGGGTAATCTATTTTTTCTTCACTGTTATTTTCAGACTTGCTGACTGCGATGGCAGGAATGTCAGATGGCTTTGTAAGTTCTGTTTTATTCAAACTCAATAATAGATAAATTCCTCCTAAAATCAAACCAAGCAAAACTATTCCGGCAATAAAAAAGAAAATACGTCTGTTTTTTCTTCTTTTTTGAAGTATGGAGTCAATATTATCCCAAATATGAGGACTTACATCACTCTCTAAACCCAATAATTTTTCTTTATATATTTTATCAATATTATCCATCAGATAAAATCTGTATCGTTAAATAATTTTCTTAAAAAGATTTTAGCCTTCGCAAGCTGAGACCTGGAACTGCTTTCTTCAATGTTTAATAATTCGGCTATTTCCCTATGACTATATCCCTCTATCACATACATATTAAAAACTGTTCTGTAGCCAGCCGGTAAACTCATCAACCCTTTCAACAAAACTTCACCGGAAAGCTGTAAATCAATATCAAAATTTATACTCTTTACTCCATTGGACTCATCGATATTTTCAATTTTCATTTTCTTTTTATCGATCAGGTGTTTAAGACAAGCATTTGTCATGATCTTTCGAAGCCATCCTTCAAATGAGCCTTCAAACTTGAAGTTACCAAGATTTTCAAACATTAAAATAAATCCGTTCTGCAAAACATCTTCTGCATCCTCATTGTCACCTACATATCTGAGACAAAGGGTTTTCATTGATCTGGAATATTTATCAAACAAAGCCTTCTGACTATTACGGTCATTTCTTAAGCAGCCGGTTATTATTTCTTTATCTGACAAATCCTGACTTTTAAAACCAATTATCAGACCTGTATATCTGATATTAAATATTCGAAAAACGTTGCCTGAATCTTAAATTTTTTATGATTTTTTTTGATCCTCCATGTCTTCGATGATATCAGCATCATCTATCAGAGGGTTTCCGTCCTTATCAGAATCTTCAAAGCCAGCAATATCTTTAACAGGTTTTTTATTTTCAGAAACTGGATGGGTAATTGTAGTTTTCGGAAAATCAGAAAAATCGCCTTTAGAAAATCTGTCAGCTTTATTAAAAAAATCTTCCTTGTCTGACAGTTCCGAGTCTTTTACTTTAAATTCAGTATCTGCAAAATCACTTTTATTGGTCTCCTTGTCCTCAGTGGCAAATTTCTCTGCTTTTTGAATAGTTTCATCAAGTTTTTCGCCAAGATCACTTACGAAATCTGCTGCTTTATCGTATAAAACTTTACCACCTGCCATTACTTTTTCTCCAACATCTTCGGAAACTTCTCCAAATTTATCTGCAATTTTCTTTCCCGGGCCATCTATAAACTCTTTTGATTTTTCCATAAATTTTTCTCCTGTATCAAGAATGGAGTCACCAATTTTTTCAATAGTTTCTTCTGTTTTTTTATAAACTTCGCTATCTTTAATCTGTTCTATTACAGATTTTTTCTGGTCAGTATCCGCTGAATCTGAATTGACTGATCGCTGCAGATCGGATTTTTCCCTGTTCTTCAGAAAATCTTCATTTACATCCAGAAGGTGTTCAGAGCTGTCTTTATTACCTTCCTTAATCTTTTCAATGGTATCCCTGGTTGCTCCTTTCGCACCAAAAAGCAATTTCTTAATTTCGCCAAAAAAACTCATATTTACAATTTTAAAATATTATTTAATAAAACTCTATAAATAGATAAACAAATGCAACAAAATTGCATTAAAATAACTCGTAAAATTATTGAAAATAATTGTAAAACAGATATTTTTTAAAATGAATTTAGACAATTTATGCTGGATAATTGTTTTTTAGCTTATTTTGCATTTATATTTTTATAAGTTCATTTTATTATTAGTAAGTTTTTTGTGTCAGTTATAAAGCAAAATATCAGGGATATCCAGAATAGGATTGACGGTCTTAGCATGATTGAAAAGGAAATAATTACTGCAAGGGAATCTGCAGCAAATGTGGAAGTTAAATTACGGGAGACTTTAGAGCAGCTTGAAAAAAAGAATATTGAAATTGAAAAGCTACAGTCTTTTTCATTGACAGGATTGGTATCTTCGATATTCATTGATAAAAAATATGAATTAGAACGAAAAAGAAACGAATACTACCAATTGTCAAAAGATTATGATAATCTGAAATCTGAACAGGCTGCTTCCGAAATCGAAGTTCAAATCCTGAATAAAAAACTCAACGAACTTGGTGTTTTGAGGCAAGAACTTCAGGTGATGATTGAAAACAGGGAGAATGAATTAAAAATGGAGGACTCTTCGCAGGGTAAGGCACTTTTGAATGTTGAGAAAGATTTGGAAGATAACGATATGTATCTTAGTAAACTTAAAAGATCGCTTGAGCTTACTGACAGGATATTTAGTACTCTTACACTTTTTAGTGCTGCATTGAGGGATGTAGAAAGCAGTTTATCTTGGAATAGAAAAAAACAATTTGCCGGAATAACAAGGGATACAGCAATCAGAAAAGCTAAAGAATTTAATGTTGACAGCCGTTTGATGTTAAATGATTTAGGAAAGATATTGAGAGAACTGGACATCGACCACGGAAATATTGATATTGCACTTGTCGCATTTGAGAATGAATTCGGCATTTTCTTTGATAACTTCATTTCAGATATTATTATGAAAAAAAGAATCATTGAAGGTGTCAATAATATAGAATATGCATTCCAGAATTTGAAGATGGTAAAAAGTAAGATTGAATCAAAAATCAATGATACAGAAATGACTGTTCAAAGACTGAAATCAGTAAAAGATAAAATTTTGAGGGAATAAAAAAAGCAGGTCTAAACCTGCTTTTTTTTTATTGTTTGTCATAATTTTTCCTTTCACCATGTGGTCTGTCATCTCTTCGTTGAGGCTTTCGGTGTTCCCTGTCATCTTTGATATAATCTGGCTTTGGCATAAGTGCTTTCCTGCTTAATCTCATTTTTTTGGTCTTAGGATCAACTCCAATATATTTGACCTTAAATCTGTCACCGATATTTACAGCAGTTTCAACATTTTCAATCCTCGTATATGAAAGCTCAGAAACATGTATCAGACCACTTCGTTTACCAAGGAATTCAACAAATACACCAAATGGCATAATGGTCTTGACAACAGCATCATAGACATCACCAACTTCTGGTATATATGTAATATTTTTTATTGCTTCGACTGCTGCATCAATATCCTGTTTATTATTGCTGAAAATATGTACAACTCCTTTGTTGTCAACTTCATCAATATTGATAGTGGTATTAGTATTCTTTTGTATTTCCTGAATCACTTTTCCTCCGGGTCCTATTACTTCACCTATCTGACTTGTTTCAATGAATAATACTTCTATCCGTGGCGCATGCGGTTTGAGATCCTCATTTGGATTTGATATGCATTTGTTCATTTCATTAAGAATATGCAATCTCCCTTCTTTTGCCTGCAATAAGGCTTGTTCAAGAATTTCATATGGCAGTCCATCAATTTTTATGTCCATCTGACAGGCCACTATTCCATTTTCAGTACCAGTGACTTTGAAATCCATATCTCCGATTGCATCTTCATCACCTAAAATATCTGAAAGTACAGCAAATCTGGATCCGTCAGTAACAAGTCCCATTGCTATTCCACTTACACCATTTTTAACCGGTACTCCTGCATCCATAAGTGCCATAGACCCGCTACAAACTGTTGCCATTGAAGAAGAGCCATTTGATTCAAGGACATCGGATGTTATTCTGATAGTATAAGGAAAATCTACAGGCAATACCTTACGCAATGATCTTCCGGCAAGATTTCCATGACCTATTTCCCTTCTTCCAGGTCCTCTCATAGGCTTCACTTCTCCTACAGAAAACCCGGGAAAAGAATAATGAAGCATGAAATTATCATAATAAGAATCCAATGCGTTATCGACCATTATCTGGTCCATTTTTGTTCCAAGTGTCAGGACTGAAAGAACCTGAGTTTCTCCTCTTGTAAAAATAGCTGAACCATGACTTGCCGGCAAAGAATCTACTTCCGACCAGATAGGCCTTATTTCATCCAGCTTTCTTCCATCAAGTCTTTTATTATCAGCAAGTATAACTTCACGAAATACTTCCTTCTTTAATTTGTCGATATAATTTGATACCTGTGACTTCTTTTCTCCGATCCAGTCTTCACCTTTTGATAAGGTAAACTTTTCAATTAGTTCTTTTTCAAGATCTTTTAGCTTGCTTTTTCTGTCAGTTTTCGAAAATGCACCTTTCGCTATTTCAAATATTTGTTTTTCAACTTCAGACTTAATTTCTTCTTTGAGTTCAGAGTCTTCACCGCCATCACTTAATTCCCTCTTTATCAATGCCTTATCACCAACAAGACGTGCCAGTTCCATTTGGGCATTAACCTGAACTTTAATAGCTTCATGAGCGAATTTAATTGCTTCCACAATTTCTGATTCCTGAACTTCATTTGCTTCTCCCTCAACCATCATAACATTGTCAAGTGAAGCTGCAACAATCAGATCAAGAGTTGCATTTTCTAATTCAGAACGCAGGGGATTAATTCTTAGTTCTCCATTTATCTTTGCTACCCGTACTTCTGAAATTGGTCCGTTCCATGGTATATCTGATACTGAAAGTGCTGCAGAAGCGGCAAGAGCTGCAAGAGCATCAGGCACAATCTCCTTATCGGCAGAAAGAAGATTAATAAAAACCTGTGTTTCATTCATGTAATTATCTGGAAAAAGAGGTCTTATTGCCCTGTCAACGAGCCTTGAAATAAGCACTTCGTAATCTGACAATTTTCCTTCTCTCCTGAAAAAACTGCCTGGAATTCTGCCTGCAGCTGAAAATTTTTCCTGATAATCAACTGATAATGGAAAAAATGACTGTTTTTCCATTGCTTCCCTGCTGGAAGTAGCTGTTGCTAGTATCACAGTATTACCTGTTTTTAAAACTACCGATCCGTCAGCCTGTTTAGCAAGTTTTCCGGTTTCAATAATGACTTCCCTGCCATCCGGTAGATAAAAGGATGTAGAAATCCCTAAGTTAATATTCATTTTTTGAATGTTTTTTTGATAATTTAAAAAGTTTCAAGTCAAGCAGTGTGTATTGACAAAATCAATCACTACTGATAAAGCAATTTTATTAAGTAAAAAAGTATTCCTGCAAAACAGGTCTGAAAGTAAAATCAGGAATGTAAAAACATTCCGGGAATGGCTTTCTATTTCCTGATACCCAATTTATCAATTAAAGCTCTGTATTTAAGAATATCTTTACCCATCAGATACTTCAAAAATCTTTTTCTTTTTCCAACTTTGGTTAATAGAGCTCTTCTGCTGACCTGATCTTTTTTATTGATGTTTAGGTGGTTTGTCAGTATTTTGATCTCTTCTGTCAGGATTGCTACCTGACCTTCAATAGAACCGGTATTTGTTTCTGAATTTCCGAATTCTTTAAAAATTTCTCTTTTTCTTTTTGAATCTAATTGTACGCTCATTTTTATTGTTTTTACTAATATTAATTACGAAAATCTTCTTTAGCGGCCGCAAAGGTATTATTATTTTTTATAAACCAATTATTTATCTTAAATTATTTTAAAAAAAAAGCCTTCTTTGCGACAGAAGGCTTTTTGTGGTCATATAAATCGAATTAATATGCTTTTCCTTTCAGGTGGAATATATAGTAATCGAGGTTATCTCCTGTTGTTTCTTTAAGCTCTTTGGTTTTCATGATAAAATAATCGTCACTTGTTTTTCCTGTAATTGATTTTGGTGTTTTAAAGAGGAATACACTGTTAACTGTGACCCCTGCTTCCTGAACCTGTGTACCAGCATTAAATGCAGCTATAAGTTTGTCAAGATCAGTAACATCGTCAAAATTAAGATTAGCTGCCGGAGTAGCCATCAATGTTCCATTTTTTGTTTTGATTTTTTTCTTCCATGTCTGATCAGTCAAAACGTTTACAATACCTACGTCCTGGGCATCCCCGTTGGTATCATCTGATGATAGTGCTACTCCTTTTTGAAGGTCAATACTTCCAAAATTAGGCCCATGGAAATTCCATAACTTAAGATCAGTTACATTGATATTGAAAGGTGTGAATCCTGTGATCCTGATGTCAACTGTATCTTTCAATGCATTCTCATCTTCAACAACAAAAAGATAATCACTTATACCTGATTTCTGAGCTTTTAATGTAATAGCTTTTGTAAATGATTCAGCATCTGCTCCTGTCAGCAATGCAGGATTGGCATTTAATCCATCCACGATTCTTTCAAGTGGCAGCTTAGTTCCATTTTCGTAAATAGTAAGTGTTTTCATGTTTACATCTCCTTTAACACCTTTGACCTGAACTTTAAAGTCGGATTCGAAAGGAAGAGAAGCATCCGAAGTCTGAAATCCGGAACCGGACAGTAACGATACTGTTGGAGGAACTTCATCTTTTGTGCAAGAGTAAAATGTTGATGTCAAGATAAATGCAAAAACAACAACATATAAAAAATTGATTTTTTTCATTTTAGAAAAGTTTTCAAATTACAAAATAAGATTTTAATCAATAAATAAACAAAGTTTCAGTGAATTTATTATAACATTTATACGTTTTTTTAATATATGGTCACAATTTATTAAAAAGAAATTTTACAAATTACAAAAAAAATTAACCCATAAAAAAGATATATTTCTTTGATATTTGAAAATATCTCCATAGCTTCGCAAACTTTTTGAAAAGATTATGTTGATCCTTTATATTATATTGTCTATTTTTTCTTTAATTGTACTTGGCAATTTAATGCGTAGAAAATACTCGAGGCGTTAATTATTTAGAAATGATCCTGTTCTCACATTCGACTGAAGCAGATTTTTCATCACTACAGGAACATTTTTCACCAGTTGTACTGCATGTCTTTTTAAATTCTTCACCTTTTATCAATGATTTGAAGCTGATGAGTAAGAATGAAATTCCAATAATCAGAAAGACTGCAAGTAAAGTATAAAGGAAGTCGGACATTTTGAATTATTCTTGTTAAAAAACAAATACGATTAAATTCGATATTTATTGCTTTATGGAAAACAAAACTGATAATTTTCATAGTTTGCTAGAAATAATGGACACACTTCGGAGTCAATGTCCATGGGATAAAAAGCAAACTATACATAGTCTTAGAAATCTGACGATAGAAGAAGTTTATGAACTGGCAGGTGCTATTATTAAGGAAGACTGGAAAGAAATTGAGGAAGAACTCGGAGATATATTGTTGCATATAGTTTTCTATGCAAAAATAGGGGAGGAGAAGGGTAAATTTGACATAACAAGCATCATTGAAAAACTAAATAAAAAAATGATTTCCCGTCATCCTCATATTTATGGGGATGTGGAAGTTGAAAATTCAGATGATGTAAAGAAAAACTGGGAACAGATCAAAAAGCTGGAAGGCAAAAGATCTGTTTTATCAGGGGTTCCTGAAGGGTTACCAGCTCTGATCAAGGCATACCGTATGCAGGACAAAACAGCACAGGTAAAATTTGAATGGGAAAATACTGAACAAGTATGGGCTAAAGTTGAAGAAGAATTGAGAGAATTGCAGGAAGCAGTACAGAATGAAGAATCGCACAAAAGAAAAGAAGAAGAGTTTGGTGATGTACTTTTTGCGCTTGTCAATTATGGGCGGTTTATCGGAGTTGAACCGGAGACAGCTTTGGAAAAAGTAAATATTAAATTCAGATCCAGATTTGAATATATTGAGGAAAATGCTCCCAAACCACTATCCGAAATGACACTTTGGGAAATGGATGATCTGTGGAATGAAGCGAAAAGTAAGGGTATATAAGTCAATATGTACGAAATAAAACTCTGATTTTAAACTAATTATTCTTGCTCAGATGATTCTTTTTTGAGTTCGGGATATGAGATCCTGACATGATGGATATTCTTTAATGTTTCTTTTAATGTCTGTTTTACAATGAGCAATTCTTTGAAACTCAATTGAGACTCATCCAGTTGTCCATCTTCAATTTTCGCCTTTGTAATCTTGTCCACAAGTTCATTTATATCTTTTTCATTTGGTTTAACAATGCTTTTAGCGGTTGCTTCGAGTGAATCTGCCAGCATGAAAATTGTTTCTTCTTTCGAATATGGTTTTGGACCGGGATATCTGAAAATGTTCTCATCAAACTGCTTGTCCGGGAATTCATTTAATTGTTTTCTATAAAAATACTCCACTCTTGTAGTGCCATGGTGTGTAATGATAAATCGTTGTAGAACTTTCGGCAGGTGGTTTTTGATTGCCATTTTTTCACCAATTTTAACATGATCAATTATTTTCTGAGCACTGCTAAAATTATCAAATCCGGCATAAGGATCATCTCCATCTTTTTGATTTTCAATAAAAAACTCAGGAGCATAGACTTTCCCAACATCATGGTAGAGAGCACCAATTTTAACAAGCAGGGTATTGCCACCAATTTTTTCTGTCGCAGCTTCTGCGAGAATACCTACTTGAATTGAATGTTGCAAAGTTCCAGGGGCTTTTACTGAAAGCTCTTTCAGCAATGGCTTATTAAAGTCTCCCAGTTCAGTAAGTGTAATCTTAGAGACAAATCCGAATGGCTGTTCCAGCAAAGGTATCAATGGATATGCCATGAGTATCAGCATTGCATTAAAGAAAAAAGAAATGATAACATTGTATTGAACTTCAGCTAAAGAGCCATTATTGATGACTGATAAACTAACATAACCTACTACATAAACAAAGAATATAATTGTTATATTAATAAAGAATTTATTCCAGAAACGCAATTCAGCAAATAGCATAACTGAAATAATACCGGCAATCATTTGAAGAACAGTAAATTCATACCCAAGCTTTGTGATCAGACTTGCTATTAATACAATAACAATATGAAGTGCCAGAGCTAAATTCTTATCGAAAAAATTGATTACTACTATCGGAGCTATTACAAATGGGATAGCATAAACAAATCTTTCGCCATGATAATCAAGGAAATAAATAGCATATGAAAAAATGATGATCCACATCATAATAAACAAAAGACTAACCGGATTATTGAATATGTCTTTTTTGTTTCGTGTAAGGTAAAGAATAATTATAGCTAATATTAAAACAATTAGAATAAAATATGCCAGATAAGTATGAAACATTGAATTTTCATTCCCAACCTGATTTTGAAAAGCCGCTTTGTAAGAGTCCAGAAGCAATACTTTGCTTTGTGTTATTAGTTCACCTTTTGAAATGATAAGTTCTGATTTTTTAAAAACACCAATATGCATGGATACACTTTCTATCATTTCATTTAAGAACCTTGTATTTAGTTCTTCATCATAAGTACAATCAGGTAAAAAATTCAGCTTACCAATACTGATTTTAACATCTTTAAATATTTCTTCAATCTTACTTTCTATATGTGAATTTGCACTCGAAGGTGTAAATAAATTACTAAATGATTGCTTAATAGTACGTTCAGAATCAGTGATGAGTATATTCCTGCCTTCAATCTTTTTTTGGTCTTCCTCACTTATCACACCCATTGAATATACATAATCGATCTCCTTTTTCAAAATACCCTTTAACTTCCCGATTTCATCAGCAGGCACTGAATCAAAATTGAGATTATCAATATAAGCCATTAGATCTTCAGCCACACCGCTAATCTTGCGAAACCTGGGCATGAAAGATTTTTTTATACCTTCTCTTTCAGACTCAACTTCCCCTGTTGTTCTCAATATAGGAAAATTAAACGGAGCATACAATGTTTCGTAATTCCAAATTGCCCCTTTGGAATACTGATAATGAAACATTTCCCGTTTTGGACAAAACAATGAAATTACCACCAGCGTACCTGCAATGATAATGTACTTTAGAAATTCGTTAAGAAACTTGTTCACCTTAAAAAAATAAAATTCTGATATCGTGAATAATTTATCATTTACGCTTTTTCTTTTCCAGAATCCTGACCATATCTTTTTCAAGAGATTCCTGAGGAGTTTCAATGATTCTTCCTATTTCTTTATTATCCCTGATGAAAATAAAAGTAGGTACGTATTCAATATTATAGATATTCTCAGTGTAAACTGGTGCAGTTTTTTTTCTGTCGAGAGCGATGAATTCAATTTTTTTCTTTTTTATACCTGCAATCTCAGCTATTTTTAAAAATCGGGGCACTTCACGTCTGCTATCACTGCACCAGGTTCCAAGAAACACCTTAACAGAAAACTTTTTATTTACTTTCGATAGCTCAGATATAGTATTACTGTCAGGTCTGTAAGAGTTGTATTCATCATTGAACCATTTTTTGTAAGGCATCTGCTTGAGATCCTTTAACTTGATATTTCCAGTCAGGATCGGGTCAGTTTTACTTACTTCCTGCTGTGCAGATAAAAATGGATTGTATATGATCAACAGAACGAAGCATAAATACAGAATTTTTTTCATAGATTTTTCTTTAATATGCAAATATACAATTTATTAAAATTTAAGTTCAAAAAAAAACCAGTCTAAGCTTAAAAAATGAAATTTTCTCTCCTATGTCCGGTCAGTTCAGTTACGCGACTGCACCAATATATTTATTAACAAAACATGTATACTAAATCCAATGAAAAGAAACTGACCTACTTTTATAAGCTTATAGCAACACGCTTTCTTCACATTAGAAATAAAATTGAATTTCATTTATAAATGATTAATGTTTAATGAAATTAATTAAAATTTTAATTTTTGTTTTAATAGAAACAAAGTGTAAAATTAAAAATAGATATAATTGATGCAGTTAATTCCAGTTAAAAATAATTAAACTATAATAAATTAACCAGGTTAGCTTATTCAATTTAAAGAACTAATACTAAAACCTTTCAAATTCAAGACGCATCGGGTTAGACTGACCCGTAATAATCCCATTTTCAAGAGCTATTGTTCCATTAACTAATACTGTGTCAACCTGCGAATTGAATTCAACTCCATTGACAGGGGACCACCCACATTTATAGGCAATATTATGGTCACTCACTTTATGATTTTTGGCTGGGTCAATGATCACAATGTCAGCCCAATATCCCTCCCTGATAAATCCTCTTTCCTTTATCTGAAATAAAATTGATGGATTATGGCACATTTTCTCAATAATTTTTTCTAAACTTATTAATCCTTTAAGGTAAAATTCAAACATCATCTGAAAACTATGCTGAATGAGTGGCAGCCCTGAGGGGGCATTTAAGTATGGCCTATTTTTCTCTTCTATTGTATGGGGAGCATGGTCAGTGGCTATTATATCAATTTTGCCCTCTAAAAGTGCTTTCCACAATGCTAGCCTGTCATTCTCAGTTTTTACAGACGGATTGCATTTGAGCTTATTTCCAAGAAATTTGTATTGTTCATCATTGAAATATAGGTGATGTACACAAACTTCAGAAGTGATTTTCTTATTTTTTAGATCTTTATTATTAGAAAACAGTTCCATTTCCTTAGCAGTAGTCAGGTGGAGCACATGGAGTCTTGATCCATATCTGCGAGCCAGGTCAACTGCCAGTTTTGAGGATTTATAGCAAGCTTCATGGTCTCTGATCAAAGGATGAAATTCGGGTCCAATATTGTCACCAAATTTATCAATTATGGACTTATGATTATGTTTTATCGTGTTTTCATCTTCACAATGTGTTGCAATAAGAAGTTCACAATTCGAAAAAATTGCTTCAAGAGCAGACATATTATCTACAAGCATGTTTCCGGTACTTGCACCCATAAAAACCTTGATACCACAAACAGAACTTGGGTCAGTCTGTAAAACCTCATCAATATTATCATTAGATGCTCCCATATAAAAAGAGTAATTGGAATATGATCGTAATTTTCCAATTTCATATTTTTTTTCCAGACTATTCTGATCCAGGATTGGAGGATTATTGTTTGGCATGTCCATGTAGGATGTGACACCTCCTAGTACACCGGCTTTTGATTCAGAAGAAATATCTGCTTTATAAATAAGACCCGGTTCGCGAAAATGAACCTGGTCATCAATTATTCCGGGGAGTATCAGTTTACCTGTTGCATCTATAATTTTTCCGGCAGGTTTATCAATAACACCACCAATTTTTTCGATTCTGTCATTTTTTATCAGGATATCTCCCTGGTATTTTAAATCTTCATTTATTATTGTGCCATTTTTAATAATGATACTACTCATAATAATAATTTTTTAACATGAATATGACAATCCCTGAATTAAGTCAAAATTAAAAACTGAACCTCTATTTATGTCTTTGCTCATCAGTCATTTTCAAATATTTATTTACAAGATAATTGGTAAAAACCGGTGGTGATATTACACTTATCAACAATAGAAAGATCAAAATTATCGATGTATAACCTGAATCCAGGAATATTGAAAAAACATCATATTTTATCTGAAGAAATAAGAGTAACAATAAAGTAATTGCTACTGCTATTAAACCGGAAAAAATACCTATTTTCAAAGCTAGCTTGATATATGGACGTTTTATAAATACAGGACTTGCTCCAACGAGTTCCATAGCTTTTATCTGAAATCTATCAGCGTGAAGAATGAATTTCAGGTTATTATAAATAAGTATAAAAGATAATGTAACAAAGATTAATGCAATGATAAGTAAGATGGAATTAAAAGAATGTAGATTGGTCCTGAGATCTTCAACACTGTCTTTTTCAAAATAGCAATTCTCAACTGAGGTATTTTTCAAAATTTCTTCTTTCAGTTTTTCTACAGAATTATTTTTGATCAGTTTTTCATTCAGCCTGATTTTAAGGATGTCTTTAAGTGGATTAGCATCAGTGATAAAATCATTGCCAAGCTGTTTTTTCATTATTCGGAGACCCTCATCACGTGAAATAAAAGTGATTTCCCTTATTCCCTGTATATTATTTAGTTCATTAATTAAATCATCAGTTTTTTCCTTTCCAAGACTATCTTTCAGCTCTACAATAAAAGGAGTTTTTTCGTTTACAATTGTTATGAGATTGGACAGATGAATTAATACTAAAAGATAACAACCCATAATGAACAGGGATATCGTAAAGCTTAGAATTGAAAGAATGGTACCCGGTTTAAATCTTAACATAATCTGATTTCGTTTTAATGCGCTAAGATAAAGTTAAATACAGTATTATTGCATCATAATTGGTATAATAGTTGTTATTTAGTTTTTGAATTATATAGTTTTTGAGTTATTGAATTATCTAATTACCTGCTAACTGAAGACTGCTGACTGAATTATTGAGTTATTGAATTATTTGATACAAATTATATATTTTTAATATCGTTTTTAATACCCAAAAGTATTTTACTTGACATTTTCTTGTATTTTTTCTTTGATATATTTATCGCATTAATTATTAATTAATTGTAACTTTGTCCATGCTTGTAATTTTTTTGATATTGAAAAAATTATATCACGCCAAAATTATAAGCTTTTTAAATTTATATTATTGTTTTTTATAATGCATATTTAAAAAACTTCTTAATTATTTTTTTACAAACATTTTTTTTATGGATTATTCAGAATATGCCAAAAGACCGGGAATTTTCTTTCTTATAGCAGGACCATGTGTTGTTGAAGGCAAAGACATGGTACTTGATATTGCAGGAGAAGTAAATGAGATATGCAGGGCTCATGGCATAAAGTATATTTTCAAATCATCATACAGGAAAGCAAACAGGTCGAGACTAGATTCATTTACAGGATTAGGAGATATTGAAGGATTGAAGATCATCTCCGAAGTAAAGCATAAATATGGGATCCCCCTGCTTACTGATATACATTCCTGTGAAGAAGCAGAAATAGCCGCTGACTATGTTGACATTTTGCAGATTCCTGCCTTCCTTGCACGGCAGACTGATCTACTTGTGGCAGCAGCAAAAACAGGAAAAATTGTTAACATCAAGAAAGGCCAGTTCATGTCACCGGGTTCAATGAAATTTGCGTATGAAAAAGTTAAACAAAGCGGAAATGATAAAATAATGCTAACAGAAAGAGGCTCAATGTTTGGTTATGGAGACCTGGTTGTAGATTTCAGGGGAATTCCTCAGATGCAAAAATTGAATGTGCCTGTAATTGTGGATTGCACTCACTCGCTTCAGAAACCTAATACAGAATCAGGAGTAACCGGCGGGGATCCTGAAATGATTGAGACCATTGCAAAAGCTGCCATTGCTGTGGGGGCAGATGGATTATTTATAGAAACACATCCAAAACCGGAAATTGCCAAATCAGATGGAGCTAATATGCTCAGACTAGATAAACTGGATAGCATGCTTGCGAAACTGGTTAGGATAAGTGAAGCAGTTAGGTGAAATAATATCTAAATCATACATAATACCAAAAGTATATCCGTAATAGTCCAGCAAAGTTGGTCTAAATAGCTATTGTATCTTCATTATATTTTAAATACTTGACCGAAGTGCCTGTGCTGACCGAAGTGTCACTATCAGTGTCAGTAACCGTTATGCAATTGGACTATAATTGTATATGGTATAATTCAAAAATGAATTGTATATTTCCTGCACATATAAACAAAAAACCCTGCAAATCAATGATTTAGCAGGGTTTTTCTGTACCGAAGGCGGGAATCGAACCCGCACGATATTGCTATCACTGGATTTTGAGTCCAGCGCGTCTACCAATTCCGCCACTTCGGCTTTATAGATTCACCATTTCTTCAAATGGGAATGCAAAAATATAATTTGATTTTAAATTTTCAAAATTTATTTTCAAAATAATCTTCTTATGTCATTGCCAAGGGCAAAAATCATTAGAGCTACCAAAATAACAAAACCAACAGTGGTAGCATATTCTACAACTTTATCACTTGGTTTTCTGCCGGTAATGATCTCATAAATAGCAAAAACAGAATGACCACCATCAAGGCCCGGAATTGGAAGCAGGTTAAGGAATGCCAGAAGTAAGGACAACATGGCAGTAAGTGACCAGAATTTCTGAACATCCCAATCTCCACCGAACATTTTTCCCATTGATATTACACTTCCAACACTTTCTGATGCTTTTATTTTACCCTGAAATATTTTACCAAATGCTTTTACCTGACCGGCAACAAATTCCCAACTGCGACTTATTCCAAGCGGAACAGATTGTAAGAATGTATATTTTTCAGTTGTAATCTGAAAGAAATGGTCTGGAAAATATGGACCAATTCCCAACTTCGCATCTTCTCCGAGAGTGGCTGTTAATGTGACTGTATCTTTGCTATTTCTTAGTACTTCCACAACAACTTTTTTATTTGGGAGTGATGACACTTTTTGCCTTACTTCATAATCCCATATTGTCGGAGTGCCATTGACAGAAAGTATCTGGTCATCTTTTTGAAATCCTGCTTTCTCAGCTATGCTTGCTTTATTGATCTGTTCTATTTTAAATGGTATTCTGGGGATGAACACAAAATCTTCTTTTGTGTGAGCAAGTAAAGCCGGAGCATCAGCAGGAACAGGAATTACTGTTTCTTTACCTTCTCTGAGTACAGTAACTGTCTTTACATCATCCAGAATGAGAGAAGTGGTAAATTTACCAACATCAAATTTATCAAAGTGCTTTTCTCCTACTTTAAGTATCTTATCTCCATCGCGCAGTCCGAGTTTATATCCCAAACTGTCAACATGAATACCCGTAGTGACGCTGTCATTATTTAAATATGTCTTTCCATATGCAAAAGTCAGCATTATGAAAATGAAAATACCAAGAAGAATATTTACAATGATGCCACCCAACATTATTATAAGTCTTTGCCAGGCAGGTTTTGCCCTGAATTCCCATGGCTGCACTTCACCTCTCATCTGCTCCTTATCGAAGCTTTCATCTATCATGCCCGATATTTTGACATATCCACCTAATGGCAACCATCCAATTCCATATTCTGTTTCACCTTTTTTTATTTTGAACGGGGTAAACCAGGGATTAAAAAACAGGTAAAACTTTTCGACTCTTGTACCGAATAATTTAGCTGCAATGAAATGTCCGCCTTCATGAAGTAAAACTAAAATGCTCAAACTCAGCAAAAGCTGAAATATCATCATTAAAACATCCATATGTAATTATATATTTATTTTTAAAATTGAAGATAAAAACAACAAAATAACCATTAAGTAGTCGAATTGTTCCTGAAAAATTAAAAAGAATGCAAAAGTACATTAAAAATATTCAGACTATAAAGAAATTAAAGTTTTTAATAAAAAGATAAATAAAATTTAGTGGATCTTTCAATTTCAAATTGGCTTATTAGTATTCATATTAGCATTGGGACATAAGGAAAAAAATAAGTTAAAATACTTAAGTCATTATGTTTCCAATTTTTTTCATTAACTTTGCCATGTATGGTTTAATTTCTAAAATTATCAATGCATTGTTTTGACACTGGAACTATTTCGAAAATACATTTTTCTTTCAGGATTATTTCTTCTGGCTGTTTCAGTCGGTAGTTCTGAAACCGGCATTACAGTGTCATTGGTCTTAATTCTTGCAAGTTGGCTTCCGGATAAAGATATTGGCAAAAAGATCCTGATTTTTTTCAATAACAGGATAGCGCTTTCATTTTCTTTAATTTATTTTGTACATCTGATTTGGTTGGTAAACACCAGTGATTTTGACTATGCTTTATTTGATCTTAGAACAAAATTTTCAATACTATTATTTGCGATAGTATTTTCTACCACAAATAAAATATCGCGGATTCAGTTCAGAAATTTGATGCTTGTTCATGCTATTACCATTATTATATGCACTGTGATTGGTGTTTACAGGTATTATAAAATGGACTTAATTGATTTCAGGGATTTTTCTCCATTTATTTCCCACATTCGTTTTTCACTTAACATTTGCATTGCATTTTTTACAATATTATATTACGGATATATTTCGAACGATATCAATGTTTATCCTAAAGTTCAAAGGATGGCTTTGAAGCTGTTCACGACAATAGTTGCACTTTGGTTCTTGATTTTTCTGTCACTGATGCAGTCCTTTACAGGTTTGATAATAATTGCAGCAATTGCATTTTCGATAGCAACTTTCAAATTTATAAGGTCGGGAATAAATAAAACGATAAAGTATTTAATCCTGGTAATTATTTTTGCTTTGCCGGTATTGGTATTGTTATATATACTCAATTCATATCGAGCATATACACAAAAACCCCAGATAGATTTCAGCAGATTGGATAAATACACAAAGGGAGGAAATGTGTATAGACACGATACAACTTTTTTCGGACTTGAAAATGGTAAATGGACGGGAATTTACTTGTGTGAACCTGAGATGAGATCAGAATGGAATAAAAGGAGCATTCTTAAATATGATTCAATTAATAAGCACGGCCATAATACATCTTCAACACTGATACGGTATCTTACATCAAAAGATTTGCGAAAGGATAGTAATGGTATTGTTGCTCTTAGCAATGAGGATGTGAAAAATATCGAAAATGGAATTGCTACAGTTTATGAGCTTGATGGCATTGGATTAAGATCCCGACTATATACTATATTTTTCGAAATAGAACAATATAGCTCTAAATCCGAAATTAAAGGATCGAGTATAATTCAGCGACTTGAAGTCATAAGGACATCCTTTGACATTATAGGTTCAAATTTTTTTACCGGTGTAGGCACAGGAGATTTACCATATGAATTTAAAAAACAACTTGAAAAGAGAGATTCTCCATTAAAGGATACAAGAATAAGAAGCCATAATCAGTTTTTGTCATTATTTATAGCTTTTGGATTATTTGGATTTTTATTGTGCTTATTTTCAATGATTTATCCTTATTTAAAATCAGGATCATGGACGAATTATTTCGTGTTTGTATTCCTGATAGTATTCTTTCTATCAGTTCTGGCTGAAGATACGATAGAATCATTGAACGGAGCCACTTTTTATTCATTTTTTGGAGCTTTATTCCTTTTTCAGCTTCCTTTTAAAGAGAAAATATTAAAAGTAATAAAAAATAAGGCTTGAAGATTTTGTAAGAGCATTTAATTTTGAAAAACTGTAATTTGAATTAACTTGAATCTGTGATAGTTTTTTATACAAATATTATTAAAGGTGATTTTGCATCGCTCATAGGCGATGAGGCAAATCATTGTGCAAGAGTCCTAAGGAAAAGGGCAGGGGATCATATAAATTTCATCGATGGAAAAGGTTTTTTTTATGAATCTAAGTTGATATCAGTAAATAAGAATATCTGTGAACTGGAAATAATAAGAAAACAGGAACAGTATCAACCTGATTATAAAATACATATAGCCATTTCACCACTGAAAAGTCTTCCCAGGTTTGAATGGTTTATTGAAAAGGCTGTTGAAACAGGAATTGACCGGGTGATCCCAATCATTTGTGAAAGGACTGAAAAATCATCAATCAGGATGAACAGACTCCAAAACATTGTAATTTCAGCTTCTAAACAAACTTTGAAAGCAAAATTTACCGTAATTGATGATCCTATGAATTTCAATGAAGTCCTTGATAATTATAAAACAGATCAGGCATTTATTCCCCATCTGAATGAAAAAACTGAATTCCTGGGAAAAATGATCAGACCTTCGGGATCGTATTTGGTATTTATTGGACCTGAAGGTGATTTTACAGAAGATGAGGTGAGTATTGCAATTTCGAAAGGAATAATTCCAGCTTCCCTGGGTAATAACAGATTGAGAACAGAAACTGCAGGTATCGCTGCAGCACAAATTGTAGCTACCATAAATGAGATCAGCAGGTAAAAATACTATCCCAATTCTATTTATAGTTATTTGCTATTTTATTTTAATCATTTTTAAAGGATTCAATTATGCATCCGGTGATGTAGTGGATGTTATGAGCTATGCATTTTATCTTCAGGATAATTCACAATTCAAATATGATTTCTATGTGCAGAATATAAGTAAAATTGTTCCTAATGAAAGATATTTCTTTAGCTTATTACTTTCGCTGACAGGAAATGGAATTAAATACCTGCCATTTGTTTTCCATACTATTTTTTCTCTTAACCTTATATACTTTATTTACCGGATTTCATCATTATATATAAGGTCAGTGTCACTTATATTTTTGATGATCCTCATTCTTTTACTACCGCTGAACAAATTCAATCTTGGAGGAAATGAATTGTACTATAATATGTTTATTGCCAGCAATGTTTCAAAATCATTAGGCATAGCATCCCTGTATTACTTCATTACCCGCAGGTTTAATTATTCATTTTTTCTTTTGATTCCTGCTACTTTAATTCATCCAACAGCCGGATTACAACTGTTCATTATATTTTCTATCTGTTTATTAATTGATTTATTTCAAAAAAAGGAAAGAATAAATTACAGGACTATTCACGCATTAGTATTTTTTTTAATAACGGCAGGATTTTATGTATTTGTTTTAATGTTCAAAGTTGAATCATCTGCAATGGATAATAAATTGTTCTATGAAATATTTGAGTTCAGAAATGCACATCACTTTTTCCCGGAATATTTTCCACTAAGCTCATATTTAATAGAAGTAATTTTATTTCTTGCAGGAATACTTATGATGATCAAATTCAAATTATTTGGTCTTTTGAAAATATGTATTACAATAATTGTTGGAATTATTGCTTACCTGTTTGGAATTTATTTTGTTCAATCAGGAATAATGCTTGGTTCACAGTGGTTTAAAGCCACAATTTGGCTTGAGCTTATCGCTTTAATTGCTTGTTTTATAGCAATTGACAGGTACAGGATCAGACAAAATATCAGATCATATGACAGGATATTCGGTGTTCTGTTGCTTGTTATGCTGTCAGCATGTATGATTTTATTTTTAAATGGAAACAGATATTTTATATCAAAGCCTTATTCTTTTTTTTATGGAAATAATTTAAGTCCTGAAGAGGAGATAGGGCTTTTAGCGAAAAAAAACACTCCTGATAATGCTGTTTTTATTTATCCCATTGAATTTACGGGTTACAAACTGTATTCCGAACGTAGTGCATATATTGATTTCAAATCAGTTGTGCACCGCAGGGATGCATTGGGAGAATGGTATACAAGGATCAGGGAAGTATATGGTATTGACATAAATGACAGAAGATCTTACCATAATCTGTTTTCAATTGCCAATAAAAACTATATTTCTCTGAGTACTGATAAATTGCAAAAACTAAAAGAAATAGGTGTCGATTATATGGTACAGGATGTTAATGCAGATTTTCATCTGCCGGTATTCGTGGAGAATAAAAACTTTAAGGTCTATATTTTGAATTAATTTTTAATATTTTTCCATCAATTATATGCAAAATGATCATTTCATTTATTAAAAATCATGTTTTCATATTTTACTAAAGCATGGATGATTACTGCAGTAGTATAACAATCAGAATTCCACCATAATAAATTTTTTAAGTAAATTCCACCACAATAAAAAATTCCTCCTTCCCAATATTTTTTATTACCATCAGTTTTCATTTGCTTATACAAAAATGAAATAGCTCTGTTAATGTTTTCCAAAGTATTGTTAGCCTCATAATCTCCAAAATTAATCAAAGCCATCAGTCCGTTAGCTGTTGATTGAACAACGTCTCCTTTATTTACTGATTTTTTTCCTGACCAGCTCCCATCAGTATTTTGAGAGGATTTAAGATGCGATATCAGTGTGGTCGCTTCAGCATTCAGAAATTTTTTGTTACAAGCAATATAAGCTTTTGATAAGCTATAATGCAATTGATATCTGTTGGGATAATACAAACTTGCATTGTCATAATTATTATTAAAGACAATCTTATTTACCATTTTTAATGCCTCATTTAAGCCTTCAAGAGAATCCAGCAGATTTAAATATGCCATTGAAGATATGATATTAAGATTTACAATTACATCGACATTATTTGTTAATAAAGGTACATGAGTCCTCTTAGATCTTGTATAAAGGCTACTGGAAGGAAGAAACCAGAATAAGTTATTGCAGTAATAGCCAAAGCTGTTAGGGCTTTTAAACCTATATTCAGGTCCGAACCATGTTAAATATGCACCTGAATTATAAAGTCCACTTTTATAACGATCAAAAATGAATATATTCTTTCTGTTTATATCTCTGTGATTATCAAAAATGTCTGTAACTGAATGATTTAAATTTGCATCTATTTTATCAAAATTCGCAATACCTGCAATCTTATTGAAATAGTAAATCGCCTGGATTGCCAACGCCTGATCATCAGCATCATCTACTACATTAACAAATTCTTTGGTAAAATTTGTTCTCAGAGGAAAATGATTTGGTTTTCTGACTAAGAAATTTTTTTCTCCTGAATTAGAAATTTCTGAAGTTTGCACTTTGGAAAGATATGGCCAGAATCCAAATGTGAAGGAACTATCCGTTTTGAACTTAAGTATATGTTGAATTGATTTCTGTAGCATACCGGGAATTCTATCATACTCAGGATAATTTAAAAATATTTCTGCCAATATATTATGGATTGGGATAACAGAAAATGCGTTTGAATCATAATACCTTTCGTATTTAAAAAATGGAATCCTTTTGTGAAGATTTATATAGGCAGGCCATTCTCCTTCAAATTGCTTGATACCTATGGTTTCCCTGATCTGAGAAGCTTCAAGGAAAGTAAGTCCATCGTTTATAATAGTTTGAATCTCTTTTTGAGATAATTCACAAAAAAAATATTTTGCATTAGCTTTTTCATGTTTTCCCTGAGAAAAGCTATCCGGAAGATTTACAAAAATGTGTAATAATATAAGGAATAAAATTTTTAAATTAAAAATACTGTTAACGATATTCATATTTAAATTTTAATCTTATATTTGGATCCTATTTCATTTATTTCACTAAAATCAAATTATTTTAATGTCGTAAATTTTTTTCAATTACAAATTTAAAATTTTTATGAAATATTTTCAATTATTTCTCATATTCATTTCACTATTGTATTCTCACTATATTCAAGCACAGGAGATCTTTTTTATAAAGGATTTAGTCAGTCAGGATTCTCTTATTAATACTGTCAGGATATTGTCAGGTGAAGATTCAGTATTCATTGGTGGAATTAAAACTAAGATAAGTGAGAGACATAGCGATTTCGGAACAAATAAGGCTGCTGATTACATAAAGGAAAAATTCAATGAGATGGATCTCAGTGTCTTTGATCAAAAATACAGTGCCACAGGAAGGAATATTTATGCTGTTCAGAAAGGAAATGTAGTTCCTGACTCGTTTTATATTATTTGTGCTCATTATGACTCTGTTGAAGACTATTGTGCTGATGACAATGCCAGTGGCACAGCAGCAGTTCTGGAAGCAGCAAGGATTCTTTCAGATTCGTGCTTCAGATATTCAATAATTTACGCTCTATGGGATGAGGAAGAAAAAGGCCTGATCGGTAGTTTTTATTTTGCCTCGCAACTCGAAATATTGAATTTGAAGATAAAAGGAGTGATAAATCTTGATATGATAGGATATGACAGTAATAACGACAGTTCTATGGAAATTCATGTGAACACTGATCCAAAGACAACTTCTCTAAGCAATGCATTGCTCAAAACCATTGATGAATTAAAGCTCAGGCTTGTACCAGGCATTCAAAACCCCGGAACAAACGGATCTGACCATACTCCATTCTGGTTAAAAGGCATAGGAGCAGTACTTATTATAGAAGCATACTTCAGTGGTGATTTCAATAAATTTTATCATACTGCCAATGACAGGATAAATAAATTCAATATACCATATTTTCACGAGATGTCAAAACTTGGAATAGTTACTTTGACAAAACTGGCTCAGCCCTGCGGGTCAGTTTATTCTGGCTATACTGAACCAGACGAAAATATTTTTATTTTTCCAAATCCTACAAAAGGAGAAATAAGTATTATCTCTAAAAACAATGAACCATTCAGGTTGATTGGATATGATATGTTTGGAAAAATGTTGATTGATAAAAAATGCCAGGGTGAATTGAATTTTGATATTAGAGAAAAATCTGATGGCATTTACTTTTTTAATATAATTTCGAATAATGGATTTGTTTCACGAAAAATATTGAAAGTCAATTAAAGATTTTTTGCAGATTAATAATTCTGATCCCTTGATCGTAATTCATCAAGGTATTCTATCCTTGATTTTTTATCTGATATTTTTAATTTTTTAGCAATGTGATGAATTGCATCTGAAACTGGAATATCTTCAAAATATACTTTTCTACTGAAATGCATATATTTCATCAGTTGAAATGCATCAAACCATGCATAGTATCTTTTAATAAAAGCATTAACTGAAGTGGTATTTTTCCTGATTTCATCCAGCTTTTCCATAACGTTGATAGTATCAAGAAATGCTGAAACCGGCTCAGAAAGGGATATTAAAAATCCTTTACTGTCAAAGTAAGCTTTATCAATATTTTCTATCATGGATAACAAAGCGTCGAATGATCTGAAATCATATGTCAGTAATTCATTATTATTATCATAATTATTTAAGATCGTCTTACCTGTTCCAAAAGGAACCCGGTCACTGATCCTGGCTGATGGAAACACTTTCGTATTGTTTATTTCATCCAGATGACCGGTTTTTGTGAATTTATGCAAAAAGTAAAAATCTTCCCCTGCCTGCCTTTTATTCATTCCAAATACCTCTCCGTAGGCATAGGCCTTAACTGCCATTGCACTACCTACTGTATAATAAGCATAGGGTAATCCAATCAGTCTCTGCATATTGATATAATACCTCAGGTGAAGTTCATAATCAATAATGGATTCCAGAATTATACTGTCTTCAATCGCACCAAGATCGTGTTCGAAGTATATACTGTAAGCTTTGGTATTATTTTTCTTATCAGCTTTATTAACCAGTGTTTGAAGGTAATTTTCTGCAACGTATGTATCAGCATCGAGACATGCTATTATTCCATTTCCCATTTTACCTGACAGAAACCTTTTGTAAGCTTCATCCATCCCGATTTTCCTTGCAATTCCGACTCCGGCATCTTTTGACTTTATGTTTTTGATGTAAACCGGAAAAAACTTAAGTTTGTCAGAACTATTCAGTTTAGACCAGTTTTTTAAGTATTCATACTGTGATTCGTGAAATTCGCTTACTAATCCTGAAGAATTATCGCTTTCATTTATGATTATAATCACTTCAGCACTTCCATTGAAATTATGATTATTAATAAGCGAGGCAAGAGTTTTATTTATTTCAGGTTCATAATAGGCTGGGATTACAACTATCACTGACAAATCCTCAGGGACTTCTGAAATTATCAGAGGGTAGGGGAATTCAAAATTTTGGTATGAACGCATGTGTTTTTCTCTGCCTGCAACTGCTATAAATGTTACAAAATCCTGTTAAAAACTCTCATTTCATCACTAAGAACTTAATGTAGCATTTGGTAAGATGTAAATATTTTATCCAATTCCAATACCTGTCTGATCAATGATGAAGAACCGTCGTTATTGATAACATGATCTGCAAATTTCAACATCTCTTCCTGACTTAACTGATTATTTATTCTCGCACTGGCCTTATCTACATCAACCTTATCTCTTTGACAGACACGACCTATTCTTAGTTCAATAGGAGCTGTTACAACTATAATCTTATCCATAAGTCTGTAATTACCGGATTCAACCATCAAAGCAGCTTCATATAGAACATAAGGCCCATTTTGATTTTCAGTCCACTTCACAAAATCCTCCTTAACTACTGGATGCACGATGGAATTAATTTTTTTTAAAAGATCTTTGTCATTGAATACCTTAGATGCAATGTATTCCCTGTTTAATTCATCTTTTGTAAAACTTTCTGTTCCTAATAATTTAATTATTCTGTTCTTCAGAACTTTATCGTGTGTCATTAGTTTTTTTGCTTCTCTGTCAGCATTATAAACAGGGATTCCAAGCATTTCAAATATCCTGCTCACTGTAGTTTTTCCACTTCCAATACCTCCAGTTATTCCAATTTTAAGCATAAATATTGATTTTCAATCCTTCAATAATTTCATTTCCATCTATATCAGAAAAATTTCTTTTAAGAAGTGAGGCCAGTATTTGCTTGTTCAATTCACTGGTTTTACTGGCTCTGACTTTAAGAAGCAACTTTGGATAAGGATCGTATTCGTTGGAAATTATCTTATAACCTCCTGCATTTATTAAATTCATTATATCACCTGTCTGATCATAGGTATACTGTATTTCAATGGTTTTCTCTATATATTTAATGATTATCTCAGCGTTGTCAATAGCATCTTTTGCTGCTGATTTATATGCATTTATAAGTCCTGGAACTCCAAGTTTTGTGCCTCCGAAATATCTTACTACTACTATTCCTGTATTATAAAGCTCATGGCTTCTTATTTGATTATATATTGGAATTCCGGCTGTACCTGCAGGTTCACCATCATCATTATACCTGAAATTATTACCATTGGGACCCAATAAGTATGCAAAACAATGGTGTCTTGCCTTAAAATGATCCTTTATTACAGCATCCAGTGTTGTTTTAAACTGAAATTCAGATTCAGTTTCAAAAGCATAAGCAATGAACTTACTTCCTTTCTCCCTGAATATTCCGCTTACAGGTGTTTTAACAGTTTTATATTCATCCTGTAAATTATCCATTTGCATAAATTAAAGTCCGGCAGTTTCTTTAATTCTTTTGGGTAAACCTGCTGCAACAAGTGCATAGGAATCGTCAATCAGTTGCATCAACTCCTGATCATTAAGGTCACTTTCAAGTAAAACTGTGTTCCAGTGTGTTTTATTCATGTGATAGCCTGGAATTACTGCCTCATATTTTTCTCTCAATTCAATATTTTTATCAGGATTGCCTTTAATATTAATTCTGGGCGATTCGGCTTCGTCAAGAGATAAGAGGGCAAAAATCTTATCAAAAATTTTAAATACAAGAGTATCATCTCCAAATGGCAATGATTCCTCAACATACTGTTTTTTAAGACAATAATCTCTTACTTGTTCAATATTCATATTAGATTCTGATTAAATAAGGTGACCCATCCTTTCTTTTTTTGCTGCCAGATATTTTTCATTCTGAATATTGGAATCAATTATTAAAGATTCCCGTTTAATAATATTTATTCCGGAACCATCAAAAGCATCAATTTTATCAGGATTATTTGTAAGCAGAATGATGTTTTTAATATTCAAATCTTTAAGGATATTGATAGCATCAGTATAATCCCTTTCATCTGAATGAAAACCCAAAATGAGATTTGCATCTACGGTATCAAGTCCCTTATCCTGTAGATTATATGCTTCCAGTTTATTTATAAGTCCAATTCCTCTTCCTTCCTGTCGAAGATAGATTATAATGCCTTCTTTTTCTGCAATTATTTCTTTTGCTCTTGCCAATTGGGGTCCGCAATCGCATCTGAGGGAATCAAACAGATCACCTGTCAGGCATTCAGAATGAATTCTAACGTACACTGGTTTCTCTATGTCTGTGTTCTCATGAATCATTGCAATATTTGGCATCCTGTCATCCGTATCATGAGAATAAGTGATCATTTTAAACCTACCCAATTCAGTTGGTATCCATGCCTCCGCAATTCTATGCATTTCATTTTTTTTTGCAAAATTACTTATTTGATCCTGATTTATGCATCGAAAGCAATAAATTTTGCATAATTACATAAATGAAAAAAAATTCAATGTATTTTTGTCGCTTGAAAAATGAATAATTATGAAAAAGTATTTATTGTGGATTGTAGCAATTTTGTTGATGTTCGCTGCAGTTTTTTATCAGAGAATGACCGGACCTACAAATCCGTTCAGAGGGAAGCTTTATTTCGATATTCAGGAATATAAATACTCTCTTTTAAGATCACAGGAAACTACCAGTGCGGCATCCATTGAATTGCCAGTGCCGAATATCCCAAAATTTGATGCTACATTGCATTATAAAAGGCTAGGAACAAAAGATTCGATTACGTCAGTTCCCTTCAAATTACAAAGTGGAAGATATTATGCATATTTGCCTGTTCAGCCCGCAGCGGGGAAAATGACTTACTATGTCACAATAAATGCAAATGACAAGTCATTCAGAATCCCAGAAAGAGTTGATGAAGAGATCATATTGAGGTATAAGGATCCTGTACCTTTGTGGGTATTGATTCCACATATTTTATTTATGTTCCTTGCAGTTTTATTTGGAATTAGGGCCGGTCTTAGTGCATTGTTTGAAATACCTAAAATGCGTCTTTATTCATTAATAAGCCTCATACTTATGACTGTAGGGGGCATGGTGCTTGGCCCAATAGTTCAGAAATATGCATTTGGAGCATATTGGACAGGTTGGCCTTTTGGACAGGATTATACCGACAATAAGATGCTTGTAATGTGGCTTGTGTGGGTACTTGTTTTTATTTTGGCTAAATGGAAATTGCCTGAAAGAGAGAAAATGAACCGTTGGTTGGTAGGAGTGGCCACTGTAGTTATGCTCTTAATGTACCTCATACCACACAGCATGGGAGGCTCTACACTCGATTATGACAAGGTTGATAAGGGAATTCACCCTAAGGAAGCTATCAAGACAGGGGGCTAATGAAATAATTTTGATTAATTTGTATTGATGCTATTGATCCAGCTCCTGGTTTTCTCAAAATTAGCAGATACAAGACGTATCAAATAGAGACTTTGTTCATTATTATAGTTTTTTATTATAAATTCAATAAGGTTGTCAAATAGGGCAGGGTCATCAAATCTTTGCTTCAATTCAAAATAGGCTTCATTAAGTTTATATTTTCGGTCTCTTTTGAATAGCCTGTTTATAAAATCTTTTAAAATTCCTGGTTTTTCTGAAAGAAGTTTTTTCAATGATATTTTGGTGCGGTTGCTTTCTTTTATAAAATAAATCATATCCAGTAGTGAGAGCTTTTCAGTTTCTTCATCTTCAGAAATAGTCTCAGGAAGTAGCTTATACATAATTTTTTCCCTGATTTTAATTATAAATTTATATTTGGCACTGCCTTCTATTATAGAGGCCACGAAGTCAGACCAGAATTTTGCCTGCACAATACTTGGAATCATAAATAAATTACCTACCGGTGCAAATCCTGCTGATAGAGGCCATGCAAGAATACTTCTGAAAAAATTGCCCCTGATTGTTTGTCTGTCAAATCCCCGAAGGTAATTATGAGATGCAAGGTATGTTCCATTTGCAATATTAATAAAAAAGAACTTCGCAATTTCATAAGTGGTCCCTTCATGCATACCCTTATAGATCAAATCGAAATTATCTTTTACAAAACCAAGTATAGGAACTGAAAAACCAGTAAAAAAAAGGGATTGGGCAAGATTGGTCCAGTTGATATCACTTTCATGCCATTCATTGGGATTTATTCCATTACCAGATACAACATCGACGAAAATATTCCTTGAACCTGTTATTATAAACCATAGCAAGGCAAATTGCCAGCCGAGAATAAGATACGCCGGAATAAAACCCACAGCAATCATCAGGAAATTTTTAATGCCTGGATTTAGATATTCTATTGCTTTAAAAAATCCTATGGGTTGCTCAATCTTTTCATCACCCAATACGTTTTGCTGAATTCCAACCTGTTTTCCAAGGCATAAAATTACGGGTTTGTCATTTTTCTTTAATGATGACTTAGGTATTTTTGCCATTTTAAACATCAAAGATGAAATATCATCAGGAAGCTTGTGATGATTTTTTTCAAAAAATTTGCGTTGATGTTTAACAAGTCTGCTTTTAAGAATAAATCCCATGCCGGGTGTCAATGTTGACCTGCCAGCAGCATCACTCCCTACGGATGGAAGAATTTTTGTTTCTTTTGTATATTCGGAAGCTGCAAGAAGTTTTTCAAAATTGTACTTGATTTTATTTTTCCGCAGGTAATCAGATATCCTGTCAGGATGTCCTTCATTTAATAGCCTTATAAATCCGGTAAATAGTACAAATTCAGATTCATGATTTACTATTGTGTCATACATGTTGTAAATCTCAGTCACATCAAGCATTTGAAAATTTTCCAGTATTATATCAACAGCAGCCTGAATTCCATGTTCCAGGGGACGGATAAGTTTAATCCTGCCTCCGGATTTTATGGCATGACGGTAAATTTCTGCCAGATCACTTACGGCTGATTCGGCAATGATTGATTCATCCTCAAGAAAATATTCTATTCTTATTTTTTCAGGATCCAGATTTTTGTATTCATACCTGATATCTTTATACCTTTGAGAAATTTCCTGAATTTCCAAGGGAGAAAAAAGAAAAGGGTTTTTCCTGGTCTTGAGCATAGTCGCAGTGATCTGCAATGCTCTTTTTTCATACACCTTTTTTAATTTTGGAAAAAGAAACTCACCCAGCTGCCTTCTGGAAAAAATTTTCTGATTTCCGGCTTCTTCATCGAATTGAAGTGAAATTGGATCCAGATAATAAATTGAACCTGGTAAATATCCCCTGTTGATTTCTGGTAAATATATCTCGTTGAAGTTAAAAATCAGGCTATTTATATTTTTTAATCTTTTTTTCTCATTTTCTTCCAGTTCATTAAGAAATTCACGAAATTCTTCGGTTTGATGCTTTAAAAACTTCTTAAACCGTTCTTTTTTACTGGAAAAATTAGGCAAAATATACATATAGTGAAATCTTTTGCCATTGGTTAGTGCACTGAATTCCAATGCAATATTAACTTTTATGCCCAGTATTTTTCCTGCCTCAAGCACTTCTTTGACCGCATCTGAATGATCAAGGGTATTATAAGCTACAGTCAGCTCTGAAATCCCTTTTATGAAAGCATCAATCAGAAGCTGAGACGGGGATTTAAGACCATAAGACGTATTATCATGTACATGAAAATCCCATCCCATTTTCAATTCCCTTAGTTCTTCTCCGGTTTCCGGAACTTCAATAATATTGAATTTATTGAGATATTTTCTGATTGACCTGGGGTGCCCGAATGACGAAACAGTAAAATCTCTCATAAGCTCGAGCTGAATCCTTTTATTATCCCTGTTTTTGATCACTTCTTTCATTATTGCCATCTGTACTCTTGCTGCATTTAAAGGCATTTTCAATGATCTTGAATATATAATATGTTCTGCCAGAAGTTTCAAAGCCTTGATCCTTTGATTGTAGCTTGATGAATCCAGGGTTTTTGTGATTTTCAGGTATGATTCTACTATTGTGGTTCTCCTTTTTTTGAATTCTTTTATAAAACCTCTAGGGTGAGAATCCGGGAATTCTGAGATAATATCGGGCTGATCAATGCTGATATTTATTTTTTTCCGCATCTTCCTCAGGTTTTGAGCAAAACTAAGGAAGTTGACAATATTATTATATATCCTTATCAGCATAGTTATTCTCTCTGATTATTCAACTATCAAATGAATATTTTTTTCTGTATTAAAACACTCCATCCGGCACATAACCCATATATTTTAAAATTGTCTGCCCCCATAAAATGATAAAAAACCACGATATTATCATCATTGTAATACCATATTTTATGGTGTCAATATAGCTATACTGGTTAGTTGTATATAACAAAGCTGCAGGTTTGCTGTTATAAGGCATCACATAAACATGCTCTATTAATAAAGCTACAGGAAAAGCAAGACTAAGGACAGGATAACCGAATTTTTGTGCAATCCCTATGGAGATTGGAATGAAAATAAGAGCTCTCATTGTCTTAGACTGAAATAAAAGTGCACTGAACATCATTAGCCCTGTCAGGAAAAGATACAAAACCCAAAAGGGTGTTTCGTTGCTTACACCCAATGCAGTGAAGCTTGCATCTACCACTGTCTTAGGCAAACCAGTCGCGTCCAATCCTGACCCCAGTGTATAAGCTCCTGCTGAAAACAACATAAGATGCCAGGGAATATCTACATCATTCCATTTTACAATGCCAATTCCAGGTAAAAGGGCAACTACAGCCCCCAAAAAAGCAACTGCAGTCTGGTCAATTCCATGTTGCTTGTCAGTTGCCCATAAACCAAGGACAATAACGAAAATTGCAATAGCTTTGTATTCAACGAATTGCATTTTACCCATATTGGACAATTCAGTACGCAGATATTGCATACCACCTTCTATCTGTGGTACAGTTTCTTCTTTTTTCAATGGAAAGATAACTTTTGAGCCAACAAACCATCCAATTAGAATGAGTACCATTGCTAATGGAAATGCTACTGTAAACCAATCCTGGTAACTAAATATTTCCCATCCCATTGCTCCTGCTATGAGTGATCCTGCCAACAAATTAGCACCTGAACCGGTGATGAAAGCACTTGCACCAATATTTATCTGAAACAGATTCTGTAAAACCAGATTTCTGCCAAAATTATTTCTTTCATCTCCACCCCTGGCTCCGTAAATGGCAGCAATGACCATGAAAATTGGCAGAAGTATAGTCGCCTTGGCAGTTGTTGCTGATATGAAAGCCGAAAGAACGATATTAATAATTATGAAACTAAAAATTACCCAGGCAGAATTTTTTCCAAACTTTATTACAAACCACAAAGCAAATCTTTTGGCAACCTGTGTTTTTACAAGCATGCTTGCCAGCACAAATGAGAGAATATTCAGCCACATCACAGGATGACCAAGTTGGGCATATGCAACCTTATCTGTGGTGATATTGGTCAGTACCATGGCAAGAATCAAAATAAGTGATGTAAGATAGTTAGGCACAGCTTCTGTTATCCATAGAATTATTGCAGCCACAAAGATTGCTAACATTGCATAATTAATTCTTATAAAACCAGTTTCTCCCAGTTCTTTATATCTTTCACCTGCTTCTTTACCAAGTGTTGAAAAATCAATACTATCGATAAAAGGTAGATCTGCAACAAGATATAACAGAATAAAAGCTAAAATCGACAAAGGTATCCCGATCTTCATGAGGAATTTCTCTATGCCGGATTTCTCTATTTTAGGCAATTTCTCGACACGATAATTTTCCATGTTGAGAATATCCTTGTGTTTTTCTTGCTGATCGACCATAAGTTTGTTTTTAGATTATAGTAGAATAAATGATCACCATTTTGAATAAGGATGTTTCATTAACATTGCATTGTAATATTTTACATCTCCGGTCACCTCCTCTCCGAGCCATTCAGGCTTACTGAATTCTTCTTCCTCATCATTTAATTCTACTTCAGCTATCGTTAAACCTTGATTTTCACCATAAAATTCATCTATTTCAAAGATATGATTTCCTTCTTTAACCTGAAATCTTGTTTTATCTATCACTCCGGGCTCACAAATTTTCAACAGATTAGTTGCATCCTCAAGCGATATTTCCTTATCCCATTCATATCTGCTGGTACCAGCATCATTACCTATGCCTTTGACTGTGATAAATCCTTTGTCACCTTTGATCCTGACCCTGACTGCCCTTTCAGGTACTGAAGACAGATATCCCTGAACAATCCTTTCACTTTTATAGACTAATGATTTGAAATCACCTTTAACCAAAAATTTTCTTTCTATTTCCTGTGACATTTTTAATTTTTATTTTTAAATTATATTTTTGAAGTTTTAATTTTTATATACATGTTAAACAAACTCAAGAAAGTTTTTCAATTCTCATTTTTCCCTCATCAATCCTAATTATGTAAGGGTTTATCAATCATACCTATTACTCTTTTAATAGCCTGAAGGTAATTTATATTTTCAACACCTTTTAGTCCAAGGTCAGAAATTGTTGTCAAAATATGATCGACTTCTGTTGATTCTGAATTCACAGTAACGATTCTGGCACCATTTATAAGTACAATACCAAATTCGCATATAGTATCATTGACCATATATCCATATCTTTGCTTATGAACTTTCACTGCTGCAAGATCAGGATGAGCTTTGACCTTCTCTAAAAATTCGTTATAGGTAATACTATCATTTTTGAACGCCGGCATGTCAACCATAAAGGCTGGAAACACTTCATTCTTAAGCACTTCTACTGCAATAGGGAATTCACCTTTCATTAGCGGATTCCATTGTTCGAGTCCATGTACTGTCTGAACATAAGTTTTTATATCCATTTTACCATCCCTGATTTTAGTATTGTTGATGTCATTTATTCTGGATATAATATAAATTTCATCTGAATGTCTTTCCCAAACTTTTTCCGGAACCGGCACTGACAATCTTGACATTCTGAAATGTGCATTATCGAAATTTTGTCCGAACGATCTGAATTCAAATCTTGGTTTGGATTGTTCTCCTATTTTTAGTTCTTCTTTACTCATATATATTTTTTACGATTTTTAAATAAAAAGGGAAAGTCAAGCTTTCCCTTTTTATTATGTTATTAAAACACAATTTAATTTGGAGTCACTGCTGTATTTGCAGCACCTTTCGTTGGTACCATCCACCCTTGTGTAGCTGTTCCATCAGCAAACCTGCCCCATGATTTATTTGGAGTTCCGGTTGGTTGTCCTGCACTTGGAGCAGGATATTCAAGCCTGTTGACAACCTGTCCATTTTTATTAAATAATGTAACACCGTCAGCATTAGAGGTACTTAATCCAAAGGCACCGGTACCTTCTACTGCCTGGTCATTGTTTACTTCAGTATGAATTATAATAAATCCTTTAGCCGGAACTTTGAGACCTGCTTTGATAAGTCTCTTGGCTGCAGGTTTTGTTACATCATCCTGAATAGCATAACCTGTAAGGTCTACCTCCGTAGTTCCCGAATTGTAGATCTCTGCCCAGTCCGGATTAGAAGTATCAGGTGCCTTAGTTCCGTTTGAGAATACTTCATTTACAAATAAAGGTGAATTTGAAACTACTCCGCTGGTAAATTTCTCCAAAGTAGTAGGAGCATCAGCCGGATATAAAGTTTTCAGGTCTTCACTGTTTACTGCTTCAATATAATAAGAAACTTCAGTTCCTAAAGCAAAACTGTCAATTTTTGCTGAAAATACACCATTAACCGTTCCTGAAAGATCAACTGACTTAAAAGTACTGGCACTTGCAGCTTTAAAATAAAGCTTGGCACTTTTTAATGCTCCATTGTCATCCAGTATTGTAGCTTTTATAGTAGCTGCCGAATTGCCGGACTGATCTACCAAAACATCCTGGATAATAGCACTGGTTGGATCTTTTTCACATGATACAATAAATAAACTCATAAAAAATATTGAGCTTAAAATGAAAATACTTTTTTTCATGATTGTTAAATTTAAAAGTTAAATAAAAAGTTAAACGAATTTATTATAAAAATATTAGAAATCTATTTCAAATCTTGAGCCTAACCATATATAATCAAAACCTCCTTCAGGAACTTTCCAGTTATATTTTGACTGGGCATACTCATCATGATCTACATAAGTTCCATTTAAAATAATTCTTACATTATTTTTAGCCCACCAGGTCAGACCAAGAGAATACAATGCTCCACTTCCACCAGTCACTACATTTCCCAGTTTCTCATTGAGTTGATCTCCTAAATAATCCAGATTTGCATTCAAATTAATTGTACTGTATCTTGCAGCCAGTTCAATTGCACCTTTACTTGATTTAGGTCTTACCCGGGTGAATTCAGCTTCGCCATAATTAAAGTTTTGTTTATCACCTGTAAGAAAGGCTGCAGCTTCAACATAAAATCCGTCAAATTTAGCATCTTTCAATCCCGCTTTTGGCACATCGTCATAAATCTGCCCTCTCTTAACAATCGTATAATGATACTCTGATTGAATACGGAAACTTTTATAAGCAAATGCAAATTCAGCATTTGTAAGAATTATATTTTTAACATCTGAAATTACATCAGTATCAAAAAATCTCTTTTGAGATGTTCGAATTTCATCATAAGTTTTGAATCTGGCAACATTGTATGCTCCTTCATCAGTAATCATTGGAGTTCTATATGAACCGCTAACTCCAAATGCTAAAGTAAAATCATTTTTATTTATTGGATACCCAACAAATTTGCCGGTAAATGCAAGACTTGATTCTGTGCCTGTTCTTTCTTTTCTCCTTACATCACGTGTGCCTCCATCAACAGCTTCTATAAACTCATCGGAGAATACTCCAAAACCAGTATAAAAGCGAGGATGTGCATAGAATGAAGCTATACCCATATGTCTGCTTGGATCAAACTCACAACTGGCAGGACGCTCCATAAATGTAACATACCTCGAAGTCGTATTTGTCATCATACCGAAAGGTTCACGAAAATGCCCAAATTTAAAATCCAATTTCTCATTTGGACTGTACTTAAGGTATACATCATTTAAATCAATTTCAGCATCTCTGAAATCAATGTCCATCTCGCCGTACCATTTTTCGGTCACCTGAGCTTTAAATGCCATTCTCAATCTACGTATATGAAAACCGTTGCTTAGCTGAATTGCATCTGCTTTATTTCCGGCCGGAGAAAGTGAATTGTCATAATTATCAAAGAATAAACCTCCATCGAAATTAATTCGGAAATCGGTCCAGAATTTGAAAGATTTATCTTTCGATTCAAATGTTATTATACCATTTCTTGCTTCTGCTGTCAAAGGTAAGCGGTCAACCTTTTGACCGTATTGGTCATATCGGGTAGTTGTATCAGCTTCCTGAGCAATAATATGAAAATGTAATGTAAATGAAAATAAAATTGCAAAAACGATTAAAATTCGGTTCATAAAAAAATTTTTAATAAATTATATAATGGATAATTAATCACTGATTACTACAAAAACATTAGCAATTGATATAGATTTGTTCATAATTATAAGAGCGCAAAATTAATTTATTATTGAAAAATTTTTATAATTCGATATATGTTTATTAATTTATTGTTAATATTTATATTAAGACTACATCTAAATTAAGATAATTTTAAAAATCAAATACTCATAAATAAATTTATTTATTAATGCCGTATATAATTATGAACATTAGAAAAAAGCATTAAAAATAATTTTAAAAAAATGTGATACTTAAAATACAATGAGTCATATATTTATAATGACATAAAAAATATCAATAAAATATTGGTATTTCAATAAATATAATTTATATTTGTAATAAATAATAAACGTATTTGGAATTATAAAAATACAATCCTGTTGTTTAATAAAATACATATCAATTATTTTATTATAATATTTATTGTAATATTTTTTACTGCATGTGAATTGTCAGTTGATGAAAATATTTTTGTACGCCAATCAGTTATTTGGGTTGATGGAATTGTAGGAACAGATGATTCCGTAAAAATATTTCTTGGTACTACCTCTGGAATGAACAGCGGTGATATTGCAGTTTACAGGGATGATGCCAAAGTCGAATTATATATAAATAACACTACTATACCGGTTGTGTTAGATTATAAAAAACTTTTTGGCAGTTCTTCAAAAGGATTTTATTTTTATCCAAGGTTAGGTGCTGTAAAGCCGGGTGATTCCCTGATTATTTGTGCAAGTATAGATAATTCGAATTTAAAACCAATTAAGGCGAAGGCAATATTCCCACAACCCGTACAAATCAATGATATAAAGTTAAAATGTGATCACAATACATTTTCAAACAGGAATTACATTGATTTACACTTTACGCTCGATGAAATCTCTTTAAAATCCAACAGATTTTTTGAAATCAGGCTTAAAAATAAAAAATATTCGGAAACTGATACCCTCAAAGGTATAGCATCGCAAATAGAAGAAATTGGAACTACAAACAACTTAAGTATCTCGTCCGGACTTTTCTGGAGTGAAAAATCCAGATCAATTTTCGTTGATTATGAAAAACTTGAAAAGAAAGAATTAAAACTTCAGTTTGACATTGCAGCAGATGCATTTAAAAATGATCTTGAAATTGAATTGAAGACAATATCACCGGAGTATTTTGAATACAGCAGAGCTCTTGATACAGGCAATTTAGGAAAATCTAATATTGATGGGGGAAGTGGAATTTTTACTGGTTATTCAAGGATTTTCAAAACTGTTGCTATAAAATGATAGCATAAGTTTTCTTCTTTCCAAATTATTTAAAAAATAAACCAAATTTTTCAACTTAATTTGGTAAGTTTGCAAAAATATTTTTTTTATATGTAAAAAAATAGCTTGAATGGTTCAGTATATTTCAATGTCCAATGGCAGATTGGTTTTTCAGGAGGAGTATTCAGAGGGAATTTGGATAAATATCGTACCACCTCACCAAAAGGAAGATCTTATTCAATTATCAGAAAAACTGAATATACCATTGGATTTTCTGACTGACCCTCTTGATATTGAAGAAAGAGCAAGATATGAAAGGGAAGATGATATCCGTCTGATAATACTTAGTATCCCATTTAAACAAAGTGAAGAAGAACATATACTTTACTCAACAATCCCACTTGGAATTATTCTGACCGAAAAAGATATTATTACTGTTTCACCAAAAGAGAATATAATAATTTCAAGGTTTGTGGAAGAACGCGTAAAAAGTTTCAGTTTAAAAACCAGGGAAATTTTTGTATTGAAAATTCTTGAACAAACAGCAATATGGTTTTTGGAATATCTGAAAAGGCTTAATTTGAAGAGAAACCTGCTTGAACAGGAATTATACAATTCAAGCAGGAACCAGGAATTGAAAGAATTATTAAAAATAGAGAAAAGTCTTGTATATTTTCTGAATTCACTAAAGGCTGATGAATTGCTTCTGATGAAGATGAATCGTACGGATTTTCTGAAAATCAGAGAGAACGAAGATCATGTTGATTATTTTGAGGATATCATAGTGGATTATAGTCAGGGCCTGGATATGGCAAATGTTCACACTAATATATTGAGTGGGATCATGGATACTTATGCCACTATAATTTCCAATAATTTTAATATTTTCATCCAAAGACTCACATTCGTAACAATTATTTTACAGGTACCAACTTTAATTGCCAGCTTTTATGGAATGAATATAAAACTGCCATTCTCCGAATTTAAATATTTATTTTTCATCCTGTTATTTATTTCATTCAGCTTTGGCATTTCACTTGTATTTTTTCTTATTAAAAGAATAAGAACATAAATTTATCTTGTATGATATTAATAGATGGAAAGAAAATATCCTCTGAAATCAAAAAAGAGATATCTGATGTAGTTGTACATTTAAAGAATAAAGGATTAAGACCTCCTCATCTTGTAACAGTGCTTGTGGGAGAAAACAAGGCAAGCCAGTCATATATCAGAAGTAAGATCAAAGCCTGCAATGATGTGGGTTTTAAATCAACACACATTCAACTTGATGTATCAATAAGCCAGTATGAATTATTAAAAGTAATTTCCAGTTTGAATACTGATGATGAGGTTGATGGATTTATAGTGCAGCTACCATTACCAGAGGGGATAAATGAATTTGAGATAATTAATTCAATAAACCCCTCCAAGGATGTCGACGGATTCCACCCCTTGAATTTAGGTAAGCTGATTATCGGAAATGATACTTTTATTCCTGCTACACCTTACGGCATATTAGAGCTATTGCTAAGGTATAAAATAGAAACTAAGGGTAAAGATATTGTGGTTCTCGGCAGATCAAATATAGTTGGGAAACCGATAGCAGTTTGTCTGATGCAAAAATCATATCCGGGGGATTCAACAGTCACTGTAGTACACAGCAGAACTCAAAATCTCACAGGTAAACTTAATAAAGCAGATATTATAATAGCAGCAATTGGGAAACCAGAGTTTGTGACAGCTGACATGGTCAAAGAAAATGCAGTTGTTATTGATGTCGGAATAAATAGCATACCTGATCCGGATTTACCCGGGAAATTCAGGTTAGTAGGTGATGTGGATTTTACCAACGTCGCCCCAAAGTGCTCATTTATTACCCCAGTCCCGGGTGGGGTAGGGTTAATGACTGTAGCATGCCTATTGCTTAATACATTAAAAGCTTTCAGAAATAAATATGGATCCGACTGATAAAAAATATATCAAATTTACTTTTTCGAGCAGCTGGGATAATGACATGCTTGTGGCATTACTGACTAACTTTTCTTTTGATTCATTTGAAGAAGATCACAATAATGTAATAGCTTATTTGCCTGCTGATCAGACAGATAAGTTATTCTTTGAAACCCTTGAACAATTCTGCGAAAAGTATTCAATAAATTTTCAATCCGAGTCGTTCGAAAACAGAAACTGGAATGCTGATTGGGAAGCAAATTACAAGCCAGTCGAAATTGGTGATTTTTGTATAATTCAAGCTGATTTTCACAATATTGATCAAAAAAAATATAAATATTCAATTATTGTAAATCCTGAAATGACTTTTGGCACCGGTCATCATGAAACTACCAGAATGATGATCAAACTCATGTCAGAAATTAATTTCTCAGATTTAAAAGTAGTTGATTTTGGCTCAGGAACTGGCATTTTGGCAATTTTTGCTGAAATGTTGGGTGCAAAAAAAATACTTGCTATTGATAATGATCCGCTTTCGGTCAGGAATATAATGGAGAATGCTGTGAAAAACAAATGCAATAAAATTATAAGTGAACTTGGGGATACTCTATCTGTTGAGCAGTTTTCATTTGATATTATTCTAGCTAACATTGAGCGTAATGTTTTAATGAAAGAAGCTCAAAATATAAGTAATTCAGTTCATAAAGGAGGGTTTGTACTCTTGTCGGGGATTTTGGCGAAAGATCAGTACGCAATCATTGAAACATTTGAGAATCACAGTTTTAAACACATGAAAACAATCCAGGATGGTGAATGGACTGCAATGAAATTCATTGCATTTTAAAAAGGATTGTTTATACTAAAAACAAATGTTGGCCGAAATGAATTAAAATCCCAATATTTTCCTGATTCATTCCTGTATGGATGCCTCATCTTAAATGCGAAATCAAATCTTAAAAGTAAAAAAACATCCAGCTGCAAACTTACGCCGGCATTTAAAGCTATTTGTCTGAAAAATTCCGAGGTAAACTCGGCATCTGGCCTTTCAGCATCTTTTTTTAAGGTCCAAATATTACCGGCATCGAGAAATAAAGCCGAACGAAAATAAGATGAAAGCTTAAACCTGTATTCTATATTTGCTTCCAGGCGTATGTCGCCTTTCTGATAAGGATATTCGAGCTGTTCGCTATTGTTGTCATAGTAACCTCCCGGTCCCAACGACCTGGCTGTCCAGGCTCTCATACTTGTAGGTCCTCCAACTTCAAATTGCTTTATATAAGGCAAGCTTTGACTGTCACCAAATGGAAAACCTATACCTGCAAAAACTCTTCCTGCAATTTCATTGGTTTTGCCAGTCTTAATGTTGGGCCTGAATTCAATACTTGCTTTTATAAACTTAGCATAATCAACTTTTCGGTTAAACCGCCAATTATCATCATATCCGGAGATCTGGTTGTATAGCTTGTTTGCCAGGAATATTTCTGAACCTGAAATCTCAAGTCCAAAAATTGTATGCATAAGGATTTTATCATTGTCTGAATTCCTTTTTAGGTCGAGTAAAAAGCTTTTAAAAATCAAACCTGTCTGAAAGAAATCATTCATACTCTTTCTTTGAAAACCTTTGAAAAGGTCATAATCTGAGATTTCAGACTTATTATAATTTAAACCAGCCTGTCCAAATTGCATTCTTAGTCCATCCTTTTTTGACAGGTAATTATACCCATAATTGAAGTTGAAAGATGATATCTGGAACTTTTTTAAAATATTTTGATGATTATAGGATATGGATAGATTCGAAGTCACATTGTTCTTAAGTTTATCGTATCCCTGATTTAAAAAAACATTATTGATTAAAATGATGGGAGTAACTTTAATGGAAGCTGATGTGTTTGGGTATGAATATTCAATTTTAGCATTCGCATTTACTTCCTGAAAGCTTCCGTCATTTAAATATATCTTTATATCTCCCGATGCATCCAGTAAAATGTTGTCTCCTTTATCAGTAACCCTTCTATCAAAGATATTTCCATTTAAACCTGTATTTATAAGATTATCTTCTGAACTCAATCTCAAATACTTTATATTAGCTCCACTGTCATAAGCATATTTGTTTTCATGTACATACATCAAAATACTGAGGTCGAGTATTCCGGACTCTGATGTGTCAATCTCAGTTTTTATTGAAATAAACTTATAAACCTGGAATTTAGACAACCTTGTATAAATTTCTCCGTTTTTTTCCTTTGAATACATATCACCAGGCTTCAGGTTAATAGCATTTACAATTTGTACTGGATCAATTAAAAAATTTGATTTTTCCCTGAAAAATCTCATACCACTAATTTCTGTGAAATACAGACTGTCTATTTGCTGAGTGGGGTAAAAATCAGTTAAAACATTAACCTTGCCAATCCTGTACTTTATATGCCTGCCATTATTTGGTGGATCCTTAATGACAACATTCAGGTCTGTTTTATAATCAGAACTGTCTCCCAGCAATTCAATAAAATCCTGATTGAATGCAGCATAACCCTGATTTTGCAAAATACTGGTAATCCTGATTTTCTCAAGATCATAATTAGTTGAATTAACAGGGTCTCCCCACACAAAAAAACTGTTTTTATAATGTTTCTTGAGAATACTATCTATTTCAGGATCTTTACTTTCTATATCAATTGAATTTATTGTATATTGCTTGCCGGTTCTGATAGTGTATTCTACATCTGTCAGATATTTACTGATATTGTATTGCTTATACGAAACTTCAGCATTGTAAAATCCACGTTTGTCACGAAGAAAATTGGTCAGATTATCTGAAGTGGAAATTGCTTTTTTTTCATCAAAAATAACCGGTTCCTGTGCCAGGCTTTTTTTCACAAACTTATTAAACCAGTTCATTTTTTTATCTTTCAACACATAATGAAACCACTGCCTGTTTACCCAAAGGATGTTTTCATTTGGCACCTGTTCTAAAAAAGTATACAATTCTTCACTAAGTATAGCTTTATTATTGATTTTTTCAGTAGTAATAAATTTTATTTTATTTTTGTGCAGAAATGTTTGATTTTCCTCCAGAAAAGATGTAGCCTGACAGGAGGATAAAATCAAAATAGCAACAAGTGCAATTAGATAATTATATATAAAATAATGACCTGACTTCAAAATAATCCAATGCTTTCCAAATCTGATATAAAATATATACGTTCCCTTTCGATAAAAAAGTATAGACAAAGGTATAAAAAATTTTTAGTTGAAGGTGAAAAATCAGTTCTGGAGGCAATTTATTTCTGTGGTGAATCGCTAAATAAAATCTTCGTCTCTAAAGATTTCTTTCTCAAAAACTCAGGTACATTGAAAAATTATCATCATTTGATTCAGGAAATAACAAATGAAGAATTAGCCCTCATATCGAATCTTACCAATAATACATCTGCGCTGGCAATATTAAATATTCCTCAACAAAATGACTTTTCATTATTATTTGAGTCAGAAACGATAGTTTATCTGGATACTATAAAAGATCCTGGAAATCTGGGTACAATTATCAGAAGTTGTGACTGGTTTGGTATTGGTGCATTAGTTTGTTCACCAGATTGTGTGGATATTTACAATCCAAAAGTTATCCAGGCAACGATGGGTAGTATATTCAGGGTCAAATTTTATGAAATAGACTATTTTGAATTGTCAAAATCATTATCAGGCAAATCTTATAATTTTTATGCGGCTGATATCAGTGGAGAAAACATGTATGATTGCGAATTTGCAAAACCAATGGTCCTGGTGGCAGGAAATGAGAGTAAAGGTATATCTGAAGATATTGCCATGCATGTAAATAAAAAAATAGCTATACCCGGCAAAGGAAATTATATAGATTCGCTGAATGTAGGTGTAGCTACAAGCATTTTACTGGCTCAAATATTCAGGCCCCAGAAATAATAAAATTATTAATGAAATGTTAAATATTTTAGTAAATGCGACATTTTTGAATTTTTAAGAGTCAATAATTGTTAAATAAAAAAAACAAAATGAGAAATATTATTTTTTTAATTGGATTCATATTTTTTACTTCATATACTGCCACAGGTCAATCTATCAACCAAAGCGGAATCATTAAGTCAGTTGATGCCGGACAATTTAACAGCTTAATTTTAAGTGGCAAATACCTCGTTTTGGATATCAGGACTTCAAAGGAATTTGGAGAAGGACATATAAATTCTGCCATTAACATTGATTTTTATAATAAAGATTTTGATCAAAATGTAAGTATTTATAAAGACAGACCTTTATTGATCTACAGCCGTAGCAGCGCACAATCAAAACAAGCATTAACAAGATTAGCAGAACTAAATTTTTCTGAAGTAATTGAACTTGAAAATGGACTTGTTGCCTGGAAAAGAGCTGGTTATTCGCTGGTGAAATAGTTTATTTTTTGGGTGTATCCCAATTTTGCAAATTTATTAAAATTCTTTGGGTTTTGCCCCGACCCTGAAGGGAATCCCAAAGAATTTTAATTACCACTTGGTTACTTTAGTGCAAAAATGGGATACACCCTATTTTTTCCTGATTAAATTTAATATCATTTTTTCAATTGAACCTATTATTTCAGCATCAATCCTGAATATTTTGATCAGTATGTAAAAAAGACCTGTTACAATTATCGATTTATATGCTATCGAAATAATGACCCATTGGACTTCCGGCAACAAACCGGCAATAAATACCATCACACCTGAAATAGCAGTCAAATAGTAAACTGATCGTGAAAATGGATTGATTTTGAATTTTAATTGAATAAAAATAAGTTTCAAAGTGTTATAAAATATCACTGATAATAAGGTTGCAAACGCTGCACCTTCAATGCCATATTTATTTATGAAGTAATAGTTTAATACAATATTCGATAATGCAAGAATCAATAAAAAGATAAGATTGTACCTGAAATACTTTGAATAAATAATAATAAAGGAGTTTACACTTGTTACCATATCAACAAGCTTTGCAAGGCTCAAAAAAAGAAAAACATTGATGAATGGAATTATCTTATCCTTATCATGCATTATGCTAACTATTTCTCTTATATTTACCCACAAAATAACAAATATAAAAACACCGGCTATTAAAGAATTCAATGAAGTCTTTTTGTAAATCGATTCAACATTTTTCATGTCTCCCTTCTGCATTGACTCACTCAGGACAGGACTTGCAATCGGATACATTGAAGTATAAGGAATAGCAATAGTATTGCTCATAAAAAGAAAAATAGAATAAATACCATTACTGCTCATAGTCATAAGCATTGGTATCATGATTCTGTCTATCTGGGTAGTAATACTCTCCCCAATGATATTCAATCCTGAGAATCCCATATAATTCAGTACCTCAGTGATTTTTTTCCGAGGCAAATCCCAAATAAATGAATCTGAAATACTAAATCCACCAATCTTATAGAGATACAAACCATTTGCAATTAGTGAAAAAGTGTAAAAAAACAACAATCCCAAGCCAATTTGTTCTATATTTATGGTGTTTATAAAACTTAAAAAAATCAAAATTGGTAAAACAATTTTAAATGCCAGCTCGTGAATTGCATATGGTATAACAACCCTTTTATAATTTGATGACTGAAAAATAAAAATCTGTATGATGATAAATAAAACAGCTAGTATATAAATAATATAAATGTATTTATCGATAATTGGGGTTTTGAACCCTAAAGTAGCCAGAAAACTAAAAAATGGATCTTTAGCAACTCCTATCAGGACAGTCATAATCAATATAACAATAATGGACAATGAAAGATTTATTGATAGATAGCTGGAAGAAAACTTTTGTCGTAATTCAGGAAAGTACCTGATTACAACACTTGTAGAACCAAAACTGAAAATAACTGCAAACAAAGAAGCAGTACTCAATAAAAATTGAGCCAAACCATAAGATTCCCTTGCTAAAGGATAAATAAATAAAAGGCTAACTACACCAATCAGACTTCCGGTTAATTGGAGAATACTCCTCTTAATACTTTGCCTTGCTATTATCCCCATTATTTGCTTATTGTTAAAAAATTTAAACGCTTTAATTGATTCGATATTTGAATACCAGAGTGTTAATGCAATAATAGTAAAAGTTTAAAAAATATTGCAGCTTTTAGGCATTTTATATCATCTTTATACAAAATGAAATCAAAAAAACTATTTTATAATGAGAAAAAAGTATTTTTTTATAAATTACTAATTTTAAAAAATATAACACATTAAAAATTTATGTAATTTATATTTAACCAAAATACCCATTGTTACATATTTAGTATAATTACATATACAATTGTTTGAATATTTTTTAAAAATTAATTTCGAAAAAGTACTAAAAAGTTAGGATTTGAGCATTTTTAGAACGATATTTGTAGTAATATATTTATTTATAATCAACACTGAGAGTATGAGAGACAAAATTATACTTCTACTAATTTTTTTTTCCTGTGGACTTAATTACTTAAATTCTCAGGATTTTCATTATAGTCAATTTTATAATGAACCCTTGAATTTCAATCCCTCGCTGACAGGAATATATGAAGGGGATCAACGATTTATATTGAGCATGCGAGATCAATACAGATCAATTGCAGTGCCTTATTTTACCTTTTCCGGCAGTTATGATAGAAAATTCCTGCCAAATATTCCCAGGAAAGGTTTTTTTTCAGCCGGTGCTGTTTTTAATTATGATAAACAAGGATATTCCAAACTGACTCTTTTTAATTTAAATCTGACAGGTAGTTATTCTTATCTGATAAGTTCGAGAAATATTATCACTGCAGGTGCTCTTCTTGGTTATTCAAACAAGGGTTTTAATATTGATGACCTTAAGTGGTATAACAACTGGGATAAGGATTTAGGTGTTTACGATCCTAGAATACCTTCTGGTGAGGATTTTGAGAGTTTCAGAATCGGCTATCTTGAAACTGGATTAGGGCTGAATTTCCGTCATCAGTTCAGTCCCAGGAATAATATCACAATTGGTGCGTCTGCATTCCATCTGAACAGACCGTCACATAGTTTTTATGGAGTGAATAGTGACAAACTTGATATTCGTCTTACCTATCTCGGAATTTTAAATCTGAAATTAATTGATCCACTGGATATACAGCTCGATATACTTCATCAGGAACAGGATGTTTACAAGGAAACAATGATAGGGGGCTTGTTAAAACTTTATTTAAGCAATACTATTACAAAACGTTTTGCAGTCCATGGGGGTGCTATGATCCGTCTTGATGAAGGATATTCCCCAAAAATTGCTTTTGAATACAACCAATGGTATTTTGGATTAAGCTATGATATTGTTACGAAAGATGGATTATCAGATTATTCAAACTACAGGGGTGGTCCGGAAATGCACCTGAGATATATCATAACAAATGCAAAACCACTTGGAGCATTTAAAATATGCCCGATTTATTGATTTAAAGAAACAGATAAAATAAATAATATGAATAGATATATAATAATATTGATTTTATCATTTTTATTTGGTGTAAGTTCAAATATTGATGCTCAAACCCTTAAGTCTTATCTTGTGGCTGCTGAAAAGTCATTTGAAGAAAAGAATTATGGAGGAGCCCTTCAATTTTATCTCGCAGCCAATGAATTTGAAAAAGACAATGCCGATATTCTTTATAAAAGTGCCGAATCAGCAAGGATGTTCAATGCTTTCAATCTTGCAGAGAGTAAGTTGGAATTCCTTGACGAAAAGCAACCTGACAATCAGTATCCATTGCTGACATTCTGGCTTGGAGATATTAAGCAGCGGCTGGGAAAATACTCTGAAGCAATAGACCAGTATAAATTATATCTAAGTGAACACCAGGGAGAAAATGCATATTATGATGCAAGAGCAAACAAAGAAATTGCTGCTTGCCAATGGGCTTCAGAGTTATTGTTCAATCCAAGTGAAAATGTAAAGGTTTCCAGACTTGAAGGCGATGTCAACTCAGCTTATTCCGATTTCGGAGCATCAGAGCAAAAAGATATGTTTTATTTTTCATCAATGAGATTTACCAGAAAATCAGACTCATATTTTCCCAACAGACTGACCTCTAAAGTTTTAAGAAAAGATAATGAAGTTAGTGTAGTTGCAGACAGTATTTTTGGTGATGATCATTTACTTAATGCACACCTTAGTTTCAATTCAAAGGGAGATAAAGCTTATTTCACAATATGTGATTATAAAAGCACAGCACAGATAAAATGCGACCTATATTCAGTTGATGTCAACTCTGACGGAAGTTTTGGTAAAGTTGAGAAACTGCCTGATTTCATCAATACACCTGATTATACATCTACTCAACCAAATATTGGTTATAGCAATCTTTACAATAAAGATATTTTATATTTTGTTTCTGATAGGGAAGGGGGTAAAGGGAAAATGGATATTTGGTATTCTGTCATCGATAAAAATGGCAACTTTACCAGACCTCAAAATATTGAAGAATTAAATACAGGCGAAGATGAAATAACTCCTTTCTTCCATAGTCAAACTGAAAATCTATATTTCAGTTCTAATGGATACCTCAACATGGGAGGATTTGATGTTTATTCTTCGCACTTGTATAATTCCAGATTTGAAACCCCACTTCACCAGGGATATCCATTAAACAGCAGTTATGATGATATTTATTTCTGGATGACACCGGATGGAAAAAAAGCTTACTTTTCCTCAAACCGCGAAGGTGCATTATATATTGATCCAGCAAACGAAGCATGTTGTTATGACATTTTCAAAGCAGATATAGAACCGGTAAAAATTGACCTTATAGTTTATACTTTCAATAAAAAAAATGGAAATGAACTCCCCGGGACAGAAGTAAAACTCTATGACGCAAATTCAAAAGAGCTCTTAGCAGTGGTAAAAAATGATGATATAAATAAAAGCGATTTTCGATTGCTGAATAACAGGAATTATTATCTTGTTGCCTCAAAGCTCGGATATATCCCGGATACCACCAGATTTAACACTTTTGGTATCAGTAAAACAGATACTATTATAAAAAAATTGTACTTGCAGCCGATGGACCTGTCACTTAAAGTACTGACTTTTGACAGGACCACACTTAATGAATTAAATGGAGTTGAGATTATTCTTGAAAACCTTACCGATAATACAATCAGTAAAATAATTGTAACTAACGAATTAAGCAACGATTTTAGTTTCAACATTATAAGAGGTCATAATTACAAAATCACAGCAAACAAAAAAGGCTACGAAAGTGTCACTGAAAAAGTTAATACTGAAAACTATGGTGGCACAGTAATTATTCAGAAACTTTATCTGGCTGACTTACTTAATGCATATCTTCCACTGATAGTTTATTTCGATAATGACAAACCAAATCCACGTTCCAAATCGAAAATTACTAATTTATCTTACTCAGATACTTATAGTCAATACATAATAAAGAGAGATGAATTTGTACAGAAGTATAATAAAGATGAAGTTGAGGTTGGTTCATATGATGAAAACAGGCAAAAAATTGAGGAATTCTTCGCTAAAGATGTTAAAGCAGGAAAGGAAAAATTTGATCTGTTTTTTGCAACTTTATTGTCTGTATTGGAAGCCGGTCATAAAGTCAATATACAGCTTAAAGGATATGCAAGTCCGAGAGCTGATTATGATTACAATCTGATCCTGGCGAACAGAAGGGTAAAAACTATCGACAACGAAATAAGAAACTATAAAAAGGGTGCAATGACAAAATACCTTAAAAAGGGACAGTTGAAACTTACGGACGTTTCTTATGGTGAATCTCTGGCCTCAAAGGATGTATCTGATGATCTGCTGAATGAGAAATTGTCCATTTACAGTGTTGAAGCCTCTAAAGAAAGGAGAGTTGAAGTGGTAAAAATTAGTTCGGATTTAAATGATAATAAATAAATAAAATAAAATGGATACAGTAAAAATATTAAAAAAAATAGTTTTATATATCATCCTTTTGTTTTCGGTAGCAAGCGAAATAAATGCAACTCATATGGTTGGAGGTGATTTCACCTACAGAAGTCTGGGTAAGGGATTATTCGAAATAACTTTGACTATACGTAGAGACTGTGAATTCGGAGCAGCTGATGCTTTTTTTGATACAAAAGCTGTGATTGCAGTTTTTGATCAGAACGGATCATTTTTAAAAGAAATCGGATATCGTGGTGGATTTTTCCTGGATTACATTGGTAATGACACTCTTAATGAATCTTTAGATCCTAATTGCGGCATTTTAGGAGCTCCGGTTTGTGTTCATGAATCTATATATAAGGACACTATATTTCTCCCAAGACCTAAGGATGGAAGCAAATACATACTGGTATATCAAAGATGTTGCAGAAATCAGAGTCTTTTGAATATAAATGACCCTCTTGAGACTGGAGGAAGTTATATTCTTGAGATTGATCAATATGCTTTTGATCAGAAAAATAATTCTCCAAAATTTAAAAAATGGCCTGATATTTATATATGTAATAATCAAAGCCTAAATTTTGATCACAGTGCATTTGAAAGCGATGGAGACTCATTAGTTTACCGGCTTTATACTCCTTCTTCAGGTGCCACTATAGATCATCCTATGCCAACAATTGAAAATCCAGCCCGGTATACACCAGTATATAGTACAGTTAATTGGGCACCTGGCTATAGTCTTGCCAATTTACTTGGAGGTACTGATCCATTGGTAATAGATCCTAAAACTGGTTTAATAACGGGAACACCCACCAAAGTTGGCCAGTTTCTGGTAGGAGTTTTAGTTGAGGAATACAGGAATGGCAAGCTAATCTCAGTTATCAGAAGGGATTTTGAATATAATGTCAGACCATGTGTGGATCCTCCTGAAGCAAGATTCGAAAGCGTTGAAGCTATTTGCGGCTCCGGAACGAAAGATACATTGCATCTGATAAATACAAGTTTATTTGCTGAAACTTACAAATGGGAAATTTATGTCCATTCAACAAAACAAACAGTGAAGTTCACCTCAAAAGATGTACATTATATATATAATCTTCCTTCAGGAGGGAAAGATACATTTGACATAACCCTTGAAGCATATCACAGTGTTCCGAATTGTTCTGGTTTTTATACAAAAACAATTATTGCTGTTGGAGACCCGTTAATTGTAGATTTCTCCTACAAGCTGACTGAATGTCTTAGTGATAAACTGGTATTGAACCTCAAGGATAAATTCAGTGAACTTAATGATCTTTATACTTTCAAAAGCAATAAATGGATTATTAAAGTTGGAAATGAAGAAATTGTTCTTTCAGGAAAAGAGGTGAATGTTCAAATTCCTAAAAAGAAAGAAGTAATAATTACTCTTGAAATTTATACTGAAGAAAAATGTAACAACAGCATTACGAAAAATATTATTTTCAATTTTCCAGATATCGAATTTCTGGCCAACCCGGTTATAGTCTGCAAAGGAAGTATTGCAAAAATCGTAAAAAATCCAAATACCGCCTGGACATATACCTGGAGTCCTGAAACAGGTCTGACATTTAATGGAAATGATAAATCAAATCCAACATTCATGGGTGATGCCAGCAGAATATATTTCGTAACAATAACTGATGGCCTTTGTTATCATTACGATACTGTCGAAGTTAAAGTTAAGGATTATTTTTCTATTAAAATTGAAGGCCCCGACACAGTTTGTGTTGATCAGGTACAATTAAAAGGGGTAGGGGTACCCACCGGAGAAACAGATGCTGTAATTCAATGGTCTAAAAACCGGAATTTCAATACTATTTTCGGAGAAGGGCAGAATATTGTAACTGTCAATCTTCCTGATATAATAAATAAGTTTTATATACGGATAAAACCTGGTACGGGATGTTCCAATAACATCGATTCAATCACTATATATAATGGGTCATTCAAACTTGATTATGACAAAATTATAAATTACTGCAATGAAAATCTGACCAGGATCGAATTGGTCAACAAAACTCCCGGCATAAACGTGACCTATACCTGGATAGACCCTTCATCAATAATTATTGGACCAAAAAATGGTCCAACTGTAACTATTTATACTGAAAAAGAGGGTCAGTTTAAGCTGATTTTCAAAGCAATATCATCCTTTGGATGCGAATTCTCCGATACCATAATTGTCAATTCTTCAGGAGGTAAAGCTATGAGCATAAAAAGCAAGCTCACTTGTGATACTTATCAGATGTGTTTTAGTGTTGAAGGAGGTAATGTAACAAAACACAACTGGCAAATAACAAATGCCGCTGGTCAGATAATTAAATTCACAACTGCTAACCCTTGCTATGATTTTAAACAACCTGGAAAATTCAAAGTATATGTGGAAGTTGAGGTAGAGGGCTGCGATGGAATAATTATTATTGAACGAGAAATTGAAGTCCCCGAACTTATTGTAGTTACAGCTGATAAGTCGGAAATAACTTTTTGCGAAAATTCAACTATCGAATTGAAAGCTAAAGCTAATGTTGAGAGCACATTAAACTGGTATGATGGAAATGGAAAACTTATCGGGGTAGGGGAGAAAATCAATTACAGCCCCAGGGGTAGTGAAAAAGTTAAAGTTGTGGCAATTGATAAGTATGATTGTAAAGACAGCGTTTATGTAGATCTAAAGGAATACATTTTTGATTTCAAATATATAGACCCCGGAGTTGTTTGCAAAGGTGATACAGTCGTATTGGAAATTAAAAATAATACTTCATCCGACCTGAAATATGAATGGACGGGGACAGGAATAATAGGGGGTGGCACTACTAATAAAGCAACAGTTGTTGTATATAAAACAACCAGCTTTAATGTAAATATCAATGATAAATTGCTTGGTTGCGATACTTTGGTTAAAGTAACTGTAAACGTTAGTGATATCGATATATCAATAAGCCTTGATACACAGAAGGTTGTAATTACCAATACTGTAAATATTGAGGTTCTGAACGCTCCAACAGGTAGCACTATCAATTGGAGTACCGGAGAGAAAAATGTTACTAAAATTCAATTCACTCCAAAATCAACAACAAATAATGTATTTAAGGAAATAGTGAAAATTTGTGTTACTGTAATAGATATTTATGGATGTGTTGATACTGCATGTGTTAATATTCAGGTAATTGACCCCCCTTGTAATGAAGAGGATATATATTTCCCAAATGCGTTTTCTCCAAATAATGATGATCAAAATGATATTTTCGCTCCAAGAGGATTATATATCAGAAACATAAGCATGGAATTATACGATAGATGGGGAGAATTGCTTTATAAAAAAGATGGTGATAGAAATCTTTTTTGGGATGGCACTTATAAAGGGAAAGAACTAACACCAGATACCTATACATACAGGATATTTGTACAGTGTGAGGATACTGATGATTACTCAAAGGTCAGTAATGTATCATTGCTAAAATAAATGTATAGTATTTAAAATAAAAAAATAAAACAGGAGAGAGAGGAAGTACATTTAATTTGCTTCCTCTTTTTTTAAAATATTGGTTCTATTTAACATAATATATATTATAGGCATTTTTATATGTTAGCACATCCAGTACTATGTGTTTCTTGTAATACAATAATAAATATGAATATTTAAGACTTATTAATGCTATTATTGTTATGTTTGTAATTTGAAATACAGAAATTTAAATTTAATTTTTTCAGATAAATAATTATTTATGAAAGACTCAGCTTTATTTGTAATAATTACCATTTTTTTAAACACATTTTTTCTATCTGCTCAGACCGGAAAACCTGCGATAAGTGCAATAGGCTTTTACAATCTCGAAAATCTTTTTGACACAATTGATGCACCTGATATTTTGGATGAGGAATTTACACCTCAGGGAGCAAAGATCTGGACTTCTGAGAAATATTTTGACAAGTTGAAAAATATGTCAGATGTAATTTCAAAAATAGCTGTTGATGTGAATCCAGATGGGTTGGCTATTTTGGGAGTATGTGAGGTTGAGAACAGGACAGTTCTGGAAGATCTCGTAGCACAGCAGGCAATCAAAGACAGGAAGTATGGAATCATTCATTTTGATTCTTATGATAACAGAGGCATTGATTTGGGGCTGTTGTTTCAACACAAGTACTTCTCCCCTATTGATGCCAGGCCAATTCCAGTACAGATATATAACGGTAATGAAAAGATATTTACCAGGGACATATTATATGTTTCGGGTTATTTTCAAGGAGAATTAATATATATTTTGGTAAATCACTGGCCTTCAAGGAGAGGAGGAGAATCTACTACCAGTCCCTGGCGTGAAGCTGCTGCCAAAGAATGTAAAAAAGTTATAGATTCACTTAATGTCTTGACTCCGGGAGCTAAAGTTATTGTTATGGGCGACCTGAATGATGATCCATTGAGTCCCTCAGTCAGGAAGGTTTTGAATTCAAGGGGAAATATCAAGAAAATTAAGGATGGTGATATGTACAATCCTATGGAACAATTCTATATCAGGGGCATTGGAACAACTGCATATAACGATGCATGGAGTTTGTTCGATCAGATCATCATTACTAAATCATGGCTCAATAAGGAGAATAACAAACATTCATTTTATAAAGCAAACATTTTCAATAAAGAGTTCCTTGTTCAAAAGAAAGGAAAATTCAAGGGATATCCGTTGAGAACTTTTGTCGGAAATGAATATATTCAGGGGTATAGTGATCATTTTCCTGTTTATATTTATGTAATTAAAAATAACTGAGTATTTTTAAGGAGCCTGTTATATTAAATCAAACATTCAAAAATGTTCTGGATATTTTAGAAAATACCGGCAACATTGTTTTTATATCTGGTCGTGCAGGTACTGGCAAATCAACTCTGTTGAGATTATTTAAGGAAACAACCAAAAAGCAGGTCGTTGTTGTTGCACCTACGGGTGTTGCTGCATTGAATGTGAAAGGACAGACAATTCATTCTTTTTTTCGCTTTCCTCCTGGAATTATTCCGATATCATCGATAAAAAAACTTAAAGGAAATAATATTTATAAAAAAATGGAAGTACTTATAATTGATGAAATATCTATGGTAAGGGCTGACATGCTTGATAATATCGATCTTTTCCTGAAGGTCAATCGTGATTCTCCCCTACCCTTTGGAGGTGTTCAGATGGTATTTATAGGCGACTTGTTCCAGATACCTCCTGTGGTATCGCAGGAATATGAGAAAACTTTTATCAGTTCAAATTATGAATCAGCATACTTTTTTTCATCTAACGTATTTAATTTCAATAAAATACAAATTGATTTTTTTGAATTAAAAGAAATATACAGACAAAAAGATCAAAGGTTTATTAATTTGCTGGAAAGCATCAGGACTAATGAAATGGACTGGGAGCAGCTTGAAGAGCTCAACTCAAGATACTTTCCTGATCAATTGCCTGATGAAAACTACATCACACTGTGTTCTTTGAACTCGACTGCTAATGGTATAAATCTTGACAAGCTTGAAGAAATAAACAGTCCAATATTTATTTATGAAGCAATTATTGATGGTGAATTTCCGGAATCAATCTACCCTACTGATCCTATTTTAGCTTTAAAACACGGAGCTCAGGTGATTTTTATCAGAAATGATCCCGAAAAAAGATACGTAAATGGTACAATTGGTACCGTTAGTTATCTTGACAAAGCAAATATAAGAGTTGAGATTTTTGATTCCGGAGAAAAAACTGAGATCGATGTATATCCTGAAATCTGGGAGAATACCAGATATGTCATTGATGAAAAAAATACTAATATAGAGCAACTAGTGATTGGCACATTCAATCATTTTCCGCTTAAACTTGCATGGGCAATTACAATCCATAAATCACAGGGCAAAACATTTGACAGAGTTGTTATTGACCTTGGAAGCGGAGCATTTACACATGGAATGACCTACGTAGCACTTAGCAGATGCAGGACTTTTGAAGGGTTGTTTTTGAGAAAACCTGTAAGGCCAAGGGACATTATGGTTGATCAGACAGTTGTCGATTATATCGATGGTATCAAAAGAAATTAATGGTCATTTTAAAAAATATCCGCTAAATGCGAAAGGAAGCATACGTTTGACAGAATTAAAAACATATACTTTACCTTTTGAATCCATAAGAAATATTTCAATATCACTCGAGAAACGGTTTTCGTATTCGAGAATAACCTGACGACATGCTCCACATGGTGCGAGAACGTAGTTTTCATCAGGTTGTTTTTCATCTTTTTTGTTATAGTTTTTGGTCACCACAACAAGTTTTTTCACTGCCTTATCAGGGAAATTTGACCCGGCATTGAATAGTGCAACTCTTTCAGCACATATAGCAAGACCATAAGATGCATTTTCCTGATTGCTGCCTGCAACAATGGTCCCATCATCAAGAAGCAAAGCTGAACCAACATGAAAGTTTGAATAAGGTGCATAGGCATGTTCCATTTTTGAAAATGCAACTTTAAAAAGCTCCTGTTCAATTTCTCCTAGTTCTTCTACTGATTTGTACTTTTTAAATTTATCTTTTTGTATTTTTTTATGTTTCATTTCCCTGATTTTATATTTAACATGAAAAATGTACTAATTACACTGCAAATATTGAGCCAAATTCTTATTTTTGAGGCATTATTAATACTGGTTAAAAAAAAATCTTGAAAAATTATTTAAATAGTTTAATTGAGTTAAGATCAACCACATTTTCCTATCAGCTATTTCAGATTATAAGATTTTCCACATTGGTAATTATCAGCATATTATTGGTAAAACTTAAATTTACCCCAGCTGAAACTTCGTATTATGAAAATTTCCTGTTTTTAATCAACCTTAGCACTTTTTTCTGGGTTGCCGGCATCGGGAACGCTCTGTTGAGCTGGTATCCACGTTTGACAGAAGAAAATAAAGCAGTTTTTTTTCAAAATACTTTTACATTGCTTCAAATAGCTGGTATTTGTGTGGGAATATTATTATATATATTCAAAGGATTTGGAATACTTAATGATACAAGAAATACAATAATACTTGTGTCATTATATGTGATATTTTATGCCCCTACTATCATTACAGAACTTTATTATTTATTGACAGAAAAGAGAAAATATCTGATCTATTACGGTATTTTCATTTATACTTTACAGTTATGTTTAGGTTTTACTGCAGCTATTATATACAATGATATTTATTATGTTTTACTTTTTTTGTTGATTTGGGTCTTTATTAGATGGATTTGGACTATAGTTGTGGTATTTAGTATAAAAAATTTAATAAACACATATAAATTTTCAATTAATAAAGGTTTTGTGCTTTATTCAATGCCGATCATAATTCATCTGTTGTTCAGTAATGGCTCCGAGTTCGTAGATGGCATCCTGGTTGATAAGTTTTTCAATGCTGACCAGTTTTCAATTTACAGATATGGTGCCAGGGAATTTCCTCTAATCTTAGTATTGATCGGAGCAGTGAGGACCTCGATGATTCCATTGGCAGTAAAGGATATAAAGAATGCCTTGATTTCTGTTAAACGTATTACAGGCAGGTTGATGCATGTTTTTTATCCTATTGCAGTAATTCTGGTTTTTTCCAGCAAGTTTTTGTATGAATTTTTCTACGATTCAGATTATAATTATTCTGCTTTATTGTTCAATATTTATTTATTGACTTTAAGCAGCAGGATCATTTTATCTGAGATTTTTATTTATGCAAGCGGGCTGAATAAGGTCTTTGTATTTGTTTCATTTTTTGAAATTGTTTTAAATATTATTTTATCATTGATTTTGATGAAATTTTTTGGATTAGCTGGAATTGCCACAGGCACATTCATTGCATTTTTTGTTTCCAAGGTTTTTCTGGTTTCTTATGTAAGTTCAAAATTAGGTACAAAATTGAATGAGTACCTGAATTTAAAGATTTACTTCGGGTATAATGCCATTTTATTCTTTGCGTTTATTATATCTCTGTTTTTGTTTTTTGGATAATAAGCATAATAAAAGATGATGACTTGATTCAAAATCGATAATTCAGGTGCACGAATTTGATTAAATATACGTATTAAATCATCAGCATTTTGTCATTTTTATAAATAGAAATGCTAAATAATACAGAGATCAAAATAATTTTAAGAAAAATCGTTTAATTATTGTATTTATAAAATTTAAATTATTTAACTTTGAAGGTTATTTTTTAATAATTGTAACGATTTAGTTTTATTTAATAAAAAATTTTATGCCATGTATATAACATTCAATGAGTTGAGGAAGATCAAACACAGTTTACCAACAGGAAGTGTAAAAAGGATTGCTGATGAATTAAATATTGATGAGCAATCCGTAAGAAATTATTTTGGTGCCATGAAATACACCAGTGATGAAGAAATTGTTGGCAAGCACATCCAGCCAGGTCCTGATGGTGGAATTGTAAACCTTGAAGATACAGAAATACTGGATTTAGCTAAAAAAATACTCGAAGAAGCTAATATTCAGTTATAAAAAAAAGACCTCCCCGGAGGTCTTTTTTTTATGTTTTGTGTTTTTTCTTTCTTGCAGCAGGAAAAAGAATGTTATTTAATATAAGTCGGTAACCCGGAGAATTAGGATGAAGTACAAGGTCTGTTGGAGGGTCGCCAATATAGTGCCTGTAGTCTTCAGGATCATGTCCTCCATAATATGTCCAGAAACCCATCCCATAATCGCCATGAATATATCTTGTTTCGGCTATTGATTTGAATTCTCCCATTATAAGGACACCTGACTTTAAATATTTTTTCTCAAAGCTGGTAGTTTGACCCATAAATCCCTTAATTATTTTTGTATGATTTTGAGTCAGCATAGTTGGCACCGGATCCCATTTAGCTGAAAAATCAAAAAGTGTAAAATAATCATTTTCAGGTTGTACTTTTCTATCGTTGAAATCTATCGATGAAAATTCGTATTCAAATGGGTTGGTAACCAAAGTAAAGTCATGAAAAGCAAAAGTCTGAGAAAAATCAAGTTTTTTTTGTGCATCAGGATCCATCGGATCTCCGTCAAACATATAATCGCATATATCAGTATTCTGGGCTGCAAGCGCTATATCATAGGAATCAGTGGCAGAACACATAGCAAACATAAAACCTCCGGCTCCTACGAATTCCTTAATTTTTTTTACAACTGCCAGTTTAAGCTTTGATACTTTAGTAAATCCAAGGCTTTTTGCAAGAGCTTCCTGACTTTTCTGATGATCAATATACCACCTGGCATTGCGGTAACTGCCATAGAATTTTCCATATTGCCCCGTAAAATCTTCATGATGCAGATGCAACCAGTCATACTGAACTAATTTATCTTCAAGTACTTCTCTGTCGTAAACTTTGTCAAACGGAATTTCAGCATAAGTAAGTGCCAGTGTCACAGCATCATCCCAAGGTTGGATTTTCTCACCTTTCTCATCATATTCAGGGGTATAAACTGCTACTTTAGGAGCTTTTTCAAGTTTCATAACATCCATATTGATTTCAGGATCATCAATATAAAGCCTTATGCTTTCAAATTCACCATTTGTCATAACTTTATAGCTGACATCACGAATTCTGCATTCTTTTTCAAGAAGAGGGACGTGTTGAAAAGCAAAACTTCCTCCCTGATAATTAAGAAGCCAATAAACTTCTCCCCCACTCTCCAGTACCTTATAGGCAATCCCATAGGCTTTCAGATGGTTTTTTTGTGTTTCATCATCCATGGGTATAAAAATATAAGATGCAAAAAGATTTAGCGAAATATATATAAACAGAAAAGTTAATAATGACTTTTTCATTTTTAGAATAGTATTAAAATATATGGAAAAGTAACGTTCAAACAAATAAATTATTTGAAAGAATAATATCAAAAATTATTTGCCCATGCCTTCAATATTTCCAAAATCGGGTATTCCTTTCATCTTACTCATCCTGAACATCATTTTTTTCATCTGGTCAAATTGTTTTATAAACATATTTACCTCATGAATTGACCTCCCACTTCCCATACTTATCCTTCTTTTTCTGCTCATATTCATGAGCTCAGGATTAGCTCTTTCGTCAGGTGTCATTGAATAAATAATTGACTCCACCCTTGAGAATGCAGATTCATCAATATCAATATTGTTTACAAGTTTTCCCATTCCGGGGATCATTTTCATCAAACCCTTGAGGTCACCCATTTTTTTTATCTGTTTTACCTGGCCGAGAAAATCATTATAGTCGAATTTGTTTTTCTTTATCTTTTTTTCAAGTTTTTTAGCTTCCTCGGTATCGAATTGTTCCTGAGCTTTTTCGACAAATGAAACAATATCACCCATACCGAGTATTCTCTGAGCCATCCTGTCAGGATAAAACATCTCAAGATCCTGAAGTTTTTCACCATTGCTGACAAATTTTATTGGTTTACCAACAGTATATTTTACTGAGAGTGCAGCACCACCCCTTGTATCACCATCGAGTTTTGTAAGCACAACACCATCAAAATCAAGACGGTCATTAAATGCTTTTGCAGTATTTATGGCATCCTGTCCAGTCATTGAATCAACAACAAACAAGGTTTCATGCGGTGAGACTTTCTTCTTGATACTCTCAATTTCTTTCATCATTTCTTCATCAACTGCCAGACGTCCAGCAGTATCGATTATGACTGCAGTATAGCGGTTCTCTTTTGCATATTCAATAGCATTGATTGCAATTTTGACAGGATCTTTACTTTCTTCTTCCTTATAAATATCGACTCCAGCTTGTTGCGAAACTACTTCCAGCTGATTTATAGCTGCAGGCCGGTAAACGTCGCCGGCTACTACAAGGACCTTCTTTTGTTTTTTATCTTTGAGAAATAATGCAAGTTTTCCAGTAAAAGTGGTTTTACCGGAACCCTGTAAACCTGATATCAGAATTATGGCTGGTTTCCCACTCAGATCAATTCCGGCAGCCTGACCTCCCATAAGTTCAGTCATTTTGTCCAGTACAATTTTGACCATTAGCTCACCAGGCTTCACTGCTTTCAGAATATTGCGTGTACCTAAGGCTTCATCCTTAATTTCATCTGTAAAATCCTTAGCAATTTTGTAATTCACATCGGCACTTACCAATGCCCTCCTGATTTCTTTAATGGATTTGGCAACATTTAATTCGGTTAAAACACCTTCACCTCTTATGCTTTTGAGAGCGGACTCAAGTTTGCCGGTCAGATCATCGAACATATCATTTTTTTTTAAACTGCAAATATATGAAAAACTTTGAATTCAGTTTTACTCTTCAGCCAATTTCGAATTATCGGATAGAATTTACTTTTTGATTAAATAAAGAAGAAAATTATGGTTTCCCTAAAAGTTTGAACATGTTGGATTTATAAGCCTCAACACCGGGTTGATCAAATGGATTTACCCCCAAATTATAAGCACTGACTGCACAGGCTTTCTCAAAAAAGAATAATAATTGTCCAAGGTAAAATTCATTTTTATCAGGGATAGAAATTATTATATTTGGAACATTACCTTCAATGTGTGCCATTAAAGTTCCTTCTTCGGCTTTTTTATTTATCTCAAAAACTGATTTTCCATCCAGATAATTAAGTCCATCAAGATTATCATCATTAGATTTAATAAATATTTCCTTATTACTGGTCTCGAATGACAAAACTGTTTCGAACAAAATACGTTCTCCATCCTGCACATATTGTCCCATTGAATGCAGATCGGTCGTATTTATTAGCCCTGCAGGAAAAATACCTTTTCCTTCCTTGCCTTCACTTTCACCAAATAATTGTTTCCACCACTCGATCAGAAAAAACATTTTTGGATTATAGGATAACAAAACTTCTATTTTTTTACCCTGCCTGTATAAAGTGTTCCGCAAAGCTGCATATTGCAAAACAATATTTCTTTCATAAGGTATAGCTGAGGTGGTATGGTTATCGATTTCCTGTGCACCTTTCAGAATTTCAAAGACATTGATTCCTGCAAGGGCTACAGGGAGTAATCCAACAGGTGTTAAAACGGAAAATCTTCCACCTACATCATCAGGAATCACAAATGTCCTGTAACCTTCATTATCCGCAGTTTTCCTCAAAGCACCTTTTGAGCTGTCAGTGATAGCGATTATCCTTCGGGAAGCTTCATTTTTTCCAAATTTTTCTTCAGTTTTTTGCTTTAACAACCTGAATGCAATTGCAGGTTCAGTTGTTGTTCCGGATTTTGAGATAACAATTATTCCATAATTCTTATCACTGATATACTCAAGTAGATCATTATGGTATTCTTCGCACAGATTATTGCCGGCAAACAAAATCTCAGGTTTGTTTTTGGCGAAGGTACCGGTAAGGGAAGAAATAATTGCCTTTGATCCAAGATAAGAACCCCCGATTCCGACAACTATTATTGTTTCATATAATGATCTGAATTCATCAGACAGCTTGATTATTTCTATATACTCATTAGAATATGGAGTATTCATCCAACCAAGGAAATCATTTCCGGCTCCTGACCCTGTCTCTAACTGAATCAGGGATTTTTCTGACTGCAATACTGTTTCATTGTGATTTTCATGTTTTAAAAAACTTTCGACATATTTAGTTTTTAGTGTAATATTTTCCATTTGTTTATAAATTGAATAAGCTTAAATAACATAATTAACCAGGAAAATGTTATCCAAAATGGAAATTAATTATTGTTTTTTCAAATTTTTTTTGTTTTTTTACTTTAATAATATTTGTGTTTTAAAAAAGTAAAATGAAATTTCTTATAAATATATTATTCTCTTTTGTTTTGATACCAGGTGTTATTATATCACAGGAAAATATCAATTATTATTTTTATATAAGTTCTGCTAATGCCAACGAATTCATAGACCAGGCTGAAATCATCATTTCAGATGGAAGTAATAATGTTATTCAGAAGCTAAATACAGATGAAACAGGATTTGTAAAATGCAGACTGAAAAATCAAGGCAAATATACCTATTCGGTTTCTAAAAAAATGTATGTCAGTTTCTACGACACAATAGACCTGAATCGTCCAATTACGAGAGATACAATTTTCAAAAAAATCAAACTTACAACACAAAAGGGATATCTGTTTGAAATAACACTTACTGAAAATAGTTACTTTTCAGCTGCTGCTCTTACCGGTATAACCGGGGCTGTCTTTGAAGTCTTTAATAATACAAAGCACATACTTACAGACAGTTTTGTAAATAATTTTCCAAGCTTCAAGGTATTTTTTGAAAATAAAAACCACTATACGATTCTAATCAGAAAAGCTGGTTTTATAGCCCGTTATACTGATTTATCACTGAATATAAATGGATGTGCAATTTGTTTTGATGGAGTTAAAGAAATAAATCAAGGCACTAATACTGATGAAAATTTACAGAATTTTTCGGCAAGAATTGAAATGGAGCCAGCAGCTTTAAGCAATAAGTTTGTTTTTGAAAATATCATTTTTGAATCGGGGAAATCCAATATAATTGCAAGGTCTTCAGAAGAGCTTACCTCTATATCTGAAATTATTTATTTTAATCCTGATATAGATTTTGAGTTAGGTGTTCATACAGATAGCAGGGGCAGTGATGTTTTTAATTTGCAGTTAAGCCAGGACAGGGCGGATTCAATTTATAACTATTTAAAACAAAAATCTTGTAATGATCTGTCAAATCTCACACTGAAAGCTTATGGAGAAACTCAGATTCTTAACCACTGCAAAGATAATGTAAAATGTAATTATGATCAGCATAAAATAAACCGTAGAGTAGAATTGAAAATAACTGGTAAAAAATCAGTCAATCCATCAGGGAGAAGCATTCTTAAAAATTATAAGGATTATAACAAAAGTGTTTTATCTTCTGATTTAAATAATTCAAATTCTGAGCAGACTAATAAAAATAATGATACTGTATTTATTTCTCCAAACTTGAAAAATAATGATGTTTATTCAACTGTTTCTATTTCGGGGAACAATCCAACAAAGATTAAAGAAGAAATCATAGAAGAAAAAATGGCTTATTATGTTATTGCAGGTAGTTTCAAAAATATTGAAAATGCTCTAAAGGTTATTGAAAATCTAAAAGTTATTGGTATTACGGGTAAAGTGCAGAAACTTGAAAACTTAAACATGTTCAGGGTTATAGCCGGGGAATTCAAAAATGAAGTTTCGGCAAGGGAAATGCTTATCAAACTAAGAAAAATTGATATAAGTGCATTTATTCAAAAGATTTAATTCGACTTGCTGTTATATTATTCCTTAGATTTTATTGAGAAGTTACATTTTATTATTTTTTTAAAAAAATCAGATAATATTGAAAATTGAGAAACAGTTTTTACTTTTTTTTGTTAATTCACAGAAGTAATTTATATTTGTTTTTTGTTTGATTTAAAGAAAGTATAAAATATGAAAAATACTGATAGTAAAAGTTTGATTTTAATAAGCATATATTTTTTAATAATTTCACTGAGCAAGTTCATTCCTCATGGGGAAAATATTAGTGCGGTAGGGGGTTTAATTATTTTTGGAGGTTTTATTTTTGGGAGAAACTGGAATTTTTTAATCATTTCTCTAATTTCACTTTATGCTGTAGATTTCGTTTTCAATAATTTTATACATCCTGAGTATTTCCAGGACAATTCAGGTCTGATTTTTTTTGATGATTATATGATTTGGGTTTATCTTAGTTATTTACTTATTATAGTCATGTCATCAGCGATACTCAGGAAATTCAGTTATATGAAATTATTTTTTGCGAGTATCGGGGGAAGCATATTATTCTTTTTGATTACAAATTTTGCCTGGTTATATACAACGCAACTTTATCCGAGGGATTTTGGTGGTCTTATGGCAAGTTATATTGCTGCCCTACCCTTTTTCAGGAGCAGTTTGTTAAGTGATGTTGTATTTAGTTTTTTTATTTTTGGTTTATATGATCTGGTAATAAACAGGTATTTTATTAAATCTAATGTTTATTCCTTAATAAAAAAGCAATGAGACTGTCAGGATTAAATAATTTTCTTAAAAGTAAGGTTGAGAAATCAACTTTTGGTGTATTTGCTTATTTAGGAGAAAAATTTGGTATTCAGAGTAGTAAATTGAGGATCTATTTTATTTACACGACTTTCATAACCCTTGGTTCTCCTTTAGTTTTCTATTTTTTTGTACTATTCTGGATAAATCTGAAAAAGTACCTGAGGAAAACATATACTATGATCTTCGAATGAACTGATGTTCAATTAGTTTTATTATTTTATCACACCCATTTTTCAGTATCAACTATTGGCAAAGGATAATCTTTCCCAAGCTCAAAATTGATTTTTTCCAGTTCAGCAGGATTTGCTTTTTCAGGTTCGTGAATGTAGCTATCATTCAGTGGAGCAAGTTCTGGAACCCATTTCCTCACAAACTCTCCTTTAGGATCCAATTTTCTGGCTTTAGTTATAATACTGCAATATCTGTCCTCTTTTGTATCGAATGCAACGCCAGCCATAATATTCCAGTTTCCCCAATTGCTGCATGGATTATAATCAACAAGTTTTGACTGGAAATATTCTGCACCCAGTTGCCATGTAACACACAGCTCTTCGATCAAAAACTGCGATAATATTCTCCTTCCTTCATAGGAAATATAGCCGGTATTGTTCAACTCTCTCATGAAAGCATCGACAATTGGAATTCCTGTCCTGGCCTCCCTCCATAACTGAAACTTTTCAAGTTCTGGTTTAAGCTCATATTGCTCATTACCTTTGATACCGCCATGTTCAAATATCTTGGTTTTATATTTCTTTTCAAGCAATTTCATAAAATCCCTTCTCATCAGTCCATGCAAAATACAGGATGCCCTGCTGGCATGATATTTATTCCCCATATACTGATTGATACTTTCATATAAAGTTTTTGGTGACAAAACACCTGCATTTATGTAAGGGCTAAGGTGGGTAATCAATACTTCATCCTTGTTTTTCCGGTTAATTTTCAACGAATTAACTTTAAAACTTGATTTAATAAATTCATCCAGCTTTTTGAGTCCTTCACTTTCTCCACCCTTAAATCTGAAGCCTTCTTTAGGTATTTCATCTTCTGAAAATCCGAGTTCTGTAAGGCTGGGTACTGGGTCAGATTCAACTGTTCCCATATAAGGCAGCATTTTATCAGGCACCGGTAACGGTTTTCGTACCGGTACTATTTTACCTACTTCCCTGTAAAATGCAGCATAAGTATCAGGTGTGTGTCTTACAGGAAAAGGCAAATCACCGGTATGATACAACATTTTTCCGCGCGAAAACCTGAGTTCCTGCCCAATGTGCCAGAGTTTCTTTTCGAGATTATCTTGTATTATCTCTTCTTCAGGAGCTCTCTCCCTGTTACAAAATACTATAGTTGATTTGACCTGGTCAGCAATTTCACAAATTATATCTTCAGCTTTTCCAAACCTGACAATTAGGTCAATGTTTTTTTCATGTAAAGATTTTTTAAGGTTATTTACAGAGTCAATGATAAATTGAGCCCGATATACTCCAATCTGCCTGAAACCATTAGGTGTAAATTCATTATACAATCTTTCGTCAAAGACATATACCGGTAAAATAACATCACATTGCTCAGCAGCTTCAGTCAAAGCCTGGTTATCTCTCAACCTTAAATCATGTCTGAACCAAACTATTCCAATCTTAATTCTCAAAGCAATAACTTTTTTATGTCAAATCAAAACCCAAATATACGTTAATTAATTTATATTTTTTATAAATAAATAATAATATTTTTTAATAATTATTAAAAATTTATAATTTGGTATGAAAATTTAATTCAGCATAAAATTTTTAGCATGGCGCTAAATGCTTTTTTCAGGAATACTAAAAATGCTCATTTTGTAATATACCCAAATTAAATTCAATAGTTACAATTGACATTAAAATAAAAATCAGGCAATTTGTCATTAAAATAAATCCAGATTACAAAATTCATTTTTTGGGAATAATCAATAATTCTACCTGGCAGTTATAGGCTCCCCATACCCCTATACCTCCATCAATATTGTCTTTGGCCCTCACATAGGAAGAAAATGGCCCCTGATTATTCGAAAACTGAAATGACTCCCAAAATTCATAGTGTTCCTTGTCAAGTGTGCACCATTTAAACAATAATGTGTCACCCCTTTTATAAAGACTGGCAGTTTCAGGGTTAAAATTTTCTCCATCAAATGCCAGTGGATTGGGAAAGGGCATATCGATGGTTTTTCCATTGAATATTGCATCATCCCTTAATGTATTACCTGATTTCCGACTCAATGATCTATTTTTGACATCATATTGATAATAATTTAATTCGTCGGCTGGATCAGGTATTTTGCCCCAAATAAGTGTCATAGTATCAATTGGAGTACCTGGAGGATCTTTAAAGTAAATCGAATCAAGCTTGACCCTTTTTGGCATTGAAGTTACTGAAGTGATTTTTTTGCCATTGTGCTCAATCGAAAGCCTATATTTTCTTCCCGGAGTCTTTATTAACTTGTTATTTTTATCTAAATACAGACACATTTTCTGATTGAGTATTTTTCCACCTGCATGACTTAAAACTTTTAGTTGGGTAACAGGATCAAGGTCAGTTAAACAAACATATTCGAGTAGAACATCCTTTTCACCATCATTTACATTTACTATAGCATCATCAATATAAATGTTTTTAAAGGTCGATGTATCAAAATCAGAAAAATATGAAATGCTTTTGCTTAGTATAAGGTATGCAGGCACATCTAAATCTGAAAGTTCAATATGGCCTTCCACTACATACTCTTCTTTAGCCTTAACATCATAAGGGACAAAAACTTCTTCACATGCTGCCAGGAATAAACCCAATGATAAAAAAATAAGAGGTTTTATGATAGTATTTATTAAGGTATTATTTTTCATTTGAAGCTAAAATTATATGTGATAGAAGGGATAATCGGGAAAATGGTGATTTTAGATGCAGTGATATTGGATTTACCATTTTCGGTATCGATATTGGTATCATAGGATATAAAACTCGGGTTTTTCCTGTTATACACATTATAAACACCGAAACTCCAGTTTGACTTCCACTTTTTTCGGGTTTTGGGAGTATAGTTTACTGAAATATCCAGCCGGTGGTAAGGACTGAAAACAGCTGAATTTCTTGTTCCATATTCAAGGTTAATCCCACCATTCAGTACATAAACATCAGATACGGGGGTGTACCTGCGGCCACTTCCGTAAACAAATACTGCATTAACTGACCATTTAGATGTAAATGCATAATTCAATACAATTGACAAGTCATGTGGTTTATCATATGTGGTCATGAACCATTTGCCATCGTTTATCTGATCAAATTGTCGTTCAGTTCTTGATAATGTATATCCTATCCAACCCGTAAAATTACCTGAATTTTTTTTAATAAAAAGTTCTGCACCATAAGCTCTGCCTTTACCGAATACAAACTTATTTTCAATATTGTTTTCAAGTCCTCCTGTATAATCTTCCCTGAACTCAATCTGGTTTCTAAGATCTTTAAAGTAAAATTCAACTGAAGTTTCGTAATTATCAGAATTCAGGTTTTTAAATAATCCAAAACTATATTGTATTCCGGATGCTGGTTTAACGTATTCAGTGCTTGAAACCCATAAGTCACTAGGAAAAGAACCTGAATTGTTTGAAACCTGATGAAGGAACTGGCTATTGTAAGTAAAACTTCCTTTAAGAGAAGTATTTTTATTTAAACTCCAGCGGAAATTAAACCTTGGGTCAACAGCATAATAATTCTGCACTATTTCTCCTGAATTATATTTTCTATTATTTATTCTGGATGTATAATTTCCCAGTTGGCTGTATATTGTTCCTCTTAAACCAATTGTAAGTAAAAGATCTTTGCTCACAATCCAGTCGTCGGTAATGTAAAGACTATTCTCTAAAGAAAATACTGGTTCTCCACCATTTTCAAGTGAAAAATCTTCAGTCTGGATATTAAGAATGTTTGGATTCAATCTATGGTGAGTGAAATTATACCCAAATTTGAGAGTATGAGCATAGTTAATGAAATAATCCAGATCGGCCTTAAGATTCCAGTCATGTACTCCGCTGTAATTGCTGAAGCTGAATTTCTCCTGACCTGCAGAAAGATTATATTGGTAATCATTATAAATCAATGAAGTATTCATAAAAAGCTTGCTGTTGAAAACATGGTTCCATCTGAAAGTTGCGATTGTATTACCATAAGGAAGTTTGATATTAAAATCCCTGGCTGCGAAGTTTAAAGCAAAAATATCTTTTCCATAATAAGCACTAAGGAAGATCCTGTCAGAATCAGATATTTTGTAATTGATCTTTGCATTCAGGTCATAAAAATAATAATTTGTTCCTTCAAATTTATTACCTTTTAGAAATGGCTGTGCAAGGTCCAATACATATGTTCTCCGGCCTGAGACAATAAAAGAACTTTTCTTTTCAACAATCGGACCTTCGACTGTCAGTCTGGATGAAATCAGTCCTATACCTCCTTCAATTCCGAAATGCTTGTCATTGCCTTCTTTCATTTTAATATCTACAACTGATGATAATCTCTGACCATAATGTGCCGGCATACCACCTTTGATAAGAGTAGTACTTTTAATAGCATCTGCATTGAAAACAGAAAAAAAACCCAGCATATGACCAGTATTATAAACCAGGGCTTCATCAAGCAAAACCAGGTTTTGATCCGATCCACCACCTCTGACATAAAATCCAGAACCTCCATCGCTGCTTGCTTTTACACCGGGTAACAATTGAATAGATTTTAAAACATCAACTTCACCCATAAGTGCAGGTAAAGCTTTGATCCTGGCTGTTTCCAGCTTTAAAGTTCCAACCTGGGAGCCCGTTATATTGTTTCTATACTCTTGCTTTTTGGCATCTATTATTACGTTTTCAAGCAGAATGCCAGGCTCGAGAGCTACATTAATAATGGTGTCATGTAAAAGATTTAAGGTCAATTCCTCGGCCTGATATCCTAGAAAGGAATACTTAAGTTTATGCGGTCCTCTTGGAAGACTAAGTGAGTAGAATCCATAACCATTTGTAAATACCCCGAATTTCTGATCTTCTGTATCAAAAACATTGGCACCGATCAGCATCTCCCCACCCTCTTTATCAGAAATATAACCGGAAACTGTAAAATTTTTTTGACACAGTAACAAATTATAAAATCCAAAAACCAAAACCAATATTGCCAATATTTTAACTCTCATAAAGGATAATTTACAATATATTTAATTGATAAACCTAAAAAATCAGATTTGGTTTATAAAAGACCATCAAGATCTTGATTTAATAGACTAACTGACAACAATTCAGGTTTAAAGCTTTTCGATTTAATACCAATTCTATTATTAAATAAAATAATTATTTTGCATCTTTGTGATTATAGGTCAGTCTTGTGCTGACCGTAGTGCCTGTACTGACCAAAGTGCCTGTACTGACCAAAGTGTCAGTGTCAGTGTCAGTAAGACCTTTATCACGGAGCGGGACTCCGCAGCAAAGGACTTTTGTCCTCTTGCTGCAACGTTTTGGATTATAGTCTGATCAAATCAATCACTGCTAATCAAAGTTACTATGAAATCATTCGTATCACCTTAATATAGAAATGGTATAAGCAATATATTGAGCACAAATTTTATAAAAAGCCGGCAAAATATTTAAAAAATTGGGTGTATCCCATTTTTGCACTAAAGTAACCAATTGGTAAATAAAATTCTTTGGGATTCCCTTTAGGGTCAGGGCAAAACCCAAAGAATTTTAATAAATTTGCAAAATTGGGATACACCCAAAAAATTCACAGCATAAAAAAATAAATTCAAAGAAACAAAAATGTAATTTGAATAGAATGTGTATGTTGAAATCCCTTACAACACCTGAAAATATTCAATTTTTCAGGATGATTTTTTTTATTTTTGTTAAATAAAACCAATAAAGTCAAGACTTAAACTATCATTGATTTTGTTCTTCCTCCTTAAATTCCTCCAAAGGTGGAATTTCCTCAATCAAAGTATCTGGAACTGCAAGATTAGAAGTATCTACCTTCGAAGTATCAACTCTTACAAAAACTGTGTGACAGGAATAGTCTTTGGTTATAGTTTGTTTTGGCTTTTTTTCCCATTTTGCCCTGTAATGTTTAAGTTCTTCATCTGCAAGTAATCTTTCCATGAATAGTCCAAATATCGGCAAGGCTGTTCTGCTTGCTTCTCCTAACTGTGCTGTTCTGAAATGGATGCTTCTGTGATCACCACCAACCCAGGATCCGCCTATAAGTTTGGGGGTAACCCCTACAAACCAGGCATCAGAATGATTGGAAGATGTTCCAGTTTTACCACCAAATTCAGTATCCCACCTGAAAAGATCCCATTCCCATAATGCCTGTGTGATAGCCCCAGGTTCTGTCATCCCGGACTTTAGTAGTTCAGTTAACAGCCAGGCAGTCTCATAGGACAGTGCCTGTTTCTGATTCTTGTCATATTCAAAAATCACTTTACCGGATCTGTCTTCGATTTTTGTTACAAGAACAGGTTTATGGTATTTTCCTTCATTTAATGGAGTACAGAATGCATTTGTCAGTTCAAGAAGAGAAACATCGGAGGAACCAAGACTCAGGGCTGCATTTTCTTCCAGCGGGGTTTCAATTCCCATTAGGTGAGCATATTTTGACACTTCCTTTATTCCAACTTCCTGTGCAAGCTGAACTGCTATCGAATTGATAGACCTTGCAAATGCATGTTTAAGAGTAATATCCTGATACAACCAATTTCCTGTCGAATTACGGGGACTCCAGGATTTAGGCATTCCATTTTCCATATAATCCCATGTGACAGGTTTATCAGTTCTTGTATCACAAGGTCCCAGTCCATGATCTATAGCAGCACCATAAACAAATAACTTGAATGTTGATCCCGGCTGTCTTTTTGATTGGCCTACCTTATCATATTGCCAGAAGTTAAAGTCAATATCTCCAACCCAGGCTTTGACAAAGCCATTCTGGGGCTCCATAGCTACAAAACCGCAATGCAAAAAATTATTCATATAGCGAATGGAGTCCATAATACTCATTGTAGTATCAACAGCTCCAAGTTTATAATCAAATACTTTTACTTTTTTCTTTTTATTAAGGTAGTAATCTATTGAATCAGTTTTATCACCATATTTGCTTTTCAGCAATTTATAATCTTTAGTTTTTTTTGCAATATCTTCAATAAAATTGGGTATTTCAACATTGTTTTCATCTCTCCATGGATTATCCTTGCCCCATCTCCAATGCTCAAAAAATCTACGCTGGACTCTTTGCATATGCTTTAATACGGCTTCCTCAGCATGTTTTTGGACTCTGGTATCCAGAGTAGTATAAATTTTCAATCCATCTGCGAATATGTCATACCCTGTTTCCTTTTCCCATTCATCCAAATATTTTTTAAGGAACATTCTGAAATGCAACGCATTACCAACATTTTGTTCCTTCATATTGATATCAAGCATCAGAGGCATGGCTTTTTGTTTATCAGCTTCTTCTCTGGATATTAGTTTTTTATCTGCTATAACATTCAGGACTAAATTCCGTCTGGTAAGGCATTTATCAGGATTATTAATCGGATTATAGGTAGTTGTGGCCTTAAGAACACCGACCAGGGTCGCTGCCTGAAGATAATTAAGCCTACGTGGAGTTGTATTAAAAAATGTTTTCGATGCTGTAAAAATACCATATGAATTTGAACCAAAATCTACAGTATTTAAATACATAGTAAGTATCTCACGTTTTGAATAAAATATTTCAAGTTTCACAGCAGTTATCCATTCTTTGCTTTTCATTATTACAAGCCGCAAACCAGGGACATAACCAAATAACCCTGTACTATACTGGTTTCTGGTTTTGAACATATTTTTAACCAGCTGCTGAGTAATAGTACTTGCACCTCTTGCGTTTCCTTTTGTCATATCTCTGAAAGCAGAGAATAACCCCTGAAAATCAATGCCAAAGTGATTATAGAATCTTTCATCTTCAGTTGCTATGAGAGTTTTGATCATCAATGGGGATATTTGAGAAAAAGAAACCGGTGTTCTGTCTTCAGTGAAATATCTTCCGAGTAATTTACCATCAGCGCTGTACACCTCAGAAGCAAAATGTTGCTTTGGGTTAGCTATTGCCCTCAAGCCGGGCGATTTACCAAATAACCATAAAAAGTTAATATCAACCAACACCAGATATATCAAGAATAAGACTATTGCAGTAATAATTATATTTAATGTCTTCTGATACCACTTAAGGCCTTTAAATCTCTTATATCTGGCTATTCTCCAATCAATAAAACGTTTTCCCCACTTAAGAAGAAAATCTTTTGCCAGGATTAATTTAGGTTCGATTTTGTTCCACATGATTATAGTTTTTCACTGCAAATCTATATAAAAAAATCAGAACTAATACATGTTTACACTTTTATTGTAAATACTCTTAAGTTATTTTGTAGTCAAGTTTGTTTCATTAATTTTTTTATTATTAGAGTGAAAATCATAATAAAAAGTGATAAATGCATTCAATTAACCCGGATTATCGGGCTCTCCACATTTAAAAATATATACACAGAAAATTCACAATCTGAAATAATACATGATTTATTGAACCTTACTGTGAATAATTATGATGAACTTATTTTGTTAAGTTTTTAGTATCCTTTTTGTAATAACGTTTTTTGCTGTCTTGCATATCAAAATATAAAGACCTTTTTTCACTTCACTTCCAGATTGTGAATACCCATCCCAAGTAATCTTATATTCTTTTTCATTTGTAAATAGGGATTTATCAAAATCATAAACCAATTTTCCATTCAGGTCATAAATGCTCAGGCTTAATATTTGTCCAGGATTACCCGTTAATACCTCAATATCTACCATATCATGAAATGGGTTAGGAAAGATAGAAATAGAATCTGTTCCAATAAATATTTCTTCAGATCCCACCAATTCCGTTTCATCCTTACATCCAAGGCAATAGTAGCTGGTGTCTTCAAGGCACAGGAATGCTGTGAATTGAGATAATACTCTGGAATCAATACTTTTAAAAATTAAATCATTTATTTCCTGGTTGCTTTTATTTGGTTCATTTTCAAGATTATATATATATCTTCCATTCCAGATTTTTGCCAAAGTTGAATCTGTTTCATAAACATCATCCATTTCAACAGTAAATTCGGAAGTAAAAAAATCACCCTCGGTCTGACCTGAAAACTCCATCTCAAAAGCACCATCACCGAGGAATTTTCCCACCTGGACAATAGGCATATTTGATGAAAAAACATTTGCATCATCGAAAAACATCCTTCCGAAACAATAGCCATTGCTCATACTTGTATGGAAATCAACTGAATTAATATTGCCAGACAATGCTCCGAATGCTTTTTCTATGACCATCATTTCTGTTATATTCTCTCTTGTTGAGTTGAATGAACCAAACGTTAATTTGGATAGATTTACATATAAGTATTCATTCCCGGAGTAATAAACACCATTAACATTTTGCCAATAGGTGAATTTGGTCTGAAAGTCAGCTATATGGATTGTAGTTTTGTAATTTAGTAATTTCATAAGGTCTTTCAAAAGAATATTAGCTACTTGATAATCATCATATTGTGATGAATTAGCAAGCAGAAAAACTTTTGAATTGCCCTGACTTTTTTGCGTAAAATTCAATCCTTGTACAAGTAGTGAGCCAAGATTACTGAGGTCACCAATCCTGGAAACCATCTTTGTAACAGCATCATTAATATTAGAAGGAGAAGCAGCTTCCCAATTATTGCTATACTTACTTATCTCAAAATTGGAAACCATAATATTGAAAGAGTCCTCAGGGTTAAGAGTCGACAGCATCCTCGTTTTAAGCTCTTCCATAATTATAAATTTTGAATTTATAGATTTTGTAAAATCATAATCAACAAGAAAAAGTATTTTTCTTTTGTTTCTGAAATTTATAAGTTTTTCAGGCAATAAAGCCAGTTGATAGAAATTTTCATTTTTATACTTAGTTTTAGAAATAAATAACCCATTAGTATGCGCAGATTCAAAATTAATAGTCAATGGAGTCTGATAAATATCCACCGGTACTGCAGCTTTATGATGAATACCAAATTCTGTATTGTTATATTCATTGAAAGAAATAATCTTACTTCCCTTTATTACCGGATTACTGAATCCAAGATTATCCCAGGCAAAAACATATAAATTTGTCGGATCAAATTTTGATGATCGGAGTATAGCATAAGGAATAGGAGCACTAATATTATCATTGACCCATGTTACTGGAACCAGGTAAGTGATTTTGACTTTTCTTGTCTGATTGCCGGCCATTGGAAACACTTTCAACTGATATTGATTAGAACCATTTTTTGTCAGGATTGAAGGGTCGGTACGTCTTTTTACAATATTTTCATATATTGATGAGGCTGTCCACTTATCTAAAATTCTTGCTTTCGATATTTCATTTCCAATCCATAGCCAGGAGTCGATGATCAATGATTTATCTGGTAGTTCAAAATCCAATACAATTTCCAGAGAGTCCGATTTGTTATGCCAGCTTGTGCCCCGCGCAGAAAATGTAAGATACAGACCATATTCAAGATAAACCCCTCTAGGTTTAACTGAAAGTGAAGCTTCTTCAATTGTGCCGTTTTGTGTACTCCATGATGCCCTGGGGTCTAGCATTTTCAGCCCATAAAATGAATACATATTAATCGTTAGCACAAAAAATAAACCTGTCAGTAAAATTCTTTTCATAATAATATATTTAAAAGTTAATAATTACAGGATCAAAATTTCAGAGTTGGTTCTTGTAAAATTAGTCAATTCATAAGGTATAAAATTTGGCATTAATTGGCATTAAAAAGAATCAATTTATCTGAAAATTCAGATCTACTCAACACTCCTAATAATAACGAAAAAATGAAAAGAAACGTGATTATTGCCGGCACTTTTTTTAATATAATAATAATCCAATGGACAGACCTGACAGAATTAACATTTTAACCCACCTTGCAACAATCCAAAATACCTGATTTTGGATCCCTCCCGTCAATTTTGAAGCCAGAATTGAAATCAAAGAAAATATTATAAAAGCCTGCATTATAAATATAAAACCTAATATGAACATTTGTGCCGGAACAGAAAATCCATCGGTTGAAATGAATTGAGGTAAAAAAGCGATAAAAAAAAATGTTACTTTGGGGTTCATTATGTTCATTAGAAAACCCTTTTTATATAAACTAAAAAAATCAAAAGAATCGCTTTCTGAAGTTTTATTCAGGCTGATTTGTTTATCAGTCTCCTTGTAGGCCAGGTATGCCAGATAAAGCATATACCCAGATCCACAAAATTTAATTGTATTGACACCAAACTCAGAATTTAAAAATAATACAGCAAGACCTGTGGAGGCAATCATAGTATGGATTATGATGCCACTTACAAGGCCGGCAGATATGGTAATACCTGTCTTATAACCCCTGGTAATACTTTCTATCAATACATAGATGTTATCAGGGCCTGGCATTATAGTCAAGGCAATTGAAGCAGCAATGAAAGAAATAATATTATGGATATCCACGTGTAAAAAAGCAATTTTAGAATTTAGAAGTCAGAATTCAGGAGTCAGAATGAATTCAAAAAGCCCTTTATTCAAATAATTTCATCAATTTTCTATTTAGCCACCATTCTGAATTCTGTATTCTGTATTCTGAATTCTGTATTCTGAATTCTGTATTCTATACCCTCAATCTGTCTTTTATTCAAATTGCTCCCTCCATCATATTTTGGAGCTCCCTGGCATATCCGAGAAATTCCGCAGTTTTCATTTCTTTATAGAAAATAAAACCATGGGTTCCCCTTATTCTCTGGTTTTCATTCAGGTAGAAATAATCTTTACCCAGGACAAGTTGGATTACTTCTCTCTGCTTTACCCATATTTGCTGAGCAAGAGTGCTGAATTTACCATCCAGCTCATAACTAGGAAAAGGTGCATCAACCTGGGTGAGGTAACAGGTAGAGAAACTCGAGTCCAATTCTGCCATTTTATTAAGAGAAACCGGCACAAATACATTTGCTTCTGCTGGGTGAAACCTATACCAAACATTTCGGTATCCTATGATCCTTAATTCACTCAGATCCTTTTCTTTTGACCAAAGCCTTACTGCTTCCGCTGTTGCCTGCAAAACCTTATAATGTGTATCTGGTCCACTTCCTTCAGGATCAAAAGCTACTGATATAATGTTGGGCTCAATTTTTCTTAACTGTTCAAGTACCGGCAAAACATCCCTGTTTGTTTCAGGTGATTCGGTAAAAGTATCTCCTTTATAAAAACCTAACCTCAGATGATGAATGTTTTCAGTTTTTATACCATAATGTCCCCAGACCAATTCTTCTTCAAATTCTCTTATCATACCCTTAAATCTTTGAATTTCAGGGCTATTTTTTTCACCGTCATAACTCGAACTTATCTCATGTAATAAATCGCTAATTCTCCCTATCAGCTCAGAGATATGTTTTATACCATATATTTCTGTAATGATTCGTACTATACGGTGGGCAAGAGCCCTTTTCTGCCCATGAATGTCATTAGATGCAATTTTATTAAGAAAATGGTTTACATCCTTATCATATTTTAATTTAAACCCTTTGTAAAAAAAATCAGGATAATAAATCATCTCAATTTTTCCATCTTCAATAAACTGCCTGGTCCTTAAAAGACTATCATATACAAACTCATTTGTAACTGCTGTAAAACCGGATGTCATTACGGTAAAGTGAAATTTATTGCTTGCATCACGCATGTCATGTACTATGCGTGGCATTAAGGCAAGCTGAATATCATCATGATGTGGTCCGGAATGATAGAATATTGTGTTTGTTTTTCTTGTAATTCCCTTTTTTATTTTATGTTTAACAGATTCAATTACATCCTGAATGGCTTTTTCACTGACATTTGGAATTTTGGACACATATTTATCATTTAAGATATCTTCCATCGTAATATGGTGTGCGTATTTGTCAATTTTGACCAACATGTCAATTACAGCTCTTTCTTTCTTTTCATCATCCCAATGTCCATTTTCATAATAGAAATCAACCGAATCCTCAAGTGTGATTCCTGCTCCCTGAGTAATATAGAACCGGGCATTTGGAAGTTTTTGAAGACAGGTAGCCGGATATAAAACATCAGGGTCTTTTTCAAGTGCTTCTTTCACAACTTTTGCTTTAGCATCTCCTGCAGCGAATATTATTGCCAGTGTATTTTGGTTATACGTTATGGTTTCCAGACCAATAGTGATAACATGTCTGTTTTTGGCAACTTTTATTCCGCCCAGGTCACCGGCTGCAACAGCCTGAGTCGGAAAATTAGTCGGTGTCAGCCTTGTTGTACTATGGTGATCAGAACCCAAAATATTAAATGCTATGTGTCCGTCAGGACCGATTCCGCCAAGGAAGAAGCCTATCCCACCCTTTTTCCTTATTTTATCTTCGTAATCATTGCACCACTGATCTATTTTAAAAATTGACTCCTGCTGAGTTTTTTCAGTTTTATTTATGGCCTGCCTGTATCTCAAAGTAAGGTCAATGATCAGGTCAGGGAAAATTTCTTTATAGTTTTTATTACCACTTAGGCTTATATCCTCACTATTGATCAGCAATGCTTTATTAGGATCAAATCCGAATCCATCAATGTAATATTTATTTACATAATAATAGAAACTGTTGTGTTGTGAGGGATTTATCGGGAAAAACTCATCAATCTGGACAAAATGCAGCCCCCTCAAATCCGGCTTTTTATCGATTATTAGTCCATTTTCCTTCCGGAAAGCTTCGTTTTTATTATCCTTCCAGTTCTCAAGAAAAAACTGTGTCCATTTGATGAAATGCTCAGGAGTCTTTCCAGTTGGAAGACTGATTACTCCATCAGGATTCGAATCAACCCACTCAAGAAATCTTAATGAAGTCAATAATCCAAGTTTTGGAAAATTCTCAACCCTTATATAAGGGATCTTGGTAGATATTTTCTTATTTGCCTGTTTTTCAAAGAAAAACTTCTCTACATTGGAATTAAAGTTCATATTATGAAAGATTTATATGACATAATGATTATAAATATTCAAGTAAGCATACAGAATTCAGGAGTCAGAATTCAGCATGAGGAAGTCCTGATTCAGTATTCAGTAATCAAAATCTGCCAATCCCTGATTTTGTTTTAAATTCTTTATTCTGTATTCTGTATTCTGTCTCCTATATAAAACATCCCTATTATAACAAAATTACTTTCTTATATTTCTCCAGCAATTCATTGTCAAAATTCAAAATATAATGAAGTTTTGATGCATTTTCACTCATTATCAGATTAATAAATACACGTGCTGAGTCTTCATAAACTTCATCGCGTTTTGAATCTAATAACAACAGGTATGAAATAACTATATTTCCAGCCATTTCAACCAGTCTTCTTGAATGAAAATCGAGCAATTCATTATTCTTTTGCTCGTCAATAAAAGAAAATGCTGTATCTAATTCAGCTGAAAGCTTTTGTAATTTTTCCCGTAACTCACCATAATCATTTCCAAGCATTTCGTCAAATTCACGTATCCTCGATTGGAATACCCCGGTGGTAACACCTTTTATAGCTGCTATGACCTGCAGTTGAGAAGTGCCTTCATAAATGGAAGTGATCCTTGCATCCCGGTAAATCCTCTCTATTGGGAAATCCTTGGTGAATCCCGTGCCTCCATGGATCTGAAGAGAATCATAAGCAATAGAGTTAGAGTATTCGCTGCCTATCAGTTTAATCAATGGGGTGAAAACATTTGCCAGTTTTGAAAACATTTTCATTTCATCCTTTTCTTCTTTGCTAAGGGTATTGCTGTGGCTGTATTCTTCATAAACTTTTACAAGATCTACATATCTGCTGGTTTCGTACAATAATGCACGTATTCCATCCAGCCTGGCCCGCATATTTTTAAGTAATTCATATACAGCAGGGAATTCAATGATCCTATGACCGAATTGTTCCCTTTCTCTTGCATATTTAATTGCTTCACGATAAGCTGCGTCTGCAATTCCAACTGACTGTGCACCAATACCAAGACGGGCAGAATTCATCAATGCCATTACGTATTTAATAAGCCCGAATTTCCTTTGTCCAAGTAATTCAGCGGGAGCGTCCTTAAAAACCAGCTCTGTTGTCGGAGATCCTTTTATTCCCAGCTTGTGTTCGAGATGTCTGACAGTGACTGCATTACTCGCTTTATCGTAAATAAACAGAGAAAGTCCCCTTGCATCGCTGGTATTTGGCTCTGTTCTGGTGAGGACAAGGGCTATATCAGCATCACCATTCGTGATAAATCTTTTAACACCATTTAGTTTCCATTGTCCTGCAGCTTCGTCATAATGCGCTTTTAACTGAACTGCCTGGAGGTCAGATCCTGCATCGGGTTCGGTGAGAACCATTGCAGCAGTGGCACCATCCCTGTTGAACCGTGGAAGATATCTTTGTTTTTGATCTTCATCTGCAAATTCCCTTATGGTTTCGGCACAATCCTGTAGCCCCCAGATATTTGCGAAACTTGCATCTGCTCTTGAAACCATTTCAGCAGCCATCACGTAGGGTACTATGGGGAAGTTAAGTCCTTCATACTGACGTGGAAGTGACATTCCTATAAGACCAGCATCAAACAGGGCTTTATAATTTTCATCAGTACCTTTGGCATAACGCACATGGCCATTTTCGAGGTGAGCTCCTTCTTTATCTACTTCTTCAGCGTTTGGAGCTATCACATTAGCACATATTTCACCTACAATATCCAATACCTGATCGTAATTATCCAGGGTATCTGATTCATTCAGTGGTGCATAATCAAAATGATCTTTATCACTAAAATTGTTTTCCTTCAGTCTTGCAATTTTTTCCATTAAAGGATGCTGAAGTTGAAATTTAAGTTCAGGTGTATCTATATAGAAATTATCCATTTGTCAAATTTTCAAAATTTTATCAATGAGCGTGTTTTTTATAGGAATTAATCATTTTTGGTATCACATCGGATAAATCTCCGGTAATGACATAATCAGCAATTTTATTTATAGGAGCTTCAGGATCAGTATTGATCGATACAATCATCGCTGATTGATCCATTCCTGCCCGGTGTTGAATTGCTCCTGAAATACCACAGGCAATATAAAGTTTTGGACGAACAGTTACTCCTGTCTGACCTATTTGTCTCTCATGCTCAACAAATCCAGCATCGACAGCAGCACGACTTCCGGCTACTTCAGCGCCTAATATACCTGCGAGATCATACAAAAGCTTAAAGTTTTCCTTACTTCCAACTCCATAACCACCTGCTACAATTATCGGAGCTTCCTTCAGGTTTACCTTGCTTTCCTCAACATGTCTTTCAAGAAGCTCTATTATAAAATCAGTATCTGAAAGCAATTGCTGTGCGTTTACGATCTCAATTTCAGATTTATAGTTTTCATCAAAAATTTCTTTTTTCATGACCCCTTCCCTGACAGTAGCCATTTGAGGCGGCCACTCCCAGTTTACGATTGTTGCCATGATACTACCTCCAAATGCTGGTCTGATTGCCAGAAGAAGATTATGATATTCAGTCTTGGTCTTTTTATCTAAATGGCTGCCAATCTCAAGCCGGGTACAATCTGCAGTAAGACCACATTGAAGTGCTGAGGCAAGTCTTGGAGCAAGATCCCGGCCTGCACTCGAAGCTCCAAACAATACTATTTGTGGCTTTTCCTCCTGCAATATTTTGAAAATGATCCTGTGATAAGGCAATGTCATAAAAGGATCGAGCCTTTTATCATCAGCTACAAATATCTTATCAACCCCATACCTGGAGATCTGGTCACTTACATCATCAAGTTTGTAACCAAGTACTATAGCTTCCAGCTTGCAATTCAGTTTTTGAGCTAGTTTTTTGCCACTTGATAAAAGTTCCAGACTGATGTCGAGTACCCTACCCTTGTCGGTTTCACAAAATACAAATACATTTCCTTCCATAAATAAGTTTTTTTTGTATTAGCCAATAATATGGGATTCAATAAGTTCACTGATCATTATATCAATATCTTCCGGTGAGCTACCAAGCACTTTAGATTCCTTCGCTGTCAGTATCACATTTTCCACATCTTTAACCTTGGTAGGACTTCCGGGCAATCCAATTTTTTCATGTTCGGCAGCTATGTCTTCAACAGACCATTCAGGAATAAGAAGAAAATCTTCTTTCTGAATTTTAGCTTTGAGGACTTCATCTTCTCTTTCCATTTCAGTGAGAGTTCTTGAATATTTATATTTCATGACTCTTTTGGCATTTCGCGGTCTGCATTCATCGAAAGTGCCTGAAACTGTTAAAAGGACAGGGACAGGAGCTTTAACCACCTCAACCCCCTTTTCAAGCCTCCTTTTTACTTTTACTGATTTATCATCGATGTCAATAAGTTCTTCTACATAAGTAACCTGGGGAAAACCAATTTTTTCGGCAGTCTGGGGACCTGTCTGAGCAGTATCACCATCTATAGCCTGAACACCTCCAACAACCAGATCAACTTTTCCTATCTTTTTGATAGCCATGGAAAGTGTATAACTCGTAGCCAGTGTATCTGCCCCGCCAAATCTACGGTCAGAAACCATAATTCCTCTGTCTGCACCCCTGAATAACCCTTCACGTATCAGATCGGCAGCTCTTTTTGGCCCCATTGTGAGAATTATAACTTCGGTACCCGGTATCCTGTCACGGACCTGGAATGCGAGTTCGAGAGCGTTAAGATCATCGGGGTTGAAAATTGCCGGTAGTACAGCCCTGTTGACAGTACCATCCTCTTTCATGGCATCGGGTCCGACATTACGGGTGTCGGGCACCTGTTTTGCTAAAACTACTATTTTCAAAGCACGCATAAAACTTCATTTTTTTAAATGAGCGGTAAAAATAGCAATAATTGAGGAATGAAATAGAATTATCGGAAAAAAATGTGTTTTTATGTTTGTGGAGTATGAACCTCAACCCCCTGCCCATTCTCCTTGGAAATGAGAAAATAAGTAACCTCAACCCCCGGCCCCTTCTCCTTCAAAATGAGAAGGGGAGAACATTACGGTTTCAAAATAAAATACTTTGTTTAGTGCCAAAAAAGGAAAACTCCAATGAGCGGGATAAAAAAGTCCCTCTCATTTAACATTTGTAATTTGCTTGTTTTTGATATAAGTTTATGTTAAAGGAGAGGGATTTGGGGTGAGGATTTGACTTCATCAGCCGGCCCCTTCTCTTTGGGAAATGAGAAGGGGGAGTGCATTTCAGTAAGTGATTTCCGGTAACTTTTGTTTCCAGTTACACAATGGTTTGAGGTGGGCGGAATTCTTGAATTACTGCCAAAACCCTTATGATATATTTCCTATATTATCGCTTCGGTCATTTCATTCATTTTTCAAAATTTTTATAAACTCATTTATTTTATTTTCATTATCACCTGTCGGTTTTAAGAATTCAGCAGTATAAAACTTGTCTTCGTTAAATTCAATTATTCTATTATCGCCCTTCCCTTTAGTTGAAAAATATCCCCAAAACCACAAATCTTCGATTAACATAAAGTCATTTCTTAAATTTTCTTTAAAGAATTTGTTTATAATCATAAAATCCCTATACTGGTCTAATTTTTCCACAGAATTTACACAAATTATTTCATTCAGAATTCGAACGATAACATTATCAACTGGAATCATTAAATCCATAATATCAATATTATAATCTTTAAAAATTCGTTGATTGTAATCTATATTTCTTTGTACCCAGTCAATTTTATTTAAAAATAACGCTGTTTTTTTGGGTCCAAAATTTAGATTATTATGGCTAATATGGCTAAACAACTTAGCAAATGAATCAATTTCATTTCCAAAACAAATGAAAAAGTTTTTTAAAACAACCTGTTGTTCTTCTCCAAGTATGTCTATTTTACTTTTAAACTCTTTGCATGATTTCCCATTCCTTGTCAAATTCCTGCCTCCTGCTGCTGAAATTGCATGGATATAAAGAATTCTGATTTTTTCTTTTGCATTAGATTTACAAGTTAGTATTGTCGAATTAAAAATCCGATCAATACCTTGCTTTATTTCTTTATTATTCTTTACGAATTCAATTAGCCTTGAAAAGTGTTTTTCATTTTTACTAAAATTTTCTCTAAGTAAGTTTTCTGTCATAATACTGTTTTTTTTTTACGCTGAACATTAAATAATTTATAACTCATTTGTTTATTCAAATTTGTGTTTAATATGATACTCCAAAAATTTAGGACTCAAAATCAAATTTATTAATGTTAAAATCAGATAACATTTCTTCAAAAGTGGCATAAGAAAAATCTGAAATCATTTTCCAATCACACTCGATTGTATTGTTGGCTTTAACTTCAAGCAAGCCCCATTTTAGATCTCTTTTTAAACACACATATGCTATGCCTTTAAAGCTATTCAATACGATTATATCTGATAAAACAAAGTCGAAAAGTTTTCTTTTGTATTCCCCTGATCCCATACCATAAACTTTTGATATTCCATATATTTCCCAAGTGGCATAAGCATTTTGTTTTGCAATCATGGGAGCCAGACATCCATCATGACAATAAATCAATTTATCCATAAAAGCCTTTATTTTTTTTGTTAATTTAAATTTCCAATAAATTCATTCACTTCTAGCTTAGATCTTCCGTAACTGACAATTCTCACATCTAGGGGAGTATTTTTGAATTTATTCACTGACTTTGCAATTGCATCTAATATCCAACTTAACTTATTTCCAAATGCCCCTCCCCCGACCAATGTTAAAAATAATGATCTGTTTCCGGTTTTTTCATAATTTTTCAGTGCTGCATAAAATATAGCTTCATAGCTTGCTTCCAGTATAAGCCTGGCAAAAGGTTCCCAATATTCAGGTATTATATCAGTATAAGCTATTGGCAATGCTGAACAATATGCCTGTGAAACCAAATGACCATTTTCTGAAATTGTAACTTCAGTATCCCATTGCAACCCGATTTTCAGCTTCCCTTTAAGTTTTTCATATTCTTCCGGACTCATAGTATTCAAATGTTCGGATATTGTTTTCAGCCCTTCCAAATTGGCCAAAGCATATCCATTTTTCATATCCCAGAGATGTAATTCCTTATTTTTCAGGTCTATTCCTATTTCTTCCAGGCAATCTATTTGTTTTTGTGTGGATTGTCCAATTTGATTTCCTGATTTCACAAAGTAATTTCTGAATATAGTCCCTGCACCACAGGCAATTGCACATGCTGGACCTTGAGTAAAATCATTTTCATAAATATCAATCCCACGCTCAGGAGTTATATTGGGACTGACCATTTCCAACAGATTAAATTGAGATGCTGCCTGAAAAAGTGCTCCTTTATTATTTACATCTTTATGCAATTCCTGAATATCTCCAACTATTTCAGAAACAGATATATTGTACTTATAAAATTCCAGGAGGGGTGAAGATTCCTTTAACTCCAGAAGCATCGGAACTTCAAGTTTTCCAAATTTATAAATTTGCCCATTGATTTTGGAAATCAATTTGTCATCTTCTATAATAAGATTGCTCCTGACCTGATCAGGATTTACTTCTCTAAATCCAACTAATTTTTCGAACCACATGATATCGGGTTTTAATAATTTAACTCTCAAACGATAAATCAAAATAAAGTAGAGAAAGCGAATTTTTTAACTCCTGGCAAAACATTTAAGGTGAAATAAACAAAAACGCTTGTAACACAATTTTACAGATATTATCAAAATTGCAAGCTGTCATTTTCATTACTTTCATGGTTTAGATTTTTAAATCACTAATCAAGTACAAGTAATATTAAACAAGCCGAGTTGATTGCCGTTATTAATTAATTGCAATCTATCAAAGCAGGTGAAGTAGCGTCCATAATTGCCATATGTTTCAGCATGTTTCATATTGCCACACGTTTAAAATAAATCTTTGGAATATCCAATGAATTATGCATCCACTTTATATCTATAATATTGAAAATTCTTGAGGATTTCTTCTGACTCCAAACCTTTGAATCAATAAATCAAACATACAAAATTAATTTGACATTTCCAAATTTTAACTGATAATAATTGTTGAAGTTTCCTGGATTGCTATAGGTGGTATATTATTCAATGTATAACAGCCACACTTAATATAGTCAGGATCAATAAAAAGCCTTAAATAAGCAGGCACAAATGAAGTATTAATTTCCAATACAGTATACACGTTTTCAGAAGGATCAAGATGATGAAAAGCTTTAACCAGATCAATAACTTCCTGTTCTTTAAATCCAAAATAAATACGATCCGGATGATGTGACAATTTTTGCTTTGTTTTTGGTGTTAATCCTATTTTTTTTATTTCTTTAAGCTGTTCAGGAATAGTAATATGATACAATTTTTTTGGAATGGGATCTACTGTTTCATCAAATTTTCTTTCCAATAAAAATTCTATTTTTAGTGAATTATAAGTATTAAATAGATTCAAAATATGTTGTTCAGAATATTGTAATGATTCAGCTTCAATTTTCAGATGTGGGACATCAACCTTGATTACTGACACAAACCAACCTAAATAATTAATCCATTGGCTTACTTCTTTATATTCATTTACATCTAATAATCTCTTGCTAACCAGCCTTATATTAAGATTTTTTTTGTCAGTTTCATATGTGCTATAATCAAACAAATTTAGCAAAAATAACTTTTTTAGCATCAAATCGTTGTTGAAATAATTAGTATTATAGTGAAACTATCTGAAGAAAATTAGCAAATGATTAATAGGATTTTATATATAAAATTAAAATAGACATTAAATATTAATATATTAAATGTTAATTTACCGTATTTTAAATACTTACACATAGAATATTTTTAAAAGGAAAAACCGCTGCCCATTATCTGCTTTACTTTGGTTTTTCATACAAGTTAAAGCCATAGATCAGTTGCAATTGGTGACAGGATTTCCGCACAGCCAATCTTTTTTTATCCATCCCTCCACATTTTTACCTTTACTGTCGGTGAAACGGATCAGTACATAATCATTATTTATCTTTTTAAAACGTACTTCGGTTTCTTCCTTGATGACAGCAGTAATTTTCGACTTCATATTGGGCAAGGAGTACACGTTCAAGCTTTGATCTGCATAATTTCGGGTTCTTACGGCCAATACTGAAAAATGCATCCAGGCAGTTTTTCCTGGGATATCGACAGCTTCAGTATCAAAAACCTGGATTTTATTTATTTTGAACCAGGCATTTTTTTGTCCGATTATTTCAACCATATACTCACCTGATTTTTTAAGGGATATCAGGATTTCTCCACCCGGATCCTTTCTTATATTTGTTGGATTTTCTTTGTCAGGATCCTGCACATAGGCAGTCAATAATATATTTTCAGGCCCATTTTGAGTATGTGATTTCTGAATAAAAACAAAAACCACAAAAAAGAACAGGAAGTTGATCTTAAAATGAAGTTTGTTTTTGTACATAAGGTAATTTATAGAATTGAAAAATCAATGACATCTCCCCTACTCTTTAACAAATTTCTGTATCTCAACGATTTCGTTGTTTTTATTATAAAACCTGATCGAATAAACCGCTTTGGCAAGTCCTGATACATAAATTTCCTGATTAAACGATCCGGTAAGCACAGTTCTGCCTAATATATCAGTGATACTAAAACGTGAAACAACATATCCCTCATCGTACATGTTCAATATATCTCTGGCAGGATTTGGATACAATGTAACTAGCTTTTTCCTGATATAATTTTCTTGTGTTGAATTTGGACTGCAGGGGCCTCCATCTTTAATTGTGTTTTTAAAAATACATGCTACATTATTCTGATCTTTAATAGTCAGTTCCACATCTCCTCCTCCTGCACTTCCAGGCTGCAGATTGAAATATGTTTTTACTCCATAATTTGCAGTAGCTGGTGTAACAGATCCTTTACTTACTTCCACAGTATATTTTCCGGCAACATTAAACCCGGATGGTTCCAGGTAAAACCATAGAAAGTCATCAGTCGTATTGGTGTTTGTGCTGTTCTCATTGCATTTTATCGGAGAGATCTTTGAATCTGAAATTTTACAATCGGGAGAACAATTACCCGGGTCTGTCAAAGAGAAAACAATACTGCAACCGAAAGAATCGACACTGACCATACTGACTGTAATATCACCTTTTCCGGATGTTCCCGATTCGGTCCTAAAATTGGTCACAGTTCCAAAATCTGCTATCTCAGGTATAAGCTTTGTTGCTGAAGAAGTAAGCTTATATTTTCCTTTTAACTGATTACCAATAGGATTACATTTAAAATTTATATAGTCATCAGCCGGATTAAATGATGTGGAATTATTATTACAAATAATTTCTGTCTGTCTGGCACTGATAAGTTTACATGGACCTGCATCATTGATCCTGCCTTTTGTATTGTAGGCTACAGTATAAACCCAGTTATTTCCTAATTTCTGGACTGAACTTCCGGGAGGAGTTGCAGGTAATTCACTTGCAACTATATTATTTGAAATAAGTCCAGATGCAGTTCCATTGACTGCAGTAAATTGTCCTTCATAGGATAAAAACTCCATAACATCTCCACACTCCCCAATCAATGCCAGTCCGTCCGGAGAACCATCCTTAATTCCTGAATATTCCCATACATAAAATATACCACCATTGCCTGGTTTCATTATGAAGCTATCCAACGATTTTTTCCCATAAACTTTTCCACTTGTCCCGTCATAAAGCTCTATAAAGTATTTTTTCACATTTTGAGGTTGTGGATCAGCTATGAATACTTCAATGAATTCATTTTCATCATTTCCTTCATTTTCATAATGAATTTCATTAATTCTTGCAGCAGCATTTGAACAATCAGAGCAAATACCTGGATCATTCACTTCTATTGTATCAAAACAATATCCCTTTTTATAAGAAAAAATGAGGTTTAAATCACCATTGCCAGCACTTCCTTTGAAAAGACTGAAAGTATCAGGAGTGCCAAATTTACCAAAAAGTGGTTTAATGTAATTAGTGTCTGGGTTCACAAATCGGAAAGTATCGGTAAATGACCCATATTGAGCCAGCATTGTAAAGGAAATAAAATCATCAGCAGGATCGCTCAATGTACTATTGCTATTGCAATTTATATTATTGATTGTAATACTATTTAGATCACATTTTGGTGCCACTATCTCAATAGTGATGATATTAGAGCTTAAATCAGCACAGAGATTGAAGGAATATATTCCAGCCTCAAGTTCATTTAGTGTTTTCCCTTTATAACTGTAAAATTTAGCTGAATCTTGTTTTGCTACGCATATACCATAAACTTTGTAAATACCAAAATCGCCAAGCAGCGACCGGAAATCTGATTCCGCACTGATAGCATGAATTTTACCATTTGAGGAATTAAGTGCAAAAAACGTATATAAGTAGTTGTTACCTGGTGAAGGAGTATTGTCATACATGACAGCACCGGATGGCTTAGTTTTAAGATTGACATTGTAACTTGCCGGCAATGTAGGAAATGATGGAGAAAAACTGCTGATCCTGAAATAATATTCTTTACCTGCCATTAGATCCAATGTCACCGAATTGTAAACAGTTACAGTAGTCATACCGGTAGGCTTGATCGCATTGGTCCCAATCATATTATTACATAGATTAGCATCATTATACTCATTAATATAAAAATTCATCACATTTCCATATACACCGGTATTTTCAAATGTATAAGAACCGCTCACAGAAACATAAAATTTAAAAATATCATAAGTAACATCATTTCCCCCATTCACGCATTGATTGCTGCTTTGGTCAAAATAGACCAGATTGGATGGTTTGTCAACTGAACTGATACTACCGCTGAATTTGGTAATTGATTTTCCATAGGCAGGCACAAGATTAAGGTCAAGTGAAGGGTTTGATGATTTATTATAGTCATATTTTACATTATTTACAGGTGTGAATGAGGCCCCAACCGGTGAGCATGGAGCCTGAACCTTTATATCTGAATTATTTACATCAAAGAAAATATTGTTTTGACCTTTTACCATTATCCTCCCTTCAATCGTCGAATAATCAGGTACAGGTATAGTTTGTTCACCGTCATTTGCAGTACTGGCAAGAAAAAATGGAAATGATTTTCCACCATCATTGGAAAAGTAAATATCTGCTTTGGTACAATTTACAGGTGCTTTATCAGTATTAGCAACATTCCATTTAACAGAAAAAGTGCCTGTACCATCAGTTACCAGGTTAGTTGCAGTATTTTGACTGGTCATTTCAAATGGCCCTGCCCCTGATGCTACAGTGATTGAATTTTCATCCCAGCTCACTCCACCTCCTGCATTATTATTATCCCGGACAGTAAATCTGAACTTCATCGTTCTGCTTACAGATGGCAAAGCTTCAAATGTCCTGTCTTTGTTCAGCCCCTGAAGAATGTAATAAATATCAGGGAAATATCTGACAGGAGATGAAGATGGGGGGTATGATCTGAAAAGTGGTGCCTTGGTGTTGTTAGCAGCATTGGAGCCCAACAAGCCCTGAGTGGAAGTGCCGGGGCCATCTTCATCGTACTGCTCCCAACAATATGTCAACATATCATTATTGGCATCGGTTGCTGATCCAGTAAGCATAAAAGGAGTGCTTTTTGGTATTGTGTAATCATTACCGGCATTTGGCACAGGAGGGTTATTATTGGTGTTCGCTGATGTTCCACAGCTAGTTGAGGCAATAAAACCTATAGCCCTTTCAAGTGAATTTATGTGATAATAATTATCTGATTCTGCGGAACCAGGGATATTCTGATCATTACCACAAACCCCATTATAGGACATTATAGTGGTGCCACTTCCGATTTCATAAGCTGTGGTCTCTGAAATATTTTCTGTACATGATTCACCAGTGCCATTGAATGTATGCAACATATTGAACTGGTGTCCAATTTCATGAGCTGAAAGCTGGACAAAATCATTGTCATCATTATAAAATGAACCACTCCATCCGGCAGCTTTGGCTGGTCCGCCACCGGATCCAAATCCGGTACCATTGTTGCAAACAACACCTACCCCTGCAAGACCTCCACTCGACCAGTTTGATGTTATCAGTGAGTGATGATTATGAAGAACATGGGCTATATCATATGAACCGGAACTGAATTTTGCATGAATTGCATCCACAGCCTGTGTTGTTCTGGTTTTGCCTCCTGCCTGATCTGGAATGAAAGGATCAGTATCTTTATTGGAATATAAAAAAGGAGTTTGGGACAAATTAAGTCTTATTGAAAGATCCTTTTTCAATATAACATTCCATGCATTTACAATCGCACTTATAAGTGTATTGACTTTATTGGCTGAGTTGCCATTAGCTTCATAAAATTCTCCGGTGCATATCAGCACAAGTTTGAAAGTTTTTAGCTTTTCTCCACTTGATGTTGTTGATCTTAGGTCTTGGGGGATTTTCCATTCTTTCATCATTCGAAGTGAATGTTCACTTTCATCCTGAGTACAACATACGTGAGCATAAGGATTCTCAGGATCTGAATTACCATAATAAACCCTGTAATAGCCATCTCCTGATTTTTTTGAAGGCCATATTCCCAACATACCTTCAGGCGTGTAAATGCTTGCATATAAGGTTTCATCATTTATTGTTAAAGCACCATTAATATTTGGATCTGAAACACTTATTATGTCATAGGTCCTGATCTGTGGAAATTGAGATTGAAATTCTCCTGAAATGGTATTATTTTGGATTGCTTTAAATTCAATTTCTCCCATATTCGGAACTGGCAGTTTAATGGTCTGATTATCAAACGGAAAATTAATCTCTTTTAAAATTGGAATTATTTTGTTCATATCAATCCTGATATTGTTTACCTGTGCAGATAAATAATATGCCATAGTTAAAAGCATTATAAAAAAGCTGGATCTGAAGCAATTTTTTGACATAATAAATATTTTTTACAATGAATTGGTTTGCAAGATAGTAAATATTTTATTTTTTACAAATTATTCATAAAAAATTAACATTTTTATTAATTTATCAAATGCATAATATTTGATGTTTTCAAATATCATTAATAATTCCAAAATATTCAAATAAATCTGAAAAATTAAAACGGTCTTTATTTGTATTTGTAGCTTAAATAATGTAAATATGATGTTGATACTTTAAAATTTTAAAATAACATAATAGCTGCATTGATTCTTTATGAATACATATATACCATTTATCTATATATAAATAAAAATATTGCAAAAAATTACCTTTACTTTCATTTCCTGTCATATCTTTGCGAGCCTATGAAGAAAATAGAAAATATCAGGAATTTTTGTGTTATTGCGCACATTGATCATGGCAAGAGCACTTTATCAGACAGACTTCTGGAATACACCCACACGATTGCTGAACGCGATCTAACTACTCAGACGCTAGATAATATGGATCTGGAAAGGGAACGTGGAATAACAATAAAAAGCCATGCGATCCAGATGTATTATGACTGCAAAGATGGTCAGAAGTATATTCTTAATCTGATAGATACTCCAGGGCATGTTGATTTCTCATACGAAGTTTCACGTTCAATTGCTGCATGTGAAGGAGCATTGCTAGTGATTGATTCCACTCAGGGTATTCAGGCACAGACCATTTCAAATCTTTATCTGGCAATAGGTCATGATCTTGAAATAATACCTGTCCTGAATAAGATAGATATGCCAAATGCAATGATCGAAGAGGTTCAGGATCAGATAATTGACCTGATTGGTTGTGATCTTGATGATATAATACTAGCCAGTGGACGAACCGGAGAAGGAGTTGAAGACATCCTTGAAGCAGTGATAAAAAAAATTCCCCATCCAAAAGGAAATCCGGATGCACCTCTTCAGGCTCTTATTTTTGATTCGTTATTCAACAGTTTCAGGGGGGTAATAGCATATTTCAGAATATTCAACGGTACTTTGAAAAAAAATGATAAAGTAAAATTTTATCACACCGGCAAAGAATATGGTGCTGATGAAATTGGCATACTTCAGATTGACCAGGTTCCTAAGCAGGAACTTACCTGTGGAGATGTAGGATATATTATAACAGGAATAAAAGAGTCGAAAGAGATCAAAGTTGGTGATACAATTACAAGATCAGATAACCCTGCTTCTGAACCCATTCACGGATTTGAAGATGTTAAGCCAATGGTATTTGCAGGTATCTATCCTATGGATAATGATGATTTTGAAGACCTTAGGGATAGTCTTGAAAAGTTTCAGCTAAACGATGCATCGTTAGTATGGGAACCAGAAACATCAAATGCTCTGGGATTTGGCTTTAGATGCGGCTTTTTGGGATTGCTCCACATGGAAATAGTGCAGGAAAGGTTGTGGAGGGAATATGATCAGGAAGTACTGACAACTGTGCCTAACGTAACTTATTATGCTTATACAAACAAAGCGGAAAAGCTTGTAATACATACACCTGTTGATCTGCCGGATCCTACGAATCTTGATTACGTGGAAGAACCTTATATTGAAGCTCAGATTATCACCAAACCTGATTACATTGGTTCAATAATGAATCTGTGTCTTGACAAACGTGGCACTCTTCTCAATCAGAATTATCTTACTACCGACCGTGTTGAAATGATATTTGAGATACCTCTTGCCGAAATCGTCCTTGACTTTTATGATAAATTAAAGTCAATTTCGAAAGGATATGCTTCTTTCGATTATTTTGTAAAGGATTTCAGGAGGTCAGATCTGGTAAGAATGGATATTTTACTCAATGGTGAACCGGTTGATGCATTTTCAATTCTTATACACAGGTCAAAAGCTCAGGCAATGGGTAGGAAAATGGTAGCAAAACTTCGGGATTTATTACCTCGACAGCAATTCAAAATTGCAATCCAGGCTGCAATCGGCCAAAATATAGTTGCCAGGGAGACCTTGTCAGCATTACGGAAAGATGTTACGGCTAAATGCTACGGTGGTGACATCACACGAAAAAGGAAACTTCTTGAAAAACAGAAAAAAGGCAAAAAAAGAATGAGAGAATTCGGAAAGGTTCAGGTTCCGCAGAAAGCTTTCATTGAGGTTCTTAAATTTGATGATTGATCCATGCAGAATATTGAGCCTTTTTTTTCATGGAGAGATGAATACACAGCCGAAGATGATCCACATTCACCTTTTTATCACAGGATCTACGATGAATTTAGTTATCACAATGCAATTTATAATTATTACATTCACCCTCAATGGGATGATTTTGGCTCATCAACACTATATCTCAAGATAATCTGGGTCAATTACCGGCAAAAGTTTGCTATTCTGCAACTTATCGGAGAATGGAATGATATTCTTTATAATGATATAATGTATCTTAAAAGGAATATTGCTGAACATCTTATGTCAGAGGGAATTGTCAAATTCCTGTTGGTAATTGATAATGTTCTGAATTTTCATGGAGATGACACAAGTTATTATGAAGAATGGTGCGAGGAGGTTTTGGATGAAAACGGATGGATAGTAAGTATAAATTGCCTGGAACATGTAAGGAAAGAGTTCAGAAAATGCAAAATTGACAGATATATAAATATGGATATTGAGTTAAATGATCTTGAATGGAGAGTAATGAAACCAAATATAATTTTTGATCATATTGAAAATTATTTTAAAAACAAATTAAAAAGTTTACATTGAAATGCATAAAGCCGGCTTCATAAACATTATAGGAAAACCAAATGTTGGCAAATCAACTTTGCTCAACCAGCTGATTGGGGAAAAATTGGCTATCGTCACTTCCAAACCTCAGACCACCAGACAAAGGATGCTCGCAATTTACAATGACGATGACCACCAGCTGATTTTTTCAGATACTCCGGGATTGATCTATGAACCTGCATATGAACTTCAAAAATCTATGAATAAGTATATTTACAGCAGTTTTGAAGATGCCGATGCCATACTTTTCATCACTGATATTTTTGATAATTTTGAATATACAGAAAAGTTTCTTGCAAGCCTAAAATCAGCTGAAGTACCGAAATACCTTGTCATTAATAAGATGGATCTTGGCACAGAAGAAAAGATCAGTGAACAACTTGAAAAATGGCATGAAATAATACAGTTTACAGAAGTATTTATCATTTCAGCAAAATCAGGAATCAATACAGATAATCTTATAAAATCCCTGAAAGAAAATATTCCTGCGAGCCCACCTTATTATCCCAAAGATCAGTTTACTGATAAAACTGAAAGGTTTTTTGTTGAGGAGCTTATCAGGGAAAAGATCCTTATGCTTTACCAAAAAGAAGTACCATATTCAGTTCAGGTTGTAGTGGATGAGTGGAGGGATGCATTCAGGAAAAATGAAAAACTAATATACATACAGGCTAATATTTTTATTTCCCGGAAGTCGCAAAAGCATATCATCATAGGCAGAAAAGGTGAAATGATAAAAAAACTGGGCACTCTTGCAAGAGAGGACATTGAGGAATTTCTAGGTTCGAAAGTTTTTTTGGAGCTAATTGTAAAGGAGCTTGATGACTGGAGGAATGATGAAAAAACCCTTAAAAAACTGGGATATTGATAAAAATCCAAATCGTAAAATCTTAGCCTTGGATTTTATTTTTTTTTACCATTTTTGACTTTATAAATCAGGAATGCCAAATATAAAAACTCTATTGAAAACGACTCAGTAATACTAACCTATTCAAAAAGGTGAGTTTACTTTACATTTTTTTGTTTTGACCCTAGCGAAACCAATATAACGCCAATAATTGTAAACACACCCCCGATTATCTGAAAATTCATTGGCAGCTTCCCAAATATCAAAAAAGAACCCAGCAAAACAAACAGACTTTTTGAACTGTTTATCAAAGATTGTTTGTATGCTTCCAGGTATTTTAAAGCATTATACGCTGAAATTGTAGTAAGGAATGGACCTAAAAATGATCCAATGACCAATGCAATGAAAGTTTTTAAAGAAATACTAAGGCTTTGTCTGGTAAAAATGACAAATATAACTGAAAAAAAAAATATAAAGATTGTCCTGTTCAATGTCAAAAGTTTTGGAGAGAGATTTGTAATATTTTTTTTAACAAGGATCATCACAGAAGCCTGGGTTATCGAATTCAAATAAACATAAATTGAGCCAAACATTAAAAAACTTCCAAGTCCTTTATTACCCAAATAACTTATGATAAAAGCTCCGCTAATAGTGAATAATATGCCTGCAAGCTCATACTTTGAAAACCTTTCTTTCAGGAATATAAAACTCATAAGCACTACTAAAATGGGGGTTAGATTTGTCAGGAAAGATGTTACAGATGGATTTTCAATCAGTTCCATCGCATAAAAAAAACTGGCAGTTGACACAGTTTCCAATATTCCGGAAAAAAAGTAAATCTTTAATGAATTTCGGGGGATTAAAGTTATCATTCTGATACTCTGCCTGAAGTCGGTCAGAAGTATTATCCAAATCAGTCCAAAGCCAAACCAAAAAAAACCAAACTGTAAAAGATTTATCTCTTCAAGGGCTATTTTGCTGAATAAATACACATTTGATACCGCAATAACTGACACAAAAGCCCAAAGATACCCTTTCAGCTTATCATCTGATTTATATTTAGAAAGTGATATCACCGATCATGCTGCAACAAAAAAAAAGCCACCCGGGAGTGGCTTTTTGTTTATTAATTTATTAATTTAATACTTTCTTAACAAGGTCGGCAGCTTCCTGAAATTCTATTGCATAATGAACTTTAAGTCCGCTTTGTTCGATAAGTTCTTTAGCTTTTTCTGCGTTTGTACCCCTCAAGCGTGCAATTATTGGAACCCTTACATTACCAATATTATTATATGCATCAATTATTCCCTGTGCCACTCTGTCTGCTCTGACAATTCCACCGAAAATATTCACAAGAATAGCTTTCACATTAGGGTCGCTGAGAATAATTCTAAAACCCTGCTCTACCCTGTTTGCATCAGCTGTCCCTCCAACGTCAAGAAAATTGGCAGGAGAACCTCCGGATTGTTTTATCAGATCCATTGTTGCCATTGCAAGGCCGGCTCCATTTACCATACAGCCTACGTTGCCATCAAGTTTGACATAATTGAGGTCAAAATTTTTCGCTTCAACTTCAGTAGGATCTTCTTCACTTTCATCTCTCATAGCTATAATATCATGATGCCGGTACAAAGAATTGTCCTCAATACTGACTTTGGCATCCACAGCGATGATGTCATCATTTCCGGTTCTTAATGCCGGATTTATTTCAATCAGATTTGCATCAGATCCAAGGTAGGCCTGGTACAAGTTTTTTATAAACCTGACCATATTCTTGAAAGCATTTCCTGATAAACCAAGGTTAAAGGCTATTTTTCTTGCCTGGAATTCCTGAAATCCCAATGCAGGGTCTATATGTTCCTTATGGACAAGATGAGGTGTTTTCTCTGCTACTTCTTCTATATTCATACCTCCTTCAGTACTGTAAATTATTGCATTTTTTCTGTTTTGCCTGTCCATGAGTATGGAAATATAGAATTCCTTGCAGGCAGAATACTCTGGCACATAAACATCCTCGGCAATAAGAACCTTCCTCACAAGCTTTCCCGGACCATTAAGGCCTCCGGGAGTCTGCGGTGTTTTGAGCATCATACCCAGAATATTCCTGGCATGAGTTTTTAACTCCTCCTCATTTTTAGCCAGTTTCACACCTCCACCTTTTCCTCTTCCACCTGCATGGATCTGAGCTTTAACTATACAAACCCCTGAACCGGTTTCAGCTTTAATTTTTTCTCCTGCAATAATAGCCTCTTCAATTGTTTCAGCCATGATACCCTTCTGGACGGGTACACCAAATGAAGCTAATATTTCCTTAGCCTGATATTCGTGTAAATTCATTAGTATTTATTTTATAAATTTAAAAACTGATCATTGAATAATTAATCTGCGAATATAATCACGATCTTTCGTTTTTAAAATCAAATTGTAAAATCCTTTCTGATAATTAGATTTAGTCAAATTAATGGAGTTTGTTCCTATACCTATATCCATTGACCAGGAATCAACCAATTGACCTAAAGAGTTGTACATTTTTAAATCTGTCCTGGTATGAGCATTTTTTGAAAAAACATAAAACAGGTTATCATTTACGGGGTTAGGAAAAACCTGCATATCTTCTCCTGCTGTCAGTTCTTCTTCGATCCCAACGGTGTAATTGCCTGTTTTGAAATTTGCAGGTCCCAGTTTATTGGTACATGTGTTTCCAACATTATATGGTTTTACATGCCACGTATATTTTTTATTTTTTTCCAGATCTTTGACAATAACTTTTGAAACACCCTTTACAAAAAAATACTTTATATTGTTTGGTGCACTGGGAGGAAATATTGATACAAGATAATGAGTAGCCCCTGGCATGTCCTGCCAGTCAAGAGTTACCTCATCATAAAATGGAGTTGTCTCATTTTCAAGTGGTGAGACTACCTTAAAGTCAGCAGCATTTATAGCTGTTGTATCAGGTACCACCCCAGTTCTGATATAGGACCGTAAATTACTTAGAAAGTCAGCACGCATAGCAGATACCTGCATGGGAGTAAACTGATATTTACCACAATTAAAAAAATAGCTCATGTAATTATTCTCCTGTGTTTTTATTGTGTCCTTGTTGTAATCGAGAATTGGACCATTAAGCTTACAGTTTTGCTCAGGGTCCACTATCCCAAAATTATAATCTGGTGGAGTATCACATATTTTATCTGCTGCATCATTGCAGTTAGACCTGTTTACAAGTTCAATATCAAAATTTATTCCGCCCCACTTTATTTTTTGTATTTTCAGTGGATTACCATGTACTGCTGCATCATACGGAGTTTCTTCCCATCCATAAAAAGGATGCTGAAGGCTAAAAAAGTGACCAATTTCATGTGAAACAGTCTGTTGATTCACACCTATCTGATTTTTCCTGATTACAATTATATCAAGGATGGGAGAATAATAACCAAGTACTTGTCCAAAACCTGAGCCACTAGGTATATCATTTACAATAAAAATGTTCAATGCATTTTTATTCTTACTGGTTTTAATTTTTGCCTCAGCAAAGTCAGACCCTGGGTCGTTATAAAGTGGATTGTACTTAACATAGCTAAAATCAGGGGTAAGGTAGAATTTCATTTTATTGGGAGAATAGTTTTTATTGATGGTACATAACTCATCTATTATCTTTCGCTCCTCTACTCCTCCTACTCCATTGGCATCACTGACAATATGAAATTGTACAGGTATATAAATCCAGTCATTATCCCCCCTTAACCCAAGATGACTTTCCATGTATTTTTTATTTTCAATAAGCCTTGCCATCATAGACCCATCATCTTTAGTCCCACAGATGTGTATCTGTGTGAATGAATTGTAACTCAGGAATCCGATGAAAAAAATCAATAAAAACCGTTTCATAATTATTTTTTATTTATCTACAATTTATTAAGCTAACTATCTGATTATTAAACATTTTAATAAAGTAAAAAGTTCTTTTACTTTTTGACTGCGCAAAATTATAATATTAATCAGTTAATAAAAATTTTTAAGTTCATTTTATTAAAAAAATAAGAATATCAATTATTTAAACGCAAAAAAAATTTAATTGTGATAGTTTATTCATATAATGATAATACTATTTTATGTTGAATAGAAATAAAATACATACATTTGCACTCTTTGACTTAGAGATTTTTTTTGTAAATAAATTAATGTAAATAAATGAAAAAAGTAACTGTTATCGGAGCTGGCAATGTGGGTGCTACAGTAGCAAATGTACTGGCACATAAAGACCTTGTGAATGAGATTGTAATTCTTGATATCATGGGAGATTTTGCACGTGGCAAAGCACTTGATACATGGCAGCAGGCACCAATCGACTTTTATTCTACCAGGGTAAAAGGAACAGATAATTACGCTGACACTGCTGATTCTGATATTGTTGTCATTACCGCAGGTTTACCGAGAAAACCTGGTATGAGCAGGGATGATCTGATAGCCACAAATGCCAAAATTGTAAATTCAGTGGTCCGGTCTATACTTGAATATTCAAAAGAGCCGATAATAATCGTAGTTTCAAATCCGCTTGATGTTATGACATACGCAGCCCACCTTACTTCAGGAATGCCAAGAAATAAAGTTTTTGGCATGGCAGGAATTCTTGACACCGCGCGATTTACAGCATTCATTGCTGAAGAACTCAATGTTTCACCTAAGGATATACATACTCTTTTACTCGGAGGGCATGGTGACACTATGGTACCCCTGCCACGATACACCACTGTTGCAGGAATTCCGTTAAGGGAGCTAATGGATGAGACAACAATTACTCGTCTGGTTGAGAGAGCCAAGGTCGGTGGAGGAGAACTGGTCAAATTAATGGGAACATCAGCATGGTATGCACCCGGAGCAGCTGCTGCTCAGATGGTAGAATCCATACTGAAAGATGATGGAAGGATATTCCCGTGTTGTGTGAAGCTGGAAGGAGAGTTCGGATTTGAAGATGTTTATCTTGGTGTTCCTGTTCAACTGGGAGAAAACGGAATCAGAAGGATCATAGAAATCAATCTGAATGAAGGAGAAGTGGCATTGCTAAAAGACTCAGCCACAGCAGTGAAATCAGTAATGGATGCTTATGATTCACTTGATAAAGTGTAAATAAGCAAGCTTTCATTCTATTTTATTTCAGGCTAATGCCAGCCCAAAGTACTGAAGTGATATTATTTAATTAATTGTGTCCACTTTACTCCGATCCGAATTAGTTTAAATACTAGGCAATCAGGTGACTCGTAAAGCTATTTATATAATAACACTGATATTAATTATCGTGCTATTATTCAGGACACAACAGTGATCTTACCGGAATATCAGAATAAATTGACTTAGAAATATTGAAATTTATAAAATGAAATAATCAATGATTTAGAATTCAATAACAAGAAATGTAACTACTCAGTGAATACTTACATTGTATTCTGTTTTGCCATGATTTTTTAAAAAAAACGCAAGAATCACGCCAAAACTGTTTATTTATCGTATTTTAATGCCGGATTTCATCCGATGTTACTAATATTTCAAATAAGATCTGTTACCAGGTGAACTATTTGCAAATTTTATAAATATTTTGCTTTTACAGTAAATGAGTTACCGCCATTATATCCTCACAGCTCAATTTTAAAAGAGCTTTCTATTAATTTCCTGTATAATTTATTGGAGTTTAGAATCTCTTCATTGCCCAAAAAAATAAAATGTTCTTTGGTCCTTGTAATCACAACATTCAGTTTTCGATCGAGGCCTTTGGTATCATTATTTATAATTTGTTCGAACCTCGGTATTGAGTTAACTGCCATACTGTAGATCACAATATCCCTGGCTGAACCCTGATATCTTTCCACTGTATCAATTGAAATATTTTGAATATCAATGCCGGATCTGATCAATTTGTTCCTGATAGTTGCAATCTGAGCCCTGAAAGTGGTTATAATGCCTATCGCTCCATTTGTAAAATCCATATTATTCAGCTCAAAAATATCTTTCCACTCCATAACCAATTGTGCAACTTTATCTGCTTCATCTATGTTGTTTTTGGCAAAAACTCCAGTCTCATAGATTTTTGCAGGACAATAGATCATCCTGTTTTTAATCAGGTCTCTTTGTATTCCGGTTCTATATTTCAGTTCCCTTTCTGCGCGCAAATGTTCCAGATGGTCAATTGATATAAGACTGTTTTTATAGAACATGCTATTCGGAAACTTCATTATCTTGTCGTGCATTCTTCCCTGTTCATTCAGCATACCATAGGACCAATCCCATTTATGACTCACAGACTGGGTAAACATACGCTCAAACAAAGAATTGCTCAGATCGGAAAGTCCAATTTTTATTAAGGATTGATCTTTTACCTCGGTTGTAAGCCTCTCCTGTGATACAACAGCGGGTAACTGCATATGATCCCCAACCAGGATAAATCTTTTAACCCGTGGCAGTACTGGTATTATCATTGGTTCAAGTAATTGAGATGCTTCATCAACAATGATAGTATCAAATTTTTTAATATCGAATAGCTCATCTTTTCCAACAAGTGAACTGACGGTAGAAATATAAATATTTGTCTTCTTTAGCAGGTCATTCAATCCAGCCCTAGTTTTCAATCTCCGCACCCATTCATCCAGTAGTTTTCCCTTGTATTTATCAGCGCAGGCATACCGGCTTCCAATCCGGATATATTGAATTTCCCCATTGCTGCGAATGGATTCCACTGCCTCGCATAATTCATCTACTGCCCGATTGGTATAGGCTACAAGGAGAATATTTTCATTCCTGATTATCAGTTCATTGACCACGCTTTTTATTATTTTGCTGGTTTTACCCGTACCAGGCGGACCCCAAAGCAGGAAATAGTCCCTGCAGTTAACTATATTTTTAACCATTTCAGCCTGTTTACCGGTAAGACCATCTGAGTCAATCCTAATCTCAGATATTTCCGGTTTTTCAGGAGATTTCAATGTAAGTATCAGATTTCTAATATTTTCAGGGAAACTAAAAAACTTGACTAGTCCAGAATGCATTTTAGCAAAACTGGTATCAAGATAGTCATGCTCCAGGTTCCATAGAGAGCCCGTCTGTTCGAACTGAGTTTTACGTACTTTAGCCCTGAGTTTTAGCTCAACCATTTCCGGTGCAAGTTCCGTTATAGTGCATTTGAATATCTGACTTTCAATCTGACTTATATCTTTACCATTGTCTGGATATAACAAAACTATATCTCCTTTTCTGAAATTTGACAGTTCATTAGTTTCTGTAGTTTTTTCAAAATATAGAATTGAATCATTTTCACCACCAAATCCGGTAAGCTTTAATTTCTGAAGAATTGAAAACTGTTCAGATTTCTGTTTTTCAGTCAATAACCAGAATGCAGCCTGTCCATTTGTTACTCCTTCCCTGAAAAAACCGGTTTTGGAATTTCTCTGTTCCCTGGAAATAAAAGAAGCAAAATGAGTATAGTATGATTTTTCAATATCGCTTAAGTCCTTAAAAACTGACGCAATTTTTTCGATATCCCTTAATATAAACCCGCCTGCCCCAGGAAAACTATCCGGATGGATATTTTTTAAGATATGTTCAATATTATTCGAGCAAAGTATTTGTTCTTCAAGAATCACAATGTCATTTCTTACAGAAACAGCTTCCTTCTGTTGTGCACTAATAGTCGGTGCAAAACGGATGTTTTGCCCATCCAAAGCAGAATACAGAATAAAGTTGATTGGTTTAAGCTTGAAATTATAAACTGACCGGATCATTAGTTCATACAGCAAAGTCTGTGTGTAATGATTGGTATTCAGCCCATAGGTATTGGGCATAAACAGTTTTCCGGATTTCAATTCGATAATTGCTGCTTCACCAGACTGCTTTTTCTGCTGGAACACATCCAGCCTACCCTGCAGTCCAAAAACAGGAGAATAGAAACTCGGCTCCAGAACACATTGTTCAACATCTAAATAAATGCTTTTAAAATCTTCATTTACAACTCTTTTTATATTATCAAAATGATTCCTGAGTGTTTTAACCAATACCTGAATATCCTTGTCTTCCATAAGTGAAAAACGTATCGGATCAAGCTGAAAAATATCAGTTATGACTTCTTCAAACTCTTTTCCGGGATCACTTATTATTTCATCAAGGAAATGGTTAACTGCATTTCCGGTAGTAATATGAACTGAATATGTATCAAATGCAAGCTTATTAAGAAGAAAATACCTGGCATGACCTCCATGAGGCTTAAAGCATTCAGCTACAGCAGTTACATCAACCAGGTAATCAGGTTCGATTATGATAATCTGAGGCAATAGAACACCCTCTGCATCAATATCGATATAGACCAGTGAAATTACTAATGGCAATTCTCCTGCATTTATCTTTTGATCAATATAATCAATGGAGTTTTTAAAAGCATCGAGTGCATCAACCCGCATTACCTGTTGTATGGTTGGATCTTCATCTTCAATTACAAGATATTCATCGCTTGATTTTTTTCCAAGCAGATTATACCTCCCGACAATTTTCCTTTTGACTATCTCTTTTTTGCTTATTGTAAATTCTGGTCTCATGATGGACATGGTCCATACCGGGAAGTTCCTGAGTCCTGTTGAATAAAGCAGTTCTTTTATAAGAAAATTTCCAAGTTTAAATAGAATTCCCTCTGAAATTTCTTTTTTTTTATCAAATTCTTTTCTATAAAGATGAAGATCGGATAAAAGAACAGTTTTTAGCTTATATTTAATTCCAAGGTACGATATCCTGGAAAACAATGTATTGAATACCAATCCTTCACCACACGTTAACCTTGCTATTAAAGAACTGAAAACATCATATTGATAATCTATATTTACTGTAACTTCATTATCAACTGTATTAGCTAATATTTTAAGTGATTTCAGATAAGAATCTCTTTCTTTTATCGTAAATTCCTGCATTCTTTAATATGTTAACAAATTGAAGCAAAGATATTATTTTTTTACATTAGCATTATGATAATTTGACACATGCATACAATATTTACCAATACCAGCTCACCTCGATGAAAACATGTTATTCACATGTTTAAAATTGTTAATTATTTTGAGTATGTTAGACAACATATCACTAATTACTACTATTGTGATTTGAATGGTGAAAAATTGTCATTTTAATCCTATATTGTCGTGAAGCCTTCCATACAATGATCTTAGCAGAATTTGAAATTAAAAAAAACTTTTGACTTATACAGACTACCAAGCAGGAAATTTCTATTTTTGCGCAATTTTCATATTATCATTTTTAATGATATATGATCAGGTTTTTAATTTTTAATTTAATTATAGTTAGAATATGGCTTATCTGGCTACCATTGTTTTATTGATATTGTCTAATGCTTTCATGACTCTTGCTTGGTATGGTCATTTAAAATTTGCTGAATGGAAATGGTTCAATAAATTAGGATTGATATCCATTATACTTATAAGCTGGGGAATTGCCTTATTCGAATATTTTTTTCAGGTACCTGCTAACAAGATGGGCTTTAAAGGCAATGGAGGTCCGTTTTCCCTGGTTGAGCTTAAAGTCCTGCAGGAAGTTATTACACTGCTTGTATTTACAGGTTTTACACTTATCGCCTTTAAAAATGAAACAATAAAAACCAATCACCTGATTGGTTTTGGGTTTTTGATACTCGCTGTTTATTTTATTTTTAAAAAATGAACTCAGCCAATTATCATTCCTGCTATTGTTGCCGAAAGCAATGATGCAAGTGTACCTCCCAGAACTGCTCTTAATCCAAATTCAGAGAGGGTTTTTCTCTGTCCTGGTGCAAGTGAACCTATCCCACCGATCTGGATACCAATTGAAGCGAAATTAGCAAATCCGCAAAGCATATAGGTTGCCATTATCACAGATTTTTCATAACTAAGGTGAACAGCATTAGCTGTATTTTTCAGTTCAGTCAGTTGGATGTAGCCTACAAACTCGCTGGCTGCAAGTTTTATTCCCAACAATTGACCCATAAGCATAATATCTTTTGTGCCGATTCCTATCAGCCACATCAGTGGGGCAAAAATAGTTCCAAGGATGGCTTCCAAAGAAAATTTTTCATAAATTGTATTGGCTGCAAGCCAGTCATTAAAATTGGTCACATCCCCTACCCAACCTAAAACTCCGTTTATTAAAGCAATGAAAGCCAGAAAAACAAGCAGCATAGCAGCTACGTTGGCAGCAAGTTTGAGCCCCTCGGTCGTACCGTTGGCTATTGCATCCAGCATATTACTGCCAATATGCTCAACATCGACTTTTATTTTGGTATCTATCAGTTCAGTCTGTGGAAATAACATTTTCGAAACCACTATTGCTCCGGGTGCTGCCATAACAGAAGCAGCAAGAAGATGTTTTGCATAAACGAGTCTTAATGCAGGATCCTCGCCTCCAAGGAAACCAATATATGCGGCCAGCACACCTCCGGCCAGGGTAGCCATTCCTCCTATCATGACAAGAAGTATCTCTGATTTTGTCATTTTTTCAAGATAAGCTTTTATCATCAATGGTGCTTCTGTCTGACCAAGAAAAATATTGCCTGCAACTGAAAGACTTTCAGGACCGGAGACTTTAAGCATTTTTGTAAGAATCCATGCCATTCCCCTTACAATTACCTGAATCACACCAAGATAGAACAGGAGCGATGTAAGTGCTGAGAAGAATATAATAGTTGGTAAAATCTGAAACACAAAAACAAATCCTGTTGTTTCTACATTCATGAGACCTCCAAAAAGAAAAGTACTTCCTGCTTTAGTAAAATCAAGGATACTTATAAAAATCTGTCCTACATATTCAAATACAATCCTGATTGCAGGCACCTTCATTACACCGATAGCCAGAACAATCTGGGCTGATAAACCTGACCCGACTGTTTTCCAGTTTATCGATTTCCTGTTTGCACTGAAAATGTATCCTATCAGCAATAATGTGATCATACCGAGAACACCTTTCCATAGCGACTCAACACCAAAACCTTCGCTTGCGATTATATCAACAATGTTTTTATCCTGCTGAGGTACTGGCATTTTCTGTATTGTATCTTGCCCAAAAGAAAAAAGAGAAACGAAAATCAGATAAACTAAAATAAAAAATCTCATAATACAGCTTTATTGAAAACGATTAAAATTCAGGGTGTGAAATTAGTAAAAAATATTATTTTCTAATATATTTTATTTTTTTATTTGTATTTTACTTAATATGTTTATTTTTGTAGCGACAATTGAAACAGGATGTTATTAAAACCCTACCTAATAGGTATAACAGGTGGCAGTGGCTCAGGTAAAACCTCTCTCATAAAGAAGCTGCGGGAGTATTTCTCTTATGATGACCTGTGTATTATTTCTCAGGATGATTATTACAAGCCACGGCATCTGCAGCATGTAGATGAAAATGGTGTCAAAAATTTCGATCTTCCAGAATCAATAGAACACGAACAATTAGCTGTTGATATTAAAAAACTTCTCCATTTTCAGTCTGTCACCAGGACAGAATATGTTTTTAATAACGAGACCAAGACCCCAAAAACACTTGTATTTAAGCCGGCTCCGATAATTATAATTGAAGGCTTATTTGTATTTTATTTTGAAAAAATGCTGGACAAACCATATGACCTCAGGGTTTTTATCAATGCCAAGGATAATATACGGGTGATCAGGAGAATAAAAAGAGACAGGATCGAAAGGAATTATCCACTGGAAGATGTACTTTACAGGTATGAGCAACATGTGATGCCTGCATATGAACGTTATATTGAACCATATGTAAGAAGGGCTGACCTTGTAATTAATAACAATCAGGACTTTGATGCTGCTCTTGAAGTTTTTAAGGGTTTTATAGTACAGTATCTAAACAAAAATGCACATTTTTTCAAACTGGAACAAAACAATAAATAGTAATTTTTGTTACAAATAAACAGATATTAAATATCTGAGTTCTTTAATTTTAATTTGTTTATTTGGGGTGCTGTTAAAATATGGCTGAGATCAAACCCATCGAACCTGAACGGGTAATTCCGATCAGGGAAATAAATGATCCCGATATTTACATCTCCCGTTTATTATTTTTTTATGAAAAAAGCATTTGTTATTCTGACATTGGTATTATTATTTTTAAATACCATTGGTGCCCAGTATAAAATTGAAGGAATTATAACTGATGACGGTGGTTTCATACAGCCTTTTATTCCCATCAAACTTGTAAATACTGATTTTACAGCTGAAACAGATGAAAACGGCAATTTTTTATTCACCAGTATTCCTGCAGGAAAATACCTTCTTAATATTAAATTCCTTGGATTTTACGAATTCGAAACTGAAGTTTTTGTAATGTCGGATCAGAAAATTGAAATAGTACTTAAAAAGAAATCCATACAACTGCAGGATATTTATATAAATGGAACAAGGACTGATGAAAAAATGCCATTTACTTATAAAAATTTTAGCAGACAATTAATAGAACAAAAGAATTTTGGAGAAGATATTCCTTATTTGCTTTCTCAGTCACCATCTGTAGTGTCAACTTCAGATGGTGGAACTGGAATCGGTTATACAGGGATCAGAATACGTGGTACAGACCCTACGAGAATTAACGTCACCGTAAACAATATACCTTTAAATGATGCTGAAAGTCATCAGGTTTACTGGGTGGATCTGCCAGATATTGCTGGTTCGGCTGAAAGCATTCAGATTCAGAGAGGAGTTGGAACCTCAACCAATGGAGCCGGGGCATTTGGTGCAACTATTAATATACTTACAAATCAAATTAAAAATGATCCTTATATCTCCCTGGATGCAAGCTTTGGCAGTTTTAATTCAAGAAAGCTCTCTGCACAGGCAGGTACAGGTCTCATGAACGAAAAATATACAATCGATCTCCGTTATTCTTTGCTTGGATCAGACGGATATATCGACAGAGCTGTAGCTGCACTCAATTCATTTTATATTTCTGCTGCTAAAATTGGCAAATCAAGTTCTTTGAGGTTCAATGCTTTGTTTGGAAAGGAGAAAACATATCAAGCCTGGGACGGACTCCCGGTACAATGGAAAAATATTGATTCTCTTAGAACTTTCAATGCTCAGGGCACAGATTATTTCAGGCTTAATCCGGCTTACGAAAATCAGATCGATGATTATACACAAAATCATTATCAATTATTTTACAATAAAAAATCATCTGAAGAACTAATGATCAATCTTGCCGGACATTATACGAGGGGATATGGGTTTTATGAGCAATATAAGGTTGATGAAGATCTGTCCGATTACAAAATTGATACTGCCAAAGTGAAGTTTTCTGATCTTGTCAGACAAAAGTGGCTCAGCAATCATTTTTATGGTTTGGTATTCAATTTAAAATATAATACCGACCAACAGAATATCATCTTTGGTGGTGCGCTTAACCGGTATACTGGAGATCATTTTGGAGTGGTCAGGACTATTCTGAAAATTCCTGGCTATGCAGACAATGATGTCTATTATACCAATGAAGGAAATAAAAATGATTTTAATTCCTATGTAAAATATCTGGTTTCACCCAATGAGATACTTAATGCTTTTGCAGATCTGCAATACAGGTTTATTTCTTATAATATTAATGGTGACGATGATGATGGAAGAAATCACAAAATAAAGGACAAATTGCATTTTTTTAACCCAAAAGCTGGAATTAATATTAATCTGTCAAAGAATTCAGTTTTTTATACCTCATTTGCAATTTCAAATAAGGAGCCTAACAGAGTGGACTATACAAGCAATCCAGTGAATAAGTATCCTCTACCTGAAAAACTATATGATCTGGAAACAGGATTTAAATTAAACTCCTCCAGTTTTTCACTGATGAGTAATCTTTATTATATGAATTATAAAAATCAACTGGTACTCACTGGAAAACTGGACAATGTCGGTAATCCATTAAGGGAAAATGTTGAAAAAAGCTACAGACTTGGAATTGAGAATGAAATCGGATTTAAATTTGGCGAGTTTTTAAATGCAGAAGCAAATATCACTTTTAGCAAAAACAAGATCAAAGAATTTAAAGAATTCATACCTGTCTGGGATGAACCATATATTCCGGAAGAACGAATTCATCTTAATAAAGATATAAGTTATTCCCCGAGTATTATAGCAGGTGGAAGTCTTTCATTTGATTTTTTAAAGTTTGCAAATTCAGTATCGAAGAATAGTCTTAAATTGTATTTATCTCAAAAATATGTCGGAAAACAGTATCTTGACAATACACAAAATGAAATTGCATCTATTGAACCTTACTACTTTACTGATTTGACACTATCATTTAAAACCCGGGTTAAGTTTGTTGATAATATAGAGTTATCATTCAAAATTGGTAATATTTTCAATCACGGGTATGAAAGCAACGGGTATGCATCGCAATTCAGGTCATCTGGCTATGATCCCCGGTCAGATGATCCCTTCACTATAAAAACCAGGGAAAACTATTATTATTATATAGGGGTATTCCCACAGGCAAAACGGAATTTTATGTTAAGGTTGAAAATTGATTTTTAGCAAAATGTGCTTCAGAGTTTTCGAAATGAATTAAGGAAGTAGATTATGAATTTATAAAGATGTCAGCCAACATTATTTATTTTATTAATCTTTAGATTTTTGTGAAAATAATAATATTTGTATAGTTGAAAAAAAACGAGTATTGGAAAGCCGGATTTAAGATTGTAATTTATAATTGGCAGAAATAATCTAATCATAAATGACAGTATTTGATCAATATTATTCTTTTTTAAATAACGATAAAAATTGATCAGTACAGTTTCAGGCATTTTACCTAGCAAATATAGTCGGGCCAGATTTTTCATGGCCTCATTTGTTTTAACAAGAAATGAATCAGAATCACTCAAACCGGTATGTTCTACAGGATTATCAATGTGATATATCACAACTCCGATTTTTTTTAATTCCTCAGCAAATAAAGTATCTTCATAGCCATATCCTGAATGCATGTTGTCGAATAATATGGAATTGAATATTTTTCGATCAATTAAAAAATTATTTGACATAAATGCCAGGTACGGTTTTGCATTTCTTTCAGCCACCTCTAATGCTTCGTATTTCGAAGCATACTTCCAGTGCAGCATTTTATTTTTACTGCCCGGGACAGTAAATGAATACCTTGTTCCACCATAAATCACTTTCATGTTTTTTGCGTATTCAATATATTTACTGATAAAATCATTTCTGATAATACCCGAATCTGCATCCAGAAAAAGCAGATACTCATATTTTGCTTTTTCAGCGAGCAGGTTCCTGATCCTGGCTCTGCCAATATTTTCTGTAAGCTTATGATATCTGATATTGGGGATAGTGTTTAGAATTTCATTTTTTCTGATTATTTGGTCTTTAGAATGATCATCTATACATATTACCTCAAATTCGATACTTATTTCTTTACACTGAAGGATCAGGTCCTCAACCAAACCTGCACAATTTATGTTATATATTGGTATTAAAATACTAAGCATTGTGCAAAAGTAAAAATTTATCATTGAAATATTGAAAACATGATTAAAAGAATGTATATTTTCCGTCATGGAGAAACTGAATATAACAGAATGAAGATGATGCAGGGGAGATCAATTGATTCAGTATTAAATGATAATGGGCATTTACAGGTTAACAGGTTTTTTGATTATTACAAAGATATTCCATTTGATGTTGTCTATAGTTCTGAGCTTAAAAGAAGTATCCAGAGTATTTTAAAATTCAAAGAACTAAATATCCCTCATATCATAGATCCCAGGATCACAGAGGTTTCCTGGGGAATAAATGAAGGAAAATTCCTTGATGATGAAGTGATGGAAAGATTCAGAATCATGATATATGAGTGGAAAAAGGGCAATCATGATTACAGCATTCCGGGAGGAGAAAGCGCCAATTCACTTAAAAGCAGGATAGAAAGTTTTATCGCTGATATCAAGGAAAGCAAACAGAAAAATATCTTAGTGAATACACATGGTCGAGCCCTCAGAATGTTAATAGCAAGAATGCTTGGAGAACCTGTAGAAGCAATGGAAAAATATGAGCACCATAATACCGGCATGTACCTTATGGAATATGATGGTTATGGATTTACAATGCTAAAAGAAAATGACACAACACACCTAAACTAATCTAAAAAAATCCATTAAAATTTTTTCAGGTTAAATTAAATCGTTGTATTTCTATTTCCAAAATTAGGGCATGTATATATATTGCACTTATGACTAAAACAGAAACAAAAAAGAGATATTCATTTATTTATTTAATAATTCACTTTATATAACAAATGTCCTGGCATTTTTTGGAAACAAGAAAGGCTGCCAGTTTCTGACAGCCTTTAAGTTTATTCCAATATTACTAATTTATTTTTTCCATTCAAGCTGCAGTACTCTTGTAGCTGCCAGATATCCGAGACGCAATCCCTCATCACAGTCCATTCTGTAATGAACCCCCAAAGGAATCCGGCTGTATGCATTTTCCATACCTGCCTCAATAAATGAGCTATAGCTTCTTGGAGTTCCCATAAATTCATGTCTGTCTTTGTGGCAATTATCAGTAAATTGATAATTATTGCCAAAAATATCAGTAAATATAAGAGCGGCAGACCCTCCAAACCCTGAATGACCTGATGGGTAAGCCGGGAATTCCGGTGAAAATCCCTTAAGACCGTTGTAAGGGTGATTTAAAGCAGATTTCCATTCGGGTTCAATAATTGACCTAATGTACTGGACTGGTCGCATCACATTAAAAAGATACTTTGTGTACCAAATAGAAATACCTGCATCACACATTGCCATACCTAATTTTGCGTACAATTCCACAGCCCTGTCAAGGCTAAGTTTTTCATCTATTACCAACTGGTTGGCAATTGCTATCTGCCTTGCAGCCGGTTCGAATGTGACCTGAAACATATCGTCGCTCCAGAATTCTGCAATCCATCTTTCTTCGAGGGTAAGTGTATTGACAGTCAGTCTGACTTCATTTGCCTGCAGATAAAATTTTGAATTGGGATCTTCACTGTAGGCAAGTGGAGTTTTACCCCTGAGGTCACCCTGTTTCATAGCAAAAGGTCGCACTTTTCCCCAATACGGAAAAAGAGCAGGAGTATAATCCGGAAATGTAGGCTGCCATAATTTTTCTCCGTTGGCACCCGTCAGAGGAGGAATATAATCACTGGGGCGCGGATTTTTATATGCCTCATGGCCGTATGTATCTGATTTGCTGTATTCAAATACTGCATCGGCAACTGCTTTGCCGAATGCTGCAGATCTTGCGATTACTTCATCAGATGCTTTTAATGCAAATTTATCATCAAATTTATTTTCAAGAGCATCTATTTTATCTTTATCTGCCTGAACAATATGAGGGTAAAAATGTCTGAACATAGTAGCATACGCTGCATTGACCGATGCAGGCCAGTAATATTCTTTTTCTTCTTCCAGCAATGGTAAATTGAGGCCACTATAGTTATTTTCAAGTGAATTGTATTCAGGCATTCCGGGGACAATTGATTCATATGCTGCAAGTCCTGTATAAGCCATCATTCTGGCTGCAGCAGGAGGTCGATATCCTGGAGAATATCTGTCTATGTCAACTAAAAGATCGTTCCATGCCAAAACCACTGATGCATCATATGTTTTGGCAAGTTCCGAAGAAACTGTATCAACTGTTTCATCAGTACATGAATTTAGAAAAAACACAAAACCTAAAGAAACAAAAAGCAATGTTAATCTGGAAATTAAGTTAATTTTCATAGTAATCAATTTTTATGACAAATTATATATCAAAACACTTTTTTGCAAAGGTAATTAAAAAATTTGTAAAATTATATTTATGTAATGAAAATATAAAAATATCCTACAATCAATTAAGGAAATCAGAAACGGGCCCTGGGGTTAAGAGTCAGAGGGGCAAAATCATTTTCACTATATTTATAATATGCCGAAATTGCTACCATGGCAGCATTATCAGTGCAATATTCATGTTTTGGGATATAGGTCTTCCATCCATACTGTGCAGCTTTATTTTTCAGAGCTGACCTCAGACCAGAATTAGCAGAAACTCCCCCAGCAATTGCAATTTCATTAATTCCGGTAATTCTGGCTGCCTTGACAAGTTTATTAATAAGTATACTAACAATTCTATGCTGTACAGAAGCACATAGATCATTAATGTTATTTTTTACAAAATTCCTGTCTTCCCTTAATTTCTTTTCCACAAAATATAAAATTGAGGTTTTCAGGCCACTGAAACTAAAATCCAGCCCGGAGATATGAGGTTCGGGAAAATCATAAATTGCTGTACCTGATTTTGATAGCCGGTCTATTATAGGTCCGGAAGGATATTCAAGCCCAAAAAGTTTGCCACTTTTATCAAATGCTTCTCCTGCAGCATCATCCAGGGTTTTGCCCAAAACTTCAATTTCCGTAAAACTCTTCATTATACTTATCTGAGTATGTCCTCCGGATACTGTAAGCACAAGAAAAGGAAAAGAAGGTACAGGCTCTTCAATAAAGAGAGCCATAATATGAGCATTGTGATGATTTATTTCAATAAGAGGTATCCCGAGGGCTGAAGCCAGTGTTTTTGCAAATGTAACACCGACGATCAAACTACCAAGTAATCCGGGACCACTAACAACAGCAACAGCATCAAGTTCGCTCATATTGACTTTAGCTTGCTTCAGGGCCATATCAACTGCAGGGATAATATTTATCTGATGATTCCTTGATGCAAGTTCAGGAACAACTCCTCCATAAAGTGCATGTACTTTCTGATCTGCAACTACATTACTGATAATCTCTTTACCTATTATCACTGAAGCAGCAGTATCATCACAGGATGATTCAATGGCCAAAATTTTAACTAAATTATTCAAGTATTTGGTAATGGTTAATGGTTGAAAGGTAGGAAGGCAGGAAGGTTGAAAGGTAGAATGATAACATGGCTACATGGTAATATTTTAAACAATAAATCTTACTTCGTAAATCATAAATAGTACATTGCAAATTAAAAATCATACTCCAGACTGCCGTCTAAAGAATGCTAACTGTCATCTTTTTACTTATTAATTTCACTCAAAGAAGCAAAGCCAAATACAAATTTAATACTGATCACTGTTCACTGATCACTTACCTACATAGCAAGCACATCCAACATCTTTATCTTTTCGTTGTCAAGTTCTTTTTTCTTGTTTATAGCATCCTGAAACTCAACAAAATGAACTTTACCGTTTACAAGTCCCAAAGCCTTATTGTAGATTCCATTTTGCAAAGCAATAACGGCTTCATAACCCAATCTGCTAGCAAGTACGCGGTCATAAGCGCTGGGCGCACCACCTCGCTGCAAGTGACCGATAGTTGCAACCCTGCTATCAAAACCCGGAAAGTTTTCTTTTACATGTTGTGCAAGTTCAGCTGCAGTACCGCTTTTATTACCTTCAGCCACAACAACAATATTAAAAAGTTTCTTTCTGATTGAGGCTTTTTTTAACAATACCATAAGTTCATCAATTCCCCAGTTAGTTTCTGGCAGGAATGTGGCAGCTGCTCCTGATGCAATACCGGTTTCAAGCGCAATAAATCCTGCATGCCTACCCATAACCTCAACAAAGAACAATCTGTTGTGAGAACTGGCTGTATCACGAATTTTATCAATAGCTTCAACTGCTGTATTAATAGCTGTATCATATCCAATTGTAAAATCTGTACCAAATATATCATTATCAATTGTCCCGGGCAAACCTATAAAGGGTATGTCATATTCACGCGTAAAATAGTAAGCCCCTGTATATGTTCCGTTTCCACCAATTGCAATAACAGCATCAATATCATAAGCTAACAGGCTTTCGTAGGCTTGTTTCCTGCCTTCAGGTGATTTAAACTCTTCACAGCGTGCAGTTTTAAGTATCGTTCCTCCCCGCAAAATGGTATTTGCTACATCTTTGCTCTCAAGACGCATCAGATTGCCTTCAATCATACCTTTGTAACCACTTTCAATTCCGTAAGAGTGCAGGTCTTCATGCGTTGCAGTACGAACAATTGCCCTGATTGCTGCATTCATACCAGGAGCATCTCCTCCGGATGTAAGGATTGCAATTCTTTTAATTTCTTTACTCATATAATTTTTTTTATATTTTTTATTTTAAGGGAAAATCATTAACCAGCATATCCAGAAAATATTTAAAAATAACCGGATTTACTGCAATTGTATAAAAAAATCCAAAAACTGCACCATAAAAATGTGCAGAATGATCAATGTGATCCTGCGAATTCCTGCTAGCCCATTGTGAATACACCAAATATAAAACAGCAGCTACCACAGTATATATTGGAATAATTGCATATAAATATATTTTAGACCACGGATTGATCAGCATATAAGAAAACAAAATTGCTGAAACAGCACCTGAGGCACCTATACTGGCATAATAATGATTATTTTTATGTTGTATTGTAGTATGTATATTTGCAGCAACTACAGAAAGTAAAAACAAAAGTACATATAAGACAGCCCCTTTTACAGGCCCGAAATAATTATTAAATATATATTCTTCGACAAAACCACCAAATTGCCAGAAAACAAACAGATTTATAAGTAAATGTACCCAGCTCCCATGAAGAAATCCGCTTGTTAACAAACGGTAATATTCTTTGTAATGCACTACTCGAAATGGTGAGTGCTTGAATCTGTCAAAAAAACCCGCATTATTAAATCCCTGCAGGGAAATCATAAAAATAACAACTGCAATTATTTTAGTAACCATTTTTTAATTATTGTGATATTTTTCATTTTTGATTATAGTAAACGCACGATACAATTGTTCAGAGAAAATAAGACGGATAAGTTGATGCGAAAAAGTCATTCTCGATAATGAAATTTTATCATTTGCCCTTTCATAAATCTTCGGTGAAAATCCATAAGCACCACCTATTAAAAAAATAAGTTTTTTTCCAACGGAAAATAATTTCTTCTCTATATAATCAGCAAAACCAACTGAATCAAAAATCTTTCCATTCTCATCAAGTAAAATCAGATAATCAGACTGGTTTATTTTTTTCAATATCAATTCACCTTCCTTTTCTTTTACATTCAGCGGTTTATCTCCATTTTTCTGCCTGTATGCGTCTATATATTCTATTTTAAATTTGATATAATGTTTTATTCTGCCTTCAAATTCTTCGACACCTTTGTTTACAAAATCAAAATGTGTTTTTCCAATACACCATAATTCAAGTGTCATAGCAGAAAACAATTAATTCTAACAGTTTATTTTAAAAAAAGTGCAAAGTTGCTAAAAAATCTGCTTTAATGGAAAAAAATTGATTAATTTCATGTATTCTTAACATCGTGGTGTATTAATAAGAGTGTGCTTACATATTGTAATAATTGGCAATTTAAATCGTTATCATACAAACTATTTTTTACTAATCATAAAAATCAGGTCAAATGAAAAATCTCATAAAAACTGCTTTTCCAGCTATATTTTTGATAATAATGATTATTTCATTCAATTCATGTGTAGCTGTAGTTTTTAAGACTGCACAGCCTCAAAATAGTAAATCCCTACCCTCATTTCCTAAAGAATTGCTCGGTACATTTGTTGATGAAGAAGCTGATACAGTTATTGTTACAGAATGTTGTTTTGAGTATGGAAATGACAATTCAGTTTTTTCACAAAACATTGACAGTCTTTCGAAAGGAACACTCGAACTTACTAGGTTTGATGAGTTTTACATTTTAAATCAAAAAGATGAGACTGGCTGGTTTGTTTTGCTTATTAAACCGGGAAAAAATTCATTCTCAGCTTATTTTATTGATATGGATTCCCTCAAATCAGAAATAACCAGCAATGATGATGACATGAAAAGTGAAAAGATAATAATAGAAAAAATTAAAAAAATAACTCCGGTTCAAAAAATAAATCCACAAGATAGAGATAATCATTTCTATCTTATAAATCCTACTCCTGATCAATTGCGGAAACTTATCAAAGGGGGATTTTTTGTTAAAGTTAATGAGTTTAAAAAAATAGAGGCAACTGATTAGAACCATCAAGAGTTATAGTATTAATTACTAGTAATGCTAAGCTGATTTTTATGATCTTGTTAATTGTAACAATAAAAATTTGAAAATCAGTTTTTTTAATTTGCAGTTATTACGGCCAATCGTCAACTCACAACTTAATATGGATTTTCGGATTTTTTGTCAATTATTTGCATTATCCCTGATTACCAGATTATAATATAGGTCGATTATTCTTTGTAATAAGCTATGATATAATTTTCTAAAAAAAAGTTATTCTTACTGGCAGAATGTTCAAATATTTTAAATTTGCACTTCTATTGATATCCTTATGAAACAAATTTATCTCGATTATAATGCTACAACTCCGATCGCACCTGAAGTAGTCGAAGCGATGCGCCCATTTATTGAATTTCACTTTGGAAACCCATCAAGCGTTCATTCATTTGGTGTTAAAACCAAACTTGGAGTGGAAAAAGCGAGAAAGCAGGTTGCATCCCTGATCAACTGCAATCCTGAGGAAATAATTTTTACAAGTGGAGGAACGGAATCAAATAATTTTGCATTAAGAGGGATAGCATATGCTCATAAAGACAAAGGCAATCATATTGTAACTTCTTCAATTGAGCATCCTGCAGTAATGGAAGTATGTAAATATCTTCAAAGAAATGGATTTGAAATAACATACCTGCCGGTGGATAAATATGGAATGGTTAGACCTGATGATTTGCATTCAGCTATCAGGAATACTACAATACTGATCTCCATAATGCATTCAAACAATGAAATAGGAACTATTCAGCCCATCAGGGAGCTCGCTGAAATTGCAAGGATGAATGATATTTTTTTTCATACTGACGCAGCGCAGTCTGTAGGCAAAACCTCGGTTGATGTCAGGCATCTTGGGGTTGATTTGCTGAGTATAGCCGGACATAAATTATATGCTCCCAAAGGTATCGGGGCTCTTTTTATCAAAAATGGAACAATTCTCGAGAAACTCATGTATGGAGCTGACCATGAACAGAATATGCGTGCAGGAACAGAAAATGTCATCGAAATTGCGGGTCTGGGACAAGCTTGCGAAATAGCAGGAAGGGATCTGGAAAAAAACATTATGCATTACAGACAGACAAGGGAGTATCTGTATGATTTAATAAAAAATGCTTTACCGGATACTCTTCTCAACGGGCATCCGGAAGAAAGACTTCCCAATACTTTAAGTATTTCGTTCCCCGGAGTTGAAGCCAACACTCTTATTTCCAGATTAGAAGGTGTAGCAGCTTCAGCAGGTGCTGCCTGTCATTCAGAAAGCATAGATGTTTCAGCTGTTCTGCAAGCGATGGAAATACCGATAAAATATGCTATGGGGACCATCCGTTTTTCAACAGGACGTGAGACCACATTGGTTGATATAAAAAAAGCCGCGGATGAAATAACTATGCGTGTTAAGGAGTTAATGCCGGAAGAAAAAGAGACATTAAAATCGACTGGGAATGAAAATAAAGAGGTCAGACTTACCCAATTTACACATGGTCTTGGTTGTGCTTGTAAAATTGAGCCGCAAAAACTTGAACATATATTGAAGAACATTCCCATTCTTTCTAATCCAAACATTCTTGTTGGTGTTGAAACCAGTGATGATGCTGCGGTTTATAAAATTACCGATGATTTAGCGATAGTTCAGACACTTGATTTCTTTACTCCTATAGTTGATGATCCATACGATTTTGGGGCTATTGCAGCTGCAAATGCCCTCAGCGATATTTATGCTATGGGAGCTACTCCCCTTTTCGCATTAAACATTGTGGGATTCCCTGAAAAAACTCTTCCGATGTCGGTGTTGGAAAAAATTCTTAAAGGAGCTTCCGACAAAGCTGCTGAAGCTGGTATAAGTATTATTGGAGGGCACACAATTGATGATCCTGAACCAAAATTCGGTCTTGTAGTTACGGGTATTGTCGATGTAAATAAAATTGTCAGAAATACTGGAGCCAAGCCAGGCGATGTTCTGATATTGACAAAGCCTCTTGGTACAGGAATAATTTCAACTGCCATAAAACGGGGACTTGTCGAAGGTGACCTAAAAGATGAAGTCACAAAAATTATGGCCACTCTTAATAAAATTGCAGGAGAGATAATGCTGAATTATAACGTGAGTGCCTGCACAGATGTTACTGGATTTGGATTGATCGGACATCTCAGGGAAATGACCATGTCATCAAAATGCGATGCTACAGTTTATTGCGATAAACTTCCATTTATCAGAGAAGTTAAATCTCTTGCTTCTGCCGGTATTGTTCCCGGTGGCAGTTTCAATAATCTTGAATATGTTCAGGAAATGGTTAATTTTTCAAGTCTTACCAGAACGGAAAAACTGATGGTATGCGATGCTCAAACATCAGGTGGATTGCTGATAGCTATAAATAAGGAACATTCAAGAGATCTGTTATTAGAACTGCAGAGAGAAGGAATTACAGATGCAGCAATTATTGGAGAATTTACAAGCATGGGAGAAGGCATTATAACTGTAGCAAGAGATTTATAATAGCTTGATCCAGTTAGATTTAATCCATCGAAATAAATGCAAATATTGTACTTTGATAACAGTACTATGATCAACTCTCATTTGACAAACCAAAAATCTAATTTTATTGACGATTTAGTAAATTTCATTCAAGGTCAAACTTCTTTATCATAGCTTAGTTTATCTTTGTAAACCATCCTGGTAACCAATCCAAATAATATTGCTGACCAGAATGAAAACATGGAATAAACAAGTGCAGGTTTTACCATTTCCTCATTTTGAAGTAAAGTACCTGCAATGAGCAATGCCAGCGTTGTATTGTGGAGTGTGACTTCAATTGCAATGGTAAACGCATCCCTGATTGTCAGCTTCGATAATTTCCCGAAAATTATACTTAAAACAAAGCAGACTATATTGAAAATCAATGCATAAGGAAAAATAGTCCAGGCTTCAGCAGCCGTAATTCCTGTCCCTCCATGCTGCTCACCAGCAAAGAATTTAATAGAATATACCAAAGCCAGTAAGACCATCAGAATATATTTCAAATTCTTTTCCAGCATTTTTGCAATATTGGGCTTATGTTTATTAACTAAAACACCCAAGGTAGCCGGAAGCAATGTTACCAGGAAGATCTGAAGAAAGGAATTAAGTATCGGCAAATGAAGATTTGCATCCTGTTGCATAAAATAACCAAGAGCAAAGTTTACCACAAATGGTATAGTAAAAACTGTAAGGACACTGTTTACTGCTGTTAGTGATATAGATAAAGCCACATTGCCTTTAAATAAGTAAGTAACAAAACCTGAAGTTGTGCCACCAGGACATACAGCAAGAATCATCATTCCAACTTTGTATTCCGGAGGAATATCAGCAAACAATAGTATCAAAAAAGCAATCAAAGGCAAAGCTATCATCTGGGAACTCAATCCGACGAAAAAAGCCTTCGGAAATGTCAAAATATTCCTGAAATTGGTCACTGTCAAAGACAGTCCAAGTCCAAACATAATTGAAGCCAAAACCAAACTGATAAAAAAATCTATAAAACTATATGTGAGTGTTTCCATTTAAATTCTTTTCAATATTTTTCCTCCACTTCTCTACCCCACTGCTAAAAAATATTATTTAATTATTAACGACAAAGCACACCTGTATTATTGTCTGTTGAAAGATTAATTTTTTAATGTGGAGTTAAAAAATTATATATCTATAAACTAAAATTTATAATATTAACTGGATTGCTTTAAGAAATATTCCCATGCTTGGAAAGATATAAATCATACAGATTAATATAAAATTCAGCTTACTTGGTGCGGCAATTTACTCCAACAGATGTTTTTTGGATAAATTTTTCCAGCCTGCCTGATTAGGATATTCAACAAAATATATCCTGATATCTGCCTGATTTGGATACTTGACAAAATATATTTTCCTTTCTGTATGGTTTGGATATTTTGTGAAAAACCATTTGCCGTCATTTTTTCCTGCCTGATTCTGATATTTTACTTTGTAAACCTTCAGATCAGCCTGATTAGGATATTTTGTTACAAAGACTTTTACATTAGCCTGAAAAGGATATTTGACAGAAAAGACTTTTTGGGCAATGCTTTGAAAAGAAATTAATATTATGATAAAAAGTATTATTAATCTGATCATGATCTTTGGATTCTAAACTCTTTATTTAACGCAGTTAAGTGAAAAAAATTCAAAATGAATAGGTCTTCTGAATAAAACTTGTCTGAAGATTTATATTTAATCTTATTAATAATACCTTTTTAAATTCAATTTAATTGGGTAAATAAAAAAAAGAAGAGTATAAAAAAAAGTGAAATATTGGGCTCAAATCACAAAATACATAATTTGACAAAGCATAGATATTATAAATATAGATAATATATTTTTCAAACCGGTTTAAACCGGTTTTAGTCATTTTAATATGTCAGGAAATTGATTTTTGTTGATTTAATATTGAGTAATCCCAAATTTTATAATTATTCTTCTTTTTGAATAAAACTTAGGATATGCTTGTAAATATACGTTTTGTTTTTAAAAAAATGTTGTTCTATGAACATTTTTAAAATATAACTGTTAGTGTTGAAATTTATTTTTATTAACTCATTTGCATTTAATCATTAAAAAACAAATCATGCCCACGATCAAATTAACAAATCAACAGTTTATTGACGAAATTTTCGACTATACAACAGAAAAAGAATGGAAATATAAGGACAATGTTCCTGCTATTATAGACTTTTATGCTGACTGGTGCGGTCCATGTAAAATGGTTGCCCCTGTACTGGAAGAACTATCAGAAATGTATGACGGAAAAGTAAAAATTTATAAATTGGATACTGAAAAAGAGCAACAGCTTGCAGGTGTTTTTGGCATAAGATCCATTCCGAGCCTCCTTTTTATTCCTGTTGAAGGACAGCCAATGATGCAGGTAGGAGCATTACCTAAATCATCATTTATAGATGTAATTGAAAATCAATTATTAAAGGAGAATACATCAGAAAATTAAATTAACAGTTTTTAATTAAAAGAGCTTATTCCCCCGAAAAGCTCTTTTTTTTCGACTATTTAATATTTTTTTTACTTTTGGTGATTTTATTTCTGAACAAATAAAACTGGAATAATTTGAAAGTCCTGATAATCAGATTTAGTTCTATTGGTGATATTATCCTTACAAGCCCAGCCGTAAGATATGCCAAGAAAAATCTTGATGCTGAAGTACATTATCTGACTAAAAAAGAAAATGAAGAACTACTAAAATACAATCCCTTCATAGATAAAATACATCTTTACAGTGGCAATCTTAGAGAAATATTGAAAGTATTAAAAGCTGAGAATTTTGATTACATTTTTGACCTTCATAACAACTTAAGAAGCTTTTTCGTAAAGATAAATTTAAAAGGGAAAAAGAACTCACTCAATAAATTTAATTTCCATAAATGGAGGATGGTGCGGTTAAAACATAAAATTAGCGTTCCCCATATAGTAATTAGATACCTTCAGACGATAGACAATGAATATGACCCTAATTTCGATGATCATCTTGATTTTTATTACTTGAATATTGAAAACCCAATGCAAAAGTTTAATCTTCCTTCAAACTATTGCTGTTTTTCGCTGGGAGCTAAGCACAATACAAAAAAAATACCCTTAGTATCAGCTTTAGAATTGATAAAATGGATTGATCATAAAATAGTGCTGATAGGCGGAAATGATGTGGTAAATGACGCAAATGAAATTTACAAAGTATATCCGGACAAAGTGACTAATCTCTGTGCGAAACTATCACTTTCAGAATCTGCTCAGGTTATTGATAAAAGCAGTATGGTAATATGCTCTGACACAGGCATGATGCATCTTGCAGCAGCACTGAACAAAGAAACCATTGTAATCTGGGGAAATACGGTACCAGGCTTTGGCATGAATGCCTATTATGGGAAAAACGATAACAAAAGTACTAACTATGAGATATCGTTGAAATGCAGACCATGTTCCCGCATAGGATTTGATAAATGTCCTGAAAAGCATTTCAAATGTATGATTAATCATGATTTTAAAGAAATAAGCAAAAATATTTAATCTGCTTTAAATACAATTGATCGATAATTTTTATATGATAAGCTAAAATTATTGATTTCTTATTAAATATTCATTTTTCTTTGTAATAAAAAACAATGAATATGGATATAACAAATCAAAACAGGCCAAAATTTCAATTGCCTTCATCGGTAATTAAAATTATTATTACAAGCTTTGTCTTGCTAATTGTTTTACTTATAATTAGTGGTAATTCTTTTATAACTTTAAATCCAGGAGAAAAGGGAGTGCTATTCAGAAAATTCTCAGGTGGGTTGGAAAAAGGAAAGATCTATTCAGAAGGATTCCAGATGATATTGCCCTGGAATACTATGTATATTTATGACACAAGATTGAAGGAAAGCTTTGAAGCTCTTGAAGTTCTTTCAAAAAATGGATTGAGTATTAAAGTACATCTTTCATACAGGTTCAACCCTATATCTGAAAAAATAGGTATTCTGCATGAATCTATTGGTAAAGGATTTCATGAATCAATAATCAAACCAGAGATCAGGTCATCGACAAGGGAAGTGATAGGAAAATATCTGCCTGAAGAATTGTATTCCACTAAACGTGAGGCTATACAGGATGAGATATATCAGCAAACAAAAAAAGCACTTCTCAATAAGTATATAAATCTGGATGCTGTACTTATACGGGAAGTTGCGTTGCCTGCCACATTGCAGGCAGCTATTGAGAATAAGTTAAAACAGGAACAGGAATCTCTTGAGTACGAATATAAATTAGAAAAAGAAAGAAAAGAGGCCGAAAGAAAAATCATTGAGGCAACTGCGAAAGCGAAAGCAAATCAGATTTTGAACAGTTCATTGACTGAAAATATTCTTAAGGACAAGGGTATTGAAGCAACAATTAAACTTGCAGAATCACAAAATGCAAAAACTGTAATAATAGGCAGCACAAAAGATGGCTTACCACTCATATTAGGTAATTGAAAATAAAAAAGGAGTTGATTTTTTCAACTCCTTCTTCAATTTCTAATAAGCAGATTCTTTTTTAAATTTCTTTACAAGCAGGTAATAAAACATAGCCCTGTATTTATTCCTGTTTGAGGTTCCAAGTTGTGCACATACCTCTTTTACTCCTGCCATCAATTCATCATTTGAATTTCCCAAACCAAGTTTTTTTACGAGGAAATTATCGATCAGTCGCTGTAATTCTGCTTCATCAGAACATGATACTGTTGATGAATCATCATTGTATATAGATGGTCCGAGTGCAACAGTAACTTTTGTCAGCAGATCCATATCACATGGAATATTCATTTTTTTGAATTCATCAGCATATTTTGCCAATAGTTCTTCTCTTTTACTCATGATTAATTAGTGTTTAAATTGTGAATTAATTTTTTCAAAAACAAATTTATGTCAATCAGTATTAATTAAAAAATATTTTAACATATAATTATCGTTTTAAATTGAATTAAAGGCTATTATTTGATTTTTAAGACAAAACAACATGTATTTGCATATTGTTTTTTCAATTTCATTTATAGATTCAGGTCGACAGGTATTTTTAAAATAATACCAAAAGGATTAAATACGGATCAATTTTATCAAGAGGGACAATTTACTTAATTTATTTTGTTACCTTTATGCACAGGGAAGAGTTAATCAACCTGCAGAAAAATTCCTTAATTCAGGATCAACTAATTGATTCAGTTAAACAGCAATGTACAAACTTTTTATTAATTTTGTGCTTTAGTCCTTTCTTCAACTATTTTATTGATTTTTAAAACAGCTGTTTTGTAGTCAAATGTGTTTTTTGTTTTATTTTTCAGGGCACCAATTCCATAATGCATAGGGGTGACATCACCTTCCCTGTACCATGCTTTTTCAATTGGGATCCATTCTCCGGTCTGAGCATCTGTAATCCAGGTTGCATATTTATTTTTTCCTGCAAATCTCTTCCATAAAGCATTATCATGATATCTTACATAACATCCGATATCGTCAAAAAACTTCTCATCGCCCTTATCATTAGCTGCCTGCACGACATATTTGTCTTCTTCTATTATCATTTGGCATTTGGCACATTTATCATTGCCAATATTTACTTTACGGGGTTTCAATTCCCCGCTGAGTGTACACGAAAGTATTACGTATATTAACCCAATATATATTAAATATTTCATATTTTTAAAAATAAAAAAAGGCATTTCAATCGAAATTAAAATACCTTTTTAATATATCACTCTTTTAAATATTACTTAATTGTTGCTTTAGCTTCCCTGTACATATAATGAATAGCATCGTACAGATCCTGATCTGTGCAATCCATACAAGTTCCTCTTGCAACCATCGTTGTTCCGGGTCGACCATTTAAAGCACTGTGCATGAGTGAATCAATTCCCTTATCAGCTCTTTTTTGCCAATGTTCAAGTTTATATTTTTCAGGCTGAAGAGCTGGTGCATTGGAAACACCTGCATAATGACAAGTCATACATGTCTTGGAATATATCTTTTTGCCATTTTCAAAATTCGGGGTCCAGGATGCATACGCTGATACTACTTTAACCGTTTCTGTTTTGGAGTCAGTTGCAGATGCATCTTTTTTGCCTCCACATGCTGTGATTGCAAATGAAAAAACAATAAAAGCAAAAACATAAAAAACAAAATTTTTCATAAGTTGAAGTTTAATTAATTATCAAATGTTTATCGAAATAAAAAAGTTTTGCAAAAGTAATATATTCCCGACTAAAAAAAATAATTTGTTCTGTTTTTTTGTTTTTTCATGTAAATTATGTTTTTCTATTCTCAATACTAATACAATGCTGAATTTTATTAAATTTGTATCATATTTTTTACTTTTAACTTAACAATCATTAAACTTTTAAAAAAGTTGTGATTAAATTTGATAAATCAATTTTAATGCTATAATTTAACCCAAAATTTTAAAACTATTGATATGATAAATCTGATTAACTGGGCACAGGCTGATTTTTGGATGATCTTTACACTGATCGTTCTTTTGGGAATACCAGTATTCATTGGAATATGGCTTTACAAAATGCTTTCAAATTCAAACAAGAAATAGAATAAATTCAAAAAAATAATTTTTGTTTTTTTATTCTTCAGGTGTATTTTGCCGAAGAAAAATATTAATTTTGCCCATTATGGAGCAAATATTACAATTAGATAAAAGTATTTTTGAATTTATAAATTCTGATCTTTCAAATAGATTTTTTGATTTTGCTTTGGTAATTGTCAGAAACAAACATGTCTGGTTACCATTGTATTTATTTCTAATAAGTTTTTTTATTTTCAATTTCAAAAAAAAAGGGATTCTGATTATTTTATTTGGTTTTATTGGAACGGGTGTAGCTGATTTCACTAGTTCCTCTATTATAAAACCAGTTGTGGCAAGAGTGAGACCTTGCAATGTTGTTGATGAAGACCACAAGGTCATAAACAGGGTAAATTGTGGAAGCGGTTATAGTTTTCCATCATCTCATGCTACAAATCATTTTGCAATGGGATTTTTTTTCTACCTTATTTTTCTTGGTATTCACCGTAGATTTTCATTCCTTTTTCTTATTTGGGCAGCTGTTATCTCATTTGCTCAGATTTATGTTGGGGTGCATTATCCTATTGATGTATTTACGGGAGCCATTTTAGGATGTATTATTGGCTATGTTTTTTACAGGCTGTATAAAATCGTTTTGGCTAAAACTTTTATTAATTAAAAAGCGATCTAAGGCATGAAAAAAATAGTGCTGACTGGTCCTGAATCAACCGGAAAAACTTCAATAGCAACTTTTTTGGGCAATAAATTCGATGTTCCGGTAGTAAAAGAATATGCAGTAGAATATCTGCAAAAAACAGGTGGCAAGTACAAATATCCAGATTTGGTTAAAATAGCACATGGACAAATTGAAAATGAAAACGAAATTTCATTAAAAGGCAACTATCCTGTCATTATTTACGATACTGACCTTATCACAATAAAGATCTGGTCAGAAGTGAGATTTAATAAAGTTAGCAGGAAAATAACCTCTATTATTAGTAAAAGGCATTATGATCTGTATATTTTATGCTCTCCTGATATTGACTGGGAATATGCTGATTTCAGAGAGAATCCTGATGACAGGGATTATCTTTTTGATCTTTATGAAAACGAGCTGATAAAGATGGGAAAAAAATACATTGTTCTTCGTGGAGCTGGAGAAATCAGATACCAAAACGCAGAAAAAATATTTAAGGAAGGCCTTATTGATTTCTAATTGAAATTAAGAAGATTACACCCTCTTATATCACTTTCATCAGTCCTGCCGAGTACTTTAAAATGAATTCCATCCGGAGAAATTCCAAGATCATCTGTAGCTAAGAAACAGCAGGAATGAAAGTTAGCAAGGTCAATAATATTGATTTTGCCCTGTCTATTATTTGGCAGGAAAGTGAATGGATCATAAATATCACTAATCATTATCTTCATTGATGGTGCCGGATAAAATATTCCATCACCTTTGGAATATGCCTGCGACATCAATTCAGTCATTCCATATTCAGAAAAAATTTTAGTGATATTAAATGCACTAAGGAGCTTTTCGTGGACAGCTTCACGAGGAAGTTCAGGTCCCCTGCCCTTCATCCCACCGGTTTCCATGACCATTATTTCACGCCTAATACTATTTTTATATACAAATTCAAGCAAAGCAAAAGTTACTCCCAGTAAAATAATCTTTTTATTTCCTCCATACTCTGACAAATCCCTGTAAAGCCTGTCGAAATCATTTTTATAGAAATTTCCACATTCTGATCTTTTTATAAAATGATCTGTCATATGGATAAGAGAGGAGGATTCACGTTCGAGATATGAAGGGAGTAATGCAAAAATACAATAATCTGATAAATCCCCAAAAAAATAATTAAAACAAAATTCTGCATTTTTTTTATAAAAACTGAGATCATTCACAAAATGCCTTGAAGGAATGTTCCCGGTAGTAGAACTGCTCTCAAAAACTATTTCTTCCACCCATTTGCCAGTTTTAATTTCTGAATTTTTAAAAAACGAAACAGGCATAAAAGGAATCTCAAAAATAGTCCTGATGCGGGATAAATCGTGATTTAAAAGCCTCAAAAAGTGTTTATACACCTCATTGTGTTGACGCTGGAAATGAAAAAACTCGATGGCAATGTCATCAAATGATCCGACTCCTTCATTAATGAAATCCATATATCTTGCTTTCATGTAGTCAATCATCGAATCTGCATTGCTATGGTTAATTAAGTTGTATACAAATAAATGAGATAATATTTCTAACATAAATAAATTGTAAAAGTTGCTTATAAATTAGAATATTATATTTTTATTTCCGTTATTTGTTTCCTGTAATAAAATGTACGCTAAAACAATTATATTATCAACGCTAATTTTTTGCCTGACAATATCATGCACAATAAGTCCTGATTTTCCTCCTGAACCTCATCTTGAATTCAAAGGCATGAATAAAAAGATTATGAAACAAGGAAGTTTGAATACGGATTCACTGACCATCTATTTAAGTTTTACTGATGGAGACGGTGATATTGGTCAGGATCAGACAGATTCCATAGTTAATCTTTTTGTTATTGATTCAAGGACAAATAAAACTGCTGAAAGCATCAGATTACCTAAGATTTCTGATTCAGGAATAGGAAATGGTGTCTCAGGAGACATTGAATTAAAACTATATACTACCTGTTGTCTGTTTACTAACAATATTCCTCCGTGCAGTGTAATTGAAGGAATTAAGTTTGACACACTTACCTACAGGATTTATCTGGTTGACAGGGCGGGAAATAAAAGCGAGATAGTGGAAACTGATAACATAATACTTGAGTGTAAATAAAATTTTTCAAACATTAAGAAAACTACAATGCATTATAAAGAAAGCGAACTTATTATCACTCCGGAAGGCAGGATATATCATCTTGGTCTTCATCCTGACGAAATTGGAGATTATATCATTACAGTAGGAGATCCAAACAGGGTCGTAAGAGTGAGCCAACATTTTGATTTCATTGAAGTAAAAAATCAAAAACGTGAATTTATAACTCATACCGGCAGGCTGGGTAACAAGAGAATTTCTGTTATCGGAACTGGTATCGGACCGGATAACATAGATATTATGCTTAACGAAGTTGATGCATTGAAAAATATTGACTTTAATACACGGGAGCTCAAAAATGAAATAAAATCTGTATCTATCATCCGGATGGGCACATCTGGTGCTTTAAGAAGAGAAATTCCTGTCGATTCGATGGTAATATCCTCATATGGTCTGGGAATTGACGGACTTATGAACTTTTATAAATATGAAAAGGATGAAGCACAAAAAGAATTTGATTCTTTAATGAAGAAAAATTTTCCTGAACTGCTTGATATCTGTTTTCCTTATATTTTTAAAGGCAGCTCTTACCTGCTCCAAAAAATTGGAAATGGCATGATACAGGGAATCACAATGACAGCAGGGGGATTCTATGGCCCACAGGGCAGACAGCTACGAATACCACAGAAAATACATGATCTGATTGACAAACTTGCTGATTTTGAATTCAGTGGTCAAAAGATATGTAATTTCGAGATGGAAACTTCAGCAATTTATGGTATTTCAAGTCTGCTGAACCATCATGCACTCTCAGTAAATGCAATCATAGCCAACAGGACAACAAAAGAATACAGCAAAGACCAATACAAAACAGTTGATCTAATGATAAAAACAATTCTGGAAAGAATTGAAGGAATTGATTAATAAGTTTATCCTGACTAATACCTAAAGCCTATCTATAATAGTCCAACAAAGTTAGCCTGAACAGCTATTGCATCGGCATTGTATAGTACGCAATTGATAAAGACTAATTGTAAATGATATAATTTGCAGTATTTATCAATATTAACATATAATTGTTTTTTTTAATACAAATTATTTTTAAGCAACTACTAAACATTAATCAAATCATTTAATGACCGTCGAGGCCATGTAGCATATAAATAGTATGCTCAAGCACCTTTACTATCTCTGCCATATATTCTTGAACAGCTTTCGGACTTCCCGGCAGGCAAAAAACCAGCATTTTGCCTATTGATCCGGCTATTGACCTGCTTAAAAGGGCTTTAGGATTTTCCATACCGTACTTTATCCTTATCATCTCAGTTAATCCCGGAATTTGTTTATCGAGCATTGGACTTATTGTTTCGATAGTTATATCCTTTTCACTCATGCCTGTGCCTCCGGTAGTGATCATAATATCATGGTCACCAAGTATCGACCTTGTAAAATCAGTAAGCATATCAGCATTATCAGGAAGAATATGATATTGAATTTCAAATTTCCTGTCTAATCCTTTAAAGAAATCATTTAAAATACTTCCAATAGCCGGACCACTAAGATCTTCATATTCACGCTTGCTGGCTCTGTCACTCAAAGTTACCACTGCAATCCTGAATACTTTAGGTGTGTGATTTAGTTTATCTCCAACCGTTAATCTTCCTTTGCTGATTACCCTAGCAAAAACTCCTTCCTTTGGCATTACACATTGGCCTACAGTAACAAATATTGCACATCCCCCTCCATGACATTTTTTGCCTTTCTGTGTGATCATCAATTTGACACTGTCATTCTCAATTATATCAAGGACTTTTACAATTCTGAAATCGATACCACTTGTGGTTATATTTTCTGCAAAATCACCAGGTAAAAATTCTTTATTATACTTTCGAGAAAATGATGTAATCTGTTCAATTGCAAGCAAACTAACCTGACGGTGCCACAATCCGCTGTGAGCATCACTCAAAACACCTGAATCATTTAGTATAATCTCTCTAACCGGATGTTTTACAGTGCCCTTCTTTTCAGAAATATTTAACGATTCAATACTAAATTCCATTTTATTAAAACATTTAATTTATTTATTATTAAGTTTTTCAATGCCGAAAGCATATCTTTAATAGTTCAAACCCGGACACAATTGCAAATTATTTTAACCCTTTTTATCCAAATCACCCTTATAGTATTAAAACACTAGTAACTACTCAGCTTTTAGCTATTAGCCTTTTACCTTTAGTTTAGTAATTCAAATACCTAACAGCCAAATGCAAATAGCTGAGTAGGTAGTTACCATTTTTTTATGAACTTTTTCAGCGAAGGTAATAATTCCCCTGGATGATAAACTTTCATAACGATACTGATGCTATCCTTCCAAATGTTGAGGTTTTTAAAGTTTCTGACCTCATCAAATTTTGTTTTAAATTCAAATAGCTATTAGCCAAATGCAAATAGCTGAGTAGTTACAAACACTTTAAATGGTGTCATATTTTGGTTTTAATTGTCTTAATTGAAGTATTATTAATTAAAACTCTTTTTTTAAACTATTTACCTCAATTTTAAATTATTTAATGTTTGTCCTTCCATAAAAGTCTGATCCCGTAAATAAGCATTTCTTTATCTACAGCCTTACACATATCGTAAATTGTAAGCAGTGCAATACTTACACCTGTCAAAGCTTCCATTTCAACCCCGGTCTGACCTATGCATTTTGCTGTAGTTTTTACCAAGACTCCACCATCTGTAATATCAGTTACAACCTGCACATTGGAAAGATTAAGCTGATGACAAAGTGGAATAAGTTCCGATGTTTTTTTTGCAGCCATAATACCTGCAAATTCAGATATTGACAGCACATCTCCTTTTTTTATCAAATGCTGTTTAATCAACTCCAGGGTTTGGGGTTGTAACCTTATAAATCCTTCTGCACAGGCAGTTCTTACCGAATCCGGTTTTTCTCCGATATCAACCATATTAGCTCTTCCATCAGAGCTTATATGAGATAAATCTTTCTTTTCCATTTTAACCTCCTATATTATAAAAATCCCTTTTATAACTTTTTGTTCCTTTCTCTGGTTTAACTGAAATTGCTTTCAATATTGCTTGTTCTGGTCCCAGTGTCCTAACATTAAATTCATCGTCAGAAAACAAGCATGGTTTAATAAAGCCATTAGCAGTGAGTCTTATCCTGTTGCAGATACGGCAGTTACCTCCTGCCCCTCCGTCAACAACAGAATATTCCCCATTTTGCAGGTTCATTTTCGAAATAAACCTGATTGACAGCCCATTCTCTTTCGCAAAATTCCTGAGCTTTTCTTTTTTTTCTTCTTCAACGTTACCGAAAATTACTGAGTTTATTTTCACAGGCTCGAGTCCGGCAAGCCTTGCCATATCAATACCTCTCAAAACCCGGTATATATCTCCTCCCCTGGTGATTTTAGCATATTCCTCCGGATCGAGAGTATCAAGACTGACATTTACTCTCATCAATCCAGCATTTTTGAGTATAAATGCATATTTTTCAAGCATAGTACCATTGGTAGTCATGCCCAGGTCTTTTATTCCAGATATTGCAGCTAAGGCTGAAACCAGATTTTCAATACCTTTCCTTGCTAGTGGTTCTCCTCCTGTAATTTTGATCTTGTTTACACCAAATTTTACGGATGCTTTAACCACTTCAACAATTTCATCATATGAAAGTATATCTTCATGGCGAATAAGATTTATACCTTCCTGTGGCATACAATATAAACATCTGAGGTCACATCTGTCAGTGACTGATATCCTGAGGTAAGTTATATCTCTATCAAACAGGTCTAACATAAACAATTTCTCCTTTTTTCTTTTCAAATTCCCCAATTTCAAGAGATAATATACCAAATGCCTCACTATAGGAATTTATATGTGCTGAACCATTATATTTTATAGGTTCAACTTCTTCCGGATTAATCAGCTTGACAGGATAGAATGATTTTCTCTGTGCTTTTTTCCTTGTGATGCTTTCTGACAGTTTGAACCCTATATTGGATTTCTGGCCATTAAAACCCATAATCTGCATCAAAAGTGGTTTGACAATAGTTTCAAACAAAACAAGACCTGAAACAGGGTTTCCAGGCATGCCAAAACAAAATTTATCGCTATACTTAGCAAATATCAGTGGCCTTCCTGGCTGAGCAGCTATACTTTCAAACAATACTTCAAGGCCTGATTTTTTTATTGCTTCACTGACATAATCATAATCACCCATTGATACTCCACCGGTAATAATTAAAGCATCATTTTCAGAAATACCCTTTTCTAAGGCAATTGAAGTATCTTGTAAAGTATCAGGAATAATTCCATAATACCGTGGAACACAATTAATACTTCTGCAATAATTTATAATCTGAGCTGCATTGGCATTAAAAATCTGGCCGTTTTCAAGTTTTCCGCCTGGTTCAACTATCTCATCACCGGTCACCATAATTCCGACCTTTGCCATAGAAAAAACCTTAATTTCATCAATTCCAAGGGTTGCAATGATCCCACAATGAAATGGTTTTAGCAATGTACCTTTGGGTAATATCAAATCCCCTTTTCTGAAGTCTTCTCCCTGCAATGCAATATTTGACGAAGTACCGGGATTTATAAATTCAACTTTATTTGCTGATTCCACGGCATCCTCAACCATCACTACCATTTCTGTTCCTTCGGGGACAGGAGCTCCTGTCATGATTTTATAACATATTCCTTTTTCCACAGGAGACATTTTCTTATCGCCAGCTGCAATTACCCCTCTCAAAATGAGCTTTGATCTGATATCGTTTCGGAGACATGCATACCCATCTACCATACTTTTGTTGAATGGAGGCATATCGAATGAAGCAATAAGGTCTTCTGCCAATATTCGCCCAACAGATTCAAAAATCGAAACCGGTTCTACTTTAGTTTTAAAACCAGTATCAAGTACTATTTTTAGGGCATCAGAATGTAAGATCATTTTATTTTTTTACAAAAATAGAAAAAATACTTTTTTCTGTTTTAAATTAAAATATAAATTATAATGGGATATTATCCAAATAAATATTTGTTAAGTAAGTTTAAACTTTTTTATGAAAATTTTGTTTGGTCAAAGTAACATTATTATTATTCAGAAATAAATTTGAAAATTTAAAAAAACATGAAAAAAATTGCTTATTTGTTTACGATTGTATTTGTGGTGGTTTTAACAAACATTGCATGTAATCAGAACTCAAAAAATTCCTCCGGTTTTATTGTTACCGGAACCGTTGAAGGCTTGAAAGACAATATTGTAATCATTGAACGTATTTCAATGAGTGGACAGACAGTTAAATTAAAAGACATGGTAGCCAGCGAAGATAAACTAAATGTCAATTTAGATACTAATCCTGGTATAGGTTATTACAGGGTAAGATCTGGAAGAGGAGCTGTATTTTTTATGCTTGACGGGACTGAACAAAAAATAGAAATAAATGGAAAATTTTCAGATTTCAACAATAATGATGCAATTGTCAGCGGTTCAACTATGATGGATAAATTTATGAATGTTTTGAAATCAGTAAGAGAAGGTAAAACTGAATTAAATAGAGTTGGTGAAATTGCCAAAAGTGAAGACCCATTGGTTGGTGCAATGATCCTGGCAAATGTATATAGTTTTAAACCAGAGTATATTAAATATCATGAAGAAGTAAGTACTAAAATGACAGAAAAATATCCAGATTTATATCTTACTTCTGATTATGCTGCTATAATTCAACAGTTCAAACTGAATCCTGGCATTGATGCAGCTAGTGCTGTACAAGTTGGGAAACCGGCACCTGAAATTGCTATGCCCGATCAAAATGGCAAAATTAAAAAGCTATCTGAATTAAAAGGCAAAATTGTTTTGATTGACTTCTGGGCCAGCTGGTGTGGACCTTGTATCCGTTCATTTCCTGAACTGACAGAAATATATGAACAATACAAAGACAAAGGATTTACAGTATACAGTGTTTCATTGGATGGAATTGATGGCAGGTCAGCAGCAAGATATCCTGACGGTGCGTCACTTCAGGCAGCTAAAGATGCTCAGAAGACAAGATGGGTTGATGCTATCAAAAAACATAATCTGAATTGGGATTACCATGTCAGTGACCTTGATAAGTGGGATTGTAAAGCAGCAAAACTATATGGTGTTGAGTCAATACCAAGAACTTTTCTTTTGGATAAAAAAGGTAATATTGCAGCAATTAACCCAAGATTTAATTTAAAAGATGAAATAGAAAAAGTCCTTGCTGCGGATAAAAAATAAAAACGTATAATTAGCTGTCTAACTTTAAAGGTCTTGCCGATCTGTTACAGATTAAGCAGGACCTTTAAAATTATTGTTTTTTATCCTGATCCACTTTTTGTCAAATAGTGAATTTCTTTATTAATACCTAAAGCATATCTGTAATAGTCATACAAAGTTAGCCTAAACATCTATTGCATCGGCATTATTTTTAAATGCTGACCGAAGTACCTGTACTGATCAAAGTGCCTGTACTGACCAAAGTGCCTGTACTGACCGAAGTGCCTGTACTGACCGAAGTGTCTGTGCTGACCGAAGTGTCAGTATCAGTATCAGTATCAGTATCAGTGTCAGTAACCGTTATCCAATTGGACTAAAGAATAATTGTAAATGGTATAGCCCGAAAAATTGATCCGGATTTTTTTTATCAGGTCTAACACTTACAAATGCAAAATAATCATACCTGGGTTTGGATTATGTGGGGAAAACAACATTTTTTAAAATTGATTATAAATATTTTGCTCCTGATGGTCATAGTGATTGTATTTTCATGCACTCTTATTAAAAAAATCTGATGAATTATAATTAAAAGAATCCTGAAGCTAAATAGCCTTGCTCAATTCAGATTTTTTAATTTCTATCATTTAGAAAAATTTAAAAATTACCTGTTATATTTGCCACATTAAATCAAAAATATTTTATTTGGTATGAATGGGTTGCAGTTGAAGAGTTGGTTTACAGCAGCTTTTGCGTTCTTTTTATTGATAGCTTTCGGTGGTTTTATAATCAGGTATTTACCATTTCAGAACTATATTGATCAATCTGCATACTATAATGTCCTTCAGTTTCATTCTCATACCTCTTTTCTGGCATGGGTTTTACCAGCATTAATGATATTTATTTTACACAATTTTAAAATTGAATTATTTGAAAAAAAGTCATCAACAAATATTTTCTTTTTTTTCTTTTATCTGACTGCATTTATTTCAGGATTTAGTTTTATCATTTCCGGATACAGTATTTTCTCTATTATCATTCTGATAGTCTTGTTGCTTATCAGTTATGTTGGTTTGATGAAACTATATTTTTGTTTAAATTTAAAATATTCTGACTATTTTAGTACTTTTTCGATAAAAACCGGAATAATCTTTTACTTTGTTTCAAGCTTATCTACCTGGGTATTACCTGTTTTGATACTCACAGGAATGAAAAAAACACCTTTTTATTATTACAATATTTATTTTTATCTTCACTTTCTATTCAATGGCTTCATTACTTTTTTTATTCTTTCGCTTTTTTTTGACCAAACTGTTAAATTTAAAAAAGAGGTTCGAAGTAAAACTTTTAAAAAGCTGCTAATCATTTTTGCAACCGGTACGATATTTACATACAGTGGTTCCCTGCTCTGGAATAAAGTTCATTATATATTCAATGTTTTTAATATCACAGGATCAATAATGATGCTTATTTCGTTGATTTATTTTTCCAGTTTGACGAAAATCTACCTCCGCAGAGCTGGTATTGCTGAAAGGTCATTTTTTATAATTGCATGGATTTCATTTTTTATTAAAGTAATTTTACAGACCATCCAGTCATTTCCGTATTTTGCAGAAGCAAGTTATTTACTAAAAAGTCAATTTATAGTAGGTTATATGCATTTGGTTACATTAGGATTTATCAGTGCATTTTTATTAAGTTATGCATTCAGGAAGGGAATTTTAAAAACCAATTTTTTTAATACAATTTCTTCTTTAGTCTTTATTTTATCATTGATTCTTTCAGAAATCGTACTTTTTTCTCATGGCACTCTGATGTTGTTTGGAATTTATTCAATAGGTCCGCATTTTAATTCATTAATGCTAATATTCTCAATACCATTGTGCCTTGCAATTGCGTTTTTATTCTATGGACTTATAAAAACGAGAGTTCCGAAAATGTGACACAAAAAAATTAATAAAAATTAATGCAGAATGACATTTTCATTTGGAAAAAACTAATTTTATCTTTGTTAAAAAAAATTCAATTTATGACAATTCAATTTACAATCAACTATCATACGGTACCAGGACAAGGTATTTTTATAACAGGTAATCAGAATATATTAGGTGACAATAGCATAGATAGTGCATTGCCAATGTTTTATTTCAATGATCAAAGCTGGAGAATACAGGTAAAAATACCGGTTTCAAAAAAAAGTATGCTTGAGTATAAATATATAATCAAAGATCTGAATACCGGAACTATTTTATATGAATATAGGACAAGAAGAATATCCCTTGCGCCCAAAAACGATAATGATTTAATAGATATTTATGACACATGGAGTAATCCGGGATTAACTGATTACTGTTTCGAAACATCAATGTTTGATCATGTTTTACCAAAACACCCATGCAGTAAGCTTAATGATAAGGAATTCACCCATCATTTTGAAGTCAATGTGCCTCTTTTAAAAAAAGACGAAACTGTAGTTATAATAGGTAACTGTAATAAATTGGGCCATTGGGATCCTTTAAGTGCTGCTAAAATGACAAGAATTGAAAAAAACCGGTTTGCATTAAACCTTGATTTATCCGGTATTAATCATGAAATCGAGTTTAAGTATGGGATAATTAATGCAATTGACAATAGATTTATCCGGTTTGAAGAAGGGTTTAACAGAAAGATTTTACATGCAACATCAAAATCTCATAAAATCTTTAAAATTGATGAAGCTATATATCGTCCGGAAACCGAATATTGGAGAGGGGCAGGAGTTGCAATACCAGTCTTTTCACTCAGAACTGAAACAAGTATGGGTGTTGGAGAGTTTGCTGACCTGAAAATATTTGCTGATTGGGCATCAAAAACCAAAATGAGCATAATTCAAATTCTTCCTGTCAATGACACAAGTGCAAATCATAATAAATTTGATACATATCCTTATGCCGGTATCTCAGTTTTTGCTCTTCATCCCCAATACTTAAAAATAATTGATCTGCCTTACAAAATATCACCAAAGTTGAAGACTGAAATCAATAAAAAGCAAAAAGAACTGAATGAAACTGCTTCAATAGAGTATGAAGAAATGATGAATGCAAAATGGGAATTCATAAAAGCGATCTATAATGACAATAAAGAGGAATTCATCAAAGATAAGGAATTTCAGGAATTTTATAATGACAATAAACACTGGTTATTGCCTTATGCAGTATTCTGTGTGAAAAGAGATGAAAACAAATCTCCTGATTTTTCGGTCTGGAAAGATATGTCAGAATACAATCAGAAGAAAGCCGAAAAATTTGCAGAAAATAATGATGCTGTTTATATAAACTTCTTTATACAATTTCACCTCCATAAACAACTATTAGATGCAGTCGCATATCTTCATAAAAAAGGAATAGCACTTAAAGGTGATATACCAATAGGTATTTACAGGTATAGCTGCGATGCCTGGGTTGAACCAGAATTGTTCAATATGAATATGCAGGCAGGTGCACCCCCTGATAGTTTTGCCATCAAGGGTCAGAACTGGGGGTTCCCCACTTATAATTGGGAAAGAATGGAAGCTGATGGTTTTAAATGGTGGAAAAACAGGTTTAAACAGATGTCCCATTATTTTGACAGTTTCAGAATAGATCATATTTTAGGTTTTTTCAGAATATGGCAAATTCCTATGTCTTCAATTGAAGGAATTATGGGCTTTTTCATGCCAGCTATCCCAATCCATATTAATGAAATAACCGGCCGGGGAATTTGGTTTGACGTTTTGAGATACTGCAAGCCCTATATAACTGATGAGATTCTATGGCAAACATTTGGTGATGAAATGCATTGGATAAAAGAAAAATTTCTCGACTATGAACATAGCAGATTTTTTTTCAAACCTGAATTTGATGATCAGACAAAAGTAAAAAAGTATTGTCTTGAAAACAATATGGAAGAATGGATCCTATTCGGACTATTTGACCTCCTGAGCAATTTCATCCTGATAGAAGTTGAGGGAAGTAACGGCACTCAGTTTCATCCACGTTACGGATTTGGTACCACCTCGTCTTTTAAATACCTCGATGAATACACAAAAAATCAATTGTATGCATTATACGATGATTATTTCTATGTGCGACAGGACAAATTCTGGGAAGAAAAAGGTATGAGGAAACTTCCTGCAATTAAACAAGCAACAAACATGCTGATTTGTGGTGAAGACCTTGGTATGGTTCCGCAATGTGTTCCAAATGTAATGCACGAACTAGGAATTCTAAGTCTTGAAGTACAGAGAATGCCAAAAAACCCTAAAACCTTGTTTTTCCATCCCGATGATGCACCTTATATGAGTGTTGTATCACCATCCAGCCATGATACTTCTACCCTGAGAGGATGGTGGGAAGAAGATGTTGAACTAAGGCAAAAATTTTACAATAATATTCTGGGAGAATGGGGAAGCGCACCAGATCAGATGACTACAGATATAACCAGGAAGATAATAGAGCAACATTTTTATTGCAAAGCCATGCTGGCCATTTTCCCATTACAGGATTATCTGGGACTTAGTCAAAAACTTCGACATCCAGATGTTAATTTTGAACGGATAAATATTCCAGCCATTTTTCCCCATGTCTGGAAATACAGGATGCATATGACAATTGAAAACCTTTTGAAAGAAGATGATTTTAACGTACAACTTGCAGAAATAGTTGAAAATTCAGGAAGATTTGTGAAATATTAAAAGTTTTGCCAATGAAAAGTATTTTTACTTTTTTCATTTTTATTTTATCCGTAGTAATATTTGATGCTCAAAAAATAATACTGGTTGATAATGGCTCTTCTGAGTATTCTATCGTTATTCGAAAGAACGCAGATAAAAATGAAAAAATAGCTGCCAAAATTTTTCAGGACTATATATTTAAAATAAGTGGTTGTTCAATACCAATATCCAATAAAAAAAGTAAATCCGGCAAAGACATTATCATTGACAATAAATTTTTTAAAAAAAATAAAATCTATAATGCAACCGATCTGAAAAATGATGGATACATAATTAAAACTTCAGGAGAAAAATTGATTTTGTCCGGTGGTTCTGAAAGAGGAATTATCTATGCTGTTACAGGTTTTCTGGAAGATCATTTGAAAGTCAGGGTATTTACCCCTGAGGAAGAATATGTGCCAAAAAGTGAAAAAATCACTATTCCGTACATAGATGAAATCAACATACCCCCGGCAGAGATGAGAATGGTTCAAACTGAATTCACAAATGATTCAATTTATTCATATTTCAGAAAAATAACCGGAATCGATGATCATTGGAAAGATGGTGATTATCATGGTTATTATGTTCATACTTTTCAGAGAAGTGTACCATCTGAAAAATATTTTGAATCTAATCCGGAGTATTTTGCTTTGATCAATGGGAAGAGAGTTCCATTCGGACAATTATGCCTTTCAAATCCAGCAGTCCTTGAAATAGTCAAAAAGGATATACAGGAACAGATAAGCAAACACCCGAAACTTAAATACTGGTCAGTTAGTCAGAACGATAATTATTATCATTGTGAATGTGATAATTGCAAGGCAATAGATCAGGAAGAGGGCTCTCCCTCAGGATTGATGTTAAGATTTGTCAATGAAATTGCCAGGACATTCCCAGATAAAACAATCACGACCTTAGCTTACCAATATACGCGTAAGCCTCCTTTAAAAACTAAACCACTTAAAAATGTACTTGTTACCTTGTGTACAATAGAACTGAACAGAAGTAAACCAATAGAAGATGATTCTTCCAGTTCTGAGTTTGTACAGGAAATCATGGGCTGGGCAAGGATAACTGATAATTTGAAGATATGGGATTATGAAACACAATTTACAAATTCTTTCTGCCCATTCCCATTATACAATACATTGCAACCAAATATTCAGCTTTTTACCAGATATAATGCAAAAGCACATTTCCAGCAATGTAACGCAAAGCATAGTGAAAATTTCTCCGAATTGAAAAGCTACTTATTAAGTAAGCTTTTGTGGAACCCAAATGCAAATGTAAACTCAATAATCAATGAATTCTTATTCGGCTTTTATGGTGACGCTGCACCTTATTTGCGATTGTATTTCAATAAATTGCATGAGGAATCAATGAAATCAGGAGTAAGACTTGATATTTACGGGTCTCCCGTGTGGTTCGAATCCAATATTTTATCAGGTGATAATTTAAAAAAATACAATGAATACTTTGATATGGCCGAAGATGCTGTTAAAAATCATACTATTCATTATAACAGAGTCAGGGCTGCAAGATTACCATTGATGTTCTCAACTATTGAAATAGCTAAAACTGATCTATTCGGACAACGTGGATGGTATGAAGAAGTTAATGGTAAATTTGTAAAAAAAAGTGAAATGAATAAAATTCTGGATGATTTTTATTCTATTTGTCAGCATGATTCAATTGGCAGCCTTAATGAAAAAGGATTGACTCCGGAATTTTATTATAAAAATACTTTAAGGAATATTAACGTTGAAATAGTTGGCAACAAAGCTTTTAGAAAAAAAGTAAGCTGCATTCCTGAAGCGGATCCCAGATATACCGGAGCTGGTAACAGACTACTGACCAATGGTGTTAAAGGAACAGATGATTACAAGATTAACTGGCTCGGATGGGAAGGCCTTGATGTGAAGGTTAATATAGACCTGGATACTGCTCAGCAGATACAGGAAATTCATGTAAGTACTTTGCATTTACCGGATGTATGGATTTTACATCCGGAATCAGTAAAGTGTTTTGTTTCTGCCGATGGCAATGATTATAGTGAAATTGGGATCAGCTATTCGGATCCTGAATTGAAATATAAAAGCGATATCAAAAGTTTTTCATTTGAAAGAGAAAAAAACTATGCCAGATATCTAAAGTTAGTGATACAGTCAAAGAAGATATTACCGGCATGGCATGCTTACCGCGGTAATAAAGCCTGGGTTTTCATCGATGAAATTATCGTAAAATAATAGTTTATGTTATCCAGAACTATATTGATGCTTTTCATTCTGTCACTTTTAGTTTCATGTGCAGCAGCCCGTTTAAACGGTTATGAGGATGAAATAAACTGTTTCAGAAAAAAATATAAAAATGATTTTTTAATTGAAGAAAGGAGTCCTTTAAGTAAAAAAGATCTGAGATTTCTTGATTTCTACAAACCGGATTCAAATTACAAAATAACAGCACATTATGTTCTTCTTGAGAATCCTGATACATTAGATTTCAAAACCTCTGCCGGAAAGATAAAGCAATTCCTACCATATGCCCGAATGAATTTTGAAATTGAAAAAGTCAGTTGCTCTCTCACGGTTTTTAAAAGTATGCAACTGGCAGGTGACGTGAAATATGCTGACTATTTATTCCTTCCATTCACTGACGCAACAAATAGCAGTGAGACATACGGAGGTGGCAGGTACATTGACATGGACATGAAGGATTTCGATGATGGAATAGTAAAAATCGATTTCAACAAAGCCTACAACCCATATTGCGCATTTGCAACCGGGTACAATTGTCCGGTTCCTCCAAAAGAAAACGATCTTAATATTGAGATAAGGGCAGGTGAAAAGAGATTTAAAAAAGAAAAAAAGCATTAAATTTAAACCAGATAAAAATTCATAAATCACATATATTTTTTAACAAATATTATCATCAGTAAAATGTATTATTATGCAACTAATAGATCGCAGAAATTTCATTAAAACAGGCTTGGCAGGATGTGCTGCCCTAATCCTTCCAGGTTCGCTGTACGCGTTTGCATCACCACCTGAAAAAAAAGTCAGGTTAGGATTTATTGCATTGGGGTTGAGAGGACAATCGTTACTGAATGAGTTTATCAAAAGGGATGATACAGAAATAGTGGCATTTGCAGATCCTGATCAGAGGATGATCAATGATGCTTTGAAATTGATCAAAAAATACAATGTTAAAGAACCGGTAATTTATTCAAATGGCAATTATGATTACAGAAATCTTCTCAACAGGCCTGATATTGATGCAGTGATAATTGCCACTCCCTGGGAATGGCATAAAATCCAGGCTCTCGATGCCATGAAAGCAGGTAAGATTGTGGGGCTTGAAGTTTGCGGGGCTATGAATCTCGATGAATGCTGGGAGTATGTAGAAGCATATGAAAAAACAAGGGTACCAATCATGATCATGGAAAATGTTTGCTACAGAAGGGATGTAATGGCATTATTAAATATGGTCAGAAAAGGAATGTTTGGTGAATTGATCCATGGTCAGGGAGGCTATTTGCACGATCTGAGAGCTGTACTTTTCAATGATGGAATCAGTGCATACAATAAAGGAGTTGAATTTGGCGAAAAAGCATTCAGCGAAGCAAAATGGAGAACAAATCACTATGTAAAACGCAATGGGGAGCTATACCCTACTCATGGACTAGGTCCATTGGCTGTTAAATTTGATATAAACAGAGGAAACAGAATGGTCAGGCTTTCTTCATTCTCTTCCAAATCAAGAGGCCTCAATAAATATATCATTGAACATGAGAAGGGCGGACCAGACCATCCAAATGCAAAAGTTAAATTCAAACAGGGAGACGTTGTCACAACTCAGATTCAATGCGAAAATGGAGAGACATTGCTCCTGACTCATGATACTTCATTACAAAGACCATACAACCTGGGCTTCAGGATACAGGGAACTGAAGGACTCTGGCAAGATCACGGCTGGGGAGATTTTGACCAGGGCTTTATATACTTCGAAAAACAAATGAACCATTCTCACAGGTGGGAAAACACCAAAGACTGGCTTGAGAAATATGATCATCCTCTATGGCAGAAACTTGCTAAGGATGCTGAAGAATCGGGTCATGGAGGAATGGATTATTTTGTTTGCAATGCATTTATAGAGAGCATAAAAAGAAATATTGAATTTCCTCTTGATGTATATGACCTGGCATCCTGGTATTCTATCACACCATTGAGTGAAATATCAATTGCCAAGAAAAAAATAGTTGAAATCCCTGATTTTACAAGAGGGAAATACAAAAATAGAGTACCGGTATTGGGATTAAGTGATGATTTTTGATCTTAGCTGTCAGTATTGATCTACCAATCCCGGCATTTAAAATGTGATTTTATAGCTTATTGACGGAACAAAGGGCAATACATAAATATAATTGAAATCTGAACTCAGCAATTGTTTTTTAAGATTACCGTATGTCATATAAAAAGGGTTTTTCCTGTTTAGCAGGTTATAAATACCCAACTTAATCTCATGCCCGACCATGGCACCATAGAATTTAGTTTCCAGACCCAAATCAAGCCGATGGTAATATGGTAATTGCCAATTATTGATCTCTTCATAAATCAACTGATTGTCAGGAGTCAGTTGAGTAGGCAGGGTATATGGATTGCCACTTCCGTAAACATTTTCGAAATAAAGGTTCATTTTATCATTCAGCTTGTAAAAAACAATTAGATTGGCCATATGTCTGCGCGAAAATCTGTAATCGAACCAAAGTCCCGCAAAAATATTATCATAAGATCTTTGAGAATAAGATATTGTATAGTTTAACCAGGCTTTTATTTTTTTTGAATTAAACTCAAGTTGCGATTCGACTCCATACATTCTGGCTTTCCCAAGAGGAATAGAACCTTCCCAGCTTGATTTTTCCGATATTACAAAAAAACTGCCTTCTTTATATGAAACTGTATTTTCTGCTGTTTTGTAATAAACATCAATATTCAGCTTTAAATTTCGGGTTATATCTGATTCAATACCAAAATTATAATGCCATATTGATTCCGGTGGGATTTTTCCTGTTGATGGCAAAATAATTTCTGATGGTAATCCGAGAGAATTATTTGCTACGGTATGAATAGCCTGACTCATTTTGCTCAGTGAGAGTTTGAATATTCCAAACTTATCTATCCTTTGTCTGAAATCAGCTCTTGGTTCTAAGGAAGTATAAACCTTCCCATCTGTATCTATAGCAGCCAAATGCAAACCAAAATTGAAGTTAGTTTTTCTGGTCAATTTTACTTTATCTTCAAAATAAGCCCTGTGTTCAACTGTCCTGTTGGTAAAATCTTCGATATCATAACGAATTTTTGATACATCAGGAAGATCAGCAGGAATATTGTTCAAAGTCCTGCTAATTATGTATACAAATGGAGTAGCATTCCTGACCGCAGCCATATAACCCCACTTGAGATCTCCTGTGGAAACAGACATATCACAATCTATTTTCATTCCAAGTTCATTAATCCCAGAATCGAAAATTTTTCCATCATAGAAAAACTCCTGCACAGAAGATTGTAAAAGGCTTGAACTGTATGAGTAAGAACGCAGTTTGAAGTTGCTGTAAAATAAAGTTGAGTTTATAAATAATTTTTTACCAGGTTGCCAGCTCCATTTCGCTGAAAAAAGATTATTTCCCCATTTCCAGTCACTTGAGTTATTTGATATTAATTCGGTCTGATTTATATCAGTATAGGAATTTAATGAATTCTCAAATTTGTCACCACCCCTGTAAAAGCTTAAAAAAAGTTGATTTTTTAGGTTGAACTTATAATTGAATTTAAAATTGAGGTCATAGAAGTAATAGTTGAATTTTTTAACCTGGTTTTCACTGCTAATAAGATTTGAAATCTGGTTTTTCCAGATATCGGCAAATGTCCTTCGGAAACTAACTATGAAACTACCTTTATCTTTCTCAACAGGCCCTTCAACAAGTGCTTTGACAGTTAGTAATCCCATGTCAACTTCTCCCCCAAATTTTTTATTGCTTCCGTCTCTTGTACGGATATCCATTACTGAACCAAGACTTCCCCCATACCTTGCGGGAAAATTGCCCTTTAGAAAACTGCTGCTTTTGATCAAACTCGAATTAAATATACTAAAAAGCCCGATTGCATGCTGTGCATTATAGACAGGTACCCCATCGAGTATTATCAAATTATCACCAGAGCTTCCACCACGGACATGTATTCCACCAAATCCATCTGATCCAGTCAGGACACCTGGTTGTATATGGGTCATACGCAATATATCATCTTCCCCGAATAAGTGAACCATTTTATCAATCCTGTCAACACGAACAACGTCAGGTTCATAAAACTCCATGTTATCATTGTACCTCCTGTTGTCAGTTATCAATACCTCTTTCAATTCTTTAGCAGGCTCCGGTTCGAGAGCAACGTTTAATGTCAAATCCTTCTGCAGATCTATTTCCAGAACATATTTGTAATAACCCAGGTAACTAAAGTTCAATTTTCTTTTACCTTTTTCAAGTTCAATGGCAAAAAAGCCGTTTTCGTTGGAAACAGTACCTTTTGAAAAATCATCAAGATATACATTGGTATATATAAGCTTCTCACCGGTCCTGACATCAATTGTATAACCTTTGATAAGAAATTTCTCCCTGAATGAAATTCCTGGCTTAAATACAACAATCTGCCTGTCAATTACCTCGTATTTTAAGGAGGTTCCTTCAGTAAGAAAATCAAGTATCTCTTTGATAGTGTAATCCGGTGAATAGAGGTTTATATTTTTTTCGGGAATATCACTAATCTTAAAAACTATATTTATTCCAGATTTTTTACTAATATCGACCAGCACATTCGAAAGATCTCTGTTAATTGCCCTATAGTTTACTTTTTTCTCAAGAATATTCTCCTGTGCAGATCCTGCAACAGTAACTATAAATACTAAAACCAACAAAAAAAGAATTTTTTGCATCTGTAATTAATAAGCCTCCGATTATATCATCAAAAACAATACCAATTTTATTTATTTTTGACTAATATAAAAAATTGATTCAATTACGGCTTTGGCTTAACCTGAAAAATTCGTTGGAATTTTCACCATTTAGGTCTGACAATCAAGAAAGATGTAAGACTGTGAATTATATGTCTGTTGCTGACAAACACAATGAAGATAGGGAGTTAAATATTGATATTAAGATAATAACAAAATAATGTCTTTTATACTTATTACCCAAATTTGTGTATAAATATTTTGCAATTTCAGGGTTAATTTTAAATGAGGAAATTCAACTTGATTATTCAGAACAATTAACCCTGAAAGAGTTTTCCTTTATCTTCACGATTTGTATTTTATAAAGCTTCTCTATGGTCGAGAAATATTTTTGTATATCTTCACCTGCATAACCGGGAGAAGTATAACCTCTCATTTTAGTGACATCATCACAATTTATATGTATTTTACAATCAAAAAACTGACTCAATTTGTAAAAAACATCATAGAGATCAGCATTTTCAAAAGTGAGATACCCGCTTCTCAGATCAGAATTGAGTTTTTCAATTGTTCTAATTTCACCTGTATTACCATTAAAATGATATGATTCGCCCTTTTTCAGAACTATGGGGTCAATATCCTTATTATCAAATGCCACCTTGCCTGAAAATACACTTAATTCAAAATTATCGTTTTCATATTGGATAATCTGGAAAGAGGTGCCTATTACTTTAACAGTATTGTCATTAAAATATACTATAAATGGATGTTTGACATTATGTGTAACATTGAAATACGCAGAACCTTTAAGTTTAATTTCACGTGCTGAACCAGAGAACTTATTTTTAAATGCGATCGAGGAGTGACCACTAAGCCAAACTTTTGATCCGTCAGGTAAAATTTCATATACCATGGATTCTGATGAATCAATTGACGTTGTTGTTATTGTTCTGTAAATCAGACTACCTACTGCCAGTATCAAAAGGAGCATAGCGGCTACTGCTGCAATTTTTGCATAATAACTTAACCTAAAAACTCTTTGACCTGTAACTTTACCGGTCTTTGAATTAGTACCAATTTGTCTGAAAATCTCCTGCCTTATTTCACTTTTGCTTAATTGAGTTGAAGGCTTATCAATTACATGGCTGGATTCCCAGATTGTTTTATACTCATAAAATTCTCTATGATTACTTTTGTCTCTAATGTAAGACAAGAAAAAATCATTTTCTTCATCTGACACCTGTCCTGTAAGAATTTTATGAAATAATAATATTTTATCTGAATCTTTCATAACCTAATGCACCTAATAGACAATTTTTTTAATAAATACCCCCATCAGTTATCAATTTATTTCTTAAAATTTTTAATGCTTTGCCTATCTGATTTTCAACTGTCTTGACAGATATTTCCAGCTCATTTGCGATCTCCTTATAAGTCATGTCCTGATACCTGCTTAAAATAAACACAGTACGACATTTCACAGGCAATCCGTCTATTGCATTAGTGATCTTTTGTTGAATTTCTGCTATAATCATCTCTGAATGCTGATCTGAATTTTCAAAAGAAAATATTTCGTTATCAATCTCATGAAAATGAACTTTCGCTTTCAGTTTGTTAATAGATTTATTATAAGCTGCTTTTCTGAGATAAAGCTTCAGTGATGTATTGATATTTTGAAGATATTCCTTATTTCTCCATAAACTGAGAAACAGGTCCTGGATTACATCCTGTGTATCTTCATCATCTTTCAAAATAAAAAAGACTTCCTTTGATAAATATTCAAAGTACTTATCATATAATATACCTAAGGCCTTTTCGGGATCAGTACGAAATAATATCAGGATCTTATCATCTTCCAAATCCAATTATTTTGATATAATTTTTGTTTCTTCTCCAAAAAAATATGCGAAATTCTTCATGGTATTTGCCAGATTACTGTTTTTCGTAGCCCTAAAATACATATCAGACAAAGAATTTATAGTTTGAAAAACAAATCTGTCCATTTCTATAACCTGCATATCCTTGGTCCACAGGTCTATTTCAAGTGTATCCTTTTCTGCTTTATCAAAAATCGAAAGAAAAAAAGCCTTGCTGATTTTAAAATCTCCAGAGTTTATATCTGAATTCCATTTAATAATTTCAGGTAAACGATTTTCATCCAATTCTATATCTATTGTTATTCTGTTTTTATTCATTAATATTCCTTTGGAAAGATAAAATATTGTGCAAAAGTATCTAAATGAATTAAAATGAATAAATAATTAACAATATTCTGTAATAAAATTTAATTTTACAACCTTTTTTAATACCAAATTCTATTCGATGGACAGTTTTCTTATTGCTAATAATCAATTCAGGAACTATTCTTCTGAACACTATTTTTCAGTTATTTTATTTCTTATTATAGGTATCATTTTTATCTATTTAGGAAAATCGACAGAAAGTAAAGAAAAAAAGCAAAAGTTTATTTATTTTTTAATGTTATTTATATTTTTATTCCAGGTAGCTAAGGTGCCAATTTATATGTTTACAGGTGTTTTTAATTATCAGGAGGACCTGCCAATGCACTTGTGCAATATTTCGCCTTTATTCATGTTCTTTGCCTACTATTTTAATAACAGGAGAGCCTGGAGCATTTTTTTCCTTTGGATAATGGCCGGAACATTCCAGTCCCTTCTGACCCCTACCCTGACAGAGTCTTTTCCTCATTATGAGTGGTGGAGATACTGGATTATTCATGTATGGCTTGTGACAGGATCATTTTATGGCATTTTTGTACTTGGCTACCGGTTAAAATTCGCCGATATGTTTTATAGCCTGTTTTTTTTAAATATACTGGCTTTTACTGTCTATTTTATAAACATCAAGATTGGGGCCAACTATATGTATATGGTTGCAAAACCTGAAGGAAAAACTATGTACAACTTGCTTGGGGATTGGCCATTTTATATCCTTCAACTTGAATTTGTTGCTCTTTTGTTATTTTCAGTAATATATATTCCGTTTTATTTAAGTGAAAATCCATTAAAAATTTTCCTCAGGAGGACAAGTTCAGGAGATGCAATTTAATCGGCTATTATTTGACCACTAAACAAGAAGCAATAAAACATGAAACAATTCAGAGCCGAATTTACTAATAATTATAATACCTACACTTTCGGATATGCTGATTATGCTCTTATGGAACATTCAAATGAGGCTAATGCATTGTACAAGAATGGCTATTTGCCCTATTCGGCAGACATCAGCCTCAATTATCCGGTTTTTTATCTTGCCAGAAGTTTACGAGTTGATCTGCTAAATTTTTCCGACTCCAGTGAAAACAGGAGGGTAAACAGAAAAATGGAAGATATTCAACCTGAATTAAAAAGAATCCCGGCTAACAAGGATATCACCGAAAATGAGGACTTTTTTAAATTTTGCCTTGGATACACTGAAGAAAGATTCAGTAATAATTCTATGTATTCAGATAGGCTAAAATATATTTTCAACTGTGGAATTGCTACTGATATTTTTAGTTTTTCGAAGAAAGGAGAAACAATTCCATTTGCATATGTACTGACAATTGTATGTGAGGATACTCTGCATTTTTGGTTTTCGTTTTATGACACTTCATTTCTAAAAGACATTCCAGTAGGGAAATGGCTGATGTGGAAAATGATACATTGGGCAAAAGAAAATTCCCTGCGCTATGTTTTTTTAGGTACGACTTATGGTGAAAAATCACTTTACAAAGTCAGGGATTTTAATAGCCTCGAATTTTTTGATGGTACCTTCTGGAATAATGATATGGCATTATTAAAATTAAAATGTAAAAATGATCATCTTAATACAGAAGCTGATTCATTTAAAACAACTAAGAATGCTAATTTGTTATTGGAAAGAATATTGAAAAACAACTAAAAATAATTACTACTAATAAACTGCATTAAGTCAAACCTGTTTAATTTTCCAGTACGATGATCACTATTTCAAATTTATCACTTTTTTTCGGTGACAGGGTTCTATTTGAAAATATAAGTTTCAATATAAAAGACAATGATAAAATAGGTATTGTCGGAAGAAACGGATCTGGAAAGACCACACTTTTCAAACTTATTACGGGCGAAATGAGGCAGGACAATGGAAGTATATTAATACCCGGAAATAAAACTCTCGGATATCTCAGACAAGAATTACACCTCGATCTCAATAAGACTGTAATAGATGAAACCCACACTGCTTTTGATGAACTGTTAAATTTGCAGGCTGAAATACTGGAATTGGAAAACATGGTTGGGAAGAGGACAGATTATAATGAATCTGCATATATTGAAATTATACAGAGAATTGCTGACCTGAACGAGATAATTAAAAATCATGATGTTGGGATACTGACAGGAAATGTAGAAAAAGTTTTAAAAGGGCTTGGTTTTAAACCCCATGAATTTGGTAAAAAGATAAATGAACTGAGTGGAGGGTGGCAGATTCGAATTGAAATAGCAAAACTTCTCCTGCGTCAACCAGATTATATTCTCCTTGATGAGCCAACAAACCATCTCGATATAGAAGCTATTATATGGCTGGAAGAATATCTCAAAGATTACCAGGGTGCTGTTCTTCTAATCTCTCATGACCAGCGATTTCTCGACAATGTAACGAAAAGAACCCTGGAAATAGAAAATACAAAGGTTTATGACTATCCAGTTTCCTACACGGGATTCATACAAATGAGAGATGAACGCAGGGAAAAACTGATCTCTGCCTACAAAAATCAGCAGAATATCATAAAAGAGCATGAAAGAACCATCGAACGTTTTATGGCAAAAGCTACAAAAACTAAACTGGCACAGTCAATGCAAAAAAAACTTGATAAGATTGAACGAATAGAAGTAGAAGAATTTGACACTAAAACCATGAAGCTTGTCTTTCCTCCAGCTGAAAGATCAGGGCAAATCGTTGTAAAAATCACCGGATTAAGTAAATCATTTAAGAATTTAAATGTTCTTCAAAATATAGATTTCCAACTTGAAAGAGGTGATAAAATATCATTCGTCGGACAAAATGGACAAGGAAAAACTACCCTGGCTAAAATAATAATAGGTAAACTGGAGTTTGAAAAAGGAAATCTGAATCTTGGGCATAATGTAAAAGTGGGTTATTATGCACAGAACCAGTCAGACCTGCTTGAAACTAACCTTACTGTACTGGAAACCATGGAAAATAACGCAACTCTTGAAACAAGAGCCAACATAAGAAAACTGCTTGGTGCCTTCCTTTTCAGCGGTGAAGATGTCGATAAAAAAGTATCAGTTTTAAGCGGAGGAGAAAAGGCCAGACTGGCAATAGCAGTAATGCTGTTAAGACCGTTTAATCTGCTTGTACTCGATGAACCTACAAACCATCTCGATATTTTATCAAAACAGGTACTTAAACAAGCACTGGAAGATTTTAACGGAAGCATGATCATTGTCTCACATGACAGGGAATTCCTTAGTGGTCTGAGTAGTAAAACCCTGGAATTCAAGGAACATAAACTGAATGAATACCTCGGAGATATCAATTATTTCCTGGAAAAACGAAAAATCGATGATATCCGGCAAATTGAAATAAAGAAACCAAACTCAGCTATGAATATTCAGGAGATGGATATTCAGGAAATACAAAAACAGAGCTCCAAAACAAATTTTGAAGAAAGAAAAGCTATTCAAAAAGAAATAAAACAATCAGAGAAAAAAATTGAAACAATCGAAAATCAGATCAAAGAAATAGAAGAAGCCATGCTTAATCCGGATTTTCACTCTGACCCATCTTCCGTAACCCAACTCAAATTGCATGTGCAATTAAAAGAACAACTCGAAGAGTGGATGGATCGGTGGACTATTTTTCAGGAGAAACTTGAGTCGCTCCCATAAAGTTCAGTTGTAGGTCTCAAGGACTGATTCAAACATCCAGTTTGCCAAAGCCTGTCTGTTAAGGGGATTAAGTATCCTTTCATGATCCCTTTTATTTTTTATATTGGCCAGCTCTACAAGTATAGAAGTACACGATGCATTGTTTATCACATAAAAGTTTTGTTGCCCCGATGTTCCACTATATCCTCTGTCACTTTGATGCTCTGAATACTTCCTGGTGAATGTCTTTTGCATATTATTCGCAAGCTTTTCGCTCGATTTGCTCCCTTTTGGGTATGAAAAGAATACATCAATTCTCTGATCTGAATGCCTTGAATCGACATGCACTTCAATCAGAGCCTGTGATTTAATACTCTTCTTTTTATTATAAAAACTATATAGATTGTTTACATCATTAGTTCTCTGTCTTAATCTTTTTTTCTGACTGATTGGAATTTTTAGACCATCCAATGTTTTCTCGTCTGAATCACATGGCAAATATCTGTCATCCCTGATTCCATCATTTTCATCCTGAACTATAACATGGACTATTGCACCATGCTGCATGAGATTTCTGGCTAGTCTCAAAGAAACATCATAAGCATATTCATCTTCACAGAGCATCGGATCACTATCAGTACAAATAGCACCGGGATCAGGACCTCCATGTCCTGTCAAAATATAAAACACTCTGTTTTCAAGCCTGTAATCTTCAATAGGAACTGTTGACCATTTTTCTCCAAACAAAGGTACATACCTGTTAAGCCCTTTACCATCAGGTTTTTTAAACAACCGGTACGATGTTTCAGATTCTTTATCTGATACCTCATTTTCCTTTTCATTCATTTTTGCCGAATCTTCTTTTTGCCCCGGTTTTATATCTTCTGTTATGGATTTCTCCTCAGGTTTCTCTTTTTGGTTTTTATTGCAGTTAAGTGCCGAAAAAGGCACAAGAAGTTCTTTGCTTTTTTCGAATTTTTTCGATAAAACCCCTTTTTCAACCAATGAATAATTATAATCCCTTATCATAATTGCAAGTTCCAGGTCACCTATATTAAGTGTTGACCTGATACTCTTGCCGTTATAATCATATTTTAAAAGTGGCAACTTATATTTCCTGTTAATAATCAGATTAGCTTCTTTTTTTATATTGTTGAGTTCCAGAAATTTATTATAATTACATGAATAATCAAGTAAATCATACTTTCTGAGTACTGACAAAATACCATCCCCATTACCGGCTTTAACCTCATAATAATCCTGAGCACAAAGACTATTTATATGTAATACATTGAACAGGATGAATATTACACAAATAATTAATATATTGTAAATTGAATTCATGATGCAAATATATTATAATAAATTGCAATATTACAAATAAATTTATATAAAGTTATAAAAAAAATGATTTTTTTCAAAAAAAACTGATTTTTTTATCTGTTAGAAATTCAAATCAATTTCTTTCTGACTCTCCCACATATTTGCAACACTTTAATTTTAATTTTTATTTTACTGAAGTAAAGTTTATTTTTTGAAAAGTAATTAGCTTGTTTCAATGAAGAATAATTCAGGAAGGATTGTGTATCAATAAATATTGGTACCTACAATATCAAAATAATTATAAAAGGCAAACCGTTTAGAAGATTGATTTTTCAAACATTAATAATCCTCCTGATTTAGAATATTTGCTTTGATTCAATCCATAAGGGGAATGTGAAAACCATTTATTTATTCAGGAATTTCATGCATTTTTATTATGATTGCACCATTTCGTGGTTTTGGTAAACTTCTTTTGATAACCGGATTTTAATTTCAGAATGGTTAATTTTATTTTTCACACTTATCTATTACCACAAAATTAGTTGTTATTTCAGTTATTTCTATAATAGTAAATTTTATTGAACATCGTATAATGGAGAAAATGTATTAAAACTTATTTCTTTACCAAACATATAATAAAAACAAATGGCCGGAATAAATATCAGAATGGTTAGTGTTATATTCCAATTAATTTAAATAGAAAGTCTCCGGGATTTGTGCTATGATTTCATAATTATCACCTTTATTTTCAAGTACTTTTTTCCAAAGGTCAATATTCTTGAATTTAAATATATAATTCGAATCTATCGGGGCAATGATCCAACTCCCATTAAATATCTCATCTTCAAGTTGCCCGGCTGACCAACCTGAATACCCGACATAAAACCGGATATCCTTTTCAGTTATGAGTTTATTTGCAATAAGACTCTTGAGTTTTTCAAAATCACCTCCCCAAAATATGCCTTCATTGATTTCGACACTTTCGTCAAGTATATGACCCGCTTTATGAATGTAATGAATTGTATTGGTTGCGACGGGACCACCAAAATAAGCATGGTCATTAAATTCAGGAAATTCAAGAACAAGGTCTTCAACTTTATAATCAAGGGGTCGGTTAAGAATAAATCCAAGTGCCCCTTTCCTGTTATATTCAGTTAGATATACGACAGTCCTGCGAAAATTACCGTCAATCATGAATGGCTGTGATACCAGCAAGTCTCCCTTTTTCAAATCTGTATCCAAATTGCCCATGATCTCAATCTCTTTTTTGGTGATTACTTAATCTTATAACTTGATTATAATTTAAAAATTATCCTCATTGATTAAATTGAATCGGTTTCAAAATCTTTATTCACTTTTTTTACAAAAGCTGTCAGGGTCTTACCATTACCTCCAACTTCTACAAACTTGAAAATTCCTGCCTGTTCCATATTTCTGATTGTCTGTGTCCAAAGTACCGGAGCCGTAAGCTGTTTTATAAGATTAATTTTAATATTAACAGGATCACTTTCTTCCAAGGCAGTAAAATTCTGATAAACCGGGAATGAGGGTTTTTCAAAAATTGTATTAATAATTGCAGCAGATAGTTCTTCTTCAGCCGGTTTCATAAAAGGACTGTGGAATGCTCCGCCTACCTGCAGTTCAATAGCCCGTTTTGCACCTCTTAAACTCAATAGTTCAAGAGCTTTAGATATTCCCGATTTGGATCCGGAAATTACAAGTTGACCAGGGCAGTTATAATTTGCCGGAATAACAATATCATCTATTTCCCGACAAACCTGTTCAACTATTTCATCCTCCATACCAAGAATTGCAGCCATGGTACTTGGTTCTTTTTCACAGGCTTTTTGCATGGCATTTGCTCTTATGCTGACGAGTTTAAGGCCGTTTTCAAATGATAATGTTCCATTTGCAACCAAAGCAGTAAATTCACCCAGGGAATGACCGGCAACACAAGTCAGCTCATGTTTATGACCATGAACATAATAACTGATCAGCGACTGTAAAAATACTGCCGGCTGGGTTACCTTTGTCTGCCTGAGGTCTTCCGGTGTTCCATCAAACATAATATCTGAGATCCTGAATCCAAGGATTTCATTTGCTCTTTCAAAATATTCCCTTGCTGCTTCATGGTTTTCATAAAGCTCTTTACCCATACCCGGAAACTGTGAACCCTGACCCGGAAATAAATATGCTGCCATTGTATGTTTTTATTATTTAATGTAATTTACTGCTTATAAGTTTAAGAAACTCGCTCCTTGTCTCCATTTTTTCAAATATACCTGTGAAAGCAGAAGTAGTCGTAACAGAATTCTGTTTTTGAACTCCGCGCATCATCATGCACATATGATGGGCTTCAATAACTACAGCTACACCCTGAGGTTGAAGATTTCGATGCAATGCTTCGAGTATTTGGTTAGTTAGTCTTTCCTGAACCTGCAATCTCCTGGCAAAAACATCTACTATTCTGGCCAGTTTGCTCAAACCAACTATTTTTTTATCTGGCAGATATGCTATATGAGCTTTACCATAAAATGGAATCATATGATGTTCACACATGGAATATAGCTCAATATCTTTAACAATCACCATCTCACTGTAATTCTCTTCAAAAAGTGCTGATTGAATTATTTCGTCAGGATCCTGCTCATAACCCTGTAACAAAAACTGCATTGAACGGGCAACCCTGTGAGGTGTTTGTATCAAACCATCTCTTTCAGTATCCTCACCCACAGCATTCAATATCTCAGAATACAGAAATTTCAGTCTGTCGTAAGTAGTCATGGAATTCAGCTTTTCATCCATCTTTGCCCTTGAATTTTTAATGTGTATTTTTATTGTTAAAACAAAAATTATTGTTTCTTGTTCAGTATTAACTGTCAAAAAAAACACAAAATTAATAAATCATCAGGACTTTAAATATTTTTATAATAATGTGTCAAAAATGGTGAATAACTAAGAATTATATTGAATGTTGATTTAAATATTGACTAAATCCTAAAATGCAAATCTGCAACATAAAAAGCATAATCAATACCAATTGATTTTCTTAAAAAAAATTGGTAAAAAAAATTAAATAATATTAAAACTATTTGTTCTGTGTAATTCCACAGGTTTCATTTCAGAATAAAAAATAGAATTATTATAAAAAATAATTTATTACGAGGAAAAATCAACTTTAATACGCTGAAATTTAATGATTAAAAAGGTTTTTTACATGATTTAATAAAAAAAAACTTCAAAAGTTGCTTTTTCTTATTATTTTGTTATTGTTTTGCAGAATACTTATTTTTTAAAGACTTTATTGTCAAAATTTTATTAATTTTTTAACTTTTTTTTATGAACATTTTTATCACAAAATTGAATTTCTCGACTAAAGAATCTACTGTTAGAGCTGCGTTCGAAGCATATGGAACTGTAAGCTCTGTCAAAATTGTTACTGATAAAGTTTCCGGCCGTTCCAAAGGTTATGGTTTCGTTGAAATGGAAAATGATGATGAAGCAATGGATGCTATCAATGGAATAAATGAAACTGAAATAGATGGAAGAACTGTTGTTGTGAAAAAGTCCATGCCTAAACCTAAAACAGGTGGAAATGGAAATTTTAACAAGGATAGAAGGAATAACTTCAGATAAATTACTGATTAAAATAAAATTACTTTCAAACGGTTTCAATAGATAATGTTGAAACCGTTTTTCATTGCCATGAATACCAATATTGAGCATCTTCTTCAAAATCTCTCAGAAATCCTTTCGAAGTTCTATGATGAAAGGGAAATGACTAATATAATAAGAATTTATTTTCATGACAAATTTCAGGTTAGTGGACCAGAAATCTTGAATTTAACTGAGCATTCAGCTAAAATTTTTGAAAAAGATATTGATCGTTTCAGACTGAATGAACCAGTACAGTATATTACAGGTAAGGCCTGGTTTTACAAATCAATGTTTTCAGTTGACAATTCAGTATTAATACCCCGACCTGAAACCGAAGAACTTGTCGATCTAATTATTAAAACTGAAAACCGGAAGGAAGATCTTAAAATATTGGATATCGGTACAGGGTCAGGTTGTATAGCCTTAAGCCTAGCTATCGAGATGAGAAAAGCAGAAATAGAAGCAATTGATATTTCAAATGAAGCATTAAGCATAGCTGAAAAGAATAAAAAAGACCTAAATGTAAGAAATGTAAGTTTTATTTATAACGATTTTCTTAATAAATCAGGATGGATTCAATTTGGAAAATTTGATATAATTGTTTCAAACCCTCCTTATATTTCTTATGACGAAAAGGAACTGATGTCAGAATCAACTCTCAAATATGAACCAGAATTAGCATTATTCCCCGGGGATAATGATCATCTTATATTTTACAGAAGAATTTTCGAATTTGCTACCAATCACTTAAATCCCGGAGGCACAATATATTGTGAATTAAATGAATTTCGTTCGGAAGAAATTAAAAAAATTATTCCACAAAACTTTTGTTCCGGTCAGATCCTGAGTGATATTAACGGAAAAGACAGGATATTAAAGGTAAGTTTACAATAGCTTGCTTAATTATTTAAAATAGGAAGAAACCACAAGCTCCTTAGTACCACTCTCATAATTATAAAATCCTTCTTTTGTCTTCACACCAAGTTTGCCGGCTAAAACCATTTTTTTAAGCAGCTGACATGGAGCGTATTTAGGATGCCCGAAGCCTTCATACATTACATCCAGAATTGCATGACATACATCAAGGCCAATAAAATCTGCAAGTTGCAACGGACCCATCGGGTGAGCCATACCGAGTTTCATCACAGTGTCTATCTCCTGAACACCTGCTACCCCTTCGGATAATGTCATAATTGCCTCATTTATCATAGGCATCAGTATCCTGTTTGCGACGAAACCAGGATAATCATTGACTTCTACAGGTGATTTACCCAGTTTTGCGGACAGATTCATAATGATTTCTGTGATTTCGTCACTTGTATTGAATCCCCGTATTACTTCAACCAATTTCATAACCGGTACTGGATTCATAAAATGCATTCCTATAACTTTGTCCTGTCGCTTTGTCACTGATGCAAGCCTAGTTATGGAAATCGATGAAGTATTGCTTGCCAGAATACAATCAGCAGGTGCCAGTTCGTCAAGTTCTCTAAATAATTTAGATTTAAGTTCCCAGTTTTCTGTTGCAGCCTCAACAATCAGTCCGGAATCTTTGACTGCATTTTTTAAATCCATGTATGTTGTTATTCTCTTCAATGTTGCTGTTTTTTCTTCTTCACTCAAATTACCTTTTGCCACAATCCTGTCAAGATTTTTCCCAATTGTCACCATTGCTTTCTCAAGAGCTGACTCATAAATATCAAAAAGACTAACCTGGAAACCTGACATGGCAAAAACATGTGCGATTCCATTTCCCATTGTTCCTGAGCCAATAACTGTAATATTCATCATAAACAATTTTTTAAATTTTAAAAACAGATTTAGATTTCGAATCAAAAATAAGAACCATGATCAGAAAAAAATAAAACTCGCATGTAAACCGGATTTATTTATAATGACACTAAATATTTCATTATATAGGTGAATATGGCTTCTTTATCACTTTCTGAAAAAATGACATGCCTGTAACCTCCCTCAAATGATTTAAATTCAGCTCCCGCATCATGACTAAACTTCCGCGATGCTTCAAAGGATGTAATCTTGTCATCATCTCCATGGCAGATAAGTACAGGAATATCAAGATGTGATGCATTTTCTAATGCAAAAAGTCCTTCATCCACAATACTGTGATAATATCTTGCTGAAATCTTGTCATAAGTCAGCGGGTCTTTTTCAAACCTGATTTTAAAATCATTATCTCTTGATAAATGATCAATATCCAGCTCGCCTTTAATCACCAGGGAAGGAAAAAGAAATTTGCCCGTTTTAGCTAGAAATCGTTTGAGCACCGGAGGCTCGAATGCAAGTTTCAGCCACGGTGAAGTTATTACAGCCTTTTCAATAAAGCGATTTTTATGTCTCAATAAATAATTCAAAACAATACTTCCTCCCATGCTGTGACCGAAAAGGTAAATCCTGTTTTGTGGATTTTTTTTTGCTGATTCAGTAATTATTATTTCAAGGTCTTTAACAAAAAATTGGAAATCGGCGACATCACCTCTCCTTCCTTCACTCAGACCGTGGGCTCTCAGATCGTAAGTGACTACTGCGAATCCATTATTGATGAAATAATTAGCCAGGTCAATGTAATACTCCTGATGTTCTCCATAACCATGAGTGACTATAAGTGTTTTGTCAGAATTTATTTTATCATTGTAGTACCGTACATTCAGTTTAATATTTTCAGTTCCTGAAATGATTTCATTTGAAAAATTTGCCATATCCAAAATTTATTTTTTGTGTAAACCCAAGGCAAAGGTAATTGATTAAATATTTTTTTCGAAAAAGTTTGCAAATATTTAAAAAGCTCTTATCTTTGCAGTCCGTTTTAAAGAAAACATTAACTCAATTGCGAAAGTAGCTCAGCTGGTAGAGCACGACCTTGCCAAGGTCGGGGTCGCGGGTTCGAATCCCGTCTTTCGCTCTTTGATAGGTTTGATTTTATATCAAACTTTTTTTTTGCCCGGATGGTGAAATAGGTATACACGCAGGACTTAAAATCCTGTGGGCCGAAAGGCCCGTGTGGGTTCAAGTCCCACTCCGGGTACAGAAAAAGAGGTTATCCCTTGTGATCACCTCTTTTTTTTTATTATTTTACACTAAAAATCTTTACCCTGACAATAATTTACCATCCATATTCGTAAATCTATAATTGATAAAATTCTAATTTATTAAGTTTGGACAGTTTTATTTTACAATATAGCCCCTGGTTTATTCTTCTGTGTTTAATTGCAGGATTGACATATGCTTTAGCACTGTATTACAAAACAAAGAGATTTGCAGATAAAAGCAAATGGCTCGTTTATGCTTTGTTTGCAGCCCGGTTTTTAACAGTATTTTTCATCAGCTTTTTACTCTTGTCTCCCTTGTTGAAAAACATAAGTGATAGAGCAATCAAACCGGTTCTTTTGCTCGTTCAGGATTATTCGTTATCCTTAAAAAATGCATATAGTGATAAAGAACTTAATGACCTTAGCTCAAAAGTAAAAAACATCGCTTCCCGGCTGAAAAAAAAATATGAAATTCACGAGTTTTCACTTGGTGGAGAATTGAAATCTGGTTTCAGAGATACTTTTAATCTCAAAAGCACAAACATATCAGCAGTTCTGGATTATGCCAATAATGCATATGACAACAAGGAACTTGGGGGAATCATCCTGCTTTCTGACGGAATCTATAATGAAGGTCCAAACCCTGATTATTTTCAAATGAAAAATACTGCACCGGTTTACACTGTGGCTCTTGGAGATACAACAATTAAAAAAGATGTGTCGGTCCATAACATATATCACAATAGTATTGCATTTGCAGGGGATAAGATGCTGTGCAAGGCCGATTTTCTGGCAAGAAATGCAGGTGGCAGCAATCCTCAGGTGGTGCTCAGTGAATATGGAGGAGAAGGCCAAAAGATCATAATCGAAAAAAAAACATTAAATATCACCGGAAATGATTTCCTCGGAACACTTGAATTTACAATTGATCTCAACAATCCCGGAATAAAAAGATATAATATCAGTGTGGCAAATCTGCCTTCAGAGTTATCTTATAAAAACAATTCCCGTGATTTTTTTATTGAAGTTATTGATTCAAGAACTGAAGTGCTTATTTATGCCAATAACCCCCACCCTGATATATCTGCAATTAGGGAATTGTTGTCACTGAAAAAAAACTATTCAGTTGAAATAAAATTTACAGGTGAAAATATTGATGCAAAAAAGTATGACCTTGTAATTTTTCATAACCTTCCTTCTGCCAGAAATAATCTGCAGCAGATGATTGAAACTATGAAGACATCTGATATTCCTGCTTTTTTTATCCTTGGATCTCAAACAAATATTGGGCAATTCAACAAGATTCAGGACTTAGTAAGGATCAGCAATTCAAATGGATCATTAAATGATGTTCAGGCTGTCATAGATAAAGATTTTTCCCTTTTTATTTATGATGATGTTCCCGGCATCGGTATAAATAATTTTCCTCCTTTGAGTGCTGCTTTTGGTAATTATACAGTTAGCCCGGATGCAAGGATCCTGCTTTATCAGAGAATCAGAAATATCAACACTAATTATCCGCTTATAGCCTTCAGCACTGCAGCAAGATATAAAACGGCGGTGCTTACAGCATCCAATTTTTTTAAATGGAAATTTTTCGAATATCAGCAGAAAGGAGATTTTGTGGCCACAGGAGCACTTATCGATCAGGCAGTTCAGTATCTCACCCTCAGAAAAGACAAAAGTCAGTGGCAGGTTAGGACGTCTTCTAATATCTACAATGAAACCGATAATATTCAGTTTTATGGTGAGTTGTATAATGACAACTATCAGCTGATCAATGAACCTGAAGCCTTTATAAAAGTAACTGACAGTAACAGAAAAGAATATGATTATGTCTTAACAAGAACCAATAATCATTATGAATTAAATGCAGGAGTTTTCCCTGCCGGCAATTATGAATTTAGCGCAACTACTACATCAGGTAATAAAAAACTTATAAAAAAGGGAAAATTCATTATCCGTTCAAAAGATCTGGAGTATTATGATATGATTGCTGATCATTCAGTCCTGAATAAACTGTCATCAAGAACCGGAGGTGCTATGTTTTACCCTGCAAATTCAGATAAATTGGTTGATAAACTTCTTGAAGCTGATGTTAAACCTGTGGTTTATTCAAGCGAAAACACAAGACACCTGCTTGATTACAAACTCTTGTTTTTCCTGTTGCTATTATTATTATCCGGTGAATGGCTAATGAGAAAGATGAATGGTTCAATTTGATAATTTTATGCCAAAATTCAGATTACTTAGCCAGCAGGAACTAATATCACTTGAAAAACAGTTTATTCAATTTCTGGCAGTGAATGGCATATCGGTTGATTTGTGGGAAAGATTGAAAAGTAATGATAAATCCAGAGTACAGGAACTGATAACTCAATTTAGTGACTTGATTTTCGAAAGATCACTCAATGAAATAAATTTGCTTGAATACAGGACTCCGGATACCCTGATTTTTTATTATTTTGAAGATGAGAAAATTAATTTTATAAGGCTTGAAATAAATGACAAGTCTGGTATAGATTTCAGTTCGGAATTCAGTATTGATCATCTGGCTGAAACACTTCAGAAAATACCCGGAAAATGTTTACTTTACAAAGGCCGGAAGAATGAAAGCAAAGATAAGCTGACTGAGTTTTTTATGCTTATGGAATCCGGGTGCAAAATTTCAAAAAATACAGACTTGTATCAGTTCTTAAAAGATCGAGTTGGCTAATAAATAGAATTCCTGCCCCATTTATTCGAGTGAGAATTCCTGCCCCATTTATTCGAGTGATATCTTTCTTATCCATTATTAACTTGTTTGTATATGAAATTTTAAGTTTAATCTATAAAAAGGTTTTCAAATCACTCTATTTTGTTATTTTAGCCTTGTAAATATGATATGAAGAAAATGTATTCAACTTAAGATCTGAAAATGCCAAAAAAATCGAAGTTCAGTTTTATTGGTCATATTTTGATATGGGTCATTGTGTTATCTTTTATGGGATTTCCATTTCAAAGAGAAGTCGGGCTTTTTACATCATTAATTGAAGTTTCGGTAGATGCATTATTTTATATCTTTATTATTTATTTCAATTTATTCTATCTTTTTCCAAAATATCTCAAAGGCCAGTCACTGGGAAAATATGCTTTTTATCTGCTGGTTTCCGTGATTCTGATCACCCCTGTAAAAGGAATGGTATTCTTTTTGCTTAATTCAGGCGATGAAGAAGGAAAGAGAGATATACTTTTCAACCTTCATTACACTTTCCTAAGTGCATTTCTGGTGGCAGGAGCTTCGACAGTAATAAAAATACTTCTTGAGTGGGTAATATATGAAAGAGATAAGAAAAAACTTGAAAAAGAAAATCTGCAATCGGAATTAAAATTTTTAAAAAATCAGATTAATCCGCACTTTCTGTTCAATACTTTGAATAATATTTATGCTTTGTCCCTTATTAAATCTGAGTCAACACCGCAGGTTATATTGAAATTGTCTGAATTGCTCAGATATATGCTATATGAATGCAATGAGCCAAAAGTGAAATTAAAAAACGAAATAAACTACATCAGGAATTATCTTGACCTCGAAAAATTGAGGCAAAAATCAGATGTGGTTATTGAACTTATGATAGAAGGAACTATTAAGGAACAGACAATTACTCCACTTTTATTTACACCCTTTCTTGAGAATGCATTTAAACACGGAGTCAATAAGGTTTTGGAAAATGCTTGTGTCAGAGTTAATATTAAAATCAAAAAAAATAACCTTTTATTTATCATAGAGAACTCAAAACCTGAGTTTACTTCAGGTATATTGAATAAACAACAGGGTGGCATTGGACTTTCAAATGTTAAAAAAAGACTGGAATTATTATACAAAGGAAGATACAGCCTTGAAATTGAGAACACTAAAACATATTATAAAATTGAGCTTATGCTCGAACTTGATTGATAAAAAAAAATAAATAAATGAAAATTAAAACACTTATTGTTGATGATGAGCCTCTGGCATTGCAAGTCCTTGAAAATCATATAGCCCAACTACCTGAACTTGAGTTGGTTGCAAAATGCGGAAATGCAATTGAAGCTAATAATGTACTCCGCAACGAAGAAATTGATCTGATATGCCTTGATATTAAGATGCCTCAGATTTCAGGAATCGATTTCCTGAGATCATTAAAGAATCCACCTCATGTAATTTTTACAACTGCTTTTTCCAATTATGCACCAGATGGATTTGAACTCGATGTGGTAGATTTCCTTCTAAAGCCTATTTCCTTCGAAAGATTTATGAAAGCAGTCAATAAAGTGTCGGAAAGGATCAAAGCTGAAAAAGCAGCCTCTAATTCAGATGATGATTATTTTTATGTCAAGGCTGATAAGAAGCTTATAAGGATAAAATATGATGATATCATATACATTGAAGGATTGAAGGATTATGTGATTATCAGGGTGGATGAATCCCGAATTGTGACATTGCAGACCATGAAAAGCCTTACTGACAAGTTGCCTTCAGACAGATTCATCAGGGTACACCGTTCTTATCTTGTCAATGTTGACAGGATCAATTCTATCATGGGCAATATGATTGAGGTATTCGAAAAAGGGAAGATTAAATTTATTCCAATTGGCAAAAACTACAAGGATGAGCTGATGATCACAATTGATAAAAAACGGATATAATCCCGTTTATGGTAGAGTTTTTTAATGAAATTTTTGAAGGTAATGTTTTGAGTGTCACGCAAGTACCTGGTGGAGACATCAATGATGCTTATAAGATCTCTACAGGCAAGAATGAATATTTTGCCAAGATAAATAACACAATGGATGCAGGCAAAATGCTTGAATCAGAAGCAACCGCCTTGATTTTTTTATCACAAAAGATAGGTGTGAATGTGCCTGAAGTAAAGTTTCTGACAAAAAAAAATGATACTTCCATATTGGTTCTGAACTGGATAAATGAAGGAAACAAGAGAAAATCATATAATTTTGATTTTGCTGTTATGATGGAGAAACTCCACAGGACAAGTAATGAGTATTTTGGACTTGAATATGATAACTATATTGGCAGTCTGAAGCAGTCAAATCAAAATAATACGGACTGGCTCGGGTTTTATTACCAGTGCAGAATAATTCCACAGTTAAAAATAGCTATTGATGAAAAAAAAATGGAATCATTTTACCACAAACGGGTCGATTCAATGTTTAAAAACCTTTCGCTGGAATTCCCAAAGGTAAAACCATCTTTACTTCATGGAGACCTCTGGGCAGGAAATTATATGACAAACCATACCGGTTTTCCGGTTCTGATTGATCCAGCTATTTATTTCGGACACAGGGAAGTTGATTTTGCTATGATGCGATTATTCGGAGGTTTCGACCCCGGAATTTTTTCCAGCTACAATGAATTATTTCCTTTTGATGAAGATATGGAAAAAAGGATTAGATTTTATCAGCTTTATTATGTTCTGGTACATGTCAATTTATTCGGATCATCATATGCAGGTCAGGCAAGAAGCATAATTGAATCATATTGTTGAACTGATTCAAGAATTTATATATCTGCTAAATAATCAGGCTAAATATTTTATGGTATCAAAAATTATAAATGTAAATTATTGTAAATGACATTCTTGTATCATTTATCATGGAATTTTTAATATTTATCTGCTTCGAAATTTATATACTAACCTTAACTCAAGTTCTGCCTCACTGTATGATGTGCTAAACTTCTGATTTGATGAAGAATTCAAAATACTTGTGTTCCATTTATCTCCAAAAAACCAATATAAATTTAATGAAGGAGATAAGATAATCCGTTTTCCTGCCGAAACTGATAAACCTGCTCCTATTCCGGCTTTATAACTGATACTATTAAAAACAGAATTGTCAAGTGCAGGATTTGTTTTGACATTAAAATTAATTCCAGGGTTCAACATAATGAAGAAATGCTTTTCAAAGAATTTATTTCTTATCGAAAAATCAGGACAATTACAGTCACCTTCCATATTAAAAGGAAAAAATTTAAACGGCAGTTCAAATCCAATCCTGTAAAATCTGATTGTGGAAGATCCGATAGCTGATTCTGAAAATGTATTTGACAAGCCTGGCAAAACAGACATACCTGTACCTTCAAAAATATACTGATATGCCAGGCCAAAATGATAATTATTTCTTAACATACCTACATCCATTCCTGAAGGTATCAGGATCTTTTCAGCCTCACTGTGATCTGCAAGACTAAATCCGGCTTTAATAGTCAGCTGACCTGATAAAAAACTGCAATTCAGGCAGAACATTAAAAAAAATAGATTTAGATTCCTTGAATTTATCATGATTATCTTGATTTTTTATAACCCAAAAATATATCTGCAAATCAACTATTTATCTTCAATAAATTTGATACCCCATAACCAACATTTGCTACACTCATAAATTCATATATAACTTATATAAAAACGGGGTATTTTATTAAATTGTAAAAATAACTATTTTTGTCAAAATTTTTGCCAAATGAAAAAGGAATTAAGTTATTCTGAAGCGTATAATGAATTACAGCTTATTGCATCTGATCTTGAAAAAGGAAAATACGAAATCGATGAGCTATCTGAGAAAATAAAGAGAGCAGCCGAATTGGTCAGTTATTGCAAAACCAAACTTCGTCAAATTGAAGAAAATGTAAATGAAGTAATGAATTCACAAAAATAACCTTTATTATTTGTTCATTACAATTCCTTTTTTATCAAAGATAAAATGCTCCATAAGTGCATTGGCAAGCCAGGCTGCTATTTGATTTTGTCCACCCACAGAGGTCATTGTATTACGGTCAGTATCGTTTGACAAATAGCCTGTTTCTACAAGTATGGCAGGCATTGTCGCATTTCGCAGAACAAGTAAACCTGATTGTTTTACTCCCCTTTGTTTAAATGTCTGAATACCTATTTTGCTCTGACACATCTTAGCAGCTATATTAATGCTTTCATCAAGAAAAAGATTCTGAAAAGTCGAGAAAAAAATAAACGCTTCAGGAGAATCAGGATCATTCCATTCATAATACTTATCCCTGTCACTCTCGAAAAATATGGAGGCATTTTCACGAAAAGCTGTATTCAGTTTTTCATTATGATTACTGAGGCCAAGCACATGCACCTCTGCCCCATTTACACTTTGATCATCAATATATGAATTGCAATGCAGGGAAATAAAAACATCAGCTTTCAAATTATTGGCATATCTTATCCGTGAATGCAACGGAACAAACTGATCTTTTTCCCTGGTCAGAAAAATCTTTGAATTTGGAATTGCATTCTTCAGTTTAATTTTTAATGCCACTGCAATTTCAAGTACTATGTCCTTTTCGTCAAATCCTGCAAAGCTCGTTCCTTTGTCCTTTCCCCCATGTCCTGGATCAATTACAATTATCAGAGGATCATCAGAAGATGAAATATTGATTTTTTTTGGTGTGAATGTACTTGCCGACGAATTCTTTTCGTTAGAGTTATATTTGCTGATAGAATGAAATGGAAATGTTAATAAAACATTAAATACAGCAAATAGTAAAGTCTTTTTTGATAAAAGATTTAACTTTGTCATTATTGTCAAATGTAGTTTTCTTAGCTGCAAATATAATAAGTTATTTTAATATATAAAACTTTTGAGAAGAATATTTTACATAATATTAATTTTTTTATTATATAATTCATGTTTTTTTGCACAAATTACATCTGATAGCACCAAAATAAGTCTGGATTCATTGTTTTCTGAAAATGATTCTTTGTTTGTAAAAGACAGCATTTTTGATGATTCAACCGGAGGATATAATATTTCAAAAGATGCACTGGAAGATGTTATTTTGTGGGGTGCTAAGGGGCTTGAGCACTTTGACCGTGACAGTAACAGGCTTATTCTTATTGATGAAGCATATATCAAGTATGGAGATATATCCCTGACTGGTGGATATTTTGAAATAGATCTGGATAAAAAAGAAATTACAGGATTACCCATGCCCGGCAATTCAGGCTTACTTAAACAAAAGCCGGTTTATAAAGATAAAACTGATGAATTTGAGGCAAGAAAACTAAGATACAACTTAGATAGCAAGCAGGCATGGGTGGAGTATGCCACTAAAAAGGAAGGTGAACTGACAGTTCACGGATATAAAGGGAAGTATATTGGTAAAGATGCTGATACTGTTTACCAGGTCGATAAAATGTTTATTGACGGAGGCATAATCACCAATTGTACAAACGATCACCCCCACTGGGGCATCAGGGCAAGTAAAATCAAGCTGATCCCGAATAAACTCGCTATTTTTGGTTATTCGATGATGGAAATAGCAGGTGTACCAATTTATCCCCTGACTTTACCTTTTGGCTTTTATCCCATATTCCAGGGACAAAAATCAGGCCTGATAATACCAAGAAATGTTGATATAAACAGGGATTATGGTATTGGATTCAAGGATATTGGCGTTTATTTTGTGCTTAATGATTACATGGATTTAAGAGCTACTGCCGACCTTTATACGAGAGGGACTCATGGTATTTATCTCAGTTCAAACTATACGAAAAGATATAAATTCAGGGGTACAGCATCATTAAGCTATTTCAATGAGATCCGTGAAAATCCAAATGATACCACAAAAACCAGAAAACCATCATTCAAAATATATCTATCACATAATCAGGATTCAAAAGCACATCCTTACCAAAGTTTTGGTGGCACTATAAATCTTCAGTTTTCTAATTTCCAAAAGACGGCCAATAATGATTATCAAAGCCAAAGCAATAATATTATTAGTTCAAATCTGACATACAACAGAAGATTCCCCGATTCACCATTCAGTATGTCTGCTTCATTCAATCATGACCAAAACAATTCAACCAGGCTGTTCAATGTAACTTTGCCGCGGTTGTCTGTAAATATGAATACTATTTATCCTTTTAAAATCAAAAGCAGATCGGGAAAAGAAAAATGGTATGAAAAAATTTCGCTTAAGTATGATGCATACGGAGAAAACAGGGTCAGCGCAACTGATACGACAATTTTTATCCTCGACACAATCAGGCAAAAAATGCAGACAGGATTAAAACAATCATTCAGCACGGGTGCATCCTTCACAGTATTTAAATATATAAATATCGGTTTCAATGCCGCATATAATGAAAATCACTTTTTTAAAATAAGAGATAAGCAATTAAAAGACACAATCATCTACAGGGAAAAAGGCAAAGATGATACCGGCAATATACTTTATGATACTATATACGGGCAGATCATCAACAATACTATTTCTGACTGGAGAGTGTACCGTCAGGTCACACCATCCATTTCATTATCTACTAACAAATATGGCAAACTGATCTTCAGTAAAGGCTGGCTGAGGGGTATAAAACATAAAATAGCCTACTCAGTTTCGATAAGTGGCAATCCCGTCGATGAAAGAAAGAAATATATGCGGACTGTTGATACTGATTTGCGGCCAGAATACAATAAACCACAGGAATATAGTATTTTCGAAATTGGTGGACCTTATGGTTCTGTAACCCCCTATGACCGCAATATATCGATATCTTATGGAGTGAATAACTATATAGATGCCAAGATCTGGAGTAAAAAAGATTCATCCGAGAAAAAGATCTCTATACTTAAGGGTCTGAGTATCTCAGGAAGTTACAATGTTTTTGATGATAGCCTTAATTTTTCACCTGTCAGGACAGGTTTCAGTTTGCCAATGTTCAGAAATTTCATTTTCATTTCTTACAATGGTCAGCTCGATTTCTATGAAAAAATCAATGGCAGAAGGATAAATCAGTTTGTATGGAACAAAACAAAATTCCCAGTAAGACATGATTATTCTTCCATGGGCATTACCGTCAACAACAAGTCATTCCAGGAAATAATAGACATGTTCAGAAAAAAGAAACCTGAACAAAAAACCGAAAAAAAGGAAATCATCGAACAGGAAACCCGATTACTCTCAGTACTAAAAGATTTTCGGTTGAATTATAATATCAGTATGAGATGGGAGAGAAACAATAAAAATGTTGATACTTTTTTTGTAAGTTTTCATTCAATTTCTGTAAACGGAAGCATACCACTGTCAAAAAACTGGAGTTTACGAATCAATAATTTTGATTATAATATAAAGGAAAAACGGTTTGAATACCCTGACCTGGGGCTTGAAAGAGACCTTCACTGCTGGAGAATGAGTTTCAGCTGGAGACCAAGCGGAGGCTCTTATACTTTTTTCATTGGAGTAAAATCGTCAGTTTTACAATTTGTAAAATACAATCATGGACAGGATCCTATCAGGGGTTCATTCAATCCAAATTCATTTTATTAAATTTAAGCACTGCAAATCATATTATAATAAAGTAGTATGAGTATGTTTTTCATACTGATTTTATTGAGTATTGACTAAGCCAGTGGTCAGATAGCTGCGTTATCCTTTTCAGTTAATAAAAAACAGGATTGATATTTTTTCATTTGTATGATCATTACAAATATTCCATGATCCTTTATCCCTAATTTATTGAGTGTTTTACATAAACATATTCATTGATATTTTTTATATTTGGGAAATTTTTGAAAATACCTGGATGAATAAAAAAGTTGCTATAAGGATTGAAGATAAATATATAATGGAGCGTCGGGTTCCCATTATCCCAAAGCACATAAGCTTGCTCATTGAGAAATATGGCCTCGATTTTTATATAGAAAGTTCTGCAAAAAGAGTTTATACAGATAATGAATTCAGACATGCAGGTGCAAAAGTTGTAAGCAATATTGATGAGATTCCGGTGGTTTTTGGAGTCAAGGAGATGCCTCCGGATATTTTCAGGGAAGGATTTACTTATATTTTTTTCTCACACACTGTTAAAGGCCAAAAACACAATATGCCTGAACTTAAGATGATGGTTGAGAAAAAAGTAAACCTCATAGATTATGAAAAAATAAGGGATCAGGATGGGAAACGGACCATTTTTTTTGGACGTTATGCCGGACTTGCAGGAATGATCAACACTTTATGGGCTTTTGGACAAAGGATGAAAAGTGCAGGTATTGATACTCCATTTGTCCGATTGAAGCAAGCTTATAAATACCATTCACTTGCTGAAGCACAAAGTGTAATTATTGCCATAAAAGAAGAAATCGAAACCAAAGGAATCAGTAGTGAACTTTGTCCACTTATAATAGGCATCACCGGTTACGGGCATGTCGGTTCAGGGGCTTTGGAAATATTGAAATTGCTTAATCCTGTTGAGATAAGCCCCGAAGATCTATTACATTTTGCTAATTCTCAAAAGTTCTCAGACAGATCAGTATATATATGTATTTTTAAAGAATGTCATCTGGTGAAACCAGAGCATGGTAATATTTTTGAACTTAAGGATTATTACAATAATCCACATAGATACACAAATGATTTCGAAAAATATATCGACAAAATTACTATTCTGATCAATTCAATGTACTGGGATCAAAGATATCCTAAACTGATCACAATTGATTATCTTAAAACTAATTTCTCTTCCGCTCACAAGCTTAAAATAATTGGGGATATCACCTGTGATCCGAAGGGTTCTGTAGAATGTACCCTGGAATGCACAACTATCGAAGAACCTGTTTATATCTATAATCCGGCAGATGATACCAAAACAACGGGATTTTTTGGAAGTGGCTTATGTATTATGGCAGTTGATATACTGCCGAGTGAATTGCCACGTGAATCCTCTGAGGGTTTTTCTGAGATTCTGGTTCCTTATCTGCCATACATTGTAACTTGTGATTATACAGCAGATTATGAATCTCTCTCGTTGCCGGATTGTATAAAAAAAGGACTAATACTTCATAATGGAAAGTTCACTCCGGAATTCAGTTATATGAATGATTTTATAAAATAATTTAGTCGGAATTTAAATGAAAAGGATATTTATTGCCGGTGCAGGTCTCTCTTCTTCCAGTTTGATCAGGTATCTCCTCGAAAAATCTGAAACATATGAATGGAATATAGTAGTTGGTGATCTTGATTTGACTCAGGCTGAAAAAAAGATCAATGGACATAAAAATGGCTCCGCTGTTTATTTTGATGTCCAAAATGCAATTTACCGGGACAGGATAGTTTCAGAATCAGACCTTGTAATTTCACTGCTACCGGTGAATTTGCATAAATTTATTGTTGAAAGTTGTATCAAATCAGGTACTGACCTACTCACAGCTTCTTACGCTTCAAATGAAATAAATTCACTAAATGCCCTCTTTTTAGAAAAAGGAATGAGTGTGATTTATGAATGTGGCTTAGATCCGGGTCTGGACCATATGTCGGCCATGAAAATCATTGATGGAATAAAAAGGCGTTCAGCAACACTGATATCATTCAAATCTTCAACCGGTGGTCTGGTAGCCCCCGAATTTGACAATAACCCGTGGAACTACAAATTTACCTGGAATCCACGAAATGTAGTTTTGGCCGGAAAAGATGGAGCACAGTATCTTGAAAAAGGCCAAATAAAAAATATTCCTTACCAGCAATTGTTCAAACAAGCTGAGCAGATTCTTGTAGAAGGTGAAAAATTTGAAACTTATGCCAACCGGGATTCATTAAGATACCAGTCAATATATTCAATCGAAAATGCGGAGACTGTTTACAGGGGCACAATCCGCAAATCGGGTTTCTGCAGGTCATGGGACCATTTAGTCCAGCTTGGTCTTACAGATGAGAGCCCTATTACACACAGACCTGATGTTTTTACTTACAGACAACTTATGGACAGTGTCTTATATCAGGATCCTTACAAAAGCACTGAATCCAAAGTAGCAGAACAATTGAGTTTAGATGAGAATTCACAGGAAATGAAAAAACTTGAATGGCTTGACCTGTTCAGTCAAAAGCTTATTCCTACGGATATTACTTCCCGTGCAGATGCTTTGCTTTATATTCTGAAAGAAAAATGGAAATTGATGCCTGATGAGACTGATATGATAGTGATGCAGCATGAATTTATATATCAGACAAAAGACAATGAATTGCAAAAAACCACATCCACACTTGTTTACAAGGGCCAGGATACCATTCATACTGCCATGTCCCAAACCGTAGGATTACCCCTTGGAATTACAGCAAGATTGTTAATGACAGGCAAGATAAAAAAGAAAGGCTTATTGTTGCCGGTCAGTCAGGATATTTATCAGCAGGTTCTTGATGAATTAAAGGAATTTGGAATTGAATTTGTTGAGAAGGAAGAAAAGATCCGGTAAAACACCTTAGTATCTCACCGGACCAGTTTACTAATTTTCACATTGTTTGATTGTTGTTGCGATAATATCTACACATTTATTTATCTGATCTTCATTTATGACCAGAGGAGGTGCAAACCTGATTATATCACCGTGTGTTGGTTTTGCCAGTAAGCCATTGTCTCTGAGTTTAAGGCATACTTTCCATGCATCAATATCATTGACAGGTTTAATGACAATTGCATTGAGCAAACCCTTCCCTCTTACTACTGTAACCATATCACTTTTGATTTCCCTGAGACCTGCTCTGAGTATTTCACCCATTTTAAAAGCATTTTCAGCAAGTTTCTCATCTCTGACAACTTCAAGTGCTGCAATTGCTACCTTACATGCAAGAGGATTTCCTCCAAAGGTCGATCCATGTTCTCCGGGCTTGATAGTCAGCATCACGTCATCATTAGCTAAAACAGCTGATACCGGGTACTGACCACCCGACAAAGCTTTCCCGAGTATGACTGCATCAGGTTTTATACCCTCATAATCACAAGCCAGCATTTTGCCGGTTCTTGCGATACCTGTCTGTATCTCATCGGCTATAAACAAAACATTAGCTGCTTTGCAAAGGTCGAATGATCTTTTCAGATATCCTTCGTCGGGTACCATCACTCCGGCTTCGCCCTGTATGGGTTCTACTATGAATGCTATCACATCCGGATCCTCGAGCTGTCTTGCCAGTGCTTCGGTATCATTATACGGTACAGTAACTATACCCGGTGTGAATGGTCCGTAATGTGATGTGCTGTCCGGATCGTTTGAAGCCGAGATCACAGAAATAGTGCGACCATGGAAGTTATCTCTTGCAAAAACAATTTTTGCCTGATTGTCTTTTACTCCTTTAACCTTATAACCCCATTTCCTGGCCAATTTCATTGCAGTCTCAACTCCTTCTGCCCCTGTATTCATCGGCAGAACTTTATCATAACCAAAGAATTCTGTCACAAATTTTTCATATTCCCCTAGAACATTATTATAAAATGCCCTGCTTGTCAATGCCAGTTGTCCTGCCTGATCAACCATAGCTTTAACTATCTTTGGATGGCAATGACCCTGATTGACAGCACTGTAGGAGGACAGAAAATCAAAATACTGCTTCCCTTCCACATCCCACACATTGACCCCCTCTCCCTTTGCCAGTACTACAGGTAGAGGATGATAATTATGTGCTCCGTATTTGTCTTCAAGATCGAAATAATAATTGCTTGTCATATATAAATTTTTTATTATTAAAATTCCGGCAAAACTAACTCTTATTTTTGCACCTGCCAAATTTTGTTGGGAAAGTATTTAATGTTATTTTGTCAAACTATGAGACTACATTAGTTTAAATTCCAAAAAATCATTATTATTCTTAAGCTTAAATTATACCAAGATGAAATTATGGAAATTAAGTTCCTTAAATTAAACCCATGTACTGACTGACAATGTCGGTGCCTGTGCTGACCGAAGTGTCAGTGCCTGTGCTGACCGAAGTGTCAGTGCCTGTGCTGACCAGAGTGTCAGTACCTGTACTGACTGAAAATGTCAGTACTATTATCAATTTCATGTCGGTATTATTACAGATATGATTTGGGTATTATTTTTATTTGTCAATCATCAAAAAAAACTCCTTAAAAATTTGTTTTTCAAATAAATATTTCTATATTCGCATCATAGAATTAATCCTTAGACTACCTTAAATCTCTGCGACATAAGGACGGCGAAGCCGTAAAGAAATAATTATGATCTTATTATCAATATTTCATCATCCGAAAAGGACATCCAGGCCAGATCATAGACGTAATTATATATTTTGCCTTTTGAATTAATATAAGTATGTGTGTGATATTTGAATCTGAACTTTTTTCTTTCTAGCATAATTCTATGTATTTTGATTTGAGATTTGTTCTTTCCAAGTACTTCTTGTAAAATTGATCGATTGCGATGCAATATTTTATCAATTTCGAAAGATGCTTCAGTTGTTACTGCTTTTAATTTTCGATGATATTCATTTTTACATTTTGCCGAACAAAATAATTTATCACTTCTGCCCTTTATATCTTTTTTACAAATTTTACATGGTTTCATAAATTAATATACTGATTTTCTATATTTTATATTTACCCATATCATAACGGTTATGATACGGTTATAATTGTTTTTGATTTTTATTTTTATAGGTTTTGGAATATTTTTGTAAAAATAAATTAAAAATGAACACTCCAATTATTTATGAAGCTCAACCAAATGCAAAAAGAATAAAAATATTCATTCCCTATGAACTTATAGAGATCAGGGAGAATTTTAAAAAATTGAATTCCAGCTATTGGCATCATAATCAGAAACTATGGTCTATAGTAAATACTGAAGAAAATATGCAGAAATTAAAAAATGTATTTAAGAACAAGTTTGAGATTCAAAAGTACAACAATTATAAAAGTCCATTTATTAAAAAACTTGACGAAAAATCAATAAATGCATTGAATGACCTCGAAAAAACCCTTACATTAAAGAGGATGAGCTACAATACAATCAAAACCTATAGAGGAATGTTCATTGTATTTTTATCTTACTTTATGGAATATGAAATTGGTCAGATCACAAAAGAACAAATTGAATCATTTATACATAAACTTATTAAAAACAATAATATATCAGAAACATATCAAAATCAATTGATTAATGCAATCAAAGCATATTATGAACATGTATTGAATTTGCCTAGAGAATATTACAATATAAAAAGGCCAAAAAAGACAGACACTTTGCCAGGGGTATTAAGTGAAGATGAAATAATGAGAATAATAAATGCTCCAAAAAACATCAAGCACAAGGCGATATTGACTACAATATACAGTGCTGGATTGAGAATTTCGGAATTAATAAATCTAAGAGTTACAGATATTAGGTCTGATGAAGGGTTTATACTAATTAAGGACTCAAAAGGAAAGAAAGACAGAAAAACTGTATTATCTCCATTTCTATTAAATCTGCTTCGCAATTATTATAAGCAGTACAAGCCTTCATATTGGTTATTTGAAGGACAATCAGGAGAAAAATATAGCACAACTAGTATCGGCAAAATATTCAGAAAAGCAGTAACAGATACCAATTCCAATCCATGGGCAACAGTCCACACTTTAAGACACTCATTCGCAACGCATTGCATTCAAAACAATGTAAATCTTAGGCATGTGCAAGCAATGTTAGGCCACAACTCACCGAAAACAACCGAGATATACACAAAAACCATTGAAATAAATAATAAAAAAATCTCCAGCCCTTTGGATATATTAATAAAACGATTTAACTTGCATCCATAATGAAAATATACACCATTGTGTATATACAAATGTT
>JBLMZC010000023.1:0-81296 GCA_050258615.1 Deltaproteobacteria bacterium | reverse complement strand
GTACAGGCACTTTGGTCAGTACAGGCACTTTGGTCAGCATTTAAAATATAATGCCGACTGAAATTGGGGGAATTGGGGTTCTTAAATCGGATTTGTGCTGACTGCAAATGTCAGTACTATTTTCAATTTCATGTCGGTATAATTAATTCCAAAGTTTTGGGGGATAAAATCCTTCATCCATCAATTCCTGAAGTTTCGTTGTTACAAAGGGTTTATCTTCCTGATAAGTCACACCAAACCATTCACTATCACTGCTTAATACCTTGACTACAGCCTGGCCTTCTTTTATCAGGAAATCAATTAGATCAGGAATATAGTATTCAGATGTGGGATTTTCTCCATTTTCTTTGAGGAAAACCCTGAAATTCTTATCAAAAAAATCAAAATAGCTTGGATAAAAGCCCCACATATTCATTGAAACCAGGCTTTCTTCACTCAATTCCTGTTTGCTGTCTCCGTCAGGATACCTGATGACACCATCATCTTCCCTCCCTATTTTTTTACATTCTTTTATGTCAATAAGATTACCATATTCATCAGCTTCACAAACACCTCTGTTAACTGTGCCATGATCTGATAGTGTCTTTTTCAGTTTATATCCCATCACGAAGAATATGTCTTTATCATCAAGTTTGGATAAAGGAAATTCATTAAAATACTCAAATGCAACCTTATAAGCATCCCTTCCGTAATAATCATCAGCATTAATAACAAGGAATGGTTCCTGAGTCACATCTTTTGCCATCTGGACTGCATGAGCTGTTCCCCAGGGTTTCTGTCTTTCAAATGGACCATAACCTTCAGGAATTTTCTCCAATTCCTGGGTTACAAATTCTACTTCGATTCTATCTTCAAATTTTCCTTTGAAGAAGTTTTTGAAATCTTCAAGAAATGACTGACGGATGATAAACACAACTTTTCCGAATCCTGAATTAATAGCATCATAGATTGAAAAATCGAGAATGGTTTCTCCGTTTGGGCCAAATGCATCCATCTGTTTTAAGCCCCCATACCTGCTACCCATGCCAGCAGCCAGAACAACTAAAGTTGGTTTCATATTCAAAAGCAATTGATAAAACGATTGTGCAAATATAATTTTTTTCGCAGAAATAAAAAAAATTATAGGTTGATTTTTTTAATAATACCAGTTTTAAAATTGAGACTTATAAATTCGTCGTTGTTGGGTCCAAAGTTTTTATTAATTAAAGATAAACTTGCCTCAGGTTCAACAAAAAATGATAAAGTTGGGCTTAGAATTCTTTCAAATCCAAAGCCTATTTTCCCGGTCAAACCTGTATTTGATGATGTCATGCCTCCTTCAAGAATGCCTACATTGTATTTTTTTTCTGCATATACTGTTTGTCTGAAGTCGTTGGAGGCTAACAATTCTGAAGCTAATTTGCTCAGGTTGTTACCATTTTGTTCATTTTCTATGAATTTGAATCTGGAATTAATTATCATTTGAACTTCAAAACCACCTGAAATATAAAAACCAATTACCTTGTTTTGAATAATCTTATAACTGTATACTAAAGGAATACCAATTTTAGTGAAACTTATTTCATCCATCCAGAATGATTTTTCACCTGAACTTACAATAACTTTTTTAGGATTATAAGTTAAGCTATAATACTGAATTCCGGTTGCAATTTCATTTTTCCCAAGGCTTTTAGCAATTGTGAGTCCAAAATTATAAGCTAAGGGCCAATTTGAGTAACCAGGCAGATTTAAAATAGGGTCGTTTGGAGTTTTAATAAAATACAAAGTTGGGTTTGCATTAATTGAAAGATTAAAAGAGTTTTTCTTCGGAGCATTATTTTTGCCTATGTTTTCATTTAATTCAAAAGGTATATTAAGTTCATTTTTTGAAGACTCGTCACCGTTTTGATTTATTTCCGGAATGGTGCTTTTATTGTTTTCATCAATCAAATAAGTTTTATTCTTGATAGTACTAGTTGGAATGTCTGATGCTGATTCATCAATTTTAAATGGTATTTCAATTTTTTCATTCAATTCATAAATGGTGAGTAAATTCCGTGATTCTTTGGATTTAATAATTTGCACACCTGGACTTGCTTCAAATCTGTTAATTAAACTAGTTTCAATTTCATTTTGAAAAGAGGTTTGTTTTTCAGTTAAATCATCAATTTTTTCTTCAGTTGGCTTCGCACAGGCAGGTTCTGCCTTCGAAATATCGGTATTCGAAATATCAGTTATACTATTTCTGCCAGGTATATTGCCCGCAATTCCTTTAATTTTAATATTGTATTCAATATTGCCTGCAATTTGGTTTTGGATATCTGAATTCACTTTACCCGACTGAGATTTATCAGTTTTATTTTTGTTTATATCTGTATCAAGATTATTTAATATTGTAATGGAAAAAATGATAAACAGCAAAACAGCCGCTATGCCTGCAAAATATTTCAGTGCTGAAAATTTTCTTGCAGATCTTAAGCCAGATTTAGTTTCAAATTTTTTAAAAGCTCCGGAGCTTACAGGTATAGAATAATTATTAAGCTTATTGGCGATCACAATATCGAATAAAATATCTTCGTGATCTTCATGATCCAGTTTTTTTTCAAGACGTCGCCATGAATCTTGAGAATATTTTATTTTATATTCTTCAATAAGTTTTTCAATTATATTATCAAATCTTTTATCTTCCATAGTTTTTATCATTGGATAGTAAGATCTCTTTCAGTTTTTTTCTTGCTTTTACAAGGTTGCTTCTGGAAGTGCTCTCACTTATATTCAGGGTCTCGGAAATTTCTTTATGAGAATATCCTTCAACTACAAACATATTGAATACTGTCCTGTAGATTTGAGTCAGCTTTTGCATTGCGCTTATAATTTCCTCTACAGTCAGGCTCTGCAAAGCATTTGGTTCTTTAACCCTGAGATTATATACATTTTCTAGTTCAACAATTTTCTTCTTCTCCCTTTTCCTGAAATTATCGATTGAAGTATTAATCACAATCCTGACCATCCAGTTTTTTAATGAAGTACCAGGATCGTATTTGTCAATGTTTTTAAAAATTTTAATAAAACTTTCGTGAAGTATATCTTCAGCATCTTTGTCAGAATCAGCATATCTCATACATAGTGGCATAAGAATACCGTAGTAATCTTCATAAAGAGATTTTTGAGCCCATCGTTCATTTCTCAGGACAGCATCTATAAGATCTCTTTCATGCTTTTGTATGTCATACGATCGTTCCATATTTTCATAATACTAAATAAACGATTAAACCTGAAAATTGCTGCTTTTGAATTGATTTTTTTTAAAAAAACAAGCATTTTTTCTTTATATCATAAAAATCATTAATATTTGAGTGAAAAAAACTGGATTTTTTTTCAATTTTTTTTTAACTGTTTTTATATATTTTTCAATCTTTAACAGATTAAAGGTTTTTATAATTTAATCACACATTATAACTATCTTTAATACCAATCCATTTTTGGAACGCTTCTTGGATTTATTGCAATGATACATAGGGTCACTTAGCATTTTGTTAAGGACTCTATTGATTAGTCATATGCATTTAACAAATGATTAAATATTTAACTAATGAGAAAACCATTACATTTAATTAACAAAAGGTTTTTGAGGCTTTCATTGAAACCATTATTAACCTTGATCTTTTACCTGATTTTTGCAGGTGGAATTCATGCTCAGACCGGCAGTATAGTTAATGCCTGTGTTTGTCTGAGCAATGCAAGTTGTCCACTTGATGGGCAATTTACTTCAACACTCCGGATTACCGCTGGTGGAGCAGGCCCCTGGTATATTGTACCTGGATCTGTTACAGGGTTCTATGTAAATCCAAGTCCGGCACCTCCTGCTCAGCCAATCCAGTTCAATACAGGTCCTTTAGGCACAACTTTTACCAATACCGGTCCTGGAACTTTTGAATTGACTGGGATACATATTGATGGGCAGAGTTTTAATCTTACTGCAACAAATGGAATCACATCAATTCCTTTCGCTTCAACCGGATGTGTATATCCGCATACCAGAATAGTTGGAGATCCATTTGTTTGCGAAGGCAAGGACACTGTTTATTCAACAACAAATAATGCTGGCAGTACCTTCCTCTGGACATTAAATCATGGTGGAATAATAATAGGTTCGAATACTTTAAATAGCGTCAGGATAGATTGGAGTGATAACAGTGATGGATTGCCTCACACTGTGACTGTGAGAGAAACGTCAGTTCATGGATGTATTGATATTAAGACCTTGAATGTCGAAATTGAAGATACAATAACAATGGCGTGTAATAATTTTGTTCAGATTTCACTTGATGCCAATTGTGGTGGAGATCTGACAGCTGATATGTTTCTTGAAGGAACAAGATATGACAATGATTCATATTCATTATTGATTCAGGATGCCTCTGGACATGTCGTTGCACCAAATATATTGACAAACAGTATGATAGGCAAAACTTATATGGTCACTGTCAAGCATCTTTGCAGTGGGAACAGATGTATGTCGAATATGCTTGTTCTTGATAAAACTGCACCTGAGTTGCTATGTCGTACTGATACAGTTTTATGTTCTGAAAGTGTTTATCCTCTAGACCTTAATCCGAAGATACCTCTTGTTCATTATACTTCGGTAGTTGCAACATCAAATCCTTATGTTTTTATTGCCAAAGGGGCGAATGGATGTGGAGATGTCACTATGAAATACTATGATAATGTAATAAATGAAAGTTGTTCCTCTATTTTTTCTTCAAGGATAATCAGGACATGGCTGGCATTGGATAAATCAGGCAATTTCACAAGCTGTATTGATACAATAAAGGTAAGAAGGACAAGCCTGGCAGATATTTCATATCCAAAAAACTGGGATGGTTTGCCACAGAATAATCCATTTCTACATTCATGTGGTAATTTTAAGAAGGATAATAATGGAAATCCTCACCCCGATCTTACAGGAAAACCAGATGGACCTCTTTGCGGACATCTAATGGTAACTTACTCTGATAAAAGGTTGTATTTATGCAAACCTGATCAGAATTCATTTAAAGTTCTAAGGCACTGGGTTGTGATGGATAATTGTACAGGAGAATCCTATGATACAATACAGATAATCGCAGTAATGGATGTAACAAAACCTGTAATATCCATTACCGGACTTACGAACAATACCTTGACTGTAAACACCACGGAATATAATTGCGGTTCTGATGTTGTTTTACCTGTTCCTGTAATTACTGATTGCAGCTCCACTACATATAAGGTTAAGTATCAGGTGGCTGATGAGTTGGGCAATTTTCCTCCACCACATATCCCGTTTACTTCTGTACCATTCGTTGGTGGAAAGTATAAGATTCCTTTTATTCCGGCCGGTCTGGCAAGGGTATTATACATAGCTGAGGATGCCTGTGGAAATGAAAGTGAATTTCTTTTCACTATTAAAGTTGTTGACAATTTGCGACCACAGGCGGTTTGCGATAAGCATACTTCGATCACACTTAATGAAAATGGTATAGCTTATCTTGGAAAAATGACTTTTGATGATGGTTCCTATGATAACTGTACTCCGGTTACTTTCAGGGTCAGGAGGATGAGCAGTACTTGTAATCCTGCAGATACCAATTGGGGAGATGGATTGAATTTCTGTTGTGCTGATGTCGGAGCGCCTGTTATGGTTGAATTAGAAGTAACTGACAAAAATGGCTTTAAAAATACCTGCATGGCAGAAGTTCTTGTCAGTGATAAGGAAGTGCCTCAAATCACATGTCCAACAAATGGAGAGGTAAGCTGTAAATTTGATTATTCCAATTTGAGTGTTTTTGGTACAGTAAGGGCAAATAAAAATGATGTTCTGAAAAATTATATAACTGATGCTGAAAATGGAGGTTACAGATATTTTGGACTTGACGGATATGCAACTGACAATTGTTTTGTTGAAATAGAAACACTTACACCAAGTATTGTAGTAAATAACTGTGGTATTGGGACTATAACCAGGTATTTCAGGGCAAAAGATAAACAAGGTAATCTGTCTGGTGTTTGTTCTCAAACAATAAAGATAAAAGATTTCAGGCCATTTGTTCCGGGTGTGGATATTGACTGGCCAGATGATTACAACACAACTGCTTGCCTTGGAACAAATATACTGCCCGATAATCTTCCATCTCAGTATGGATGGCCTAAATTATTAGGTGAAGACAGGTGCAGCATGGTAGCTATGGATTATGATGACCTGATTTTTGAGCACATAGATGGGTATTGCTACAAAATTCTCAGGAAATGGAGGGTAATAGACTGGTGTCAGTACAATCAGAATGATCCTATTAATTCTCCGGGTTATTGGGAATATACGCAATATCTTATGTTTACTGATAATTCTGATCCGGTAGTAACAGGTGGCTGTCAGCCTAAAGACATTGTAGCTCTTGGCGATTGCAGATACAGAGTCAGTTTTGAAGCAAGTGGAACAGATAATTGTACTGCTTCACAAAATCTGGCCTGGTCATATAAACTCCAGAAAAACAATAGTACAACTGATGTTGTGACCGGAAATTCAAAAACATTTTCTGTTGAACTGTCAAAAGGAACTCACAGGATAAGCTGGTTTGCAACTGACCACTGCGGTAATGTTGGTCAGTGCTCCCAGACATTTAATATTGCAGATAATAAAAAACCTACACCTCAGTGTGTTGAGGGCCTGGTTACCGTTTTATTACCACAAACAGGACAGGTTACAATAAATGCATCAAGTTTCAATGTACATAGTTTTGATGATTGCACAAAGAGTAATTACGGTGCCTGCGGGTGTCTTACTGATCTTAAATTCTCTTTTTCTTCGAATGTCAATAATAAAACAAGATTACTGACATGTGCAAATATTGCTGACGGAAAAAAAGATACTATTGAACTTGAGATGTGGGTTACTGATGAATCAGGCAACCAGGATTTTTGCAGAACATATATAGTTTTACAGGATAATTCAAATGTGTGTCCTGATTATTTGCCACCACATGATACTACATATTATAATCTCAATGGTTTGGTAATGAAACCAAATGATCAGCCGGTCAATAAAGTTGAGATAATCCTGAGAAATGATGAAAATTCAGAGTTTAGAAAAAGTAATTCTACAAATACTGATGGAAAATATTTCTTCAATAAGCTGGCTGACAATATTAGTTATTTTATTGATGCGTCGAAGAGTGGTGATGATGCAAATGGTCTTTCAACTCTTGATATAGTTTATATACAAAAACATATTTTGAATATCAAAAAACTTGATAGTCCTTATAAACTAATAGCTGCCGATGTAAATAATTCCGGCAATATAAGCGCTGCTGATATATTGGAGCTCAGAAAAATTGTTCTTGGAGAAATGAATAATTTTAAAAACAACAGTTCATGGAAATTCCTGGATAGTGATTTAAAATTAGGGGAGAATGATGATCTGAGGAATATTGAATCAAAGGTTCATATCGGCCTTCAGGATAAAGATGTAGTGAGGAATTATACTGCAATAAAGATTGGTGATGTAAATTATTCTGCCATTACAACTGATGCTGGTAATATGAAGCCAAGAAATGCTAATGATTTTGAACTTACAACAAAGGATGCTTCCTTCAAGGCCGGCGAAACTTTCAGAATGACTGCAAATGCAAAAAATAATATAAATTGTCCTGGCTTGCAGTTTACATTTGAGTTTAATCCTGTCGTACTGGTTTACAAAGGTATCAGCAGTAATAATTTTAACATAACTGAAAGCAATGTCAATACTAACGAGACATCAAAAGGATTGATAACAGTTTCGGTCGATGAAACCTTAAGCAAAATGCTAAATGCAGAAAGTGAAGTATTCTCTTTAGAATTTCAGGCTATCAGTGATGGAACTCTGAGTCAGAATGCCAAAATAAGTTCAAGAATTACTGGAGCAGAAATTTATGAAAACTATAATGGTACTATCGAAGAGAGACCACTTAAACTGAGATTTGATGATGGTATTATGGCTTATGATTTCAAAGTCTATCAAAATAATCCTAATCCTTTCAGTGAAGAGACTTCTATAGGGTTCGTATTACCCGAGGATGGCACAGCCACATTGACAATTTACGATCTTACAGGTAAAAAACTTTATCAGAAAAGCAAAACAGCTTCAAAAGGCCTGAACGAATTTGAAATAAATAATAGAGACCTTGATGTTAAGGGTATGCTTTATTATAAGTTGGAGAGTGGACAATATTCCGAAATGAAAAAAATGATATTAATCAGATAGTAATGGTTTCAGGGGCAAACTTAGAGAATCATTGTTTGCCCCATTTTTACCCAACTATTCAATAATATAAAGCTTTTAAAAATGAAAAATTATCTACAAAAATCGAAGTTAGCTACATTCCTGAAGCTCTTTGCAATTGGTTTATCATTGGTTTTTGTCACTGATCTGAGTGCTCAGTGCAATACAAAGATCAGTGATCCTGATAAAGACAAAAAGGACTATGTTTGTGCTAAATCAACAACAACTTACCAGGCAGTACGCACTGGATTATCCCTTGGAAGCACTATTTCATGGACATTGTCAGGGGGTGGAACTATAATTGCTACTTCCGGACTTACAAGTGGTACTACTGCAACAGTTACTGTCCGATGGGACAGTCTGCCTGGTGCCGGGCCATTTTGTCTTACTATGACTGAAACCAATACGACTTGTACAGGATCCGATAAGTTGTACGTCTATATTGAGCGTCAAAACCTGGTAATGGCCTGCAATGATCTTGTCCTGATAGCACTTGATAATTTCTGCAGGGATACTGTAAGTGCTGATGAAATACTCGAAGCACCTCTTTATCCTAACGACAGTTATACAGTTACACTTTTCAGCACAAATGGTCAGCCCAGGGTGGCACCAATTGCGACAATGCAGGACCTTGGTGATACACTTATGGTGCTTGTAAAACATACATGCAGTGGATTAGCTTGTATGAGCAATGTAGCATTTCAGGATAAACTGGCAACCATGCTGTCCTGCAGGGCTGATACTATAAAGATAAAATGCAATGAGTCAACAGAGCCTGAAAACACAAATGTTGGCTTCCCGTTAATAGCAGGTTCAACCTGGACAAAACTTGATGAAGGTATTTACAGAGCTACCATTCCAGGAGATTGCGGGGGTACTTTCAGATTAGTTTTTACTGATAAGGTGCAGACAAAAGCATGTGGTAACTTATATCAATATGTTATACAAAGGACATGGACAGCTATCGATAATTCAGGCAATTCCTGGTCATGTACAGAGACCATAGCTACAAAATGGGGAGATTTCGATACAATGAAAATGCCATGTAACTGGGATGGACTTAATGGAAGGAAATATTTCCAGTGTTATGATCCACATCCAAATCCATCTGTGAGTTATTACTGGCCTTACAGAGATTCCATACCACCACCTGAAATTACTGGTTACCCTGAATACATAACATGCAGCAATATACAATTCCTGTATGAAGATGTAGTTATTCCAGTTTGCGGTTATACAAGAAAAGTACTCAGACAATGGATAATTTTGGATTGGTGTACAGGAAGAACAAAAACCTGTGATCAGGTGCTTTCTTTTGTTGATGATAACCCGCCTATATTCTATGTTGCTAAGGATACACTAAAATTTACATCAGATCCTAAGTACTGTTATGGAACTGTTTGTCTGCCTCCACCTACTGTGGCCTTTGAATGTTCCAACTGGACATATGAAGTAGTTGGATATCATTTTAAAGGTGATGGCAATTGCGATCCGGAGTTATCACGGGATGATTTTCTGTATAAAAATTTATCAGGTACTTATTGTATTGATAAAGTACCTGTAGATACTCCTGTTTGCGTGATTTATAAAGTGACCGATGAATGTGGTAAATATGCCTATGGCAATGTGTTGGTTATAGTACAGGACAAAATACCACCAACAGCTGCCTGCGAAGCTCATACTGTAGTTACTTTAGGTGATGGAGCTAAGTTTTATGCTTCTTCTCTTGATGACAAAAGCTGGGATAATTGTGGTATTAAAAAACTTGAAATAAAAAGGACAACCAACAGATGTAATGATAATAACGATCTTTATTTCAGAGATTATGTCAATCTTTGTTGTGCAGATGTAGGTAAAGATGTTATGGTTATTCTCAGAGCTACCGACCTAAGCGGCAATATTAATGAGTGTATGGGGACAGTCAAAGTTGTTGACCTTGAAAAACCTGTATTAACTAGTTGCCCTAAAGACTTCACAGTCAATTGTGATCAGAATTATTCAGATATTTTTACAGGTGGAAAACCAACTGCTACAGATAATTGTGATAACTTAACAATTACAAAACAGGATGTTCCTTTTCTTAATGAGTGTGGAATTGGTTATGTAACCAGAACCTGGACCATAAAAGATGGATCAGGAAATGAGACAGTGCAAAAATGTATACAGAAAATTACTGTAGTGGATGGAAAACCGCTAGTATATGCTGATATTAAATGGCCAAAAGATTTAACACTTACAGGATGTTATCCTGGAGTAAATATCGATGAAGCTGTTACCGGATTACCTGAAATACTGAACCCGGCTTGCAAAAAACTCGGTATTTCACATAGCGATGTAGTAGTACAGGGTCCACAGGGATCGCCGAATTGTGTTCAAATCCTGAGAAAATTTAAAATTGGAGACTGGTGCAGACCTCAGATGCCATTTATAGAACATACTCAGATTATATCTGTTCTAGATGGAGGGGCACCTACATTCACATATTGTCCATCAGATACCACAGTTTTAACAGGAGATGCATGTTCTGCTAATGTTACTGTTTCAGCACTGGCAACTGATGATTGTACTAAGCCAAATGATCTTAAATACACTTACAAAGTTGATAAAGGAAATAATGGTTCATTCGAGCTCAATGGCACAGGAAGAGTTGTATCAACCACTTTTGAAAGAGGACTGAACAAAATAGTATTTACCGTAACAGATGGTTGCGGAAATTCAGCTACATGTACCAGGATAGTAAGAGTAAAGGACTCAAAACCACCTACTCCTGTCTGTATTCATAAACTTACAACTTCTCTTGGAAATATGGGAATGGTTACCTTGAAAGCAAGAACATTCAACAGGGCAAGTACAGATAATTGTACACCTTCAAATTTAGGTGAATGCGGATGCGGTACGATGTTGAGATTCTCATTCTCACCAAATAATGTAAATGATACCTTGCGTACCTTTAACTGTGATAGCCTTGATAACGGTGTGGGTCAGATTTTTACGCTGAATGTATGGGTTTGGGACCTTGACGACAATAAAGATTGGTGTATTGTTCAATTGAATGTCATTGACAGCAAAAATGTTTGTCCCGATATACCTTCTCCAATCATTTCAGTCAGAGGTAAAATCAATGATGAACTCGGTAATGGAATGAATGAGTTTACTATTAAAGGTAAAGGTATATTATTTGATGATCTGAAGACCACAGTTACTGATGAAGCAGGTAATTATGATCTGGATAAATTGGGGGCTTACAATAAATATGAAATAGCACCAGATAAAAATGATAATCCAATGGATGGACTTACTACACTTGACCTGGTTTTGATCCAAAAACATATCCTTGGAATAAAACGTTTTGATAATCCGTTCAAATATATTGCAGCAGATGCCAATAATTCAAATTCAATAACTGCTGCTGATTTATTAGAACTTAGAAAACTGATATTGGGTATTGACAATCAGTTGAAAACCAATGAATCATGGAAATTTCTAAGATCAGATACGAAGTTTGAAGATCCTAATTATCCATGGGAGTATGAGATAAAATATATCACTGATTCTTTATATTTTGGTGTAGATAGTCTTGATTTCATTGCTGTGAAAATCGGTGATCTGAACAGGTCAGCAACAGTATATAATCCGGCTGCAGGTCTGAATTTCAGGAATACACCAGTGAAAAGCTTTGTTACCAACAATACTGTTTTTGCAAATAATGAATTGGTTCCGGTAGCAATCAAATTGGATGATTCAGAGACTGTAACAGGATTCCAGTACACTTTAGAATTTGACCCTTCAGTATTAAAGTTTGCCGGCATTGAAGATAAACGAATTTCAATGGGTTCTTCCAATTATAATGTTTTGAAGGCAGACGAAGGAATTATCACTTTTAGCTGGAATGAAGGAAAAGGAATAAAAGTAAACCCGGACGATGTTTTGTTCAGCATTGTTTTCAAGACACTTCAGGGTGGAGAGTTAAAAGAGGTTATCAATATAACTTCAGGAATAACAAAAGCTGAAATCTATGATGAAGATATGAATTTAAGTAATTTAAAGCTTAGATTTGAAGGTGACGATAATGAGTTAATGGAAGTAAAGCAGAATATTCCAAACCCATTTTCGCAAACCACTGAACTATCATTTTATCTGCCTCAGGATGATGATGTTTCAATCAGAGTATTCAATACCACAGGCAAAACATATATCAACACTCAAGGGCATTACTCAAAAGGACAAAATACCATAACTATATCAAAAACAGATCTTGATGATTCAGGAATATACTTCTATGAAATTAAAAATAGAAATTCAACTGTATTAAAGAAGATGGTTCTGATAAAATAACAATAACTCAATCTCATGAAAAAAGCTGTCCCATACCTTTGGAGACAGCTTTTTTTTATTGTAAAGGATTCAATTTTTATACAAATCCCTGAGCCAACATTGCATCAGCTACTTTCACAAATCCTCCTATATTGGCACCTTTAACATAATCAACAAAACCCGCATCATCTTTTCCCCACCTTACACAGTTGGCATGAATATTGATCATGATATTGTGTAATCTTGTATCTACTTCTTCTCTTGTCCATGATAACCTTAATGAATTCTGGGACATTTCTAATCCTGATGTTGCAACACCTCCTGCATTTGCAGCTTTGCCTGGTCCGTAGAGTATTTTATTTTTTAAAAATACCTCTATAGCTTCTGGTGTTGAAGGCATATTGGCTCCCTCTGAAACAACGAAACATCCGTTTGAAATTAATGTCTTTGCTTCATCACCGTTTACCTCATTCTGAGTTGCAGCAGGCAGAGCCACATCACATTTAATCCCCCATGGCCTTTGACCCTCAATATATTCAGCTTTAAATTTATCGGCATATTCACTTATTCTGCCTCGTTTTTCGTTTTTCAACCACATGATATAATTGAGTTTTTCTCTGTCAATTCCATATGGATCATAAATGAAACCATTTGAATCAGAGCATGTAACGACCTTTGCTCCGAATTGTGTAGCTTTTTCTATTGCGAATTGAGCCACATTACCTGATCCTGAAACTGTACATATCTTGCCTTTCAGAGAGTCATTAAGTGTTTTTAACATTTCCTGGGCGAAATAGACCTGGCCGTATCCTGTTGCTTCTGGACGAATCAAACTGCCACCCCAGTCAAGTCCTTTTCCCGTCAATACTCCTGTAAATTCATTTCTAATTCTTTTATATTGTCCAAACAGAAATCCTATTTCCCTGCCACCAACTCCAATATCACCAGCTGGAACATCAGTATCGGGACCAATATGTCTTGCTAGTTCAGTCATAAAACTCTGACAAAATCTCATAACTTCATTATCAGACTTGCCTTTTGGGTCAAAATTTGAACCTCCTTTTCCACCTCCCATAGGAAGGGTAGTTAAACTATTTTTTAAAACCTGTTCAAAGGCCAGGAACTTCAATATTCCCAGATTGACAGTAGGGTGAAAACGTAATCCACCTTTGTATGGTCCAATAGCACTATTCATTTCAATTCTATAACCCTTATTTATCTGAAGTTCACCTTTATCATCAACCCATGGAACACGGAAGAGTATCACTCTTTCCGGCTCTGTCAGCCGTTCAAGGATCTTAGCAATCTTATATTTTGGATTTTCTTCGATAAATGGAAGTAATGATTCAGCAACTTCCTGTACTGCCTGATGAAATTCCGGTTCTCCGGGATTTTTGGCTATGACATTTGCCATAAAGCTCTTTACTAACTGATCTTGTACCATAATTAATTATTTATAGGTTTTTATTGAAAAAAGAAAATTAAATTTCGACAATATTAAAAAAAAGAAATTTAATTAAGAATAAATTATTAAAGTTTTTTATGCTATAATTAGGACTTTTATCGGTGATTTATAGATAAAGTTATTGTTTTTTTTTTTAAATACCAAATAAAAATAATTTTTATTAAAGTTTGACATATTTTATTTTGTTATAACTAATACTTAATTAATAAGTTACGAAGCATGATTTATTTGGTGTTGATTTAAAATCAAGACAATTATTATTATTTATACTGATTTTAAATTTTACTTTTTGCGATTTTTAAACCATAAATAGGGCTTTTTTTTTACATTACCTGAACCATTATTATAGTAGAGGACTTGTCTTTTTATATCTTTTTGAGTTAATATATACTTAATATTTTGCTAAATTGCTGTAGAAAATGGGGTAATAAGCTTAAGTTGATTATTGAATCATTTTACCATACTCTGAAACCTGATATTTTTTATGATGCATTTACGATTATTTTTTATCTTCACGAATTATTTCAAAGAATTATTATCAATTTATTCTGATGTTAAAAGGTAATATTTATAAAGAAGCAGAGATTCTTAAAGGACAGGAGTTTTTTGAAACTCTGTTTTCCGGTAAAAATGTTAAAATTGAGAGGATTATTTCACTGGATCATAGTACTCCTGAGGAGGAATTATACGATCAGACTTGGGATGAATGGGTTGTAGTTGTATCCGGAAATGCAATTCTAAGATTTGTGGATACTGGTGAAGATATACATTTGAAAACCGGAGATTTTGTTTTTATTCCTGCACACAGCAAGCACAAAGTAGTTTATACTGACAGGGATAAAGTTACGATATGGTTAGCGGTTCATTTATTTAACCACTAAAATGAATATAATACATGAGCTCAGAATCTAATGTAGTCCAATCATTTATAAACAGGAATAACCTAAACAGGGATATTTATCATGATATGATGCCCTTCAAGGTAAAGGAGATTCTTTTAGTTTCTCACCTTTACGATGCCTATCTTATTGAAGGAGAAGGTAAATTTTCAGAAAATGTCTTATCAGATTATGCCAACCTGAATCTAACTTCATTGCCCAGGATAACGGGCATTTCATTCAACGAAGATATAGAACCGGTTTTGGAAAACAGGAAAATAGATTTAATTGTACTGATGGTTGGTCTGGATAAGGATATGCCTTTGAAGTTGTCAGAAAAAATAAAAAAAAGATATCCGGAAATTCCACTATTTATTTTATTGAATGATAAATCTTACATGGATATTTTTGTCCATGAACAAAAAAAAGGTGTAGTTGACATGGTATTTATGTGGAATGGTGAATCTAGGATATTTTTTGCTATGATAGAATACCTTGAAGATAAGATGAATGCAGAAAATGATACATTACTGGCTTCAGTCAGATTGATTCTGGTAGTGGAGGATAGCCCTGCATTCTATAGCTCATACCTGTCAATACTCTATCAGATAATTTTCAATCAGACAAACAGGATAATATCAGAAATTTGGACAGATTATGGATATAAAGCACTAAAGCTGAGAACGAGACCAAAAGTATTGCTTGCAACAAATTATGAAGAAGCAATTTCGCTATTCAATAAATATAAGGATTACCTTTTTTGCATGCTTACTGATATCCGATTTCCCAAAAACAATTTGCTTTATGACAAGGCCGGTTTTGAACTGATATGTGAAGTAAAGGCACGGAAAAAGGAATTGCCTGTGATTGTGATGTCTTCAGAAAAAAATGCTGGTGGAAAGGTTGCAGGTTATGAAGCTGTTTTTATTGATAAGAATTCTGAATCGCAGATGGCTAACCTGAATCATCATGTTATGCAAAGTCTGAATTTTGGTGACTTTATATTCAAAGATATTGAAGGAACAGAAATTGCAAGAGCCAGCACAATCAATGAATTTGAAGGATTATTAAAAAAAGTTGAAGATGCCACGATTATGTTTCACTCAGCTAAGGATGATTTTTCAAAATGGTTAATGGCACGAAGTGAAATTCAACTTGCAAAAGTTTTGTTTCCCAAAAAATCAAGTGAGTTTGCAACAGCAAATGAAATAAGGGAATTTCTTCTTGATGCAATTAATCAATATCGCGATGAAAAACCACACGGTAATATTGTTTCAATTGACAATATTCATTGGGATATGGAAGGAAATATTGTTTCCCTTGCACCCGGTTCGATGGGCGGTAAGGGCAGGGGACTTTCATTTGCCAATTCTATAATCTACCAATATAATCTTGAAGATTATTTTCCTGATTTAAAGCTGAAAATACCTAAAACAGCTATAATTGGAATTAGTGTTTTTGAGGAATTCATTGCCAAAACCGGAATGGATATAAATGCAGTTCCATCATATGAAGAAGTGAAGAGTATTTTTCTTGCGACGGAACTAAATCTGAGACTTAAAGTAAAGCTCCTGAAAATACTCGGTCACTTCACAAAACCACTTGCTGTAAGGTCTTCCGGATCATTTGAAGATAGCATATCCCAGCCTTTCTCGGGAATTTTTGAAACCTACATAATACCCAATAATAACGATGATAAGAATATCAGGTTGCAACATTTGATCAAGGCCATAAAACTGGTTTTTGCATCTGTATTTTCTGAAAGGTCAGTCAACTACGCTAAAGCATTGAATATTAAAATTGGTGATGAAAAAATGGCTGTAGTAATACAGGAGCTGGTGGGAAGCGAAATGGACGAAAATTATTTTCCTCATATCAGTGGAGTAGCTCAATCTTATAATTTTTACCCTTTTGCGAAAATGAAAGCAGAAGATGGTTTTGCTGTTGCAGCTTTCGGATTAGGCAGATATGTTGTAAATGGTGAAAATGCATTCAGGTTTTCTCCAAAACATCCTGAAATTCAGGCCCTTTCTGTACTTGACCAGGTAAAATTCACCCAGACATATTTTTATGCCCTGAATATTGTAAACCAGGATTTTGACCTTTCACAGGGAACAATGTCAACATTGAAAAAGATTGATATTGAAGATTTAGGCCAAAACCCTGTTCTAAATCATTGTGCGTCGGTTTACAGCATGGATGAAAATAAACTTTATGTTGGAGTTAATAAATTCGGTCCTGTTGTAATTAACTTTGCCAGCATACTCAAGAACGAATATATCCCACTGTCCCAGATGCTAAATTTCCTGCTCGATTTCTTTGAAAAAAGCTTCGGATCACCTATTGAAATTGAGTTTGCGATTGACCTCCAAGATCCTGTAACTTTTTATTTGCTTCAGATTAAGCCTCTTATAAAAGCAATTAGTGATTATTCTATTGATTTGAGTGAAATCAATAAGGATAATATTATTTTGTTTTCGGAAAAAATGATGGGAAATGGTATTATCGATACATTATCGGATGTTTTAGTTATAAAACCCGGAACATTTGATAAAACCAAAACTGAATTTATAGCAACAGAACTAAGTATGCTCAACGATAAAATGAATGAATCGGGTACTCAATATATTCTCATTGGGCCTGGAAGATGGGGAACAAGAGACCGGTTCCTGGGGGTTCCTGTTACCTGGCCTCAGATCAATGCTGCAAGGGTTATTGTTGAAACGGATCTGGATGGTTTTCCCCTGGATGCATCCTATGGTTCTCATTTTTTTCATAATCTCACAACACTTAACATTGCATATTTTTCCGTTGTTTCAGAAGATAGCAGTTACCTCAACTATGATCTTCTTCTTAAAGGAAAAATAATGGAAGAGACCGAATATTTCTTTCATTTGAAATTTGATAATCAACTTAATGTAAAAATGGATGGAAAACAAAGGATTGCTATCATTGAGGCATAATAAGTGTTTCGATATTTGTATCCATTTTGAAATGGAGTAAATTTATGTGAGGCTTTATTCCTGATTTTTTTTCTTCAATAATCTAAAACTATTAAATATGAAAGCAGTACATATAAAAGAAAGGGGACAATACCCGGTATATGAAGATATTTATTTTGAAGGTGATAAAGAAAAGGTTGGGGTTCAGATGTTGGCATCAGCGCTCAATCACAGGGATATTTGGATTATTAAAGGGCAGTATGCAGGTTTGAAATACCCAATTATTCTTGGTTCTGATGGGGTAGGGATATATGATAAAAAAAGAGTGGTAATAAATCCTTCTCATAACTGGGGCGATGATCAAAAATGCCAGGGGCCGGATTACAGAATTCTTGGATTGCCTGATAATGGTACTATGGCTGAAATGTGTTTTGTTGACACTAAATATATTTATCCTGCTCCAGATCATTTATCTGATGTTGAAGCTGCTGCATTGCCTCTTGCTGGACTTACTGCTTTCAGAGCTCTTTTTGTGCAGGGAAAAGCCAGCTCAGGGCAAAAGATCCTTATCACAGGAATTGGAGGTGGTGTGGCTTTGTTTTTACTTAAATTTGCTGTAGCAGCCGGTTTGGATGTTTATGTTACTTCAGGTAGTGAATTGAAAATAAAAAAAGTTGAGGAATTAGGAGCATGTGCCGGGTTTAATTATAAGGACGAATCATGGAATAAAAAATTTATCGAAACCAGTGGTTATGTCGATCTTGTGATCGACGGTTCTGCGGGAGATGGTTTTGGAGTCTTGCCAACTGTATTAAAGCCAGGTGGAATAATCGTTAATTACGGTGGCACAAATGGCAAAATTAGTAATCTTGTGCCCCAGACAATTTTCTGGAAACAAATGTCGATAGTTGGATCAACTATGGGTTCAGATAAGGATTTTAAAGATATGCTGGATTTTGTCAATAAATATAAAATTAAACCCGTGATAGACAGCATTCACAATATTGAAGACCAAAATGAAGCATTTGCAAGGATGGAAAGTGGAGTTCAATTTGGCAAAATTATACTTAAAAATACTTAAAAGATTTTTCACCAGTGTATATCTGGGTTTAAACAATTTACTATATCCAATCCCTGGCAGTACAAACCGGGAATTTATTGGATTGGGAAAATAGGAAAAATAAAAACCAAAGTAAATTGGGATTCACAAATAGTGAAATATTTCAAAAAACTAATATTGAACCTACTAGAAAAACGAAAGTTGCACCCAAAACTCCAAAAGGTGATTTTTATAAAGTGTTGTTTTATAATCATTTCTCTTTAGTTTTGTACTACCATTATTTTAAGTCGGATTGGTGCAAAAAATGATTGAAAAACAGCAAAACTGAGTTTTCTGGGAGGACTCAACATTAAATTATGTATAATTCAGAAAATAAATCAGCACAATCTATATTTTTTAATAAATTTGCATGCTGAAAAAAAAAATTAAAGCTCTTGATTTAACTTATTAAAATTAGCTATTCATTGACTTATAAATAACTTATATGTTTTCAGGAATTATTGAATCCTTGGGGAAAATAGAAAAAATAGAGACCGAGAATACAAATGTACATTTTTTTGTTTCAAGTAGTTTTATTGATGAAATTCACGTAGACCAGAGTATTTCTCACAATGGAGTTTGCCTTACAGTTGTTGAAATTGATGATAAAACATATAAGGTTACTGCTATTAAAGAAACACTGATAAAATCCAATCTGGGATTGCTAAAGTCAGGAGACCATGTTAACCTTGAAAGGTCTGTAACTGCAGCTATGAGAATGGATGGACATTTTGTACAGGGGCATGTTGATACTACTGCTATCTGTACTGAAGTGAAGGAGGAGAACGGATCCTGGTATTATACTTTTAATGTCAGGGATGAATCTGCTGCAACTCTGATGGTAAACAAGGGCAGTATTGCTGTGAACGGTGTGAGCCTGACCCTGGTAGATCCGGTAAAAACCCTTTTTTCGGTAGCTATCATTCCCTATACACACGAGAATACAAATTTTAAGTTTATTAGACCGGGATCGACTGTAAATATTGAATTTGATATTATGGGCAAATATGTAGTCAGATATCTTGAAAGCATTAAGGATAGCCTTAACTTAAAAAATTGAAATTCAGTCTTTTAATTTGCCGATTAAAGGAATTTTGCCTGGAAACTTCTGATGAATTTTTCAGGTTATACCATTTACAATTATTCTTTAGTCCAATTGCATCTTGGAGCTGACACTGAAACTGACACTGATACTGATACTGACACTTCGGTCAGCACAGGCACTTTGGTCAGCACAGGCACTTTGGTCAGCACAGGCATTTCGGGCAGCATTTAAAATATAATACCGATGCAATAGCTGTTTAGGCCAACTCAGTTAGATTATTACAGAAATGCTTTCGGTATTACTGAATTTATTGAATAAAAATGAGCATCAATATTGTGAGCGTTTGAATATTTTTTTAACAGGTTAATACAATAATCCAGAGCATCTTTTAAACCTGGTTCACCTGAATAAGCATTAAAAATTATCAGTATTTTTGATGTTTGCAGAGTTATTTTTGTGCGTTCACAATCACTTGTTGGTGTTCCGATTGGGCCGGTTTGGTCTCTGTAAACCGGTAATCCTTCAATATTAAGAATTCCACGGCCGATGGCTTCAAACTCATCATCAATCCTGCCTGCATCAAGTATAAGGTTGCCATGTATTTTTTCAAGATCAAAAGCACCAATGGAATACCCTGTCCGAATAGAAACAATATTAATGATATCAACAAGGGTATTTAATCTGTAAATTGGTATCCCTCTAGCTATTCTTCTGCATAGTGCCTCTGAGGAAGGCCGATATCTATTGGGATCTTTGCCAAGTTTTTTATATGCCTGTCTTGTGCTCGATATTTCATGCCTTTTATTGATCTCTTCGATTTTATATTTTCTATTAATGATTTCAGATTCAAATAGGAGTTCGTCCCAAAGATCATCACTTGTCGTACTGTTTTTAACATCTGCATGAATCAGACCAAGAAATAGTTCCGGAAAATTTTTACTTATTATTTCATTTATAATAATATTCACTTTTACTGATTTTTGTTGCAAATGCAAATGTAAAGAATTAACCTTGAAAATCCATTAGAATTTATAACCATATAGGTCTGAAAATCCAAAAAGATGTCAACTATGACTTAAATGTCAATTTCCAAAAAAAAGCAAAATATTTAAATAAAGCTACCAAAATCAGGGAGTAATTAGCTAATAGTAATATCGAGCAGATTGATGTAAAAATAGATTTGTATAGAAATTATTAAAAAAATTCCTCTATACTTTTAATTATTGCTTTTGATAAACATTTTTAGCTTACTGCAGAGGTATTGTTTGAATATTTATTTTTTTTTGGCTAAAACATTTCCAATGCTTATCTGTTATTAAATTATATCAATAAAAAATAATATGTCAAATGCTATCTACAATGTACCTAAACCGGTAAATGAACCTGTTTTGGATTACGCTCCAGGATCGAAAGAGAGAAAGGAAGTAAAAGAAATGTTGAAAAGATTGAAGTCTGAAACTTGGGATATACCTATGGTAATCGGAGGTAAATATATAAAAACTGGTAAAACAGAGACTATCAGACCTCCTCATGAACTTGACCACATATTGGGACAATATCACATAGGAGATGCAAGTCATGTAAAAGATGCTATCAATGCTGCTATGAAGGCAAAAAATGACTGGGAATTAATGCCATGGGAGGACAGGGCTGCAATTTTTCTGAAAGCTGCCGATCTAATAGCCGGCCCTTACAGAGCAAAAATGAATGCTGCAACTATGTTGGGGCAATCAAAAAATGTTTTTCAGGCTGAAATAGATTGCGTCTGTGAACTGGCTGATTTCTTCAGATTCAATGTTTATTTCATGACCAAAATATACAAGGAACAACCTTATAGTCCATATGCAAGCTGGAATAGAATGGAATACAGACCCCTCGAAGGTTTTGTTTTTGCTCTTACACCATTCAATTTTACTTCAATTGCCGGCAATTTGCCTGGTGCACCTGCCATTTTGGGTAATACTGTAGTATGGAAACCTGCAAGAACACAAATTTATTCAGCCTGGCTTATCATGGAAATACTTAAAGAAGCCGGACTTCCTGATGGTGTTATCAATATGATAAATGTAAGCGGTAGCATTGCCGGGGATGTGATATTTACAGATAAGGATTTTGCAGGCTTGCATTTTACTGGTTCTAATGATACTTTCAGGACAATCTGGAGAAAAATATCTGAAAATCTTGAAGATTACAGGTCTTTTCCAAGAATAGTAGGGGAGACCGGAGGAAAAGATTTTATAATTGCTCATCCTTCAGCTATTCCCTCTCAGGTTACTGCAGCATTGCTAAGGGGGGCATTTGAATACCAGGGGCAGAAATGCAGTGCAGCTTCCCGTGCCTATATACCGAAGAGTATGTGGAATGATGTTTTTATTCATCTTAAGGAAGGTATCGAAGATATAAGAATGGGATCTCCTGAAGATTTCAGGAATTTTTTAAATGCTGTCATTGATGAAGGTGCTTTCAGATCGATAACAGGATACATTGATCAGGCCAAAACCGATAATGATGCTGATGTAATAATTGGAGGAGATTATGACAAAACAAAAGGGTATTTTATTCAACCAACTGTGATAAAAACTGAAAACCCACAATATAGAACAATGGTCGAAGAGATTTTTGGACCTGTATTGACAGTATATGTTTATGATGATGAAAAATATATCGAAACTTTAAGGCTCGTTGATAACTCATCAGTATATGGGCTTACAGGAGCAATCTTCTCAATTGACAGGAGAGCCATAGAAATTGCCCTCGAAGAATTACGTAATTCTGCTGGCAATTTTTATATAAATGATAAACCCACTGGTGCTGTTGTCGGTCAGCAACCTTTTGGAGGTGCCAGGGGATCCGGAACCAATGATAAGGCTGGCTCATTGCTCAATCTTTACAGGTGGGTTTCCCCCCGGACAATAAAGGAAAAGTTCGTGACAGCAGATGATTTCAAATATCCTTTTATGGAAGAGAAATAGAAAATTGACCTATTATTAACTGTTCAATAATCATTGCTGTTTTGAGTACCTTTTGAAGTGTAATGTTGTAAATGCAAAAATGAAGATTTGTTAGTATTGATACAGAAATGATGTCAAAATAGACCTTGAGAAAATATTTTGATTCAGTGATTCCTTTGCTGTTATTTTATTATATTATTAATCGAAAAGCTTTTAGGCATCAAACTCTTAAATATAAAAAAATAAACTTATTTTTGCATTTTGATTAAACAGGGATTCTTTTGTAAAAATTAAAGATACCTAAAATCATTACAAATCAAAATAATGAAAAAAGTAATCATACTTGATTTTGGTTCGCAATACACCCAGTTGATAGCACGACGCGTTAGAGAACTTAATGTGTATTGTGAAATTATCCCTTATAATAAATTTATAGAATCAGATGAAGTAGGGGCAGTTATCCTTTCCGGAAGTCCATTTTCTGTTCGTGATAAAAATGCACTTCTCATAGATCTGGATCTTATTCTCGGCAAATATCCTGTTTTGGCCATATGTTACGGTGCTCAGCTGATAAGCCATATCAAAGGAGGTTTAGTTAGGGCATCTGAGAAGCGGGAGTATGGAAGGTCACACATCTATAAAAACATAGATGATGAAATACTGAAGGATTTTAATGATGGAGATATCGTTTGGATGTCGCATGGTGATTCTATTATAAAACTGCCGGAGGGTTACGAAGTTATAGCTCACACCAAATCCATTCCGGTTGCTGCTTTCAGATCAATTCCAGGGCATTTGGGTCATAAGCTCATAGGACTCCAGTTTCATCCTGAGGTGACCCATACAACCAATGGTATCAATTTTTTCAGACATTTTTTATTTGAAATATCTGGATTAATTCCTGATTGGTCTCCCAGGAGTTTTGTCGAAAATACTGTTGCGGAGCTAAAAGCAAAACTCAATAATGATAAGGTTGTGCTTGGACTATCCGGTGGTGTAGATTCATCTGTTGCTGCTTTGCTTTTAAATCAGGCCATTGGGTCAAAATTGATCTGTATCTTTGTTGACAATGGACTCCTGAGAAAAAATGAATATGAGAAAGTTCTTGAATCATATAGACATCTGGGGTTGAATATCATTGGTGTCAGGGCAGAAGACCGGTTTCTTTCTGCTTTGAAAGGTATAGAAAACCCTGAAGCAAAAAGAAAAGCTGTGGGAAAGACATTTATAGATGTATTTGAAGAGGAAGCGCACAAGATAGATGATGTTGAATGGCTGGCACAGGGTACCATTTATCCGGATGTAATAGAATCAGTTTCAGTCCATGGTCCCTCTGTGACCATCAAATCCCATCATAATGTCGGTGGATTACCTGATGTTCTTAAATTGAGGATAGTTGAACCCCTCAGGATGCTTTTCAAGGATGAGGTCAGAAAAGTAGGAATTGAAGTTGGACTCCCGGGTGAAATATTGTTCAGACATCCTTTTCCCGGACCGGGCCTATCAATCAGGATACTGGGTGAAATAACAGCTGAAAAAGTAAGTTTATGTCAGGAAGCAGATGATATTTTTATCAATGAACTTAAGGAATCAGGTTATTACGACAAAGTATGGCAAGCTGGTGCAATTTTGCTCGACTCAAGAAGTGTCGGAGTAATGGGTGATGAGAGGACATATGAATATGTAGTGGCTTTAAGATCCGTAAATAGTGTTGATGGTATGACTGCTGACTGGAGCGACCTGCCTCATCGCCTTCTTGCGAAAGTTTCAAATAAAATTATAAATAATATTAAAGGAATAAACAGAGTAGTATATGATATCTCTACAAAACCTCCTTCGACCATCGAATGGGAATAAACTTTTTGCTTTGTTCATTTTAGTTTCGGTATATTCATCATGCGTTGTGATGAGATCGAATGATGTTTCCGGTTCAAAGATTTATATACCTGCAAATGATGGGGAAGTAAAAGTAATAAGACCTGATACGGTCAGGCCTGATACTATAAAGTGGGAAACTGAAGAAAAAAATGAAGAGGTCATTGTCATTGAAGAAGAGAAGAGCTCTGAACCTGAGAAATTGACTAAAAAGGCTTCGTACAAAGTAGATATTCTTATCCCTATGGATTCATATTCTGTAATAGGAAGCCTTGAAGATATAGAACAAGGTCCTGCCAACAGTATGCTTCATTACTATGGAGGAATGATAATGGCTCTGGTTGAGCTTAAGGCCAAAGGAGCTAATCTCGATGTAAATGTGTATGATGCCCCTCCTGATCAGGACAGGACTAATGATTATCTTGAAACAGCAAGGAAAAATAAACCTGATATGATCATTGGGCCAAATGAGAAAGAACAACTTAAAAAGATAAATGCATTCTGCAGTACAAATCAAATCCCGTTAATTGCACCTTGGAAAGCAATTTCAAATGTTTCAAATGCTAATAGCAACTATATACAATTGAAGCCATCACTTGAGACCTATTACGAAAAAATGTGCCAGGATATTGATGATAGATATAAGGCCGATGAAGTATATCTCGTCGGACAGGATGACGGAGCCTCCAGATCAAGACTAAGGAATATTAATACTATTCATAAAAAGACAGCAGTTAATTCCGGCGATTATTCATCAGTGGTTGTCAGCCAGGTAAAACTTGAATCTGATTTACCACTCTTCAAACAAATTTTCTCAGGTGCAGGACAACGAAAGGTGATAATTTTACCAAACTGGTCATTTAAGGATGAGGATTTTCTTTTTGCATGTCTTAGAAAAATTAATCTTGAAAAATCTTCATATCAGGTTGAAGTATATGGAATGCCTATAATGCTGAATTCTGAAAAACTTAGCTATGATTTGTTCAGAAGTCTCAATATCAGGATTGTATCACCTAATTATCTGGATGAAACAGATGTTATGGTAAAGCAGTTCAGGAAGGATTTTTATGACCAATTCAATGTTTTTCCTGAGCCGGAAGCTTATGAAGGATTTGATATGATGTCATTTGTAGGGTCAAATTTAATAGAATATGGAAAATATTTTGCTTCCAATATTGAAAATCTGGATTTTGACCTTCAGACCACAGCTTACAAATTAATCAAAAAAATGCCCGGGTCAGACGTCGCACCTCCCGATGAATTTGAATATTTCGAGAATAAAAAGCTATTTATTATTGGTTTTGAGAACAATAAATTTGTAAAACTAAGATGACAGGTTTTTTTTCTATCAATCCATACAATGCTAAATCAAACGGTTTTTTCCCCTTTATTTCATCTGAAATTGTTCAAAACCGGATTGATAAATCGAAGGATGATTTTTATAATAAATGGAGAAATATACCTGTAAAAAGCCGAGCTGCTAATATTTTGCCTGTTGCCGGTTACATTCGACAGAATAAGGATTTTCTGGCTCATTTAATTACATGTGAAATGGGCAAACCAGTTAAAGAATCGATTGCTGAATTAGAAAAAGTAGCATGGCTTATAGAGTACCACTGCGAAAATGCATCACGATGGCTGCGTCCCAAAAAAATAAGAACAAATTATTCCTCAGTTTATATTTCATATCAGCCTCTCGGAGGTATTTTTGGGATTATGCCCTGGAATTTCCCATTTTGGCAGGTATTCAGATTTGCAATTCCGACCTTACTTGCCGGTAATGCAGTTTTTATCAAACATGCACCGAATGTACCTCTTTGTGCACTTGAGATTGAAAAAATATTCCACAGGTTTTTACCTGCCCCGGGCATATATCAAAATCTTTTTATAGATGTGACACAGGTAGAAGCTGTGATCGCAAACAATTTTATTCAGGGGGTTTCTCTTACAGGGAGTGAAACTGCAGGAAGCATAGTAGGGTCATTAGCCGGAAAACATTTAAAAAAGGCAGTCCTCGAACTCGGTGGAACCGATCCTTTCATCATTTTAGATGATGCAGATCAGGAAGAAGCTGTTAATCAGTTTATACTATCCCGGATGAGCAATAACGGACAGATTTGTATAGCTGCAAAACGCCTGTTTGTTCAGTCAGGAGTTTATGATAAAGTCAAAGAACTTTTGATTGCCGGTTTTTCAAAGCTGAGGACTGGTGATCCGATGGATACAAATACCCGGATTTCATGTCTGGCAAGGGCTGATCTGAAACTTGGTCTTATTAATCAATTGAAAAAACTTGAAGATAACGGAGCAGTTTTTCTAATTAAAAATCAGGAAGTACCTGCAAATAAATGCATCCCATTATTGTTGGAGCTCAATAAATCCCATTGCATGGATTTTGATGAAGAGATATTTGGACCTGTAGCTATCATTATAAGGTTTGATAGTATCGATGAAGTATCTGATTTAGTAAATTCGAGCAGATATGGGCTTGCGGCTTCACTATGGTCAAAAGATGAAAAAGTGATTGATAAGTTAATAAATCATTTAGAAACAGGAAATATCGCTGTAAATAAAATGGTTGCATCTGATCCCAGGATTCCATTCGGAGGAATTAAAAAATCAGGATATGGAAAGGAAATGGCTGAATCCGGAATAAAGGAATTTGTAAATGCAAAATCAGTAGTTATTAATTGATAAAAGCAAATGACTGAAAAAAGATTGGATAAAATAAGAGAAGTAGCTTTTATGCGTCAGACTGATATCACTGTGATATTGAATAATGTTCATGATCCACATAATCTGGGTGCTGTTCTCAGGACCTGTGATTCAGTGGGAATACCAGAAATTTTTGTTTTATATAATGAAGAAGGGCAGGGCGAGGAAAATCTGCTTTTAGGGAAAAAAGCAGCTGCGAGTGCGAGAAAATGGGTAGATGTGTATTTATATACCGATACTGAAAAGTGTTTTAATGACATCAGGTCAAAGTATAAAAAAATAATTGGAACTCACCTTGGAAGTGATTCAGTATCTCTCTACTCAGTTGATTTTTGTGACAGTATGGCATTGGTTTTTGGAAATGAACACTCTGGAATATCAGATAGCGTAATGACCTATCTCGATGGAAATTTTATAATTCCACAGGTTGGAATGGTTCAAAGCCTGAATATTTCAGTTTCCGTTGCCATCACTTTGTATGAAGCCTACAGACAAAGACAGATTGCAGGAAAATATTTTCAGAGTGTCGAAGATGATTCAAATTTACTGGTCAAATCCTATATCGAAAGACACAGAGATCCTGAATATGGAAAACTTATGATCAGAAAAGATTGATTACGAGAAACTTCGAAAATGTAAATGCTGCTTTTATAATAGAATTGCAATGATCCTGATTTAGTTTTCCACATTAAATTATTAAACAACTTTCAATAATGTGCGTACTTAATAATCAATAGCATCTTAGTGTTGCATAACATTATTTTTTCAAAACATCACATAATAACAAAGCTAATTCCTATATATTTAATGGGTAAAAAAGCTAAACCGGTTTGTTCCATAAATCCTGATTTCATCAAAATATTCTGATTCATAAAAGTCCTGGGATTTATCATGTTCAAAAATAAGGGATCCTTCATTTAAAATGAGTTCTCTGTTGTAAATCACCTGATGCATTTCTTTATAGTGGAGGTAATTGTATGGAGGATCAGCAAATATCAAGTCATATCGGAATTCGGTTTTTTTTAGGAATTTCAAAGCATCATCCCTTATGATTTTCATATGTTCCTGTGTTCTTAACAAATTGCTGACTTCACCAACAAAGCGTATCAATGAAGAATTCATTTCAACAAAAGTTACATTCCGGCAGCCTCTTGATAAAAACTCAAAGCTAATACTTCCAGTTCCCCCAAAAAGATCAAGCACTGAAATATCTTCAAAATCATATTTATTCGAAAGAATATTGAACAATCCTTCCTTGGCCATATCCATTGTAGGTCTCGTAAAACTATTATTTATTGGTGGATTAAACCTTCTTCCCTTGTAAATGCCTGCTATTATACGCATGAGGATAATAATGCAACATCGAAAAAGTAATGACCGGGCATTTGATTGAATTTCATTGAATAATGCTGTGAAATATCAAAATTTACAAATTCAACACGTTTTATATGATCCAGAAGTGTTTTACATATTAATGACTCTTTCTGAACCCTGCCAGACAGATAAAGAGGAATACTGTTTATTGGCAGACCATTTCTGTAATAAGCAGAGATAATATTGTACAGCATTTCATCCATAGATGAATTAAATATAACATTTGATGTTCTAAGTTTTCCTTCTACGAAAGTTAACAACTGAATGCCATCAGTAGTAAAATTGCAAAATACAAATGATTTTTCTATAATGTAATCAGGCACAAAACAGATAAGATAGTCATTTCCGTGAACCGGAGTAACAGATCTGAAATTAGCATTTAAAAATGTTAAAATTTCATTCCTGACCGGAAATAGTGTCAAAGAATCTAAAGATTTAACTTCTGATTTTACTATTGTAAAGTCATCCAGATATTGTTTTACTGATACAGGTGATAAAGCAATCTTTAAATCGATTTTATTTTCAATTGTTGCAGGAATTATAGAATATTCGGGTGTGACAAATCCTGCTATTACTTTCTGTACAAGGCTTTTATCCTGAATATTATTTATGAGCGTTTGAATTAATTCTGATTCCAGATTGCTTTTATGATCCCTGTCAATCAATGAATATTCAACAACGGATTTAATTTTTCCATTTGACAGTCCGGTAAAAGCAAAAAGAAAATTGTCCCTGCCGATTAACAGGGACAATTTTAATAATTCTTTATTTAAGAACAGATTATCGTCTGATAATTCAAATGTGATCATTCCCAGTTTCCAGTAAGATTTGGAGCTGTCATATCTCCGAATTTTAATAAATTGTCAGGACTAAACCCTTTTTCATATTTTTTAAACCTGATATCACCAAATGCACCCATAAAATCTTTATAACGTGCTCCTACTTCAACAACATTAACTTTCGTTTTCTGATATTCTATTTCTGCAGCTGCTATCTCAAATACCTTGCCATTACTGAAAGGAATAAATTTCAGGGAGTCCAAATTTATATCAAGCTTTTTAATTGAATCCATTGTGTTGAGGTAAACGGTCTCATATTTTACATCTTTGATTGATTTCAATTCATCAGGATTTCCAATTATTTTGATGATTGGAATGGGTTTAGTCTTCAAAGTATTTATCAGGGTGTCAAAACTTCCGGCAAATTTACCGGTTATTTCTCTGTATAACTCCTGTGAAGTCCTTATATCTTTAAGTCTGTCAATAACAAATCTTTCCCTGTACAGTTTCTGATCTATGAATTTGATCGGTTCAGAAATACTTTGATACAGAAAATATATCAACATTACTGTAAGTAAAACTAAAACTGCATTGATTATAATTTTCATAATATTAGTTTTTTAAAGATCAAAATTAATTAAAACTCAAATTTACATATTATCTAATTATGTGGTATATTTTCATAATTTTTTTTTAAAAATTAATGTAAGCTTTCAAAATTGAAGCAATATTGCTGGTAAAAATTTTTACCGATATAGCTATGAGAAGAACTCCGAAAATCCTCCTGAGTACATTGATTGTGGCTTTACCTATTTTCCCTTCAATATAAGGGAGAAGTTTTAAAATAGCATAAACGAGGATCAGATTCAAAAGAATCCCGGTAAAAATTACAAGATTACTATAAGAAGCTTTTAAAGAAATTACAGTAGTGATTGTGCCTGCTCCAGCTATTAGTGGAAAAGCAATTGGAACAATTTCTGCAGAATCATAATCATTGTCCGATTTCATTATTTCTCTTCCTATAATCATTTCTAATCCAATTATAAATATAACAATCGCTCCGGCTATTGCAAAAGATGCAACATCAACCCCTACCAGCCTCAACAGGTTTTCTCCAAGGAATAAAAAAACCAATAGAAGAACCAATACAAATATAACGACTTTTTCTGAGTGAATGTGACCTTGTTTTTTCTTAATATTTATAAGAACAGGTATTGACCCTACGATATCAATGATTGCAAATATTGTCAGAAATACTGTGATGTAAGCATTAAGGTCGTGTGACATGTGAAGAAACATTTAAAAAAGATGCAAAGTAAACAAAATTTTATTTGGCAATCAAAATTTTGTATCAGGTTTTTAATGTAAAAAATTCATTATAATATATTTATTAATAGCCTGACCATTTTGATGCTTAGTGGAAATAAGCATTTATCACAGCTAAATTCACTTGTGAAAAAATTCATTTTTTTTATCAATATACCTGGTTTTGTAAATTTGTATGTTTTTCAGGACTGATATTTAATACCTGATTTAAAGCCATAAATATTGTGATATCAATTCCTTAACCTCCTATGTAATGAGCAATATCTAATTGATTTACAATAGATACATCAATGTAAATGTTTAGTGAAGAAAATTCTATTTTTTTTAAAAGATCATTTTGGCTGCTGGATACTTAGTACGCATGTTTCTTTTCCATACATACACATCACAACAACTTCACCCTTTTGACCCGATACCTGTCCTCCTTTCGGAAGTTGCATTTTCATTATCTCAAACCCATTTTCTTTGAGCACATCACCATATGCAATTATTTTTTCTGCGGGCAGTGGCTTGTAATACAGGTTCCAGGTATATTTGTCCGGAGTTTCACTTTTAATAACTCTAATGATCTCTCCATCAGGAAGTTGTGGTACATCAGGTACTACTTCAGATGGCCATTCGCTGGTTTGTTGGTTAATCTGCACTTTTTCATTATTCCCCTCAATAGTGACATTCGCTCCACCATTTTCCAGTTCAATCTCAGCACCTGTAGCCTGTTCCATCATATTTTCTGCTAACTCGGTTCCAGATTTTTCAGGAGTTTCTGATTTGCAGGAACTCAAAGTAACAAGTGCAGGTAATCCTGCAAAAAATAAAAAAATGATTAAATTTTTCATAGTTGATCAGTTTAAAAAAATAAAAACAGAATTAACGGATGATTCAATTTATAAAAATACAATTAAAAATGCTTATTACTGTTCATTTTAAAATATTTATATATTGTCCAAATTAATCCGTTGTCATTTTCCAAATATTATTTTATATATTGGAAACAGTAAGCAACTGATTAGCCGATATAATGAATTTTTCGGGTTTATTTCATTATTTTATTTATTTTCCATTTTATAATTCAGTCTGAGAGCTCAGATCAAATATTGATTTTATTGGTCTTCCATCTGCCAAGCCAAAAATAGATCATGGCCAAAATTGCCAGGATGGATTCGCTGATAACTATAGCCCAGAATACTCCCTTTTCTTTTAGCCCGAGAGTTATTGCCATATAGTATGCAAGAGGTATTTCTATGATCCAGAAACAGATTATATTGATTACAGTTGGTGTGAAAGTATCACCTGAGCCATTTATTGCCTGTGTCATAACCATCCCAAAACCAAAGAAAACATAGCCGGCACAAAGGATCTGGAGGCATAATACTGCTGTTTCCAGGGCCTTTTGGTCATCATTGAATAAACTTACAATAGGCTCTGCATAGGCATAAAAGAAAATTGCTACCAAACCAAGAAAAACCATATTGAAATATCCGGCCCTCCAGGCCGAAACAGATGCCCTGTCAGGATATCCTGCACCCAGGTTTTGTCCTACCAGTGCTGATGCAGAGTTTGCAAGACCCCATGAGGGTAATATTGTGAAAACAATGATCCTTATTGCTATAGTATATCCTGCAACAACTTCCGATCCGAAATCTGAAAGTATCCTTATGAGAAATACCCAGCTTGCTGATTGAATTATAAACTGACCGGCACCCCCGGAAGCAATCTTCAGGATTTCCCAAATGTGAGGAAAATCAATGTGCCATGTCCGGAATTCAATATTAAGTTTATGTTTGTGCGAAAAAATATAAATAAGTTGCAGTACCACCCCGGTGCCTCTTCCTATAAGTGTTGCTACTGCAGCACCTTCAACACCGAGCTTTAAAACCGGTACAAAAACAAAATCAAGAACTATGTTAATTATATTTGCAATGATCATCACATTCATTGCTTTTGAGGCATTCCCGGCTCCCCTCAGGGCACCACCGAGCGAAAACAGTAAAATGATCACCGGACTGCTTAAAAATTGAATTTTAGTGTACCCTGCACCCTGTTTAATGACATCTTCAGTAGCTCCCATCAACCTTAGAATATCCTCAGAATAAATGTATCCGAAGAAAGCAATTAATATACCAAACGCAATTGAAATGTTTATTATCTGCATCAAAGCTGCTGATGCTTCTCCCGGCTTCTTTTCACCTATTTTGCGTGCTATTATTGCAGTGGCAGCAATACTGATACCCCAAGCCAGTGAATAAATTATTGTTAGTACTGATTCTGTAAGGCCTACAGTGGCCATTCCATTTATTCCTACATATCTGGCAACAAAAAAGGCATCTGCCAAGGCAAAAAGAGATTCAAATATCATTTCAATTACCATAGGTATTGACAATAATATCAGGGCTTTATTGATATTTATACCTGTATAATCGGTAGATTCATCTCCTTTAAGAGCAAGTTTTATTAACTCAATTGTCTTCTTCATGATTTTCTTCGGATTTTGCCCTCTAATCTGATCAAAACAGTAAATTATATTGATATTGCTTCAATAATATCAAGCATAATTATATGATATCAAGTGATCAGTTTTATAGAAGATATTTTCAAACTTAAAATATGGGTTATCTCACTCTTCAATTATAATTCATTCAAAATTTAATAATATTTATCACTTTACTTTAACATTATTTTTAATTGTTACGGATCCCTGGTTTATGATTGTGCTACCTCCGGTTGGTAAAACAGGTTCAGAAAGTTCCATGTTATCTAAGGTCAGAGTACCATTATTTAAAATGCATCTACCTTGTTGATTTCCTTGAGAACAATTTAATTTTATACCATTTAAATTGACTGCATTTCCAGTATTGATTGTAAATACAGGATCAGTTAAGCCTGAGCCGTTTACAGTTACGTTCCTTGAAATAAATCCCTGAATAATAAGGTTTTTGTCGATAGTAATGGCTGGAGCACTAAGGGTAATAGTATTTCCAAATACCGGATATTCTATGGTTACAGTTTCCCCGGGAAGTGCGCATGAGATAGCTGAGCGCAAAGAATGAGGTCCTGAGTCATTATTATTCCTTACATCTGTACATCTGTCGATCTGGAAATTTGTCAAGACCATCATTTCAGAATAATTCAGGTAATAAACTGAACCTGTATTAGAAACGGAAAATGATGTGCCATCAGTTGCTGGATCTCCATTGTACTTGTACCATGTTCCGGTAACCGGATAATTGGGATATGCATCATGTCCCGCTGCCGGATCAAGGTTTGCAATGATGACAATATGTTTGCCGTCATTGGTAGAAAATCTCATACGTCTTGGAGTTGCAATATTGCCACCTGGCAGGCCAATATTTCCATAATCAACTGAATGATATATATTATAATTATTTCTGATTTTAAATATCCTTGAAACCAGGTTGTATAATTCCCTTCTTTTAAGATTGTCATAATAATTCCATCTTACAGGTTTTTCGCCTGTCCTTCCATTGTAATCAATGCTTACATCATAGCCTATTTCCTCGAATTGCCAAAGCATCCTCGGTCCCTGAAGAAAAAGATTGAATCCAAGACCAATTTTAAGCCTGTTAATTATAGCATTAAGTGAATCACTTGCAGTAATTTTAGGTCCTGCATAGGCAGCCCAGTTGAAATATGATTTTACATTATATGCCTGCCTTTGTTCATCATGACTTTCGGGATAGCTTATTAAATTGGCATACGTAAACCCATTTTGTGAGGAATTAAAAACCCCACTGCTATAGATATCGGTATTATCATTTGGCCACCCAATAATAAAGTTTTTAATAGCATTGTGATGTCCAATTCCACTCCACATCAGAATACCGGTGTTTGCAATTGTCCTTTCTTCAGGTGATGCTGCAAGATGTTCAAAAATAACAACCGAACCAGGGTTTCTCGATTTCATTCCATTAGCCATTCTTAACAGCAGATCAATTCTGTCCTGATTGTAGTTTGAAGCCCAAGGGTCATCTGGATTTGGAGCGGATTGTCCAAATCCTTTTGTGAAATCAAATCTGAAACCGTCAAATTTAAATTCCTGCAACCAATAATCCAATATCCTGTCAACCATGTTCTGAACATGTTCACTTTCATGGTTCCAGTCAGCACCCCAGTGGCCATTGGAATCATATATCATTTTATGTACAGGATTGAACCATGGATTATCATCTGCAGGCCTGTTCAAGGTGCTATTCCAATACATTTTTGCCATTACATTCGAATAAAAAGCATGATTGAGAACAATATCATTAAAGACCTGTATCTTTCTCATATGGCACTCATCGATGAATTTTTTAAGGTCATTAGCAGTTCCGTAAGCTTTATCCGGAGCAAAATAAAAATTTGGATTATACCCCCAACTTGAGTTACCTTCAAATTCCGAAACCGGCATCACATGAATAGCATTTACTCCAAGTCCTCTTAAATAATCAAGTTTTTCGATCGCAGCCAGATATGTTCCTTCTTCTGTAAAATCCCTGAAATGAAGTTCGTAAATATTCAACTCATTTATTCCCGGTTTGGTAAAGGTCGGGGCAGTCCAGTTGTAAACTGTCTGACCAGTCCGGAGGACTGTAGCCCTGTCAACGGCCTGCGGTCTGTAGGTGATCAAATCAGGGTAAACAGCTGATGAAATATATTGGTCGTCTGGGTCAGAGATTTTATTTGCAAAAGGATCTCCTACTTGTATATTTCCGTCTATCATGTACTGAAATACATATTCCTGGCCAGGCAAAAGACCGGATATCTCTATCCACCAGTAATCACCTCTGTCTTCGTCTCCATCAGAATCATTGCTTCCATCCCATCCATCCCTGTCGCGCTTCATTTTATTTGATTCTCCTGGAGTCCAGTTGTTGAAATCTCCTACCACATAAACTACATTTTTTGCTGTTGTTGTACTATTTCCTGAAATTGCACCTGTGCCTTTTTTAAACCGGGTATAAGTCGGAGCATGCAGTACAAGCGTGACTCGCGTTGGATCTGAAGCATGATAGTTAATACCGGGTTTTGTCCATGAAGGTCTTGATTCAATGGTTACTGGTAAATATCCCATAATATAAAATGTTTTATACTTGGTAGTTCCACCAAAATTCGCTTCAAGTTTGAACTTTCTTAAGTTAGTAGTTGTAATGCCTATTGAGTATGTGAAATTCAGATTACCATTTTGAAAAGCTAAGGTTGAAATCCATGCATTAGTGTTTATATCAATTTCTGTCAGAGTCCAGGTATCCGGGACAGTATTTGCCGTTGCAGATAGTCCGAATGAGTTGCCTGTCTGAACAAAATTTACTGGGACATTCTGGGCATTGGTTGTAAAATAGTTGCCTGGATTAACCGCATTATAATAGTTTTGTCCATTCTTGTCGACTTTTTTATCCCCGGCTGCATTTCTGAAAAGAAAGTTCAATCCAAAAATGTCTTTATCAGGTGGTACATCATAATAATTTCTGAGCCCCTGAGTCAGAATTATTTGCCAGTTATTACCTCCGGTATTAGTCATCTCTCCAATTCCGTCATCCTGACCCCAGTTACCTTTAGCATAATTAAAAGCTTTTGGGGTGGATTGATTTACAGATACTCCAGAATGAAGATATACTTTACTGACACCTTCCAGGGGTGTTCCTGATGCATCCAAAGTAATAGTGACAGGTTCAGAGTCATTTGGGAATGAAGGAGCAACAGTAACAACACCTGAAAGAACAGTATAATTAAAGTTTTGACCATTATTTGTATTACCGTTAATTGTGTACCAGTCTGCCTTGTCATGAGTAATAGTTAATGCATTGCCGGAAGTAAAAACATAATAACTGACTACTGTGTTAGCGGGAAATTGTGGGATAATACCTGAGAATACATTTCCGCTGCCAGTCATTTCTAAAGTGGATGATGTGCTCCAGTTGGGACTGGTCGAATATCGCAGGTAAACACCCTGACCCGGATTAATGTTTCCATTTAATTGTGCAGTTACAGTTACAGGAGTTGATGCCCCTACATTCAAGGCATCCGGAGATTGTGTCACACTAGCTACTGTTCGAACATCGCCCTGAATTTCAAAAAAAATAAGTTTTCCATCAGGATTAACCCCTGCATTCTTGGTTTTGAAAACATATTTATAGTTAATATTTGGAACATTATAATATAACGCACCATTTGTAGTACATTGGCTGTTTAGCTGGTATTCATTTTTTGGATTTACATATACATCAGAACCGATTGTAATGGTGCGATGAGCTGACGTGTTATCCCATCCTATCCCCAATCTGAAATACTGATTACCAGTACTATTTGGTGAAAAGGTTCCAATAAAAGATGTTCCGAAACTATTAGAAAACCAATTGAAATTACCAGTTCCGGTTGGACATGAACCACCTCCCCATCCACTGCTGAATCCGGTTCCTACAATTGCGTTCTGTGAATATGCTATGTTGAAGCATAAAGTAAATAAAAAGATTATTATTATTAAATATTTGTCTTTCATATCTTTAAATTGAGGTTGTCTTTAATTTACAAAGATAAATACAAATTCTTTTTTGTATCTCTTTTTCAATAATTGATATTTAAAAATATAGAAACTTAAAATAAATCAAAGGAGATTGTAGTATTTTAATACCCTGAGAGCCCGTAGTGTATTCCAGCGACTTTCACTACCTGTTTTTTCCATATCAAAATGTGTTTGTCCGGGATGTTTTGCCTGTAAAGGCCATTTGCCATCCTTTTTTCTTTTTGAGATAATTAAGTCGAGAGCATCCTGCATTCTGGGATCGTATTGTATCCCTGCATTTTGGAAAAAGTCGAGACAACGTAATATATCGTATTTCCACCTGGAAGGATAGGACAGCATCAGGAATTTTTTATCAATAATGTTTCCTGTTGAGCTTGACCGGAATAATTTGTGCTCAAGTATAAATTCAATGCATTCGTTTTTTGCTTTTTCAAATTCCTGCAATCTGTACTTATAACCATTTACCTGGTATTCTTGAATGCCTTCGAGAATTGAGATCGTAGTATGTACCGAACTGTGTACTGCACCCATTCTGTTAGATCTGCAATTAAAGCCTCCGTCAGACATTTGCTGATCTAAAACAAAATCTATTATAGAAATCAGTAGTTCCTGCTCAATGCCAAAATAGCAGGCATAATTTAGGAACATGCCATTGATACAGATATCACTTTGTGAAATGGTTTTTCCGGGATTTATTCCTCCGTCAGCAGCTTTATATTGCTTGCAAATAAATTCAATAGTTTTCTTAATTTGCATTAGTCGTGGAGATATTGCAAGATTTTTAATGTCAAGTAGGGTATAATGAGTTGAAGTCCATTTTGGCTGATAGAAATCAGTTCCCCATTGACCATTTTTATTTTGTCTGGATAAAAAATCTGCTCCCCAACCTTCATTTTCTATCCTGTTTTGTAAATCATTTTTGTTGCGTTGAAGAAGATCTCTGTAAGTCTGATACTGGATCGATACATCCCCTTCAAGTAACCAATCAATCACGTAATTACCGGGCATAAAAAAGCATTATTTAAACAGGTGGGTTATTTATAATTATTTCCGAACTGGCTATTTTGTTTGCTGTATCATTTATCATAGCTGACATCATTGAAATGGTTTGCATACTTCGCTCATTCAGATTGTGCCTTTCTGCAAGATAAAATGGATCATTAAATGTTATTATGGTTTCGCCATATTCATTTTGCCATGCTAATATTTTCATAGGTAAATCGATCCCTATGGTCTGATTATCATTCATTAGTAATGTACCTATTTTCGGATTACCAAAAATCAATAATTCCATGGGTCTAAGTTCCATCCCAAAATTTATTGCATTCAAACCCTGATTTAATCTCAGAAATACAGTCATTCCATTTTGTTTTACCAGGGTTTCGAGCCTGTTGATGGTAGTATTTACATCAAACTCACTTTTTATACTTTTTAAACCTGTTTGCATATTATTAATTTAAAATCTTACAGATAGTTCAATGACTATTTTCGAATCAGGGTCTGATTGACCTTCTTCAACAAAATATTTTTCAAAATTGAGTTTTATATCATTTAAAAATGGTTTATTCAGGCTGAAAGTTAATCCTGATGTAATTCTTTTTTTTGCAGGATCATATTTCTCCTTACCAGCTTCATCAAATCTCAGGTTTGCAGTCATCAAATCATACCTTATAAGGGGGGTGATTTTTTTGAGGTGTTTAGAATTTTTAAAAACAAAATCATAAGCTATAAATCCAAAAAAACCTTGCGTAGGTTCTAATATTGTATCCTGATATGTTTTATAATAATATTCAGACTCAACATGCAGATTGTTGATATCCAGTATAACTCCGGCATCAAATAGGTCCATCCTTAATCCGGTTGGTTGAATTGAATTATAATTCAGCGAGATTTTGAGAATAGAAAAAGGATTAAATACTGCCCTGGCCACATAACTCATCTCACTGAAAGACCTCCATTGTTTTTGATTATAGAGACCTGTGCCATTAAAAATGCCTATTGAAAAATCAATTCCTTTGAAGCCTTTATAATCTGTTGAAAAACCAACATCTCTCAGGCCTGTAAGTTGTTTTCCTATAAAAGACCTGTTTGCAAAATACAATTGGTGAGGTGATCTGAGATTATCGGTGCTGAATGGTACTTTTTGCTGTCCGGCAGTAAAGCTCAGTTTATTTGAAAGTTTGACTTTTATGTATGCATCAAGCATTTTGGTTACTCCTTCATCAGACAGATCAATTTCGGCTTTGTATGAAGTAATTTTACTCAGATATCCGTTAACACTAAACCTTGCATTTCTCACCTGGAAACGCTGTTCAGAAACCCCTGTAGCATATTCATATTTTGCACGGATTGTTCCCTCAATTTCAGGGATGAACAATGTGTCACGGATAGCAAAGCACTGAATGCTCAACATTAAAAAAACGACTAAGATTAATGCATTTTTCACAATTAAAACTTTAATATATTATTAATTTCCTGTATGTGTAGAATCCTTTTTTAGATAATTTTATAATAAATACACCTTTTTTGTCGATATTAAGTGTTTGAGGTCCTTTACAATCTTTTATTTCCTGAAATATGCTGCCATTTAAATCAAAAACAGAAATATGTAAGACTTCATCACCACAATTAATTGTAAAATCAGAAAAAGTTGGATTGGGAAAAATTTCTAGATCAGAAAATAAATCAGGATCTGACGATTTTTCTGCACTCAAATAATCAAAGCACATTGATGATTGTCTTCTTACATCTCTCTGAAACATAAGCCATTCAGGTCCATTACCTTTGCCTATTGTTACCATGTAAGCCCGCCCAAATCCCTTCTCAATTGCAGGGTATTCGCCATATCCACCCACGAAAAATGCATCAAGAGTGCCATCCTTGTCAAAATCAGCAATTACCGGAGCATGATTTATATCAAATAATGAATTTCCATAATGAGCAGCCATGTCCATCCTGAAGATCTGTTTTCCATCCTTTCCATTTAGTGCAATAAACTCTCCTGCTTTCGTCCCAAATAATACATCAGTGTAAGCATCATTATTGATGTCCGACAAAACCATTCCTCTGAAATTATATGTGAAACTTGGTATGTTATATTTCCATTTTAACGCCCCTTTATCTGATAATGCGATTACTTTGTACCAACTGGAAAAAACAACTTCACACTTTCCGTCATTATCAATGTCACCAATTACAGGGGGACCACCTATTGAACTTCCATCTGCAAAATATTTCCATTCAGTACTGCCGTTTTCTCCATTAATACAATATAAAGTATCATTGTAAGACCCGATAAGTAATTCCGGTTTATTATCATTATCAAAATCAGCCACTGAGGTACCATGATACATCCAGTTGTGAATTGGCTTTTTCCATAGGTTTTTTCTGGTTTTTCCATCAAATGCATAAATACTGTCTTTTTTACTGAATTCCCAGGTTCCAACAACAAAATCAAGCTGTCCATCATTATTGAGATCAACAATTGTCGGAGCAGTCTGTATCCAGGAATTCATATTGACTGGTAATTCCCAAAGTGTTGATCCATTTGCACCATTCAGACACCTGACCCATCCAAGAAATTCCCCGTGAAGAATTTCTGACTTCCCGTTACCATCCAAATCTGCTATTGTGGGAGGTGAATCACTACCCCTGGTTATTGTCTTCCATTTTAAATCACCAGTCTTGCCATTAAGACAAATTGTTACATTTGTGCACGAGCACGGAACAACTACATCAAGTTTTGAATCTCCGTCAACATCATATATTACTGGTGCAACATCATTGCATCCCTCTCTGGGTGGTGTATGTGGGAAATAACTCCATAATAATGTTCCATCTTCCGAATTTAGAGCATAGATGCCTCCGTCATTTCTGTAACAACCAAATACAAGCTCCAATTTACCATCGCCATCTATATCAGCAGCAGCTGTTTGACCGGCAGAAAATGATTTGGTATCGAACCACCATTTGATCATTGGTGTTTGTGAATTCAAAATTGAACTGAATAAATATACCAAGAGCAAAGCCATAAAGTAAGTCCTGCTACACATAGTATCTCAATTTTTTATTAAACTTCAAAAATAAATAATGTATTGGAATATTTAGAATAAAATATCTCATTATTGAAAAAATTTGTTATTCCAGAATTATATGAAACGTTAATTGTACTTTCTCATGCAATTGCAGTGAATATTAGAAAAATCGTATGATTATTAAAATCCCAACGAATTCTGAAAATTACTAAAAGCTAATCATCTGTAGTCTCTTTATAATAAATCAGCTGTTATCCTCGAAATCCGGATTAACTGTATGGCACGTAAATTTAATGCAAATTCAAAAATAAATCGATAATCTAAAAAAATAGATTATCAGGTAAATCCAGATGTTTGAGTTTGATATTGAGCCTATTAATAATTATTATAAATAAAAAATTAGCCAGAAAAAAATTATTAAAGGTGTTTTCAACTAAAAGTTAATCTACTTGCGGTGTTCGAAAACAGTAAAAAGCAAGAAAATGTTTGCCTAAAATTCAATTGTTTCACCTATTCCGGGAAGTAGAAGGTTTTTGTTTTTAGACTTAAATTTTTCGAAAGCCTCTGATTTATCAATGACAATATAACCGAAAGTATCATAATGGTATCCTACTATTGTGTTGCATCCTGTGAAATCACTTGCAATACAGGCATCATCAATACCCATTGTGAAATTGTCGCCAATTGGGAAAACACAAAAATCAAGTTTTGGGCATGTTAAAGGTATGGTTTTCATGTCTTCAGTCAATGCAGTATCACCTGCTACATAAAAACACACTTCATCATTCCAGATCACAAATCCACCCGGGTTACCTCCATAACTCCCATCTGGCAGGCTTGATGAGTGTATTGCGTTAACATATTTGACGAATCCAAAATCAAACTGCCATTTGCCTCCGTGGTTCATTGGATGGCCGCTAAGTCCCTTAGCCCCAAACCAGTTAATAATTTCGAAATTTGAGATCAATTTTGCACCTGTTCGTTTGCCAATTAATTCCACATCAGCCACATGATCAGCATGACCATGTGTTATCAGTATGTAATCAGCTTTTAAGGAGTCAATTTCTATATGCGAAGCAAGTTCATTTCCTGAAATAAAAGGATCTACAATCAGATTCCTGTTCTTAATTTCCAATGCTAGGGATCCATGTCCCAGGTAAGTTAATTTCATGATCTGCGGTTTGATTGTTTATATAAAATTTAAATAATAATATAATAAAACAAATAAAAGTGTATATTGTTAAATTGGAAATCAAAAATTTATGTACACGATAATTGTTGGGTCTAACAGAAGAGGCAATCTCACTGAGAAAGTAGCAGAGATATATAAAAATAAGCTCGAAAAACAATATAAAATAAATGTTTCAACAATACTGCTTCAGGATATGCCTTCAGATGTATTAAATGGTGAGATGTATAAAGTTGTCCACCCCTGGGTCAGGGAAATTATCGATACAAAATTGATTCCGGCTGAAAAGTTTATTGTAATTTCTCCGGAATATAACGGTTCAATACCTGGCATACTAAAATTATTTCTCGACACTGCTTCTGTTGTTGACAGCGAAAAAAGCTTTCAATGGAAAAAAGCTGCACTTGTAGGTTTATCAGTTGGAAAATTCGGAAACTGGCTTGGACTTGAACATCTATTATCAATTCTAAATTATATGAGGATACATACATATGCATATAAAATTTCCATTTCCAAGATTTGGGAATCACTTGATGATAAGCTGGTAATTAAAGATCCAAAAATAATCGAGCATATTGATAAACAGATTGAAGGATTTGTGAAATTCTGACATCCTATTAATAAAAAATGATTAAAATCAATTTTATAGATGCAGGCAGGATAGGGTATGGTGCAGGACTGACACTTCAGCAAAACATCCATAAAAACTTGACTGAACATAAACTAAAAATTAGAAAACAAGGTTTATCAGACAGCAAACCTTTGAGTCATTTAATTTTATGCGAACATGATCCGGTTTTTACACTTGGGAAAAGCGGAAAAGAATCAAACCTTTTATTTTCAGATTCACAGCTTTCTGACAGGGGAATTGAATATTATCCGACTAATAGGGGAGGAGATATAACTTATCATGGACCGGGACAAATAGTTGGCTATCCAATTTTTGACCTTGATGATTTTTATCATGATGTTCACAGATTTGTGAGAGACATAGAAGAGGTCATTATAAAAACCATGAAGCACTATTACCTTGAATGCACAAGGTTAAATGGACTGACAGGAGTTTGGATACAAGATACAAATAATGGAAGCTTCAGAAAGATTTGTGCAATAGGGGTTCATATAAGCAGATGGGTTACAATGCATGGGTTTGCCCTAAACGTGAATACTGATCTTAATTACTTTGAAGGCATCATTCCATGTGGAATTTCAGACAGAGACAAAACTGTGACCTCAATGCAAGAAGAACTAGGCATGGAAATCGATATCCAACAAGTAAAAAATATTATCGTAAAGAAATTCATAGAAGTATTTGGAATTGAATTTAATAATGTATCCAAATTTATTGTCTGACCAAGCTTTTTAATTCTCTATCTTTTCGTAAGCAAAAAAAACAATGTTAGTTGGTTTTTTTTATTTACTTTGAAAATTAAATAAAATCTATTCATTTGATAATCACACATCATATACATATGCAATATTTATTTTGTTATTAAATAGCAAAAAACATATTAAAATATTTTGCAATATGAAAAATAAAATTTAACTTTGCAGAAAATATTAATACGTTTAATAAAAACGAATTAAAATGGTCTCTGCAAGAAAAAACAAGAAAACAAATAGAAATAAATCTGTTCGTCTCTCAGATGAACGATTTAGAAAGATCACCGGTATACTACTTATATTGGTGAGTTTTTATCTTTTGATCGCATTTACTTCATATTTCATTTCATGGAAGGTTGATCAGGACAAAGTCTTGAAATTTTCAACTGATATGCTTTTCAATAATGAGCTGACAGTAAGCAACTGGCTGGGAAGGTTAGGAGCTTTGGTATCCAATGCATTTATTTACTGGGGTTTTGGAGTTCCATCTCTGCTTTTTGTTTTGATTTTTTTCAGACTTGGCTTTGTGATATTATTCAGGAAAAGTTTTTCTTCATTTCTGGTATTTCTTACAAATTGTTTTTATATAATAGCTTTTTCATCAGTGTTGCTCTCTTATTTTCTTGGACAACAGGAATTTAGCTGGGGTGGGGCTTTTGGTACTTCTGTCAATCAATGGATGGTAAAATTTATAGGTTCAGTAGGACTATTGTTGTTGTTAATTTTCATTCTTGCAGTAGTTCTCACCTGGCTCTTCAATCCAAAGTTTGAAACCATGAAATTTTCAACCGGGAATCTTAATTTGAATTTTCCAGTTGTTTTTTTCAGGAACAGGTTTGGTGCGGGAACAGGACAGCCGGCAGATGCAGTTGGAAATCCGGATGAAAAAGAAAGTGTTTTGCCTGATTTTATTCCAAATTGGAGAAGAGACGAAGAAGAGAATTCAGCTATTGATTTCGATATAGATAAAAATAAGATAGAAGTTGACCCCGTTGCTATTGATACAGAAGATTTCGATATCAATTATCCTCAACACAGTGATGGTTTAGAAAAAATTGTGATACCGGCCTCAAATGAAAGTATTGATCTGATATCAAAAGATGATTTCGATACGATTAAGGTTATTACTGACAATGATGAAGAGGTTTTCATAGAGCCTTATGATCCAATGAAAGAACTGTCAAATTACGTTTTTCCTGATGTTGAATTATTGAGGGACTATGATTCCGAGAATATTACAATTGACAGGGCTGAACTTGAGGCGAATAAGGATCAGATTGTGAATACCCTGAGAAATTACAAAATAGAAATTGTAAAGATAAGGGCTACCATCGGACCTTCTGTTACTCTTTATGAGATAATACCTGCTCCAGGTATTAAAATAAGTAAAATTAAAAGTCTTGAAAATGATATAGCTTTGAGTCTTGCGGCTCTTGGTATCAGAATAATAGCTCCTATTCCTGGAAAAGGTACAATTGGTATTGAGGTTCCTAATCAGAACAAACAAACTGTAGGTCTTAAAGATATACTGAAATCAAAGAAGTTTTCTGAATCAAACATGGATCTGCCAATTGCACTCGGAAAAACGGTTTCCAATGAAGTTTTCATTGCCGATCTTGCAAAAATGCCTCATCTTCTTGTAGCAGGTGCTACAGGTCAGGGAAAATCAGTAGGGATAAACTCTATCATAGTTTCATTGCTGTACAAGAAACATCCTTCGGAGGTAAAATTTATTTTGATTGATCCTAAAAAGGTTGAACTATTTCCATACAATGGAATGGAGAAACATTTCCTTGGTTTTTTACCTGATGAAAAAGAAGCAATAGTAACTGAAACTGAAAAGGTTGTGTACACATTGAATTCCCTGATTATTGAAATGGAAGATCGGTACAATCTGTTGAAAAATGCCAAGACAAGAAACATTAAGGAGTACAATGCTAAATACCGTGAAAGAAGACTCAATCCGAAAAACGGACACAGATTTCTGCCTTATATAGTCCTTGTGATAGATGAATTTGCCGATCTTATTATGACTGCTGGAAAGGAAGTTGAACTTCCAATTGCAAGATTAGCTCAATTATCAAGAGCAGTTGGAATTCATCTGGTACTCGCAACGCAAAGGCCTTCTGTTAATATCATCACAGGTGTTATTAAGGCCAATTTCCCTGCAAGAATTGCATTTAAAGTAGCTTCAAAAGTTGATTCACGAACTATTCTTGATACTGGTGGAGCAGACCAGCTTGTTGGAAGGGGTGATATGCTGATCTCTTTGGGTGGTGCCTCCATTTTAAGGGTTCAGGGTGCATTCATTGATACTGCAGAGATTGAAAATGTAGTTGATCATATTAAACATCAGCAGGGTTATTCAGAACCATTTTATCTGCCGGAATATAAAACTGATGACGATATGGATTATTCAAGTCTCAATTATAATGATCTTGATGAAATGTTTGTTGATGCAGCTAAAATAATAATAGCAGAACAATATGGCTCAACATCATTGTTGCAAAGAAAAATGCAAATTGGTTATAACAGGGCTGGACGAATCGTTGATCAGATGGAAAATCTTGGAATGGTTGGACCAAGCAAAGGGTCCAAACCACGGGAAGTGTTGGTTTATAGTGAAGCCGAGCTGATGGAAATACTTAATAGGTTAAAAACGAAAAGTTAAGTTAATATTTACGAAGTACGATTTACGAAGTACGATTAACGTATGATAGAATGAATAGTGAAGATTTAAAAAAGAGATTTAAAAAGTTTGCAATTGATGTGGCTTTGTTGATCAAAAGCTTGCCAAAAGATGGAATAAATATTCCATATTCAAATCAATTAATAAGATCTTCAAGTTCTCCAGGGGCTAATTACAGAGCTGCATGCAGAGCTAAATCAAGTGCTGATTTTATAAATAAATTAAAAATAGTAGAGGAAGAATTGGATGAATCAGTATATTTTCTCGAATTATTACTTTACTTTAATTCAAGTTATAATGATCATTTCAATCTTTTAATAGAAGAAGGAAATGAATTACTAGCTATTATTGTTAAATCCCTGAAAGCATCAAGGGAAAAAATTGCAAAATTGTAGTTTTTAAAGATATGGAACATAAATCGTAAATCATAAATCGTACAGTAGAAAAATGTAAATATTAAACAAAAGATTTAAATTCAGAATTCTAAAAACCGGTTATTTAGGTCTGAAAAGATTTAGTTTTCTTAGAGACCTTTGTTTTAAATGGGCTTACGACGGTAAGTCCATTTTTTATAAAAAAAAGCCAGACTCTGAAGAGAATCTGGCTTAAAAATTCAAAGAATAGAACTTATTATTCAAATGTATATCTCAGACCAATTTGTGCCTGCCAGACATTATCTACGTTTTCAGCTTTCACAAATGAATCTTTCAATAGAACGGTTTGTCCTCCAATTACCTGGGTAGCAAGTTTATATGATGGAACACCACTTGCATCAATGCTTGATAAAGTCAATGGTGCGGATGTGGTAGTCAAACTTCCAACTCCCCATTTACTGTTAAATAAATTTCCAAGATTGAAAAGATCCAATCTTACTTCAAATTTATTTTTCTTTCCTCCAATATTTATAAACAAATCCTGAGCAATTGTAAAGTCAAATCTGTTGTACCATGGGAATACTGCACCATTTCTTTCTGCGTATTTCCCTCTGATGGAATTCAGATACTCATTGTTCTTAATAAATTCTTCAAATGCAGCCTGTTGATCTGCTGATGAGTATTTTTTGGTTCCTACAGTTAATTCATCAAATTTAAAATCAGTTGCATTTGCAGGCACAAAAATCAAATCGTTTGTTTGACCATCACCATTGAAGTCATTTCCAAATACATAAGAAATAGGACCGCCTGAATTGGATATCATTCCGATTGAGAAGGTTGTTCCGAATCCGGCCTTGTTGCCATAATTAAGTTTATAATTAAGGAATCCTACTACTCTGTGTTGCAGATATTCATCACTATTTGATTCTACAAGATAATTCTGTCCGAGTACGGTAGCCATGTTTGCCTGAACTGTACTACCAACTGACTGGATATCTCTTGCAGTTCCATAGGTATAACCTATAAATCCTCCAAAACCTTTTTCAGCTCGTTTTTCAAGTTTTGTAACGAATGAATATGAATAACCAATGTTGGTATTTCTTAATACAAAAACGTTGGTTGTTTTATCATTGTAAAATCTTGCAGGGTTTACTGCTGAACCTGTCAGACCTGATGCAGGAAATCTGTTCCTTGTATCAACACCTGCAAATGTCCTGTCAGCAGGTTTCAGGTTTGCATCAATATATCTGAGGGCATAGATATTTTTGTTGTAGATACCTTCTATAGTGAAATATAAGCCATATTGAAATGCTTTGTCAACAGCCAGGCTTGATTTCCATATAGTTGGATATTTCAGGTTTTCTGAAGATGCATTTATTACATAAGCAGGTAGTTTTGTGAGGTCAGTTGTTTTTGGAGGTTTAACAGCTTCAGGTAAATCAGCTGGATTTATTCGGAAAGGATAAGCCGTTGTACTTGTAACGTTTATCACACCAGTATTAACTCCGTTATTTCCAAGCTGGTTGGAAACCAAAACCTGAGGTATCCTTGATATAAACAAACCGGATCCACCTCTGACCTGCAATGTTTTATTGCCAAATACATCATAGTTGAAACCAAACCTTGGTGAAAGATTAATTCCTGGCTCAGGGAAAGCTCCGGTGTTAACAACAAAATCCTTACCATCTTCATCTTTGTAGGTAAGTGCACCAACAACCGGGTTGTAAAAATCTTCAGCAGTACTGTTATCATATATCATATAGTCTGCACGCAGACCTAATGAAAGCTTAAGTTTATCCGTTAATTGATATTCATCCTGAACATAAGCTGCAAAAGTAGATGTTTTCAATACCTGAAGAGGCTCTACTCCATCCGGCAAAAGTGAATAACGCAGATTATACCTGTTAAGGCTCACAGGAGATGTTGGATTAGTCGGATTATTTTTAAAATCAAGTGCAGCTGCTTTGAAGTCGGCAATTGAATTGTAAGTATAAACACCATTGGAAGCAGGGAAAAATACGTTATTAGATTTAAAAAATTCATAAGAAGCCCCAACAGTTATCTGATGTTTTCCTAAATAATAATTAAAATTATCTGTGATATTGAAGGTTGAGTAGTTTAACTTATTATTAGGTGTGAATGGATCAAATCCTATAGAAGTATATGTTTTACCATCCTTCAAAATATCAATCGTTGGAAATAGATCGGTTCTGTACCTTCTGTCTTCAATTTGCTTGTTAAATCCTACTATCAAATTGTTTGCCATTTGAGAATTCAGAAGCGAGTTTAACTCCAATGCAAATGATCTGGTATTATCCTGGATGAAATATCCTGAATTTTCAGGAGAGATTGCATCAGCTCTGTTGGTTCTGTTCCCATTTCCGGCAGTATTGCTGCTGTTGCTGTCACTGATCCTTTGACCTGATTCAGAGTTATGATGAGAATAGCGGAAAGAAAGTTTATTTTTATCATTAAGGTTATAATCAAGTCTGACAAGAGCTTTTGTGCTGGTTACATCATTATTGTAACCATCGAATGCCCCAATATCAAAACCAAAATTATCCTTCATAAATTTTGATAAATCTTCCATATCGGCCAAAGTAACCCTGGAAACGTTGCCAGTTGTCTGGCCCCTGTTTATCGACCAATCCAAAGCTGGTTTGGAACTTGTATAGCGTTCAGCATTTACAAAATAAAATAATTTGTTCTTAATAAGAGCACCCCCAAGGGTAAGCCCTAATGTTTTTTCATCAATTGTAAATGGAGCAAGTTTGCTTTCATTAACATACTTTCCGGTTAAATTATTACTTTTTTTGAAAAAATATGCAGAACCTTTAGTTTCATTGGTACCTGATTTAGTTACTGCATTTATACCTGCACCTGCAAATCCTGACTGTTTAACATCGTAGGGAGTAATATTGTACTGAACCTCTTCAAGTGCATCAAAGGAAATAGCAGTAGTACCTGTTCGTCCCCCAGCATTCGCTGATGATCCAAGACCAAAACCATTATTAAAAACCGATCCATCAATTGTAAAACTGCTGAATCTTGAATCCTGCCCGGAAAATGATCCTCTACCATTGCTGTAAACGTTGTATCTGGTTACATCGTTAATAGTCCTGTTAAGTGAAGGAATAGATGTAAGTGCAGCTCTGTCAAATGTTGCTGCCGCACCCGTTCTGTCTGAACTAAAAAGGTCATTTTTGGATCCAATTACCAAAACTTCAGCTAGTTCTGTAGTTGATTCAGCCAGCTTAGTGTTAACATCTGCACTGACTCCAAGATTCAGAAAAATATTTCTGTGAGTAAAGTCCTGAAAACCAACATACTTAACAAGTACTTCGTAAGGTCCTCCAACTCTCATACCAATAATATTAAATCGCCCGGTATTTGAAGTAATAGTTCCATACTGAGTACCTGAAGGTGTGTGAGTAGCAATCACTGTGGCTCCAATTAAAGGTTCGCCGTTCGAATCTGTTACTTTACCTGCCATACTACTGGTGGTAACCTGTGCATTGGCGAAAAAGCCGACAAGCATCAAAATAATTAATTGTAAGATTTTCGTCTTCATAAGTTTCGAGTTTTGTTTTTTTTGTAAAAACCGGATCAGAAAGTTATACATTTAGAAAGAAACCTTATATAACAAGCTTTTTCGATTTTTACGGGTTAGTAAATGATTGGTTTAATTAAAAAAATCTATGCAAAGATAATCATCAAATATTAAAATAAAATTAAATCAATAAAAATTTTATATTTATTTTAATTGTTTACAAACCTATACAGATATAGATATGTCGCATTATAAAAAAAGCAATATGTAATATCGTTTAAATATGTGGATAATTAAATATTTCCAAGGTAATTAGCAAAATTGATGATAGCATAGTTTTATAAAATTGATGGCAATTTTTTAAAGTATTTGTAAAACAATTTCTTCGATTCTTTTTACAAGGTTGATATTTATATTGAATTTATAGAAATCCAGCCATAAAGAACTATTTTTTAATGACTTTTTTATAGACCAAACCATTGTCTGTGTAGCATTTCAATAAATATATCCCAGATGGCAAATCTGAAATGTCAAAAGATTCTGCAGCCGTTGATTTACGTAGTATGACTCCATGGAAAGATATTAGCTCAGAATAAAGGAATGCATTTCCTGTATTGTAAAAATTTATTTTATCAGTAGCTGGATTTGGGTAAATTATAAATCCAGTATCCTGATCCAGAATTGAAGAGGTTTTTTCAATATCCACTGAATACCTCGGAAAAATCTGATATCCTTCAAGAAATGGACTTGATGAATCGAATTGCCCGCCTAATCCTGTTAGATTGAATTTGAAATCAGGTGCGGGTTTGGTTGAGAGTTCGCAATCGTTGTCTATTCTCATCAGAAATTCCTTAGTGCCATTGGTAACTGTAATATTTACACTTTCGCCTGTTCCCTTCCACTGGGATGGATCTTTAAGTGTAACACCAATGATCTTAATAAGCTGAGATTCTGAATTTTCATTTAACTCCTGCACAATTGAAGGGCTTACAAGAGAATTATTTTGCCCAAGCAGCAACAAAGTGTCCGGAACAATCTGGAGGAGTCCGTTGAACTGATCAATTTTGCCCCTTATAGCTATCAGGTCTCCTTCCTTAACAGTATAATCGTATTTTTTTGAGCTGCTAAAGACTCCGATACCATTGTTTTCATTATCTATGATGGTAAATTGCAATCCGTTAGGCCTAAGATTTATTCCGTAAACAATTCCTCTTAATTCACATGCTGCCCCTTTGCTGATTGCAACCCCGGAAGCATCTGTTTTAGTCATTTCACCGATTGACTTAAAAGGATAATCAGAAGTATTAAATGGTGAAAAATCAGTTGTATACCGGGGATAAAGCTGATAGCCATCCAAAAATGGAGATGTTTTATCATACTGTCCCAGTATTCCTGTTATACTAAAGGTGCCACCGGGTGCAGGTTTTCCAAAAATATCAGTATCCTTATCAATTCTAATAGAAAAAGTATCAGTTTGATTAGTTACTTCTACGTTGAATGCAGAGCCGGCATTTGTCCATTGACTAAAATTTAAGATCTTTACATTTTCAATTTTTATGAGATTCCCCTCGTCCTCTTCCATAAATGATGTAACAATTTCAGGAACTATATCTATATTTTCCGTTTTTATAACAACGACAGAATCAAGATATATCTGTCCAAGACTGTTGAAGTCTTCAAGTTTGCCCCATAGCTCAATTTTATCACCTTCATGAAAATTATATCCAAAGCTTTTATTGCTAAATGTCCACACTCCTTCGTTGTTATGATCAATAACTGAAAACTGTAAACCAGAGGGATTAAAATTAATGCCACATACTGTTCCATCTACAAAAGCAAGCCTGTTCTTATATATCAAATTGCCCGTACCATCAGTTTGTTTGAGTAATTTTATATCGAAAATGCAATAGTTTTGCTTTCCTGGATTGGCATGAATTTGATTCCCGTTATATTTAAAGCCTGAATATACTGGATTTGCCTGCCAGTTCAGGCCTATATTATTATTTTTGGAGGGATCGCATAATGATAATGAATATCCTTTACCATCTGCCAGTGACGGCCACTCTCCATCTTCAAGATAATTAACCACATCGATTGTATCACCTGAATTGCTAATCAATACAATGGAATCAAGATTGTTATTTAAACCTCCGGTAATCCACTGATAGGGTTGAAACCCAAAGTATCTTTTGAAAGTATTTGAAAATTTGCATACTGTAATGAATCCTCCGGGTTTCAATTTTTTTTCGGGAAATTTATAATTCACAGACCTGCTTTTTAATAAATAATCTGTTATTAATACGGAGTCTTTACCATTATTTGTTATTTCAATGAATTCGAGGCTATCAGTGATACCACCGTCATTGTACATTATTTCAGTAATTACTAATTGTGATTTTGCAGCATGATTTATCGTTATCAGTATTAAAACAAACAGTAATCTTTTCATCTTCAATTATTTTTGTTAATTTTGTTATGTGAAAATATGAAATTATTCGATTTCAAATAAAAATCACTAAATAATAAAAAAAAATATCTTAATTTTTAACTAAAAATAATGTTTGTCGTCAGTTTTACTATGTTTTTTAATTCTTTTTAGCTTTCTATAAATAGCTCTTCATAATCTCAATTGCTATTACCTTTTTTTATTGAAATACTCATTTTGGAACCGAAACCAGGCTGGATATTATGGCTACCTTTGTAGTCTTCTATTATTCTTCTTAATATATTCAAAAGCTTTGGATGTCTCCTGAAATTAAGTGATTTTTACATATCAATATGGAAAAATGATATCATTTAATGCGGGTATATCCCATTTTTACATATCCGGTTATCTTTAGGAAATGAAAATTCTTTGGGTCTTCCTTTAGGGCTTGGCAAAACCCAAAGAATTTTAATTGAAATGTAATTTTGGGATACACCCTTTAATGCTAATCTTAAATAATAAATTACGATTTTGTATCTGATTAAGTAATTTTTCTGATTCATTTTTTATTTTTCAGGATTAATATTTTTTCATTATAAAATTGAAATTGAATAATTTAATGTAACATTTGATTGCATATAGTCGTTAGGAATAGTATTTAAGACTTTTCTCTTTTGAGTTTTAGTTTTAATAATATGCTGATATTTAATTTATAAAAACTATCTTTGCTGATTCGTTAAATTATATTACATTTAATTCAGGTTCAATAAATTTTATTTACTGCTATGAATAAGTTTTCAATTACTTTTATTTTTTCTTTGTTTTATTTTTCACTTTTATCCCAAAACATTATTACAGGATCTGTGGTTGAAATCAGTGGAGAGCCCGTTATGGGAGCATCAGTTTCAGTGGCTGGCACCTATATTGGTACATTGACAGACAATAAAGGGAAATTCAGATTGGAGGATGTGCCTGAAGGTAGCGTCAGGTTGCTGATATCATTTTTGGACTATGGTAACAGCTATTTTGATATCAAAGTTAAAGGTAATACAGAAACAGGAAAGTTAAAAATTGAAAAAAGAAATACTGATTTTGATCTTGCTGGTTCATTTTCTGATCTTGTAAAATATTCAAATGCAACAATTCATTTTGATACTGTTTTACGTAATTCAGACAAAAAAGGCAATTTTGAATACACTTTTAATGAAATTAATAAATTTTCATCATCTTTTGTAAGCACTCTTGGAGGGGGTTGGAATGATCAAAGAGTATCTGTCAGGGGATTTGATCATAAAAATATTGGTCTGATTTTGAATGGTATACCTGTTAATGATCCTTTTACCGGGAGTTTTCACTGGTCAGACTGGGGTAACATTTCTGATTTTGCTTCTGAAATTCAGTTACAAAGAGGTTTAGGTAGTTCAAAACTGAATGGCAGGTCGATTGGTGGCTCAATTAATATATTAACTTCGACGGGTGATAATAGAGCAGGTGGTTCAGTAGGTTTTAGCTATGGTAGCGGTTCGGCTTTAAAAACCACTTTAATTTCAAATTCAGGGTTACTAGCAAAAAGATTTTCACTTGCATTAGGTGTTTCTATGAGTAACGGTTCCGGAATAGTGGATAAAACTTGGTTTAACTGCTGGACATTTTATATTGGCTCAAGATTAAAAATAAGCAACCGTCATTCCCTGGATATTTATGCTTTTGCGACGCCGCAATCGCATGCTCAAAATCTTAGGCAGCTAAATATTGCAAGTTATAGTAAGTCCCTGGCTGAAGAAATCAGTGATTACAATAAAGAAGCATTTACAAAATTCAAAGAAAGTGCTTCGGGTTTGCTTTTTAATCCTGACTGGAATTCTGTATTAACATCATACAATGAAAAACAATACAGATATGGAAAAGTGCAGGATAGAAGGTATGATGATTTTATCAATACTTCTGAAAACTATAATGAAAAGCCTTTAGCAAATGCTTTATGGCATGCAAGATGGAATAATAAACTTGATCAACTTACTTCAGTGTATTTCATAGGTGCTAATGGCGGAAATACCGGACTTTTTGGTGTGCCAGCTTATGACCGGTCGCTGATCCCTTCTGGAATAGTGGATTTTAACCTCACAAATGCAGGCAATGCTATTGAAAGCAAAGGTATCATGGTCAGCCATGTTACCAATTCCAAAACCTTTGGTGGAATAACAAAATTCAACTACTCCTGGAACAGAAATATGAGTACTACCATAGGTGCTGATTTCCGAAATACTTCATCAGAAAAGTTTTTGGAGGTTATGGACCTGCTTGGAGGCAAATATTTTATAGACAATTCAAGCTATTTCAGAAAAAAGGATTTTCAGGCTATTTTAGGTGATACTGTAGCATATAATTACCTTCGAAATGTATTGCATGGTGGAACATTTATTCAGACTGAATTCCTTAATGATGACCTGGCTTTCAATGTTATGTTTGGGTGGGCAGGTGATATTTACAGTAATACGGACAGATTTAAAAAAGGAATTAAAGATAAACAAAAAGATAGCTTATTTTATCTAAAGTCACCGTTATTAAGTAGTTATCAGGCCAAAATAGGAGCTAAATATATAATCAATGATCAGATGACAGCTTTTGGCAATGTTGGTTTTCACAGTAGACCTCCTCTGTTTGATGATGTAATAAATGGTGAAAAAAGTGCAATAGCATCAGAACCAAAAAGCGAGTATTACCTTAATTATGAACTGGGTTTCAAATATGTAACTGAAGATCAAAAGTTAAAGGCAGGTATTGGATTATACCTCAGCTCAGGAAATAACCTTGTTAAAACTTTCTATTCATTAACTGCTGCAGGCCAGCATGATATTCATTATGTTACTGGCATAAGCGCTGCTTTTAAAGGCATTGAAGCTGAAATCAGTTACAGGTTTTTAAAGAATCTGGACATGAACCTGATTGCCTCAGTGGCTGATAATAAATTTACTGATAATGTATCAGGATCTTATGTGACTTACGAATCAGGGGCTAAAAATGAAATTCTGACAAATTACTATATTTTAAATTTGAAAACAGGCATTGCACCTTCAACACAACTCAAGCTATCAGCCATGTGGAAGCCATTCGACGGGGCAGAAGTGTTTATATCCGGACGACATCTGAGAGATTACTATTCTGATTGGGATATGACCTCAAGGATAAATGATGAAGTGGATGTTAATGGGAAAATAAAGCAAAGCTGGAAAATGCCTTCAATAACTATTTTCGATACAAGGGTAAGCTACAAAATGAATTTAAAATCCAGATTTGGTATAACTATTTTTGGTTTGATAAATAATTTTCTTAATACTGCATATATTCAGGATGCAACAGATAATAGTCCTGAAAATGGGTATATAATAAAAGATACTAAAGGAAATATTCTAAACAATCATACTGCGGAAAGAGCAGAGGTTTTTGTGGGACTCCCGAGACATTTTGCTGCAGGGGTCAAGTTAAATTTTTAACTTTTTACTTTGTACTATTGATTGTTTTATTTTATTTCGCACTATCAATGGTTTCTCAATGGAGAATTGAATGGGAATCGGGTGAAAATCCCGGACTGTACCCGCAGCTGTAATGTTCAATTTGTGTTTTCAGTATTAACCACTGTTGTGAAATGGGAAGGGGCTGAAAACGAACGAGTCAGAAGACCTGCCATTGATTATTTATTTACACTGATACTTTCGGGAATAAAAGTGGTGTAAAAAAATGTGCTTCCAGCTTTTCATTTTTTTGCATCTATATGTTTCCAGCAATTTTAAATCTAAATGGCTTTCAAAACCAGGATATTATTTTCGTATTTTTTTTGGTTTGCGTTTCAGTTGCACGCTCAATTTGATACTATTAATATTCCTGAAATAACAATAATTGAAAGCTATAAAAAAAATGAGAACCAAAATATTCAAAGGTTTGACTCTCTCGAATTAAGAAAAAACTATGGTCTCAGTTTTGACCAACTTGTTAGAAATGCAGCTTTCCAGCTCAGGTCATATGGTCCCGGTCAGTTGAATACATTAAGCATAAGGGGTGCAAATTCTAATCAAACAGGGATTTACTGGAATGATTTTCAGGTAAATAATCTGATGCTTGGAACCTCTGATTTGACACTTTTCAGTATAAGTGAAAACAAAGATATCTTAATCAATGCAAGTGGGAATGATTTTGGAGCACCTGGTGGGTCTTTATATATTAAAAACCATCTGTCAGGCAAAAGAAATAGAAATTTTTTATTTTCAGTAAACTCGCTGAATAATTATTTATCTGCATTTGAAACATCAGACTATATTGGAACTATACCAATCAATGCATCATTCTCAATTCAAAAAAATAACAATGATTTTTCTTATATAATTGACGATATAAAACGTAAAAACACCAATGCAGAGTCCTCCGTAATAGATGCGTCATTCAATACTGAATTTCGCATCAAGACAATTATTTCAAAGTTTTTTTTCAGTTATGTAGGCTCAGAAAGGAAAATACCTCCATCCAAATATGAAAATGAGTCAATAGCAATGCAAGATGATAAAAGCTTGAAACTGGGAGCTCATTTTATGGATTCAATCGGTCTGATTCAAATCCAGCTTAAAGCAGCCCTATTATTTGATGAACTAAATTATATCAACCCAAAGATCAGTGAATTTTCGGAAAGTACCATTTATTCAGGTTGCGGAATTATAGAAACGAATTATAATTTCTCAAAAAAATTTCAGACTAGTTTTACAATAAATAACAATTACAATACTATAACGAGTTCAGTTTATAAAGTTGAAGGTGAAAATATTATGAAATTCTCAGGTAAAACAAATATTTATTTCAAAAGACTTAATATTATTTTTAATATGAATTCCGGTATATATTCAAAGGAATTGCTGCCAGTTAATCCTTCTATTGATTTGCTTTACGGGAATTCAAAGAAAATGATTCTTGAATTGAAAGCAGGAAAAAACTTAAGATTACCCAGCTACAATGACAGGTTTTGGAATAAAAACACTGATGAATTTATTTTACCTGAAGAATCTGTTTTTATTGAATTGAATATCAAAAACTCCAATAAAAGGATTTTTAAAAACTCCATTTCACTTTATCACAAAAATATAAAAAACAGCATTGTATGGCTTCCTGAAAATGGCATTTGGAAAGCGGATAATATTAAGAGAGCAGTTTCTTATGGAATCGATTTGCACACTGAATCAATGGTTTCTGTAGGAAAATGGTTAATTCAATGGAAAAATGCTTATAAATATAATCATTCTCAATTGGAAGATGAGAATTACGGGAATAAGTCGGGGAAAGCATTATATAACCCCGGTCACATAATGGTATCCTCAGTCCGTTTGCTTAGAAATTTTTTTTATGCAGATATTTCTGCCAAATACAATAGCAGGGTCTTTACGGTTTTTGATGGAAGTGACTTTATAGACCCAGTAATTATTACCGATATTTTTGCAGGATTTTCAACACAAATATTGAGATCTAAGTTTCATTTTGATATTTCAGTTTTGAATTTCTTTGGTGCTGATTACGAAAGCATTAAAAATTATGCCATGCCAGGCAGAGTGATTTCATTGAAAGTAAGTTTTATAATTAATAAAGAAAAAATATAAATAATGAGTAGTAAATCAGCATTCAAAAGAAGAATTGATCTTAATGTCATTCATATTGTTTTAACGGTTTTTATGTTATATTATAATTTGGATATCAATGCACAGAAAAAAATTATATCATTTGAAAACAATGGATTATCAACTGACACATTCTGGTACTGCAAAAATGAATGCAATAGTTTTAATGAAGGACCATTTGAGTTTGAATCAAAATATGACACTGCCTGGGGTGGATTCTGGAGTGGTGGATTTGCTATGTCCACTATGAGAGATGATACAACAGAAGGATATACAAATCTTTATAGTGCTATCCCAGCAAAAGCAAATGATGGGATAACATACCTCGTTGGACAAAACAACTCGAGAATTAGCTGTAATAAAGATGAATACAATGTTATAATCAGGAAAATCAGCATTACTAATTCAACTTATGCGTATTGGTCTATGCGAAAGGGCGACTTTTTCGCAAAAAAATTTGGTGGAGTATCAGGAAACGATCCCGATTATTTCAAAATCCGGATTTATGGTTATCATACCAAATTTACAACTAAAATCACAGATACATTCAATTTGGAAGAATATGCAGATGTTTATCTTGCTGATTTCAGAGACTCAATTAATGCAAATGATTTTATTCTTGATCACTGGCTTGAATTAAATATTGATTCGCTTTTCACTCATTCTGTTGAATCATTACGCTTCGAATTGTTTTCATCTGACACCAGCCAGTTTGGTATAAATACTCCTGCTTTTTTCGCATTGGACAAAATTGAATACGATGATAGTGGAGTTTCTACAAAAGAAAATGACGAAATTCAAGTAAGAATTTTCCCTTCAATAACCTCCGGCCATTTTGAGATTGATTCGGAGGAACACATATTAAAGAAAATATTAATTTTTAATCTCCAGGGGAACTTATGTTTTGTTTCTTGTGAAAATCCTCAGCATTACATAGATGCCGGTCATTTGAATCCAGGAGTTTATTATGTTAAAATAATTACAGAAAATGGCAATTCAATCCAAAAGCTGTTAAAATACTAAAATTATGAAATTCCGGTTATTATACCTTTCAGCTTTGGTTATGTTTTTTGCAATAATATCCAATGCCCAGTATCCCGGACCGGTTGGTTCCTTTGATTGCAATGCTGTACACAAAGACAGTTCAATTATAAGGTACTGGGCTGATAGCATTTTTATTGACCGGGGATACAGAAATATTTCAGATAAGTCTTTAGGCTATGCAGACTATGGTTTGGACCAGGATGCTCTTGGAGCTGCCGATAATCAGGTTGTAAGCCTTGGAGATGGTGGAAAAGCTCAGTATTATTTGAATTCAGGTATTTTCAACGGCCCCGGGCCTGATTTTGCAGTATTTGAAAATGCTCTCAATGATGAATTCCTTGAACTTGCATTTGTTGAAGTGAGTTCAGACGGAATTAACTTTTTTCGTTTTCCATCTGTATCATTAACATCAATTGATCTTCAGACTGGTACTTTTGGCTTGACGGATACCAGGAAAATAAATAATCTGGCTGGCAAATTCAGGGTAGGGTATGGAACACCATTCGAACTTGATTCCTTACCTGATCATCATCTTTTAAATAAATCAGCTGTTTCATATATAAGGATCATAGATGTTGTGGGATCTGTAAATCCTGAGTATGCTTCAAAAGATTCCCACGGAAACATCATAAACGATCCATTTCCGACTCCATTTCAAAGTGGAGGATTTGACCTGGATGCTTTAGGACTGATAAATGTTAATCCAAATAATTCTCGGGAATATACCAGACTATTGAGCTTTTATCCGAGTCTCGTCAGAGATCATATAATTTTAAATAAAACATTCGACAACTGTAAAGTGAAGATTTTCAATACTTTCGGTGTAGTTGTAAAGGATTTCTCAATTGAAACATGTAATGAACATTTTAAGTTTGACCTTTCATTTTTAACACCAGGAAATTACTTCATCAGACTTTCACATAATAATCAAAATAAATCATACTATACCGGTAAATTTATTAAATTGTAAAACAAATGTGAATTTCCCGTTGCATTTTCTTAGTTTTGGGTCTATCCCATTTTTGCACTAAAGTAACCAATTGGTAATTAAAATTCTTGAGTGTATCCCATTTTTACATATACGGTTATCTTTATGAAATGAAAATTCTTTGGGTCTCCCTTTAGGGCTGGGGCAAAACCCAAAGAATTTTAATTGAAATGTAATTTTGGGATACACCCAAATTCTTTGGGATTCCCTTCAGGTTAGTACCGACCGAAGTGTAGGTAGTCAGGGCAAAACTCAAAGAATTTTAATAAATTTGCAAAATTGGAATACACCCATAGTTTTAGTTTATACCAAATTATACCTACATGAAATTGAAAATAGTACTGACATTTGCAGTCAGCACAAATCCGATTTAAGAACCCCAATTCCCCCAATTTCAGTCGGCATTATATTTTAAATGCTGACTAAAGTGCCTGTACTGACCAAAGTGTCAGTGTCAGTGCCAAATTATTGGAATATTATATAAATGAATTTGGTATTAAATTCCTTCAATATCCTGATAATTGGGGATACTACGTAAAGTAAGTTTTTTATTTTTCATAATTTTTTACCTCAAACCTCGATCTTTAAATGACAAAACTTAAAGGGAATTTTTTAAAAAACAACACTATATTAAAACCACCTTCAAAAGGTATGGATGCTAATATTGTTTTTCTGAGTGACTCAAAACTTTAATGCTTAAAATTGATTAAAATGCTTTCTTAAAAATTATCATACCAATTTTACCAAAACAAAAAAGATTTATTATATGATTATTTATAACTTTTATTCTTCACATCAATTAAAGTATTAATTTTGAAACTTTGAGTTTAATATTTTGTTTTAAATAAAAAACTTATATATGAACAAATTTACTGTTTTATTCTTATTCTCAGTCATTTTATTTTCTTTTCAGTCAGCAGGCTCTCAGGAATTGTTGTCATATAAAAAAGTAAAAACTATGACCAAACAGGAAATATCAAATTCATTGTTCATTCCTGCTAAATATGATGTTGATGTTTATGTAATTGAATATACATCAAAAAAGATAAATTTAAAAAAGGATACTGCTTCAGGAATTATAGCTGTTGCAAAGGATCCTAAATTTCGTTTTCCAACTGCTGTTTACAACCATGGGACTGTTGATAACAGAAATGATGTGCCTTCGAAAGGATCAAATGAACAGTTATTCACAATTGCCATTGCTTCTTATGGATATCATTGCGTTGCACCTGATTACATTGGCCTGGGGATTTCAAAAGGTGTGCATCCCTATGTAAACCCTGAATCGGAAGCATGGGCAACAATTGATCTGATCAAAGCATGTCATACAATGTCAGGTACAGAACCATTTTACTTTAATGATCAGGTTTTTGTCACAGGTTATTCTCAGGGAGGACATGCAGCTATGGCAACAGCTTTTGCAATCGAACAGAGAAATATTAAAGGAATTGATTCTATGGTACTTACAGCCGCTGTACCTATGTCAGGCCCTTACAGTATTTCAAAGGAAATGAAAGCTTTCACTCTTGGTGATACACCTTATAATTTTTGTGCATATCTTGGAAGTGCTTTTTTATCAGCAAAACTTGCACATTTTGATTTGCTTGGTCAAACCCAGGTTGAAGATGTATTTGAAACTGAATATGCACAGCTTATAAGGAAATATGAATCAGAGACAATAGGTTTATTCGCAATGAATGATCAGATGGTTGAGAAATTAAAAGCTAATGGGGGAAAGGTATTGCCAAAAAGAATGCTTAAAAATGGATTTTATAATGATTTTATAAGCAATCCTAATAATCCGTTACAACTTGCATTGACCAGGATGGATGTTTCTGATTGGGTCCCACTTGCCCCGGTGACAATGATATATTGCAAATCAGATGACCAGGTAACCTACAGGAATGCTGTTTATACAGATTCATTGATGAAAAAGAATGGTGCTCTCAAGGTATCAGCAATTGATGTTTTTTCTTCAGGTAACCATGGATCTTGCTTTTATCCTGCCATCTTAAGAATGATTTCCATATTTAATGGGTTGCAAAGGATTGATCCCCTTTCAACTACCGGGGAAATCACTGACAATATTTTGATTTATCCGAATCCTGCTCAAAGTATAGTGAATATTGATCTGGGGCAATCATTAAGTGAACATTCACTTCTTGAAGTTATAGATATGTGTGGAAAGTCTGTTTTTAAAGATTTTATATATTCAAAAAATAGTATATATAGCATTAATGTAGGCAGTTTTAAACAAGGATTTTACATAATTAAATTGTCTCATTCAAGTGGGCGTGAATTAACAAAAAAACTAGTTATAAATTAATATATCCTGGATTTTTATAGGACTGAGTTTATTTTTGTATTTTTTCGTATCTGATATTGAAAAAAAAGTAAAACAAATTGTTTATACTGAAAAACTGCAATTTTATATATAGAATCAATTGAAGCATTTGCCCGAGTTCAAGAAGTTCAAATTGTGACTTTTTTAAAATTTTCATATAAAACAATTGTATTATTGATCAATTTTAATGCTTTGCTGTTTAAAAAAGGTGTCAAACGGTATTAATATTGACAATTTGGCTCTCTGTGAAAGTTATCTGTGAAATATTGTATTTCTAAATTGATTACACTAAGAACATCTTTGAAACCACTGAGTTTAGCTGAGATAGTTCAACTCTATATTTTTACCTCATTATTATAACATTACTACTAAAAAATAGCCTTAAAAATGTTTATTACACCTAATTTTTTTTAAAAAAAATTTGTTTTAGTGTAGCAAAAACTGATGTTTTTGTATCTTTTAATTTATTATTCCAGTGAACTAAATATTCTTTTATTTTGTAATATTTCAAATTTACATGAAATATTCTATAAATTTGTATTTTTTAACTATTTTTGGCTTTTGAAAATTGATTAAACTTTTAATTCTAATTAATATGATTTATAACAGGTTATATTCTATTATTTATGTTTTACTAATATCTTCTGTTTTATTATCAATAAAACTTTATTCTCAACCCTGGGTTGAGGAATTCGTAAAGAAAGAGCAGAAAAATCCTTCAAATTTTTTGGAGATGCAAAAAGCATTTAATGACTATTGGGAACCAAAGAATGTTGGTACTGACGGTTATTATATGGAGAATGGCGAAAGAAAAAAGGCATACGGATGGAAACAATTCAAAAGATGGGAATATAATATGCAATATAAAGCCGACATGACAACCGGTTTACTTCCGGATAGGTCGGCTCAGGAAATATTTGAAAGATACTTAACTACACTTCCACCTGAAGCCAGGGTCACTACTGCAAACTGGACAAGTTTAGGTACTAGTTCTTCTGGTGGTGGCTACGCAGGAATAGGAAGGTTAAACTGCATAGCATTTCATCCAACCAACACAAATATATACTGGGTAGGAGCTCCGGCTGGTGGGCTTTGGATGACAACAAATAATGGTTCTTCATGGACTTGTTTGACTGACAACAATAATGTTCTCGGTGTAAGTGATATTGCGGTAACATCAGATTATGCATCTTCAAATACAATTTATATAGCTACAGGCGATCGTGATGCATCTGATAATTATAGCATTGGTGTATTAAAATCAACAAATGGTGGGACAACATGGGCTTCAACCGGTTTAACTTTTGCATTATCATCTGGAAAAATGGTAAACCGGTTATTGATCGATCCGAACAATGATCAGGTTTTGATTGCGGCTACTTCTGATGGAGTATATAAGACTACAAACGGTGGCACAAGCTGGAATTTATTAGGTACAACAAGTTTTATTGATATGGAATACAAGCCTGGGGACTTTAATACTCTATATGGATCTACAAAAATGGGTTCAATTTGGTATTCCGTAAATGGAGGTAATTCATGGACACAATCATTAAATTTATCCAGTGGAAGAAGGACAGAACTGGCTGTTTCTCCAAATCAACCTACCTGGCTGTTTGCAATAGTAGCTGCAACAAATAATGGCTTGTATGGTATATATAAATCAGCTAATAGCGGCACTTCCTTTATTCAGGTCTTTTCAGGCTCAACTATGAATTTGTTGGGATGGAGCAGCAGTGGAAGTGATAGTGGTGGACAAGGATGGTACGATCTTGCCATTGCAGCTTCTCCTTCAAATGCAAATACTATATTGGTTGGAGGTGTTAATACATGGCGATCTACAGATAGTGGATCGAACTGGACATTGGTAAATCATTGGACAGGAACAGGAGCACAGGCTGTACATGCTGACAAACATATGCTTAAATTCAGAAATGATGGTCAATTGTTCGAATGTAATGATGGTGGAATCTATATTTCATCAAATAATGGAACAAACTGGACAGATAAATCAAATGGTCTGGTAATTAGTCAGATGTATAAACTTGGGGTTTCGAAAACTGTTGATAATGAAGTTATTACCGGTTTGCAGGACAATGGAACAAAGCTTCGTTCTGGCAATACATGGACTGATGTAATTGGAGGCGATGGGATGGAATGTTTAATTGACTATACAAATGTAAATACTCAATATGGAAGCTTGTATTATGGTGCAATTAAGCGAACAACAAACCATTGGCAATCAAACACATCTGTTTCACCTTCAAGTGCAGGATCAGGTTCATGGATTACCCCCTATGTTATAGATCCGGTTACAAATACCACCTTGTATGCAGGGTATGCTGATTTGTGGAAAACTACAAATCAGGGAACTAATTGGACAAAAATATCCAGTATAAATACTTCGGATAAATTAAGGTCAATAGCAATTGCACCATCAAATGTTCAGGTTATTTATTGTGCTGACCGTACAAACATATATAAAACTACAAATGGAGGTACTTCCTGGACAAATATTACGGGAACTCTACCTGTATCAAGTTCATATATTACCTCAATTGCTGTCAAATCAAATGATCCAAATACTGTTTGGGTTTCCTTTAGCCACTACAATGCTAATAGAGTATATCAATCAACTAATGGAGGAAGCACTTGGACTGGATTTTCCAATGGTTTACCTCAGCTACCTGTTTATTCAATTGTTCAAAACAATCAAATTTCATCTGAAGTGCACCTTTATGCGGGCACTGAATTAGGGGTTTATTTCAAAAAAGGATCTGATAACTGGATACCATTTAATACTGGTTTACCAAATGTTCAGCTCGGGGAAATTGAAATCAGGTATAATAATGCAGATCCGTCTCTAAGCAAAATTTATGCTGCAACTTATGGAAGGGGTTTATGGGTAAGTCAGGTGTTTTATGAAGGAGTCGGTGTTTCCATTCCTTCAAATGTTCAGGCCAGTGATGGTACTTTTATTGACAAAGTACAAATTTCATGGACTGGGTCAGCAGGTAATTATTTCAGAATATTTAGAAATACTACTAACAATTCAGCTACTGCAACTGCCTTAGGAAATTGGCAAACATCGACAACATTTAATGATAATTCAGCTCAGGAATTTGTTACTTATTATTACTGGGTTAAAGCGGCATCCGATGGAAATGGTACCAATAGCACAAATTTCAGTACACACGACACAGGCTGGAAAAGTGGAGTTACAATACCGATAAATGTACTGGCCAGCGATGGTATTTATGGTGATAAAGTTTTGGTCTCCTGGACAGGATCATCAGCGAATTATTTTCGGGTATACAGGAATACTTCAAACAATTCCTCAACTTCCAGTCCTGTCAGTACCTGGCAAACTGCAACTACATTTTCAGATTTTTCAGCAGAAATTAATATTACTTATTATTATTGGATCAGGGCTGCTTCTGATGCAAATGGTAATAATATTTCTGATTATAGTAATCCTGATACTGGATGGAGAACAGGAGTTACTATACCTGTTAATGTTGCCGCTTCTGATGGTACATTTACTGACAGAATTCAAGTAACATGGTCAGGAACTTCTGGAAACTATTTTAGAGTATATAGAAATACTTCTAATAATTCTTCAACTGCATCTGCAATTTCAGGCTGGCAAACCTCAACTTTATTTGATGATATGTCAGCAGTCACTAATGTTACATTTTATTATTGGGTCAGGGCTGCTTCTGATGCAAATGGGTCTAACATAAGTGGTTTTAGTAATTTTGATACCGGATACCGAAGTGGAGTAGCCATACCATCAAATATTTATGCAACTGATGGTTTGTACAGCGATATGGTTGTAGTGTCCTGGACAGGAACGTCTGGTAATTTTTTCCGCATTTATAGAAATACCACTAATAATACATCTACCGCTACTGCACTAGGTAACTGGCAAACAGCATTTACATATTATGATTATTCTGCATTAACAAATACAATATACTATTATTGGGTAAAATCCGCAACAGACCAAAATGGCGGAAATAGTAGCGATTTTAGTGCTTATGATACTGGGTGGAAAGGAGGTGTTTCAATTCCTGTCAATATTTCTGCTTCAGATGGTTCATTCGGGGACAAAGTACAAATCACATGGAGTGGTACATCCGGAAATTATTTCAGAGTATTCAGAAACACTGTAAATAATTCTTCAACTGCAACAGCTTTGGGAAGCTGGCAAACTAGTACTTCATATGATGATATAAGTGCTGCAGTAAATGTTACATATTATTATTGGGTCAAGGCAGCTTCAAATGCCAATGGAGATAATAGCTCTGCTTTCAGTTCTGTTGATTCCGGTTGGAGAGCAGGAGTCACTATTCCAACTAATGTTCAGGCCAGTGATGGTACTTATAGTGACAGAGTGTTAGTATCCTGGTCAGGAACCAACGGCAATTATTTTAGGGTATATAGAAGTACCAGTAATAACAGCAGTACTGCGATAGCATTGGGAAGTTGGCAAACCTCAGCAACTTATAACGATTACAGTGCTTCCACTTTTGTTGTTTATTATTATTGGGTTAAAGCTAGTTCAAGTTCAAATGGTTCTAATCCTACTAATTTCAGTACTTCCAATTCGGGATGGAGGAATAGTGTTACTGTGCCTTCAAACGTTCAGGCTAGTGATGGCACATACAACAATAAAGTAGTCGTAACATGGAGTGGTACAAATGGAAATTATTTCAGAGTATATCGAAACACCAGTAATAATTCCGGCACTTCAACAGCGCTTGGCAGCTGGCAGACCACCATGACATATGAAGATTACAGTGCTTCAGTCAATATTACTTATTATTATTGGGTAAAAGCTGCCAGCAGTTCATCCGGTGCTAACGCAAGTGCATTCAGCACTCCAAATACGGGTTGGAGAAGTGGAAACATAGCGCCTCCTGATGAAGATGAAGAGGATCTCGTAATTATCGGTTCTGATATTCATAGACTGGAAGAAGAAAACATAAAAGATAATAATTTTGGTTTTCCTGATAAAAAACTTGTTGGAAATGAAATGACTGGATTTACAGCATATCCTAATCCTGTTAAAAGAAATCATTCATTTAATCTTAATGGCAACTTTGATATTAGCATAATAGAATCTGTTTCTATAATTGATCCAAATGGCAAGTTGCTCTACATAGTAAGAAAATCGGAATCAGGTAATATTTCCTATGATCATATCATGGCACCTGATATACAAGGATTATTTATAATAAGAGTTATTTTGACTGATGGTAATAAGCATTATTCAAAATTGATAGTTGAATAGCAGGAATTGCTATTTCGACATTATCTGTAATTTATTAAACCGAAAATTCACAAGAATTCAAAAAATCTAATGAATTTTTCGGGTTAAGCTGATAAATGAATTAAAATAGTTGAGTATACAAGAGACCTTTGTTTGAGTTCTAATAAAGGTCTCAGTTTTTTCTAATGGGATTTTTTGCAAATTCAAGGTTTTGCCAGAAGAAAAAAAATTATTACTGGTATCTGAGAGTTTGTATAGATCGGGGAGGTATTTCAATTTCAGCTGCCCTCGATTTTACACACAAATTATATAAAATACTATTTTCAGTCGGGTTCATCACAATAGTTGAAATACTTCCAGAGGCATTAATAAATGATGTTGTTAACAACTGGCTTCTGCTTGAAACACTGCTTATTCTTTTATCTCCAGGGCTTACGAATTTTGAAAAATGCCCAATATAATAATAGGATGGGGTATAGATAAGTTGTCCGGATCGTAAATCAGCGTGAACAGGTGCAAAACAGAAATTACCTACATGATTAGGGCCTCCATTTTCATCGAGAAGGATGTTCCAGTCTGTCCATATGACAGTTCCATTATTAAAATCATTTATCATGGACCTTGCGTACTTTTCTGCATTTAGCCAATTGAATAACTCATCTTTTTTATAGCTGTCGGCACAGCCCTCAGTGAAAACCAGTTTCATTTCAGGATATAGTTTTTGTATTTCATCGATATTTTCAAACATCATATCACCACCACTCCAGTTTTCATACCAGTGAAAACCTATTCCCCATACATATTTTGCAGCTTCCCTGTCGGATAAAATACAATTTACACGGTGAGTTATAAGATCTCTGTTATGATCCCAGATTATTACTTTTTTGTCTTTCATTTTACTTTTTGCCAGAGCCGGACCAAGATAATTTTTTAAAAAATCCCTTTCTTCTTCAGCTGTGTAAATGCATGATTCCCATCTTTGGGTTGCCATAGGTTCATTCTGAATCGTTAAGCCCCAGATATTTATTCCCTCTGTTTTATAGTTTTCAATGAATTTTACATAATAGTTAGCCCATTGTGAATTAAATTCAGGCAACAACTTACCTCCTTTAAGCATGTTTTTATTCGTCTTCATATACGCTGGTGGACTCCAGGGACTAAAAAATACTTTACTACCTGGAGATCTTCCTAAAGCTTTTTTGATCATTGGTATTTTGTATTTTTTATCCTGATCAATATTAAATGATGAAAGAGTCCTATCGTTTTCCTTAACATAAGTGTAGCTGGATGAGCTGAAATCACAACTATTCATGTTAGTTCTTATTATTGAATAGCCTAATCCTTTTTCTGAGTCAAAGTAAGAATTTATAAGTTCTTCCTGCTTTTGAGGGCTTAGTTTCGCAAATACTTCAGCGCTTGCATCGGTTATAGCACCACCAATTCCAATGAAGGATTGAAAGGTTTTTTCGGGCTCGACGAATATACATATCTGAGTTTCAAGAGGCTGTATGAGATCTTTAAATTCAACACCCTCAGATTTGGAAAGATCCCGGATACTGTCTTTTGAAGTTGTAAATACCTTGACATACTCATTTTTCAAAACAAATTTTTGAGTTTCCTTTTTGCATTCAAGAAACATCATACTAATAATTGCAGGGAAAAGAAAAAATGATACTTTTTTTTTCATGGTCTTTGTTTTTTATTTCCATATGTATGTGGCAACATCATAAGCGTCAAGAGAAACTGTACACCACCTTTGTTGATATTTTATATTGAAAAATGCTATTTTATCGCTATCATTTAGGGTTATAAGAACCTTTCTATCATCAGGTGTTTTAAATGCAACATTATAAAGACTGCCTGACTGAGATGAAAAAATTCTTACTGATCCGGGGGGCACAAATTTAGATGCGTGTGCAATAATATAATAGCCAACATTTCTCATAAATGAATCTTTGCTTTTAATTGTAATTGCTCCTTTGCAAGTACTGCAACCTCCCTCGGTATGTGGTTTATGATCAGCATCATTGGCTAAATTCCACTCAAGTGCTATTTTGCTCCAGTTTCTCATTGATCCGATGATAACATTCTTAAGGTGCCACACGAGATCGTTACCAAAACTTCCATCTGAAGCCGTATATTGTTCTGTGAAATACAAGTTCTTTTGAGGAAAGAGATCATGTATGTATGATAAAATACTAATGTCTCCAGCATATAGGTGAAAAGCAGTTCCATCAATAAAAATACTAGCACCAGGGTCATCAAGTATTGATTTTGGATATTCAGGTTTGTCACAATTATGGTCATAAATGATGATTTTTGTTGATAGTTTGTTGTTTACAAAAGCCGGACCAAGATAGTTTTTTATAAACTTGGCCTGATCAGATGCTGACATATACATGCTTGGGTTATTACCTGGATGCAATGGTTCATTCTGAGGAGTAACCGATTCTATTTTAATCCCATGCAAAGCCATTGCGACAATATATTTTACAAAGTAATCAGCATATACCTTAAAATATTTATGTAATAGTGAACCCCCGATAAAGCTTTTATTGTCTTTCATCCAGGGTGGGGCAGACCATGGAGTGGCAATAAATTTGATATCAGGATTAATTTCAATGATTTCTTTCAATATAGGAATGACATCATTAAGGTCATTGGATAACGAAAACTTGTGCAATAGCGTGTCTATTTCTCCATAAGGAAGGTCATTATAGGAAAACGGGAAATCATTCAAATCAGAGGCACCGATACTAAGCCTTAAAAAGCTAATTCCAATAGATGTTTCACTGTTCCCAAAAAGCTCCTGGAGCAACTGTTGCCTTATGTCACTATTTAGATTATTTAAAACCCTGGCACTTCCCCCTGTCATTGTGTACCCAAACCCATCTATTGTTTGATATGATTTTCCGGCATCGATTTCAATATTCTGGAAGATGTTAAATTCTGAATCAAAAAGTAAAATGTCTTTTTGTTTTAGTAATAGGTATTTAGCTTCATTATCAGTCTTCCAGCATGTGATTTCACTGGTTTTAACTGTATCTTTTGGATCTTCAACCGGATCAAAAGGTTTGCTTCCACAAGCCCAAAATACCAGGAGTGTGTTAATAATAAATAAAAATTCTATCATAAATTTATTCCACATATTTTAATTCAACATATACCGGAAAATGATCAGAAGAATATTTTAAATTTAAGTTATCCGTCAAAACTGCATATTTTGTTACTATATATTTACTATTTTCAGAAAGGAAAATATAGTCTATTCGATCTCCAGGCTCTTCACAAAATTTAAAACCATTGAAGGTGGCATCAGGGCCGAAAGGTTTTGAAATACTAAGCTCTTTACAATCAAACATAATATTTTTTAATCTTTTTATCCTGTCAGTTTCAGGTGCTGAGTTAAAATCACCCATTAATACTACAGGATAATTGTTAGTATTCAGCCCTGATATACGTTTAATAATTAATTCCAGTCCTTTTGACCTTGCTATTTCTCCAATATGATCCAGATGTGTATTGAAAACCCATACAAAGTTCTTAAATATTTTGTCATAAAATAAACCATAACTACAAACCCTGTGGCAAGCGGCATCCCATCCCTTTGAAACAGTATCAGGAGTTTCAGAAAGCCAGAATGTTCCCTGATCGAATAAAGCAAGTCTTGATTCATTATAAAAAATGGATGAGGCTTCTCCTTTATTGTATCCCTCTCTGGCTGCACCGAAATGCTTATATCCTGATAACATCAAATCAAGATCATTGACCTGTTCGGGAAGAGCCTCCTGAATTCCTATAATATCAGGCTCATAAAATAAAATTTGCGATGTAAGGTAATCTGATCTCTTAGGCCAAGCATTTTCACCATCAGATTCGGTATTCAATCTGATATTGAATGTCATTAATTTAAGAGACTGAGAAGAAATGATCACAGAATATAAAACCAAGAATAGAAAAAAAGTCCATTTTTTCATAATAACATGTATTACATTTAACTTAAAGAGCAATATTTATTATTCAAAGCTGCAAAACCAAATAACCACTTTTTGTAGGTTGTCAGTTGTCGGTCTGTCAGCTTTTCATTTCTAATCTCATGCATGAGGCAGAGACGCAAAAAAACAAGAATAAATTCTGAGGTCTTTTGACTGACAACTGAATACTGCTGATTACCTTGTTCACTTTTCACTTTTCATTTTTCACTTTCAATTATATACCCTAACATAATCAATTTCCATCTGAGCAGGAAAATGATCAGGATTTACACCTTTTGCTCCACCCCAATTACCTCCTACTGCAAGGTTTAAAATTAAATGAAATCTTTTATCAAATGGCCATGTTGCCCATCCTTTATTCTCATTTGCAAAACTAAAATATTTGTTATTATCAATATAAAAATCTATTCTATCTTCATACCACTCTATTGCATACACATGAAATTCAGTGGTGGCATCCGGGACTTTTTGGCTGGAGGATTTTTGTGTCCCTTTTACATGATTATAAGCATCTGTATGAATTGACCCATGTATAACATTTGGATCATAACCCACATGCTCCATAATATCTATTTCGCCGCTTTGAGGCCATCCACCATATGCCCAGTCAGTAGGCAGCATCCAAATTGCGGGCCATGTTCCCAATCCAGTTGGAACCTTAGCTTTAACTTCAACTTTTCCATATAACCAGTCACCTTTCAATTTAGTCCTCAATCTTGCTGAAGTAAAGTCTTTATTTTGATATTTTTCATGAATAGCTTTTATAAAAAGTTTACCATTTTGGACAAATGAGTTTTTATCTGAGTCTGTATAAAACTGTAATTCATTATTACCTCCTCCATCTCCATTCACTTCATGTTCCCATTTGGTTTTATCAATGTTTGGCGTATCAAATTCATCTGACCAAACAAGTTTTCCAGCCACATAAACTGTTATTTTTTTCTCAGCTGAAATAAATTTGTCCTTGTTGTAGGCAGAAACAAATATATTGTATTCATTTTTTCCTTTTTTACTGCATGTGTATTGAATAGAACCACTTGTTGATTCTATTATATCACTACCGATAAGGAATTTATATACTTTTGCATTTTCTGCTGTAGCAGTCATAGTGATCAATCCGCTACCATCTCCATAAGGATTTAGATCCGAATATCCGGATATATCAACTTTCAATGACAAGTTTGTAGGTTGAACTTCTGTATTTTCAACATTTTTTTCACAAGCTGTGAAAAAAAAAGCCCAAATAATAAAAATTGATGTCATTTTCATGTTTTTGCATTTTTAAAAAATAATAAGGCAGAAAAATCTGCCTTATTATTAACGAACCAAATTCAAATTAAGTCTTGGGAATAAGTATCAGGTACCATGCATTGCCAGTTTCTGTACCCCTGATCCTTAATCTCATTACATTTGATTCTATTTTAAGGATTTCATATTCATCCTGTAGTGCTCCGTATCCAATGTAAATATTGTTTCCTCCCATTTTTACAATTGTATTGGTTGTATTTTCATTTGTAGATGGAGTTGGCAGGAATGAAATTGAATTTGTTCCTCCTGCGTATGGATAACATGCTTCATCTCCGGCAGCAGGAATACCGGGCAAATTTGTTAATGAGCCAGTTTTTGTAAATGCCCCATCAGGACAGTTTACAGCCAGGCTATAATTATTGCCTGACTTAGTAAATGTGAAAGTTGATGTGTAAAAACAATTACAACAATTCACTTTTTCATTTACGCCTGCCTGCCACCACACAGGTTCTCTGTTGTCCCAGGGCCCGACACCGAAATGTCCTGGTACACTTTTGTCAACTATCCAGGTCTTTGATGAACCACCTGTAAGATTAGATATAATGAAATCTGCAGGTTTGTAATCAAACTTAACTGTGATAGTTTTGGAAGCAGAAGTTGCAGTACCACCACTTCCGTAAGCAATCACGGATATGGTGTACGTTTTTGTTCCAAGTGTTGTATATTTAAATGAAATAACTCCATTCTTCATTGGAACGAAATTCTTTGTATCTGATATCCCAAAATCAATTTTATAAGCTAATGCATCATTAGCTGAAGCACTGATTTTGACATCGCCTGATCCATCACCGTTAGGATTATTTGCATCTTTACCCGCGATCTCAGTTGAAATAACTAAATTTGAAGGGGCAACAAGTTCACCTAAAGAATAGTCCTCTTTCTGACATCCGTTAAAAATGGACATTAAAAAGATGCCTAAAATAAGAATTAAATAATTTTTTGTTTTCATTTTATAATTTTTAATTCTGAATAAAAATTTCTATTAATTTGACTGTCTTATATTATCAAGATAAATTATCTCACCAAATCCATTTTGAGCATCGTTATATCTGAATACAAGTTGCTTGAATGTCGTAGAAGCAGGTACTCCCAATGCTCCGAAATCGAATGTAAGGTCTACCCATTCATTTGCTTTGGAAATTGGAACTTTTAATACCTGATTGGCCAGTCCTCCACTTGCCTGTTCGAGTTCTACATTCAATGACTTACCTGTTTCAGTGGCATAAACCATAACTTTGATCTTTGTTCCATTGTTCATGTCAATTGGCACCCCTGCCGGAGGGCTCAATGGTGTCCAGGTTCCGCTCCAGTTTGCTGCACCATTGGTTTTTTCATATTTCCTTACATTTGCTGATGTATTAATTCCTCCCGGAAAAGGATTAGCCAGTTGCTCAACATTTACACCACCAAATGTACCACCAATATTGTAATTCTGAGCAGGATTTTCATATGTAATTGGCAATGCAAAAGGCGCAAATACGATGATATCAAATGTTTTAGAAACTTTTGCTGCCCCGCCACTTAAAGCTGTTACCGTAAGTGTATATTTTCCTGGTGTATAAGTATGAGGTCCCGCAGTAAATGTTTTGCCTAAAGATCCAGTCATGGCAGTTGGCGATTCATTAGCTCCTCCATCACCCCATAAAACCTGAAATCCATTCGCAAAATCTGCTGTGGCAGATATATTCAATACATCGCCATTCAGATTCAGATTGACCTTCATGTTTTCAGGTGCACGATATGTTACTGTCAAAGGGTAAGTTTTAGTTGTTTTATCCCCCTTGAGGTTGTAATAATTTATTGTAACAGTATAATTTCCTTCAGGATAATTATGATTTACACTGTTGCCTACAGTCAGTTTGACCGGCGATGGATCACCGTGGCCAAAAATAACTTCTGAATAAGAATAACCGTCAGCTGAAGGAATTATAGTTACTAAACCAGTATTATCATTTGAAATATTAAAAACTCCATTCAGATTAGAGGTTTTAATATTATCCAAAAATGTTAGATCATCATCTATTCCAGACGGAATTGAACAATTAGTCAGGATAATCGTGATGAAGCTCAATATGAGTATAAAATTAGAATATTTCATATTATTATTTTTTTTTAGTTATAACCTGGGTTTTGAACAATTTGAGTGTTCTCCAGTTCTTTAAAGGGAATTGGGAAAATCTCATTCTTGCCAGCCTTGAATCCTCTGTTTGCTAATTTTGAACTTGCTTCACCCCATCGTACCAGATCAAAAAATCTGAATCCTTCACCTGCAAGTTCTTTTCGTCTTTCATTTTTAATAGCTGTCATTGATACAGGGACAGACGGTAATCCAACCCTGGCTCTCACAGCATCAAGCAATGCCTGCGCACGTGCTCCTGATGCTCCAAGTGCTTCTGCTTCCATTAGATATGTGTCTGCGAGTCTGATAATATATGTATTTTGTCTATAATTCAGAACTGCATCCCCTGTTCCTGTAGATACATCAGATTGTCTTGGAGTGAACTTATTTAAAAAGTATCCGGTATCCTGGTAGCCCTCAGTATAGTTCACTTCACCCGCAGCTTTTAAAGCTTTCATATCAAGCACTGTTGCTGCAAAACGTGGGTCATCTTTCATAAAATCATAGAAGTCCTGAGTAAAAACATTAAAACTCCATCCTGAAGGCAAAGCTGGTGCATTGGCACCCGATTTTACATATCCTCTTGGTCCTACCATTACATTTACGGTATTACCCTCATCAGCACTGCTACCCCAAATACCCCAATGTGAACTGCCAACACTGGTGTGACATGCTTCAAGGATGGATTCTGTATTGAATTTATTAGCTACTACCCAAAGATCATTGAAATCTGTTAAAAGCTTATTTCCATATTGATTAGCCTGCCCGGGGGTTCCGTTGACTTCTGCCAACTGAGCTGCCGCAAGACTGTTTTTACCCTGGTACAAATATACTTTACCTAACATAGCCTGACCTGCTACCTTAGTCAGCCTCCCTTTTTCTGAAGCAGAAACAGAAACCGGCAATTTTGGGATCGCTGCAAGTAAATCATTTTCAATTTGCTTATAAACATCCGCAGTATTAGCTTGTTTTTGCTCATACATATTAGCTGGTGTAAGCGGTTCAAGTATCAAGGGTACATTTTTAAACATTATTACCAGATTGAAGTAGTAAAATGCTCGCAAGGCTTTAGTCTCTGCTTCAAATCTTTCTTTTACACTATTATCCATTGGCACAGCCGGCAATTTTTGAAGTAAGACATTCGCACGGTATATTCCCTGGAAATAATCACTCCAGAAACTTCTGGGAATAGTGTTACCATTTTGAGTATAGTTAGAAAATGACTGTATTCCGACACCATCTGTTGCACCTCCTCCACCTGCAAAATGATCATCAGAACCAGCATTCATCATTGTTATCATGTTTTCAAAACCTCCTGAGTTTTTACGGAGCAGGTCATAAACAGAAACGAGTCCTGCAAATGCTTGGCTTTGATTTTTGTAGAATGCACTTTCCAGGGGTTTACCCTCAGGTTGGACATCGAGAAAACTGTCACTACATGAAGAAAAAATAGTAAACAAAACTATACTGCTTAAAATTATTGATGTTAAATTAAATCTTTTCATATCTATATAGTTTTAAAATTGTAAATTAATACCTACATTCAATGATCGGGCTTGAGGATAATAACCCCTGTCAATTCCTGATATATCACCACCAATTTCAGGGTCATAACCAGTATACTTAGTAAGGGTTAATAAGTTTTCCCCACTCAGATACAATCGTATTTTGTCAATGTTAACTTTACCGGTCAATGATTTCGGCAAGGTGTAACCTATCTGCAAAAGTTTTAACCTCAGATAATCTCCTTTTTGCAAATAAAAGTCTGACATTTTTCCAAAATTACCATTATCGTCAAGATTTGTCAATCTTGGGTAATTGTCTGAAGTGCCTTCCCCATGCCATCTTGATAAAGCAACTGTCTGATAGTTGCCATTCAAAATATCAAGCCTTCGCAATCCCTGGAAAATCATATTTCCAGCCATTCCCTGAGCAAATGCAATAAAATCAAAGCCTTTATAGTCTGCATTTATTGTTAAACCGAAAGTATATTTTGGTAATGGACTTCCAAGGAAAACTTTATCATCATCATTAATTTTACCATCACCATTTGAATCTTTCCATCTGAAATCACCAGGCTTTGCATTTGGTTGAATAACAACACCATCAGCATTTTTGTAAGAATTGATTTCTGTCAAATTCTGAAATACCCCATCTGATTGTAATCCATAGAATGAATTATAAGATTCTCCTACTTGTGTTCTGGTTACTGGACCCATAGACTGGAACCCTGCTGTCTGGGTTGTTATAAAATCAATACCTTCTCCAAGGAAAATAACTTCATTTTTAAGAGTGGAGAAATTTCCACTTATTCCAATGTTAAGATCATTGAATTGCTTTTTATAACTTAACTCGAGCTCTATACCAGAGTTTTTCATATCAGCCACATTCCCAAACGGGTTGCCTGAAGAACCAACGTATCCTGGAAGTACTACTTCCTGCAAAATCCCAATAGTTTTTTTCTGATACCAGTCAAATGTAAGTCTTAAATTATCAAAAAATCTGGATTCAAATCCAATATTCGTTTGTCTGGTCTCTTCCCATTTCAAATCAGGATTCGAAGGTGCATTTGGGCTTGATCCTGGATTTATATTAATGCCATCAGCTCCGAAAGTATAGTTTCTTCCTCCACCTATTGTTGACAAATACGAAAATTTACCCAGTCTGTCATTTCCAGTTGCACCATAACCTCCTCGGATCTTTAAGTAATTGAGTACTGGATTTTCAAACCAAAAATCCTCCTCAGTTAACACCCAACCAAGCGAAAATGATGGAAAAATACCATACTTATTATTAGCTCCGAAATTAGTCGAACCATCACGTCTTAAAATACCGGTGAAAAGATATTTTTCTTTAAAATTGTAATTAAATCTTGAAAACAGACTGCTAACTCTGTGGGGTTCTGCTGTCCATGAGTAACCAGTTTTGTCTGCTGCCGGAATATCAAAATTGAATGATGCTTCTTCATAATCATTCGTAGGGATTCCGGAATGAGTTACTGAAATTCCAATAGGATTGTCATCTTCATATGCACCCTGTCCTAAAAGGATTGTAAAATCATGATCATTAAGCTTTTTAGTATAAGTTATAGTATTTTCTATATTCCATGCAAATAACTTATTTACACTTCGTGTTATGTTGTTTTTAATACTTGAAGTTGAGGCATTAAGATAATAAACTGGATTGAATCCCTGATAACCCCAATAGGCAAGTTTGCCTCCTAAAGTTGATTTTATTTTGAAATTTTTAAATAAACTAGCCTCAATATATGCATTTCCGACGAAGTCATCTCCCCATCCGTAATTGCCAAGTCTGGTTTTGGCATATGCCAGTGGATTTGTCATTTCCTGTCCCACAGTTGTCGGAATACCTACAGAAATGCCATATGGATTTCCATTTTCATCCCTGAAGGCAGTTGAAGGATAAAAACTTAAATTCTTAGCACGGATTGGATCTAATTCTATAAGCGGAGTGATCGGGTCAAGATTGATTGCAGAACTTAAAGGGCCTCCATATTCACTGTTTGTATTTCCAATGCCTACTGATTTCTGATGACTATAGCCCAAAGACTGACCAACTGTAAAAATTTTTGATAATTTGTGGGTAGAATTAATTCTGACATTTTTTTTACTATAATTTGAAATTTCTGGCATGACTATCCCTTCAATGTCCTGAGTACCAAAAGAAAGATAAAAATTTGAAATATCGTTTCCTCCACTAATATTTATCTCATGTGTATTCTTTGGGGCATTTTTATTGAAAATTGCCTTTTGCCAGTCAGTTCCTACTCCTAAACCTGATAAATTTGTGTATAATGGATCACCACCTGCATTAATTGACTTTTCATTCATAAGTGCTGCATACTCAGTAGCATTAAGCAATTTCAAGGTTTTTTCAGGTGAAGACATACCAAAAGTACCGTTATATCCTACTTTTAATTCTCCTTTCTTACCCTTTTTTGTAGTAACCAGGATAACACCTGAGGCAGATCTTGCTCCATAAATTGCCAGTGAAGAAGCATCTTTCAATACCTCTATAGATTCAATGTCGGACTGATTCAAGAAACCGATATCATCACTGATTGCTACACCATCAACTACCCAAAGTGGGTTATTTCCTCCATACCCATTAAAAGAAGTTATTCCCCTGACACGAATTGTAGAATTTGATCCAGGTTGACCCGCATTTGCAGCTATATAAACCCCTGAAGTCCTTCCCTGCAAAACATGTTCGACACGTCCAATATTGGGTAAATTTTCTATTTCCTGTGCTTTTACACTGGAAATAGCACCTGTAACAACACTTTTTTTCTGAGTACCATAACCAACAACAACAACTTCTTCCAGAGTGGTTTTTCCTCCTACTAAAGCTATTGTTAAAAAATTGGAAGTAATATTGACTTCCTGGGTTTCATATCCCAGGTACGATACTACAAGTGTTGTTATACCTGTAGGCACTAAAATACTAAATTTTCCATCCATATCTGTTATAGTCCCATCGGTCGTACCTTTAAGCACTACATTTGCTCCTATCAGTGGTTCACCATCACCTGATACAATACCGGTGACAGTTCTCTGCGCCTGAATAAAAGCAACTGAGATGAAAAATGCCAATAGAAAGAAGATAGCTTTAAAGTATCTTCCTGAAAACTGCATTTTGTTCATAGTCTTTCATTTTTTTTGAAAAAATTGATTTTATTCCTTACCTCTGTTTAAACAGAAATAATAGCGCAATTTATCACACTTAAAACTTTCTGATATTATTTTTAACTATACAAAAACTATACAAACTGTTTTTATTTTATCAATATAATAAAACAACCGATATATTCCTTTTGAATTGAAAAATACTTCATTAGTTAAAAAGCCTCAGGCAATAAATGTAAAAGTTTGATAAGTTTTTATAGAGTCAAATTTAAAGATTGAAAAGATAGTTGTTTAAGCTTTCATTATGTTCCAGTCCAAGTTTTTTTCTTATCCTGTATCTTTTTATTTCGACACTCTTAACTGAAATACCCAATATAGGTGCAATTTCTTTGGATGACATATTAATGCGAAGGTAAACACAAAGCTTTAATTCACTGGATGTTAAATCGTTATGTGTTACATGCAACCTTTTAATGAAGTCTTTATCAATACTGTCAAATGATTCACTAAATTTGATCCATGAATCTCTTTTTGAAATATTAACATTAAAATCTGACAGTAATGATAGGAATTTTTCAAAATCAGGAGTGTCTTTATGCTTTTTAAGATCGTCCTTTATTATTTTAATAATTTCATTTTTCCTTATCAAATCGAGGGTTGAAACAGCAAGTTCTTTACTTTTTTGATCGACATCCTGAATCAATTCCATGTTTTTTAATTT
>JBLMZC010000022.1:0-13598 GCA_050258615.1 Deltaproteobacteria bacterium | reverse complement strand
TGACACTTTGGTCAGCATTTAAAATATAATGCCGACTGAAATTGGGGGAATTGGGGTTCTTAAATCGGATTTGTGCTGACTGCAAATGTCAGTACTATTTTCAATTTCATGTCGGTATAATTCGGGCAAGACCTCTAACAACCTTCTTCCTCAACAGCCGCAGGTTTGACAGGTGCTGATTTCTTTGCTTCAGGTTGTATCGATTTTTTTACCTTTGACTGACTAACATTATTTGGAACATCAATTTTCTGCTTCGCTAATTTTTCTGATCTGACATTCTCTTCTTTAATGTATTTTTGTATATCTGCCAATGGTGATTCATCATTAAATACTATATTTTCAGATGCAACAGTATTAATGTCCTTGTTCCTGATATAATCATAACCACCCTGTAATACACTAATATTTTCAAAACCCAATCCATGCAATGTCATAAATGGAACATTTGCTTCCGTTATGTCCTTTCCATACAAACAAACAATCTTGCTCTCTTTTTGAAAACCTTTGAACATGGAGTAGTTTTCATCATCAAGTATATCACTGGCAGGAATATTTATTGATCCATCTATATTGCCTTTGGCATATTCATACTGACTCCTGATATCGACCAATACGAAATCTTTGTTTTTCTGAACAATTTTCTTGGCCATATCACCTGGAGTTAGCTGATAATCTCCTTTCTTCAGGTGACTTATCATCAAAGAAGGATCTGATCTGAAGAAATATTTTGGCGAAGTCATAGTTATCAATCCCAGAATTATAATACCAATCATAGTCAGTATTGCCGCAGTAATCATTTTTGTTCGGGTTAATTCTATCATTTTTCCTTTTTTTAATTTTTTTTAACAACCTTCCTCTTCTATTACCGTTTTTGGTGCTTCTGTTTTTTTAGGGGCAGGTTTGGCTTGCTTTTTGCTAACTGATTTACCCTGATTTGACTGCTCACTGTCAGCAACTGCAGGCTCTAAACCTGAGGACTCAGGAATAAAATCCCGGGGATTAGGTAAACCAAAATAAACTCCTGCAGCCTTACGGAAACTATATGTGTCAAATGCTTCTGAAGGATCCAGATCTCCAGGCTTATAAGGATTGATCAAAACTTTAAAAAACTCATTCAATCCACCTTTCAAAACCTTTACATTCAAATATCCTTTTCTTCTCAGCAACATCCAGGCCTGGTCTGATTGCAGAGTGCCATTCGACACTAAAACTTTTTTATATGCATCATTACTGAAAATTTGCCTGTGAGTTTCATCAAATAATTTCTCAAATGGGACATTTATCGACCTTGGCAGTGAAAACGCGGAAAACTGAGCATTATCTCTAAGATCAACGACCAAATATGATGGGTCTTCCTCAATAATTCTGGATGCAAGATTATCTACATCAATATACCTTTGGCTATTAAGTGAGTTTAAAAGAAAATCCTCCACCTTTTCTCCCTTGCATTGACTGGTTTTAAGATGAAGTCTATTTCGTTTCTCATTAAAACAATTTTGTCTTGACGGCAATAATGCCAAAAGCAAAATTACAGATAATGATATTATGGCGAGAAATATATATCTTTTTGACATACAATTAATTATATTTTTATTAATAAAATATTTTCTTTACCCTCCTTCTGATCAGAGTAGTTATATAGAAAGAAGCTATTCCGAGTATTGCCATTATGAACAAGAACCAGTAAGGGCTGATATTAAATTTCTCCATGACTGTAATATTCCCTAAATATGATGACTCATAAAAATCTTTGTACAAAGGAAACAGCTCAGAAAAAATATAAATACCTGCCATTGAACCGATAAAAAAAACTATTCCGTCAATTTTACCAATTGCAGCGGCGCAGAGTGTAGTTCCCGGACAAAATCCACCTATCACAAAACCTAAACCCATAAAAGCTCCTCCCACCAATATACCATTGATATAAGTAGGGTACTTATACAATTCTGAAAAATCGAGCCATCCGAAATAATCCATAAACAATAATCCTGTAGTCCCTGTCAGAACTGCTGTAAGAAAAAATCTCCAGACAGTAAAATCATATCCATAAAAAACACCCATTAATTTCCTTGATGAAGAAAAACCGGAAGATTCAAGCACAAATCCAAAAGCCATCCCAATGAGGATTGCAATTACCATATTCCATTCGTGCGATAATATTTCATTTGGTATTAAAGGTCCCATATTCAATTTTTTAAATCCACAATTTTCTGAAAAAATAAGCAAAAAGGTAACCAGACCCAAATATCGACAGCATGGCAATAAATCCACCAAGTGAAAGAACTGTCATGCCACTAAGAGCCGCACCACTGGTACATCCTCTTGCAAATTGAGATCCTAGGCCAAATAATAATCCACCCGCAAATGCTGCTATCAACCTTGTCCTGGAACTAATACCTGGTGAGTGTTGTACCCTGAATTTGACCCTCCCGGAAATAGAACCAGAAAAAAATGCTCCGGCCAGAATCCCAAGCAATTCAAATACCAGCCAGTCATTCATCGGATTTTTATCTTCACCCAGCACCTTGTGATAGTACTCATTATGTTCAGCATGTTCAGGTGTGATAGTATGAACTAAACTAACAACTGTGCTTTTTGTAGCTCCTGATGCACCTAAACCCCTGCCTGTAAAATAAAAAACCAAAATCAGAATTATTCCTACCATGAATCCCCCGAAATAAGGATTCCAGTAAATATGCTGCCTGTCTTCATTCCAATGCATAATAGAAAAAGTTATTAGTTTTTTAATAAAGTATTCTTGTTAACTGACCTGCTTCCACGATCAAAATCCTGAAAAATAATCCTCCCACCAAAATAAGTAATGCCGGTATGACCACCGGAACCTTATATCCTATCAATTCGAAAATCTCGAGTATCAAAGGAAAGATCAGGCCTAAAATTATCAATATCCCGAAAAACATGGTTGTCAGTTCTCCTCCTACCAGTATTCCGACTGCTTCCACTTGCATTTCATTGCCTGCATAATAACCCATTATGAGGTGAATGATCAACCCGATCTCAATAATTATCAATATAATATCTATCTTACTAAATAAATGTCTTTCATAGCTGCTTTTAGCAAAAAGAATAATAGCAGCTGCTGCTGTGGACAGACCCGAAATTAAAAACAATGGACCAAGAATTGCATTATTCCACAAAGGTCTGGCATTGAATGCTGATAGTAAAATTCCTGTATAGATTCCAAGTATAAGGCTAAGGGGAATAATTATCCATGCTAAATGCTTCCGGTATTTGATAGCCAAATCCCGTATTCTGTATAACCAATTAAATTTAAGGTCCAGATCCGGAAAAAGTTTATTTATGTCTGCCAACACCCATAATATTGAAAGTGGCGTAATGATCAGTAAAACCCAGGCACCCCATGACATAGGTGATTCTATCCGGATAGTAGTGTAAAGTCTCCAGACATATAATTTATGGCTCAGGTCAATAAAAAGTGCAAGCAATCCAGCAACCAGTGCAAATGGCACCAGTACCGGTGCCCACCTGGCACTTGCAGGCAGTTTATCCTGTTTATCAAGCAAAACGACTACAGCTGAAAATAATAATATCCCAGCAGCCAGTCCCCCTAAAAACAAATATAATGCAATCGGAAATTCCCAAATCTTTAGTAGTGGATCAATCTTTGGAATTTCTCTTCCGCTTATGAATAATTCTTCTTTCATTAATTATGATTTTTAAATCAAATAATAAACCCTGGGTTTAGTACCCGCCTCCGGAGCCAGAACTTTGTGATTTCTTTCAGAAAGCAATATTGAAACTTTGCTGTTCTGATCATCAATATCTCCAAAATACATACAATTTGTCGGACATACTGAAACACATGCAGGATCTAACCCTTTTTCCACCCTGTGGATACAAAAAGTGCATTTGTCAACATATCCTTCTTTGGGATGCTGGAATCTGGCATCATAGGGACATGATTCTATGCAGGCTCCACAACCAATACACATATTTCCTGTAACAAGGACAATTCCACCTTCTGCTACATGGCTTGCTCCGGTAGGACATGTCCTGACACAAGGCGGATTTTCACAATGATTGCATCTCTCTGACCGCAATTCCATTTCGACAAGAGGATATGTGCCATTTACAGTTTCAGTTATCCAATCGCGGCAATAACCAAACGGAACCATATTTTCGGTCTGACATGCTACAACACAATCACTGCATCCGACACACTTTGCCGTATCTATTACCATTACATATCTCATGACTCACTGTTTTTATGTGGGTTAGTTGTTAAAATTGTGACAAAATTTCCTCTAAGTCCTGTTCCCCCCATCAATGGATCAACCATTAGTTTTGTCATCATTTCAGAATCACTTGCGCCTTTACCATATGCCCTGCTTAATTTTTTATTATTATGGCCATATCCATGCTCCATGTAAACTGAATCCCATCTGATTCTTTCTGTCAGCCTTACTTTTATCGGAAAAGAAGATACTATTTCATCCTGATTTTTTAACCAGACTTCCTGACCTTGTCTTAATTCCCATATTTTTGCAACTCTCGGATTAATCCACAGGTGATTCTCATCTCTAAGATCACTTAGATACGGGTTGTTGATCGTTTTACTGAATGTATGCATAGGAGCTCTTCCATAGATCAGTCTGAAATAATTCTCAGGGGGTAACTCATGTTGTGTAAATACAGGGATTGGATCAAAACCTAATGAAGCAAGCTGATCTGAGAAAAACTCAATTTTTCCCGATGGGGTCGGAAATGAATAATCCTCATTTTCACCCAGATAAAGCTTTGGATTTTTCCTTTCAAAATTTTTAACCCCTACTTTCTTCATTTCTTCCAGTGATGAGCCCATCTGTTTTAATTGCCAGTCCACAACCTCAGAATAATCATTATAGTTAAAGTATTCTTTCAATCCGAGCCTTTCCCCAATTTGTTTTGCCATCCACCATGCTGGTTTTGATTCGTATTTTGGCTCAGTTGCAGGCATCCTCAGAGCTACTGACGGTGTTCTCCAGACTGCATCCCTCATTTCATCATACCTTTCCAGATAAGAACATTCAGGAAGTATTACATCTGCATACCCGGTAATCTCCATAGGCATAATATCCACTACAACCAAAAAATCAATTGAATCTATCGCTTTCATGATATTTTTCATGTCTGGTACAGACTGGGTAAGGTTAGTTCCTGCAACCATCCATGCTTTTACCTGATGTTCTGATTTTTCATCAGGAATTGATGCTTTTATTACATCATTGGTAACACCTGAAGTAACCAGTGGAAATCTGTCTTTGCTAAGGTCCTTCCAGGTCCATTTTGGTTCGGGATAAGCCGGTCGTGGAAAATCAGGCACATTGGCTTTTTCTTTAAAATAAAAACCTCCTCTTCTTCCCCACGAGCCTAAAAGGGCATTTAGAATGGCTATAGCTCTTGATCTTTGTGTATCATCACCATACCATGTAACATGCCTACCTGGATGTACTATTGTAGCAGGAGCTGCCTTAGCCATTTCTCTTGCTGATTCATATATGAGTGATGGTTTAATATCCGTGATCCTGTATGCCCACTCAGGGGTAAAATTTCTGACATGGGTTTTGAGTTTTTCAAATCCTGTGCTATAACGTTCAACATATTCCCTATCATAAAGATCCTCATAAATCAATACATGCATCCATGCAAGTAACAAAGCTATATCTGTCGAGGGTCTGATGGGTAACCAGTATTTTGATTTGTTTGCTATTGTTGACAATCTTGGATCAACAGTGATCAGAACTATGCCTTTGTCGATTGCATCAGAAACTTCCTGCACCTGCGAATTATGCATGTTTTCACCGATATGACTCCCAATCAGCACCATGCATTTTGCATCCCTGATGTCCGTTGGTTCGGGTGAACCAACAGCAGCACCAAAAGTGAGCTTAAACCCATCATCCCTTGGTCCCCTGCATTGGGCATAAGCCGGCTCAGCTATAGTATCAGAACCATAGGATAAAAAAAGGTGTTCAAAATGAGTGCCGGGAGCACCGTGTTTCAACAGAGCAAAACTTTCAGGACCGTATTTCTCCCGTATTTCTTTCATCTTTCCTGCCACAAGACCCAAAGCTTCATCCCATGATGCCTCTCTGAAGCTTTGCTTATCCCCTTCCTGCACCCTGATAAGCGGTTTCTTCAATCGATCTTCATCAAAATATGCACCAAGCCCTCCTGTGCCTCTTGGACATAATCTGCCCCGGCAATGTGTATCATCAGAATTACCTTCAATTTTCCTGATCTCACCTTTCTTGTCTACATAGGTCCAGGCTGCACATTTCCAGAAACATATATCACAATAAGTAGGATACCTTGTCATTTCACTGAGATCAAGGCCTTTTTTACCTTCATCATTATTCATGAAATTTAAAAAAGAAAGTGACCCTCCTGCCAATGATACACCACCTAAGCCTATTGATGTAAGTTTGATGAATTGCCTTCTTGTGGTTTTCATATATAATAACTTTATTTTTTCAATTCAATCTTATTATAGGATTCATTTTTATAAATAAATCTGTAAAGATGATGCTATATAATAAGTCTGTAAGAAATACAGACTTGATTAAAATCAATTTTATTTATGATTTTGAACGCAAAGTAAAATCAAGTCAACAAAACATTTTAGTCAAATTCAAACACTTTTTGCTTTTTAGAAACTCTCAAAATTAGTGTTATTGCAAAAAAAGTAACTTCTCCAGTCAAGCGTATTCTCTTTTGCCTACGTTTAATAGCCCAAATAATCATTCGAAATTCATAGATTTTTCTCATCATAGTGAATCAGAGGTAAAAATGTTTTTACCACAATGGCGCTAAAGTAACCAATTGGTAATTAAAATTCTTTGGGATTCCCTTCAGGTTAGTACCGACCGAAGTGTAGGTAGTCAGGGCAAAACCCAAAGAATTTTAATAAATTTGCAAAATTGGGATACACCCTAATTCTTGCAGTGATCAACATGTAACTTTAGTAGTTGTTTTGATATGACTGCCACGAATAAAAAGAATATAAATAATATTATCATTATGTTAATTTCTTATTTTTTTGTCCGATTTTTTTCAAATCCGAAATTTATTTCTAAATTGCCATTTATTTAATATTGGTGTTAATGAGAGTATGCCTTTAAACACTTCCAATAAGAGTATTTTGTTTATTGCATTACCTATCATGCTTGGTAGTGCAGCGCAGCAGATCATCGGCCTGAGTGATAGTATATTCCTGTATCATTACAGTGAACTTGATTTTGCCAGCATTGCTCTTATGAGTGTTTTTTATCTGATCATAGCATCTATTGGATATGGATTTTCCAAAGGGGGTCAGATAATCATTGCCCGCAGAATGGGTGAAGGAGACATTAAAAGCATTAGTAAAAGCTTTTATACTTTGCTGTTTTTTGAACTGGCTCTGGCTTTTCTGATGTTCCTTTTTCTGAGATTCGGCACAGAATGGTTTCTTAAATTTTTTATAAAATCAGAGAGAATATACGAACACAGCCTGATGTATATTCATATCAGATCATGGGGTGTATTTTTCAGCTATACCGGAATCTCTATTATTGCATTGTATACCGGTATTGCCAAGACCCGTTTTATCATCATAGATTCATTGATCCTGGTTATTTCGAATCTAATCCTCAATTATGTACTCATATTTGGAAAATTTGGCTTTCCCGAAATGGGTATCAAAGGTGCTGCACTTGCAAACAATATCGCTGAAGTGATCGGCCTGGTTGTATATATTATCTATATATTTGCAAGTGGGGGTCTTAAAAAATGGGGTCTTGAAAACATTTATAAACCTGAAAAAGAATTATTCCTGTCAATTTTAAAATTGTCGTCACCTATAGTAGGGCAATCGGTTATAAGTATTGGCAGCTGGTTCCTTTTTTTCTCCCTTATAGAGATTTACCTTGGCGAAAGAGCTCTTGCAATTTCTAACCTGATCCGAAATATTTCCCTCATACTAACAATCCCATCATGGGGCTTCTCATCTGCTATAAATACCTTGGTGAGCCAGCTGATCGGCATGAGAAAAAGAATGGGTGTAATGCCTATTATTTTCAGAACAGCAAATATAAACCTGATAATAACAATGATACTGGCAATACCCATAGTGTTTTTCCCGAATACTATGTTGTATCCATTATTCGGAGGTGAAAAAATGACACTAATAACGGAATCACGGACTATTTTATATTTACTCCTGGTGATTTTGAGCCTTGCTTCAACCGGGATGATCTATTTCAATGGATTGTCAGGTACAGGTGCATCAGCATACGGAATGAAAATCCAGGCTGCGGTTTTTTTGGTTTACATGTCATATATTTTTATTGTACTCGAATTTGGCAAGGGAAGCCTTTTGCTGGCATGGTCAGCTGAATTAGTTTACTGGGTTTTTATCGTATTTTTTAGCCTTAGATATCTTTACTCTAATAAATGGCACGATAAATCCTTTTAATTCTGACCCCAAATGATCTTTATATTTCAAATAACTAACTAATATCTGACAATGGAAGAAAATAATATTGAAAAAAAAGAAGAAGAAAAAACAGATAACAATCCGGAATACCTTAGTATAAATGGCCAGAATTATCCAACAGCCGAAGTCATACAAAAATACACCGAACTTGGAGACCTGAAAGATGTGCCTGTGAAGTATATTCAAAAAGCAGTCAGGGTAATGATGGAAGAGGATGAATTGAAAGTCTATCAGGCTGAACTTATAAAAATGCAGGATCATCTTGAAAAAACTCATGGCAAAATGATCATTATTTTTGAGGGCAGGGATGCTTCAGGAAAGGGTGGTACAATAAGAAGGGTGACCAGATTTATGAACGAAAAACATTACAGGGTGGTTGCACTCGGAAAACCCACTGAAGAACAAAAAACACAGTGGTATTTTCAACGTTATGTCCAGCATTTCCCCCACGGAGGTGAGGTTGTACTCTTTGACAGAAGCTGGTATAACAGGGCAATGGTAGAACCAGTTTTCAATTTCTGTTCAGAAAAAGAGTATGAAGATTTTATAGCAGGTGTAAAAGGATTTGAAAAAGAACTTGTCAGGCAGGGTACTATACTTATAAAACTATATTTCAGTGTAACTAAAAATGAACAGGAAGTAAGATTCGACAGGAGAAAGACCGACCCAATGAGACAATGGAAGCTAAGTGAAGTTGACCTGCAGGCTCAGGATAAGTGGGATGAATTTACAGTTATGAAATATAAAATGCTTGAAGCCTCTCATTCGAGACACGCACCCTGGACCATAATCCGCTCAAATGATAAACACATGGCCCGAAAGGAAGCTATGAAAGCTATACTCAATCATGTGGATTATGACAACAGGAACATGGATCTTGATTTCACACTTGATACCGATATAGTGATTTCAGGAGCTCATGAACTGGAACTTATGGACAAACATCTGAAACAGAAAGGTAAATTTATTTATTAATAATGAGAATCAGGGATTGAAATGAAGAATTTGTTTTTATTAGCTGAACTTTCAAAAACCAGCAAACTTTTGGAAAGCTAAAATTCTAAGTTTTTGTAAATCGGTAATTTTAAAATCCAACTCCTGATTCACATTGATAATTAATTCATTATGAAACTTTTAATCGCTGGTTTTTTTATCATCTTTTACTGTGTATCTCTTCCTGCACAATTTAAAAATATCGTTATAGACAATCAGGGCTACCCAAATGAGCCTTCGATTGCCATAAATCCAAAAAAACCCTCTCAGGTGGTAGCAGGAAGCAATATTGATAATGTATATTTCTCAAGTGATACTGGTAAAACATGGACTAAAAGCAAGCTTACCTCAAATTATGGAGTCTGGGGTGACCCGGTCATAATGACTGATACCAACGGCCATTTTTATTTCTTTCATCTTTCAAATGCTGAGGACTGGATAGACAGGATAGTTGCTCAAAAAAGCTTTGACGGAGGGAAAACCTGGCCGCAGGATACTTATATGGGACATTTTCCTGGAAATAATCAGGACAAACACTGGGCAATTACCGATCCTGCCAATAATAATATATATTGCACATGGACACATTTTGACAAATATGGCTCCTCAAACCCAAAAGACAGCAGTCATATCCTATTTTCCAGGTCAGAAGATGGAGGTAAATCATGGTCACCCGCATTAAGAATTAACCAAAAAGGCGGTGACTGTATTGATGATGACAATACTACAGAAGGTGCAGTACCTGCAGTCGGGCCAAATGGTGAAATCTATGTATCCTGGGCCGGACCCGGTGGGTTGATCTTTGACAGATCAGCCGATGGTGGAAAAACGTGGCTGAATAAAGACATCTTTGTCTCGGATTTTCCGGGAGGCTGGAATTACGACATCCCCGGTATTTACCGGTGCAATGGTTTGCCGGTGACAGCATGTGACCTTAGCCACAGCCCAAACAGAGGCACTATCTATATAAACTGGACTGACCAGCGAAATGGAGATAATGACACAGATGTTTGGCTGGTCAGATCAAAAGACAATGGCAACACCTGGTCTGCTCCAATACGTGTAAACAATGACCAGGCAGGCAAACATCAGTTCTTTACATGGATGACAATCGATCAGACCAATGGATTTCTTTATTTTGTGTTTTATGACAGACGAAACCATCAGGACCGGAATACTGATGTGTATCTTGCAGTGTCAGTGGATGGTGGAGTATCATTTGAAAATATAAAGATAAGTGAATCACCCTTTTACCCTGACAATAGTGTTTTTTTCGGTGATTATACCAACATATCCGTCCAAAATAATATAATCAGACCTATCTGGGCAAGGATGGATAATTTTAAAATGTCGGTACTCACTGCATTGATTGATGCTAAAAAACTGATCACACCAGTTGATGATCCAAAGTTTGAGGAATGTTTCTTTGAATTATTTCACAATGAACCTAATCCCTATTTTGATAAAACAGCTGTGAGTTTCAAACTCAAAACAAGTGCTTCAGTGGATATAACAATATACAATACGCTAGGCAGAAAAATTTCCGATGTTATTGTTAATCAACGCTATGAAGCAGGAAAGCATTCAGTCATCATCGATAACAGTGAACTCAGTTTAAAACCTGGAATTTATTATTATGTCCTGAAAGTGGGCAATAAGATCAGGTCAAATAAAATGATAATTCAATAAAAGTATTATGTTTTTATTGTATTTTGATACATTTTAGAAAAAAAAACTGCTTAAAGCTTGCAGATTCTGAAAAATTTGTTTTATTTGCGCTTTGTGAATACTAATTAATGAAAAGAGTACTTGTTGACCTTGAATTTTTCTTCAGAGCATCAGTTTCGATGGTCTTTGAATATGTGAGTTCCCCCGAAGGATTAACCCGTTGGTTTTGTGAAAAAGTAATTGTAAAGGATGATGTTTATGATTTTTTCTGGGAAGATGCTCATGAAAAAGCCAGGATCCTTGATTATGAAGATGATTATAAGATCGTTTTTCATTGGGAAGATGCAGAAGAACAAAAGGAATATCTTGAATTTTGTGTTTACAAATCACCCATAACAAACCAGACTATATTCAATATCAAAGAATACTGCGATGAAGATGAAGTGATGGACATAACTGAACTCTGGGAAAGCCAGGTAGAAGAATTAAGAAAGCTTTTAGGAGGTTAAATACCTGTGGTTTACATTTTTTTCCAATTTTTTTAATATCCTGCAGGTATCACTTTATCTTATATTCAATAATTGGATCAAAATAATTGTGGTTTTTCACCCCGATAATTATATGTTTTCCGGTCTTTCCGGTCAGGGGTATTTTTAAATTTACAGTATTTTTACTGCCAGACCGTTTTACGTTTAACATATTTCCATTTTCAAAAACAAATATTTCCGGAACCAGATCCTGAAATACCAGTTGGATATCTGAAAATTGAGCCTCTGACTGCAGAAAAGCTGTTTTTGGATTATAGTCAATGACTTTATAATCATAATATCCATCATGAAGATACGGAAAATTTGAAAAACTTTCAAATGTAATCACTTTCGGGAGAAGCTGCCATTTAGAATCTTCAGGAAAATGATTCATGATGAACAGTTCAGGAGCTGTCATAAAAAAACCCTCCTGAAATTTTTTTGTAAAAATCCCCGTTTGGAGATCTGTTGTGCCGGCTGCCCAGGTTGCATCAAGAAGATACCATGCACCATCAATTTTCACTGAATTCCAGGCATGGTTTACAGCCCGGGTGAGTCGTCCTATATCGGAAGGGTTGAATCTTGCATATCCTGTAATTGTTTTTGCTTCAATACCCACTGAAATGCACATAGCTTCAAATAAAACACTGTAATCTTCACAAACCCCTTTTTGTGTTCTGTAGGTTTTTATTATCTTTTCCTGTTTGATTTTCTGTCTTTTCAGTTCTATTTCTTTCTGATTTCTCCCGTAGATCCTTGTATATCCTCCGGTCCTCAGATCATTTTGGTACTTTTCAAAATCATACCTAACATTATCGGTGATCCAAACGAAAAGAGCTCTTACTTTTTCGCGCTGAGACGGAAAAGGTTCAGTCAGCCTTTTGGCCATTATTTTGTAGTCCTCTGTTTTGCTTACTGTCCTGGTATATGCATCAACTTTTTGAAAATCATGTGCATATACATTGCAAAAAATTAACAAAACCAGACTTAAGCAAATATTGAACCTAAACACCAAAATTAAAATTTTATAAAAAAACTCAAAAATATTGTTTTTATGATATTCCAGGTAGTTTTTATTTCAAACAGATAAAAAATTTAAAAATAATTAACAAACGACCAAAACCTGCGTCTTACCAAGTATTCAGGATCAGCTTCATTGCTGTAAGCTTCCCTTTCGAATGAAAGATTGTAATAAGCACGGACTCTTGACCTGTATTTAAAATATTTGATCACAAACTCAAGGAAATAAAATATGTAGAAACCAATGATCAGAAGCTCAAGCTGCTGCCTGATATGTATCTTTTCATGATTAATAAGCGTTTTATTGCTCATCAAAGCCTCACTCCTCAAAAATACAAAAGGATACAATGTGATGGCATTGGCGAAATTTAAAGTCAGAAACTTAACTATCGCCCTATTTTTTATTATCAGCATAAAAATTCTAAATACTTAGCAGGAAAATCCAATATATTCCTATTAACCATTTATTTTGTTTCAAAGTTTTAATTATCTTGTCAAATGATGAAAAATACTAAATAGTAATTGAAAACCCATTCAATTTGAACTTTCGGTTCCGATATTATAAAATTTTAAATAATAAACTGTACAACATTTAAATAAATAATATATTTTTGTAATATATTTTTGTAATATATTTGTTTTAATCTTAATGTTAAATATGAAGTTGTTTAAAAATTCAACTAAAGGACAGTGCGAAATTATGTTTGAGCTGGAGAATGCAGGAAATTTTACCGAAACCTTGTAGGTAAAATTTGCGTAATTGAAAACGTTATAATGGCGATTTTCATGAAGCGCGGCTGCTTTGTGTAATTGCCGTTGTTATACTCGGGATCGTTGCGGACGGTCTCCAGCATCATTCGCCGCAGCATCCAGTTGCGGCTCGCCATTGCGGTCGG
>JBLMZC010000021.1:0-108800 GCA_050258615.1 Deltaproteobacteria bacterium | reverse complement strand
ATTATACCATTTCTATATTAAGGTGATACGAATGATTTCATAGTAACTTTGATTAGCAGTGATTGATTTGATCAGACTATAATCCAAAATGTTGCAGCAAGAGGACAAGAGTCCTTTGCTGCGGAGTCCCGCTCCGTGATAAAGGTCTTACTGACACTACGGTCAGCACAAGACTGACCTCTTATCACAAATTATATTATTTAAATAATAGAATTAGTATTATAATCATGCCGGGAGCATACATTAAAAATTCATAGACTTATAAAAAAACCCCATCAAATTGACAGGGTTTTTTATAAGCTTTTTTTATTTCTTACTCAAATATAATATCTATACATGGTAATCCTCCATTTTCCAGGAATTCAAGCATTGCTCCACCTCCGGTAGAAATGAAGCTGACTCTTTCTGACAGTCCGGACTTATTGATGGCCGAGACAGAATCTCCACCACCGATCATTGAGAATGCTCCTTTATCGGTAGCATTTGCAATAGACTTTGCGGTTTCAAAAGTCCCTTTTGAGAATTTTTCCATTTCAAATACGCCAAGAGGTCCGTTCCACATTATCGATTTTGAATTTTCAATAACATCTGAATATGTTTTAATGGCTTCAGGTCCAATGTCCAGTGCCATCCACTCACCAGGGACTTCAGAACTTTTTACCACTTTTGCATCCCCATCATTTGAAAACTTATCTGAAATAACACTATCTTCAGGCAATAGGAATTTTATCCCTTTAGCTTTTGCATTTTCAAGTATATCCCTAGCTGTCTGTACATAATCAGGTTCGAACAGGGAATTTCCGATATCTCCACCCAAAGCCTTTATAAATGTATATGCCATCCCTCCACCTATAAGAATGTTGTCAGATACTCCAATTAGCTTGTCGAGCAATTTTATCTTGTCAGATACTTTTGCGCCCCCTATTATTGAGGTATAAGGTCTTGCAGGATTGTTGAGAAGTTTGTTTGCACTTTGATATTCTTCATCAACAAGAAATCCAAGTTCCTTATGATCTTTGTCAAATAGGGTAGAGACAAAAAAGGTCGAGGCATGTTTTCTGTGTGCTGTTCCAAATGCATCAAAGACAAAATAAGTGCCGAGTGCGGCTAGTTTTTTTGCAAATTCTTCATCACCTTTTTCTTCTTCTTTATAAAACCTCAGGTTTTCGATAAGCAATACTTCTCCGGGTTTTAATGCTGCAGCTTTTTGTTTTGCTTCTTCTCCTATGCAATCCGGAGCCCATTCCACTTTTTTGCCGAATTGTGCTTCAAGTTCAGGAATCATATGATGCAGTGTAAACTTTTCTACATCAATATTTCCATTGGCATCAAGGCTTTTTGTTGGCCTTCCAAGGTGCGACATCAATATAAGGCTACCGCCATTATTGAGTATGTGCTGCAAAGTAGGCATAGCTTTAACTATCCTCGTATTGTCTGAAACTTTATGGTCACTCGTCATAGGAACGTTGAAATCTACCCTGACAAGGACTTTATGGTTTTGATAATTTGTGCGCATATTAATTGTTAATTGTTAATGGTAAATTGTTAATTTTTACAAAGTTACAGGGTAAATTGTTGATTTTTTCTATTATCAATCAATCAATCAATAATTCATTCATTCAAATTGTAATTCGTAATTGACCTTTCAAACCTTCTACCTTCATACCCTTCAACCCTTCTACCCTTCTACCCTTCTACCTTTCTACCCTTCTACCTTAATTAAGCCATTCTTTCAATGAGATCTGCCAATCTTTGTGAATAGCCGAATTCATTATCATACCACGAAACAACTTTGATCATATCTCCACCTTTTTCCATTGTCAGCTTTGCATCGAGGATGGATGAATATGGGCTGCCGATAATATCACAACTTACTATTGGATCAGTTTCATATTTGAGAATGCCTTTCATAGGGCCTTCAGCAGCAGCTTTCATAGCTGCATTTACTTCGTCTGCAGTTGCTTTTTTACTCAGTTTTACTGTGAGGTCAACAACAGATCCGTCAGGTGTAGGCACTCTCATAGCAAATCCATGAAGTTTGCCATCAAGAGCCGGTATCACCAAACCGATTGCTTTGGCAGCACCTGTAGAAGTTGGTATAATTGACAGTGCAGCTGCTCTAGCCCTTCTGAGATCTTTATGTGGTGCATCAAGTATTATCTGATCATTTGTATATGAATGGATTGTGTTCATTAATCCATACTCGATACCAAAATTATCATTTAACACTTTGCTTATAGGAGCAAGGCAATTAGTAGTACATGAAGCATTTGAAACAAGTTTGTGTTCGGGCTTCAGGGTTTCATCATTTACTCCCAGCACTATGGTAACATCTACGTCTGTTGGCTTATCAGCAGGTACACTGAGGGCAACTTTCTTTGCACCGGCCTGAAGGTGTTTGTCAAGCAATTCTCTTCTTCTGAATACCCCGGTACATTCAGCAACAACATCAACTCCAAGTTCTTTCCATGGCAGATTGGCAGGATCTTTCTCAGCAAATGCTCTGATTTTTTTACCATTTATTGTTATGAATTCATCATCAGCTTCCACTGTGCCGTTAAATTTTCCGTGCACAGAGTCATATTTCAATAAGTGAGCCAGTGTTTTGTTATCTGTAAGATCATTGATCGCTACTATTTCAACGTCTTTTTTCTCAAGTAATGCCTTTAAAGTAAGTCTTCCAATTCTTCCGAATCCGTTAATTGCTATTTTTTTCATATCTGTTGATTTTATTTTTTTAAAAGAATTTGCAAAGGTAGGAAAAATAAATGAAATCAAGACAATTTGTTAGTTTTTATATATTTACATTAAAATCATTATAAATTTCTAAAATGGTGGTGACTGAAAAATGTTTTTAATCGTTATTTATAGTAAATTTGGAGGGAGTTATTAACTGATAAGTAAAGATTTATCTTTAAAAATTTATGAAAATAAATGCTTTATATCAGGGGAGTTTAGTGTTATCATTAACATAAAAAACCTGAAACTATGAAAAACTTCATTTTCTTTTGCTTTTTGATTCTATTGATTTTCAAAGTGCAATCCCAGTCAGTTTGCGATCTGGAAAAAAAGATTGAATTTTTAAATACCAATTATATCAGGGCTGCCATCGGAAACAGGGGTTTTAACTTCCATGATGGTTTAAATGGAAGTTTCAGAGTGCCATACACTTCAGGTACTGCACCCGGTTCCTTCTATATTACATCTTTATGGTTTGGAGGATATAATACCGATCAAAAATTGCTGACTAATGTGTTCATGAATAATACAGGTGATTGTGGTTATATTCCCGGGCCATTCAACGATGGAGATGATCAGGAAAACTTTGAAATGGCACAAAACTGGAATAGGATTTTTATGGTTACCGGCGAGGACATTAAAAAACATTTAACTGATTTTCAGGATGGTAAAATTGATTTTCCTGTTAATTCAATTTATGGATGGCCAGGAAATGGAAATCCATTTTTTAAGCTTATGCATGGTTTTGATATATACAAAAACTGCCATGCTGGTTTCATTGAAACTCCGGGACATATTAATGGAATTTATGAGCCTCAGTTTGGAGAATATCCGGGTGTAGCCGGGTTAAGCCCTTCATCTGTTCCTGGAGCTATATTCTGGTGTGTTTACAGCGGGGGTATTTATCCTCCAGGCAATGATATTCCTTACGATGGCATGAAACTTCAAATAGAACAAACAGCCTGGGCAATGGACTGCGATGATGATATATTATCCAAAACAGTTTTCACAAAGTATGTGGTTACAAATAAAAATAATAGCCCGTATTTCAGTTTCAGGTTTGGTTTGTTTACCGATCCAGACCTTGGATGTTATTATGATGATTATGTGGGTTCATTTCCATCACTCAATAGTTATTATGTTTACAATATTGATAATAATGATGATTCAGATTGTGGCCAGGGGTTAAAAGGATATGGTGCCAATCCACCGGTTCAGGTAGTAACTTTTCTGGGTGATAATGGCCTTGATGGATTTCTAACTCCGGATTTACCATCAAATAGTACCACAAGTTTGTTGCAAAGCTATTTTTATAACATTCTGAATGGAAAGTTTCGTGATGGAACCCCTATAACCTTTGGAGGTAATGGTAATAATCCATGGTCAAAAGATACTGTATTGTTCATGTTTCCTGATTCTCCGTTGAACAGTGATGGTTGGTCAATGGTATCTGCTCATATTCCATCCGGTGACAAGAAGGCATTAGGTATTAATAGGATGAAGCAAATTCCGGATTTTACGTTTTATCCGGATTCAAGTATAAAATATGATATTGCATTTTCTTTTTTCCGGAATGAAGGTTTCAGCAACCTCGAAAATATTGTATATGCAAAACTGAAGCTGCCGGATCTTATAGATTCATATAAAAAGGGATTACCTGGTTGTTATACTCCGGTATGCAATTGCAATTGCGTCTGGCCTGGAGATACAGACAGAAATGGAATTGTCAATTTCAGGGATTATGTAAATATTCTTCGTAACCTGGGCAAAAATGGTCCTGAACGGAAATATCCCGTTGCCTGGCTGGGAAGGGAAGCATCTGACTGGCCTCAAAATAATACTGAGGATATCAATTTGAAATATATTGATGCAAATGGAGATGGTACAATAGATTTCACCGATATTGGTATTATAAATGATTTTATGGGTTCTAAAAATTTTTGTTTTAACGCAGCTGTTGATTATTGTGAAGAAGGAGATGAAATAATCATGTCGAGAAATAATGCCGAAACAGTTTTAGTTGACAACAGAGTTGAAGTTCTGAATTTAGTCTTAAAAAACGAGAATAATTTACTTGGATTGGAATATGAGATCAGGTATGATTCAAGGTTGTTTAAAAAATTTGATCAGATAAACAGAATTTCATGGAAAGAACCTAATGTTAAAACATATTATTTTACCAATAGTACTGTAACTGATGAAACAATTACTCATATAATTCAGATAAATGACATGAAAACCAACCTTAGTTTATCTGAAATAAATAATAATAAGCTTTTAAGACTGGCTCTTAAGACAAACAACTTACCTGACTCATTTCCTACACGTAATACACAGATCAAAATCTGCAATGCTATTGCATATTATGATGACGGCTCAAAAAAATATCTGCCATCTCAAACCATTGACCTGAGATTGCCTGATGATGTTGTTATTACAAAAACAGAAGAACCATATTTTGATAAAACCGGGTTTGATTTTAGTGTGACTCCTAATCCGGCCAGCTCATCAATATATGTTTCATGCGGATTAAAACCCGGGAAAGACATGAGACTTGAAATTTATGATATTTCAGGAAAATTTTTGTATAGTGAGTTAATAAATGGACACAATCAAAAGATTGATTGCTCAGAATTGAAAAATGGGATATATTTGTTCAGGATAAAAAGTGATGAATTCATTAAAACACAGAAAGTAGTCATCTGTAAATAATCCTGTTTTATACACAATTTGACATACAGAGTACCATTTAAAATCCAGGACAGAATTTTTCTGATGAATTGACTATCTATGAAGTTGTTTGAAAATAATTGTTTTAAAACACTTGTAAAATATTGATATATAAGTAAATGCAATTTGAATTATTTGTTTAATTTTGAACCCCTTTATGCAAATACTTAACACTATTTTGTACAAAAATTAAGCGGAAATAACTCAGTTTTTAGAGCGATGGCTTCCCAAGCCGTAGGTCGTGGGTTCGAGTCCCGTTTTCCGCTCTGTTTATGTTAGATTTTTTTTGGATAAATGGTTTGAAGACTTTTTTAATATTTATCAAAATTATTCTATTTTAAAGAATTTCTCGTTTATCTCCTGCCCGGATTCATCTTCAATTTTTATTATATACATTCCTGCAATATAGTTTTCAAGTGAAAAACTAAGGGTAGGTTTAAATTGATTTCTTTCAAACCTGATTTGTTCAACAAGGATATTCAGATTTGAGAAAATACTAACAATTAATGGTCCTGAATCTGGAAAGCTGTGATCAACAAAAATTACATTTTTTGCTGGATTTGGATAGATTTTTGCAGCATATCTTTTAGCTTTGAAAATCACTTTTGCAATTTTCGAATAAAAAAATGTTCCATCTTTATCTATAACTTTCAATCTATAATAATTAGTTCCCCAAAAAGGATCCATATCAATATAATTGTAGTTTCCAGGTCCATTTTTATTCATTTTAGCGCTTACTTCACCAATTTCACCAAAATCAATACCATCAGTACTTTTTTCAACTATATATTTTGCTACATTCAATTCCTGCATAATTTCCCAATTCAATTCTACTGAAATTTCATCTCTTGGTTTAGCTGTAAAATCAAGAAATTCAACAGGTAATACCACAGTGCAGTTAAAAGAAATTGTTTCTATATCAAAACAATTCAAGTGTTCTGTTTCAAAAGTAAGAGTCTGATTAGTATTGTAATTAGGTACATAAAAAACTCCAGTAGTATTAGTAAAAGGTAAACCTGGTATAACTGGTGTTGCATCAGTCAGATGAAAATTAATTGGTAAGGAACTATTATCAGGAATAACGGTCAATTTTACCTCAGTTTCCAGACATTCAACAGAAATCTGTGAAATATAAGGGGTCTCATCAACCGAAATACTTGTCGATTGAATTTGACAGAATGCTATCAGCGGGCAGGAAATCAACCCGCTGATAATCATTGCAGTCTTTATTATGATCTTTTTATAAATCATAATTCAATTTACCTTTTAAAATTTTTAAAACGAATTATTTTATTCATTACTGTTTAATACATCCATGAGCATCTGTGATTTTCATCAAATCATAAGTATGCAAACCTGGAGTTGTTGGATTCGGTACAACATTAAATGGTGTTCCACTTGAAATTGAGTTGTATGTTGCATTCGGAGAACCACCATCTTGTCTTATATCCAATGTAAATGGACCAGTTCCGCAAGTTCCGGTAAATGTTAGTTGTGCCTGGTCACCTTCACAAATAGGATCATTGCTTGCAATCGTTCCATTAGGAGTAGGTCTGACAGTTATTTTAAATGTTACCGTTGATTCTGTACAAGTTGTAGTTCCTTCAGTTAATACAGGAGTTACAGTAATATTTGCCACCTGATCTGTACAACCTGAATTTACTCCATTGAATGCAGCAATATCACCTGTTCCTGATGCAGCAAGGCCTATTAAAGGATTATCATTTGTCCAGTTATAGACGACTCCTGATACCACATTTGAAGTAATGGTAATAGCTGTAGTTGATGAACCGTTACAAACTATTTGATCTGAAATTGGTGTAATTGTTACATCAGGTGTTACAGTAATAGTAAATGTTTTTGAAGCACCTGTGCAACCATTTGCTTTAGGTACAATAGTAATTGTTCTGGTTATCACTGCATTGGTAGCATTAGTTGCTGTGAATGCCGGTATTTCTGTTAATCCGGTTGCATCAGCCAGTCCTACATCTGCACCACCACTGATATCATATGTGATCCCTGTTGGAGTACCTGTCAGAGATTGAACAGGAACTGAAGTGCCAACACAATATGTAGCATTTGCTGGAGCAGTTACATTTGGAGTTGCATAAATAGTCACTGTAACTGGTTGGCAAGTTGTGGTATTACAAGTACCTTCAGCTCTTACATAGTAAGTTTTGGTAATTGTAGCAGTAGTTGCATTAGGAGGTGTTACAGTGATTGGTGTTCCTGTCCCGATTACTGCACCAGCACCACAGGCATCTTCATACCATTTCCAACTTGCTCCTGTTCCTAACGATCCACCCACTACTGATAAATTTGTACTTTCTCCATTACAGATATCAGCATCTGATGCTGTAGCACTTGTAGCAGCAACAGATTTGGATTGCACAGTAATAGTTGTTGAACTTATCTGTGCATTAGCAATATAAGAACTTAAAGATAATAGCAGAATCAGACCGCTTTTCAATAAGTTACCAGAAATAATTGTCAAATTTTTCATTTTTAAAAATTTTAAAAAGTTAATAAATAATAAATAATAAATAATAGTTTTATGGATTTATACATCCGTATGAATCCGTTATTTTTGTTAAATTATAAACTGTTGTTGTTGCAGGTGCAGTTATTGAAAAAGGCACTCCGCTTGTAATATTATTAAATGTTGATCCATTAATTATTAAAGAAAATGGACCTGTTCCGGCATTGGAAGTAAAAGTTAGCTGAGCTGTAGGATCTCCCTCACATATCACAGACCCATTCAAAACTCCATTTGGTTTAGGTCTGATAGTCAATTGAGCCACATTAGAAATATCCTGTGCTGTAACAGCAATGGACCCTGGATTTGTATTACTGACATTTGCAATTCTTCTGTAATAATACGTTCCTGGAGCAGTTTGAGTTGGAGTATAATTCTGAGATGTTGCTCCCGAGATATTTGAAAAATTTGCATTATCTGTACTGACCTGCCATTGGTATGATACTGAATATCCTGCACTACTGCTAACAGGAGCAGTAGTCAGTGTATTTGTTCCTCCGATCTGAAGATTTGTGCCTCCCTGGCAATAAGCCTGCGAAATATTTGTATTGAGGACATTGTTTACTCTGGTCATAGTTCCAATACCAATGGTATTCTGTCCTGCAGATTCATAATATTCTAATTTTAATTGTGAATTTCCAGTATGATTGAACAAAATATTGTTGTAGGTAGTGGGAGCTTGTTGAATCCACCTGTTCATTATCAGATTTCCATCAACTTTAATTCTTACTCCATCATCAGCAGTAACTGAGGAAATAATATATGCTCCTGCAGGTTTTACTGATTGATTACAAAATCTTACAGCAAAGAATTCAGTATATGTGTTAATCCAGTTATTGGAATTCGAAAATGTCTGAAAACAGTTTGTATTTCCACCAAATGACTCTGTAAAAGATTCATTTTCCGTAAAATATCCTATATAACTTGTAAAAGCATTAGGGTCAGATGGTGGACCTGCAGTAGCATCTAATCTTTTATAAATATGTCCTACCCAATTATTTGATCCACAATTGTTTTGATTATCTGTATTATTAGACCCAGTGTTAATAGCTCTGTAAGTTATAGATGCATTATTTGAATTGCAATTGTAAATTCGCATAGTACCTGAGTAGGTCGCAGTATAATTTGTATTATTTGATGCAGTATGTTGAATTTGAACACCGGTGGTATGATTTACTAAAGTTATTCCATTCCTTGTGGAGCTTATTTGATAATTAATTCCACTCACTACGTATATGACTATATAATTTTGTGGTGTCACTGATATTGTAGCAGCATTATCTGAGCATGGTACCTGATTAGTGCCAATTTGTGAACCACCAGTACATTGGGAATTTAAATTATAGGAATAGAGAAAAAATGCAATAAATAATACGATTGCTTTTGATATAACAACTTGATGATATCTGGTATTTATTAATCGCATCAAAATATTAAATGTTATTCATTTTAATTTTAAATATCTGTAAGACATTAAAAAATTATAAAGTCACAAAAAAATAACTAATATAAGTATATTTTTTAATATTAAAAATTTAAAATATTAATAACTACAGACAACTTTTTAAGTAAATAGCCCTATAATTAAAAAAAAAAAATAAAACTGATTTTATAGAAACCCAAACCATTTCCGGAAATTCCGTTGGTTAGATAATTTCATTATTTGATGAGTAAGTTTGGAAAACCGGGTTGAAATTCCATTTGTAATACCATTCTTTCAATCATCCAGTAAAACTCTCTTTATCTGTACTTTTCATTAAACCCAAATAAATCATTAGGCTAATCCTTAATTTGGGTTAATATGATCAATTCATCAGCAATACATCATTGGCTTTGTTGATATCATAATCCCTTTCGTAGATGAGACTGACTTTTAATACTTCTTTTTCTGCAGCAACAGGTATTACAAGTTTTGTCCTGAAATTCTTCCATACTTTCAGATTAAATTCATTTTCACCAATGGTACCATCCCTGTATTCAGTTTTTAATTTAAATCCCAGGGGGAGTTTGCCAATGTTTTCAACGATTATAGTTTTATTGTCAGGCATGCTGATTCCCAGGTCGATGTATCCCTGGTCAAAATACCAGCTTTTCCAGAACCAGTCAAGATTTTCTCCCGATATTTCACTGAAAGTATTGAAAAAATCATATGGCATCGGGTGTTTACCTGCCCAACGTCGAATATATTCCTGCAGGCAATTTATAAATATGGATTCGCCGAGGTAATCCATCAGAATTATATTGGCTACATAAGATTTGTTGTAACTTGCCTGACGATAAGGCTGTCTTGATCTCAAATGGTCAGTAAGTGTCATAATCGGCACTTCACCTTCAGCCCCCGCATAAGAATTATATGTTTTTATACGCGATTTAAAGTAATCAAACTGTTCAGCGGGTATATGTTCATGCATGAAATAGCCAGGAATGAAACTTGCCCATCCTTCATCCATCCAGGCATATTTTCGTTCATTAGTTCCAACATAAAAAGGGAAATACGTATGCCCTGCTTCATGGTATGTCAGACCTACATTTCCCCTCCAGTCAGGTTCTTCAGCATCATTGCACATCATAGGGAATTCCATGCCTGCATTTCCGTTGAATATGCTCATCGAAGGGTAGGGGTAAGGTATTCCCGGAAATTTTGTGGAAAAATTCATTATCACTGTATCAAGTAAATTTATGATCCGTGGGTAATACTTTCTTGTATCAGAATAGGCAGTACTTAGAAATATATTTCTGTTATTATCATTTGTTATACTTACAGTCCTGGCATCCCAGCGGAATCTGTTTGATGTGCCGAAAGCAAAATCTGGTACATTCTGAGCTTTAAATTTCCATGTGAGTTCCTGACCTGACCTGGTGACTTCTCTTTTTTTAACTTCATCAATACCGATAATATTGACTGTTTTCCCTGGTATGTGGGCATCATGCCACCTACTAAGATATGGTTCTTCCAGAACTTCTTCAGGATTTTGCAATTCCCCTGTGGCCCAAACCTTAAAATCTCCCGGAACAATTACATTTACCTCATAATCTGCAAATTCACCGTAAAATTCAGCAAAGCCGGTATAATTATGCTTGTCCCATCCATCAAGGTCATCGTAAACAGCTATCTTGGGATAAAAATAAGCTACCATAAAAGTGCTGTCACCATAGTTTCCTTCGCGGATATTGATTTTCTTAGGATGAACAAATGTCCACATTATAAAGATTTCAATTTTTGACTTTGGAAACAAAGGTTTTTCCAGGCTGATTATCTGATTTGTGCCTGTCCTGATATTTCCATCTTTTTTGAGATTGATGTTTTTTTTGTTAATTTTCACTTCCTCAATAATAATCCCATCATTCAGCATGGATCTGTCCATATTCCAGTCATGGTTGAAATTGTCTTTGTTGTAAATATCACCAAGAAGGGTAAGAACAATTTCATTCAGGGTATCGGGACTGTTATTGGTATAAGTGATTTCTGCTTTTCCATCGATCTTGTGCTGTTCAGGATAGAAAATTACATTCATCAGGTAAGTTGGTTTGTTTTGCCAGTAAGCAGTACCTGGTTTTCCACTCATGTCGCGTGTTTTTCCGGCATATGCATCCCTTATATTTAGCGGAATATACAGGTCAGAAGATTGTGAAAAAAGTACAAAAAACTGGCTGATAAAGACCAGTATTATTATTGCTCTCATTTTAAATATAAATTCATTGTATAAAAAAAATACAAATGTAAAGATTGTAAATGATTTTTAAGAGTTTTAACATTTTAAAATGACGGATTGATGAATTAGAACAATTACAAAGGCATAAGAAAACAGTAATAATAGAAGTGTTCCACCTTCATTTGATGTAGCTTGCACTTACGTAGATAATCAAGACCAAACATATAGTGCATAAATAAAAATTAATAGATATTTTTGAAACTGAATTCAGGAAAAATGATCTATGAGTTCAGGGTTCTGGTATGATGTCTTAAACAGTTTGAGGATCGTAGGCATGCCTTCGCTTAACAGGGAATATGCCAAACTACAAGCAAAGTTGAGTGAATAGGCTATGCAAGGATGCCTGATGATGAATTCAGGATAGGAGCAGATGCGGGTAAAAATGCCCGTCTGGCTACTTCTATGATCATGCGGGGTGCTACAGATTTCCTTGCATAGGGAACAACAGTAAAGCTAAATTAATATGGAAGGATCAGTATTTTGTTTATCAGTTCTTGAAATTCTGGCTGCATTGGTATTCGTTTTGCTCATCTTTAACTTATTTTCAGCAGGTTGGACACGAATAGGCAGGAAAAATTCGAAAAAGAGTTAATCAATTCTTTACTACCAGCAATTTTCTAATTTCATTTTTCGATTCTGAAATTATCTGAGTGATGTAAACACCATTATTCAGATTTTCAATATTTATTTCAGATTGATCAGTTTCAATTAACAATATCCCATTCAAATCAAAGATTTTACATTTAACAAATTCATTTTCTTGTGAATGTATATAAATAATAGTTTCAGCAGGATTGGGGAAAATTATAAAATCATCAGATTTATTTTTCTCTGCAATTGAATTTGCTGAATCACAGTTTCTCTTTATATAGTTCAGGATGGCAGAATATTTGGGAGCAGGTACAATGCTTGTGTCCTGATCTAATGTTTCCAAAATTCCCCAACTTCCATATTTGGCACTTCTACCGGACACAAATGAGAAATTCATACAGATAAGTGGTTCATTATCAGTGTTCAGACTTTCCATAAAGTCAAACCACTCATTATAAAGATTAAACATAGTTGTATCTCTCTGGATGCTGAGAAGGCATTTTTCATAAGTGGGATCCTGTCCAAATGGATTTGGAGTAATATGCTGCCCTCCTTCATAGAACATCAGGGGCAAACCAAGTGGGTCTGCGATTTTTGTTTTTATATCATTGATCCACTTTTTCTCATTTTTATCACGGCTTTTTCGTACACGGTATGCCAGGTCAGCAACTGTGGCATTGCTGCCCAAAGCATCTAGTTCTGATTCCAATAATTCATCTGACAATCCAAAATAATAAGCCGGTGATACTGCATCAAAACTACCGGGCTTAAGATTTCTGATCATCCTTTCACTTACATCAAACCATCCTGTCTGCACTCCTGCTGCCCTGATGAGCCCGTGGGGCCTCTCTCTGAATACATCGGTCCAGATATCCAAACAATTCTGAACATAAGGTACTATGCCTTCAGGCCAGATTTTATTTTTTTCTTTACATCCATATTTATTTAGCCACTGTGTTTGACCAAACATCCAGTTCCAGATTTCATTGCTGTATTCAACCGTTAGTTTTCTTTCCGGTTCCAGGTGGTCATAAAACAATTTAGCCATTTCTCTGACAAAATTATCATCTGTATTGTGCGGCACACAAACCCATCCGTCAAGATCATAGTCATTCATGAGCCTGATCATCATCTCATAAGGAATACCTCTGGAACCCGACCATGTATAAAATTCAGGCTGAGATCTGTCAGTCCATTTGTAAGGCAGAGGATTGTCCCATTGCCAGGATTCAGATTGATTCCAGTTGTTCGTATGTCCCCAATCCATAAACCTGATGGATTTAAATATGGATAGTTTTTCGATCCATAATGGATTAAAGGGACTGGAAGCATAGGAACTTTCATAGTCAGAATGTACCACCCTGATGTTTCGGACAGGATCATTGATATCAGATTCATTGATAATTAATTCAAGAGAAGAGCCTTTGGGATCAATGAACTGGAATGTGTATTTATTTGAATTTATTTTCTGAAGCCCTGACAATCCACCCCAAAAATCAAGGATGCCTTTGCCCTCAAACAACACAATGTATTTTCCTGGTTTCCAGCCATCAGTTATGGCCCAGATAGTTGCTGGCTTTTGAAGCCAGGTTCTGTTGCCAATTTTTTGAGGTACATGTGTAGGATATCCGTCAGTTCTGTAGGTAAAGCTATCAGCTGCTTCAGTATTCCAGGGAGAATTCCATGATGGGTTGTTATAATCCTTTGAATACCAGACCCTACAGTTTTTCATCATATCGACAAATGGTAGTTCTGTTGCCCAATCAGAGAGGCCTCCAAGGTTAGTTCCAAACTCAAGTTTGCAGTCTGATGAGGTTTGAGAAAATATTGAATGTGAAAAAAGTATAAAAATGAAAAGGGAAACTGGTCTATGCAACATATCGAGTGTTATTTTGAAATATAACACCTCCATAAAAGTGAAAGTTTTACAATTTTATAAAACATTTACACCTTGAACCCTTAAAGTCAAAAGTTCCTGACATTAGACCAACAATTCAATTACTCCGTAAAAATACTGATTATCACTGTTAAATATTATTCGTCATAAACAGAAAATCATTATTTTTTTCAAATATTTATTATTGCTATGAATAACGCAGTGGCAAACTGCCAAAATTCAGAAAAAAACTATTTTAACGTCAGTTCGATATAAAATCAGAAAGAAGTTAGTTGTTTAGTGTCAAGTAGAACTGAACGGAGTGAAGGTTTATTTTCTTTGAATTGGTAAGCAGCCAGACTACAGATAATATTTACAAAGAAATTATGAAATGACCGATGTCTGGTATGTTCTATTTGGGAAATAAGACCTCATGTACGTACTAACATGATTCAAATAAAACGATTTGAATTCTTTATATCCGCTTTGATGAAAGCAGATTATTATTGTAGCAACTTCTGAATTGCTAAGAGTAAATTTACGATTTCGTCTCTTTTTTGGCCCAGAAATAGAATGTTCAATAAAAAAATGACCCAAATCCTTAAAAAAAATGTCAATTTGGTAATAAATTTCAAAAATATCAATATCTTTGTGCATAGGAAAATATTTTGTTATTTATTTGATTATCAACCATAAAGATAACTATTATTTTCCTACTTTTATATTTTTTAATACTTTATTTTTCTACTTCCTTACATCGAACTGACGTTAGTTTACTAAATTGAACCTGATCTGAAAAGAAATTATCGCCACGAATACACAAATAAATACGAATTTCACGAGTATTGAAATATTAAAGGATCATAATTCACCACAAATTTTCTTATATGATTTTTACTTCACCTTAATTTCCTTAGATAGAAAAAAAGTTGTTCAATAAACCAAATAAGAAATATAAAGACATATAAGTATCGTGAGTCCAAGTTGCAATTTTTTTTCTTGTGACAACAGAAAATATGGTTTTAAGCAATAATTAATCCGGTTATCGGTTTTGAATAGAAGATATATTTTAAATTATCAAAATTAAACAGTATGAAAAAAATCAGTTTGCTTTTAACAATTTTCTCAGTATTACTTTTGTTGAATTCTTGTAAAGAAAAAGAGAATAAAAAACCTGAAGAGAATACAACTCAAATAAATACAGATATGACTTCAAATCAACAGGATATGGGACAAACCCTTCAGGTTGACCCTCCTCAGGTTACTCCTTCACCGGCAACACCTCAGGGAGCACCACAACAGGTGACAACTCAACCAGGTCAGAAGCTGAATCCTCCTCATGGACAACCAGGTCACGATTGTAAGATACCGGTAGGATCACCACTGGGAACAGGTAACAGCAATGCAAAGCCTGCAGCTACACAAATCCAGCAGATGCCGGTTCAGCCTTCAAACGTTGTTCAGGGTCAACAGACACCAACAAAGCAGGTTGCAGCTCAGCCAGGTCAGAAGCTGAATCCTCCTCATGGACAACCGGGACATGACTGTAAGATCCCTGTCGGATCACCTTTGAAGTAAGACATAATAATATAAATGCTGACGACTTTAAAATCGTCAGCATTTTTTCTATCAGGGTAAATGAATTTATAATATGTTAAAGTATTCCAGGTCCAATAGCCGGAAAGATTTATCAAAATTGACAAATCCATTTTTTGTGTGCTAAAAAATCTCAAATACTCCGGCTATACCCTGACCGAAACCAATGCATGCTGTCACCATTCCATATTTTACTTTTCTTTGCTGAGCTTCATAAATGATTTGTGTGGTGAGTTTGGCACCTGTGCAACCTAGAGGGTGCCCTAAAGCAATTGCTCCACCATTTACATTTACAATATCCTGATTCAATCCGGTCTCTTTCAATACTGCAAGTGATTGAGCTGCAAATGCTTCGTTGAGTTCAATAAGTCCGATGTCATCAATCTTTAAACCTGATCTTCCCAATGCTTTAGGTATTGCTGCAACAGGACCTATGCCCATATATAAGGGTTCTACTCCTGCAACTGCATATGCGGCAAGCCTGGCGACAGGTTTGAGATTGAGTTTTTGTGCCATTTTATCACTTACAACAAGTACAAAAGCTGCTCCATCGGAGGTTTGGGATGAATTTCCCGCAGTTACTATTCCATCTACTGCAAATACAGGTTTCAGCTGTCCAAGTGCTTCTACAGTTGTATCTTTTCTTACACCTTCATCAATATCACAGACAAACTCAGATTCAACTCTTTTTCCCTCAATGATATTGACTTCATTTACCAAGACAGGTACGATTTGAGATTTGAATCTGCCTGATTCTATAGCATTTGCAGCTTTAATATGAGATCTGTATGCAAATTCATCGCTTTCCATTCTGTTGATATTGTATTTCTTTGCTACAGCTTCAGCGGTGATTCCCATACCTGCTAGGTATTCAGGTGTTTCGTATGCAATATTGTAGTTGGGTGTCAATCTGTATCCTGTCATTGGAACCATCGTCATGCTTTCAATTCCACCTGCCAGAAATACATCTCCCTGCCCTGAATCTGCTTTTGCACATGCCATAGCAATGGTTTCCAGTCCGGATGCACAAAATCTGTTGACAGTAGTTCCAGGTGCTTCTATCCCCAAAGCTGATAATGCAATACTTCTTCCTATATTCAGCCCTTGTTCACCTTCAGGAAATGCACATCCGACTATTACATCATCTATCATTTCAGGTTCAATTTCGGGTGTTTCCTGCATTATATGTTTGATCACAGCAACTGCAAGATCATCAGATCTCATGTGTCTGAATGATCCTTTTTTGGCTTTTGCTATTGCAGTCCTGTATGCTTTTATTATATATGCCATAATTTAATGATTTTTGATTTATGAATTACGATTTATGATTTTTTTCACTATTCAATATTCATCCATTTTCTGTTGACTGCTGACTTAAGACTGCCAACTGTGGACTGAAGACTGAAAACAGCCATTTTTCTCACTTTAAACTATTCACTTTAAACTTTTAACTTTCTAATTCCTCAAAGGTTTATTGTTCTCAAGCATGTACTGGATTCTGTCGAGAGTTTTCTGTTCTCCAAGCAGGCTGAGGAATTGTTCTCTTTCTATATCGAGCAGGTATTGTTCAGTGACAACCTGTTCACCGGTCACATCACCTCCACAGATGATATATGCAATTTTCTTAGCTATGAAAGATTCATATTCAGTGATAAATCCTCCCAGTTTAAATTCATTAATTGCAGCATACAAGGCTGCCAGTCCGGATCTGCCAAGTACTTTTACTTCTTTTTTATCGGGCATTACATAAGTATCTGAAAGCTGAAGTACTCTTTTTTTAGCTTCAGAGATATTCCTGAGGGTATTCATAACAACAAAATCACGTTTTATATCAAGGTATCCCAGATCAAAAGCCTCATGGGCCGATGTGGCAACTTGTGCTGTTGCTATGGTTCTGAACATTTCTATAAGTTTAGGTATCGCAACATCTCCAGGATAAAGGCTATCTGAGAGTCTGACTGCAAATTCTTTGGTTCCCCCACCTCCCGGCAATAATCCAACTCCAACCTCAACCAGTCCTATATAAGATTCTGCTGCTGCTGCTATGCTATCAGCATGCATTGAAATCTCACATCCTCCACCAAATACAAATCCCTGTGTAGCTATAACCACTGGTATTCTGCTGTACCTTAGTCTCATGTTTACCTGCTGAAAATCGTTGGTGATCTCATCAAGTTTCTTAAAATCTTTCTGGAATGCATACATTGCCACCATCATGAGATTTGCCCCGACTGAGAAATTTTTTGAATTATTTCCGATCACAATACCATTCCAACCATCATTTTCAGCTATTTCTATTGCTTTTTGCATTGCAAGTCCGGTGCCTTCTCCTATTACATTGCTCTTTGATATGAATTCGAGATTCATTACCCCGTCTCCAATATCATGAATGATGGCTTCGGTGTTTTTATAAACCGGATTTTTATCCCTGTACAGATCAAAGATTATATAATTGTCATATCCGGGTATGGGTTTATAGCCAGAAGAAGCTATATCCCAAACCATTTTTTTCTGATCTTTTGAAGTATAGAACGAATCAACGCCTTTAGCTAACATATTAGTAACCCATTTTGCTATGGGCAGACCCATTTCTTCAGCCATTTTGGCACCCTTCCTGATTCCAATCAGATCCCAGTACTGAAATGGACCTATGTCCCATGCATATCCGGTCACCATAGCATCGTCCATACTATAAATGTTATCGGAAATTTCAGGAATTCGCATTGAAACATAGGAAAAAGTACTTAGGAAATATTCTTTCAGGAAATTGGATTCCTTGTCGTCTGAGTCAAAGATTGTGTTGATCTTGCTTTTAAGATTATCGATTTTCTTTGTTTTTTTCACTATATCTATCAGCACATTCTTTTGAGGTCTGTATTCATTATCATTTAAATCGAGAACATGAATGATCGACTTACCTTTTTCATCTTTTTCACGTGTTTTTTTGTAGAAACCCTGACCCGACTTGTTACCAAGGAAATTATTGTTCAGCAGAAAAGTCATATAATCAGGCAAAGGCCTGTTTTGCCATGTCTTCAAATACTCATCATCAGGTGCGTTTGCTATAAGTCCTTTCAATACTTTATCTGCGACATCAACACCAACGAGATCCATCAGACGGAATGTTCCGGTGTTTGGTCTTCCAATGATAGGTCCTGTAAGTAAATCAACTTCTTCAGTACAAAGTTGATATTTTTGAGTAAGGTCCATCATTTTTGCCATAGAGAAAAGTCCGATTCTATTCGCTATAAATCCTGGAGTGTCTTTACATTTAACAGGTTGTTTTCCAAGGAACTTTTCGCTGAACTCAACAAAAAAGTCGATTACCTCAGGTAGTGTATCCTCACCGGGTATTATTTCAAACAAAGGTAAATACCGGGGTGGATTAAAAAAGTGAGTGCCAAGGAAATGTTTTTTGAAATCGTCACTTCTGTCTTTAGCAAGTATTTTAACAGGAATTCCTGATGTGTTAGTTGTGATCAGGGTTCCCGGAGTTCTGTATTTTTCTACTTGTTCAAAAAGTTTTATCTTGATGGCAGGATTTTCAATTATCACTTCGATTATCCAGTCGTATTCACTGAGTCGGTTCAGATCATCTTCAAGATTTCCGGTTGTAATCCTTTTGGCAAAGGATTTCCTGTAAATTGGAGAAGGTTTTGATTTAATCGATTTTGCCAGTGAATCGTCAGCTATCCTGTTACGGGCAGCCTTAAGATTTTTTTCCTGATCTTTAAGGTCAGGAGGTACAATGTCGAGCATCAAAACTTCCATACCTGCATTAGCCAGGTGGCAGGCAATTCCAGATCCCATTACACCAGATCCAAGAACTGCGATTTTTTTGATTTTCTTTGTTATCATAGTAGAGATTTAAGGATTTATTTCAATAAAAATAAACTATAGGTAAAAATAAATTTTATTGCATTTAATGCTCATAAATACAAAGAATTTATAAATATCTAACAAATTTAATTAATAAAATTGGAAAAATCATAAAAAAAGTGAAATATTTTAAAAAATATTTTAAAAATTATTTAAAAAATGAAATAAATAATTTAACTTTATGTTTAATTTTATAATTATTAAATTTTCCGGATATGAAATACTTTGATTTAGACCTGCTGAAATTCCTGCTTTTTGAAGTTCATGGACTTGAAAAACTGCTGAATTATCCACAATTCAGTGAGTTTGACAAGGACTCAATTATTATGTTTCTGGATGCCGCTAAAGATATAGCTGATAAGGAAATGTATCCTTATTATCAGGAATTTGATAAAATGCCTGCTAAATACGAAGATGGGGGAATAAAAATCCATCCTCAGATGAAAAATATTTTTCAGGCTATTACAGAAAGTGGATTTGTTGGAGCCAACCTTGAACCTGAATTTGGTGGGATGCACATGCCCCATTCCATAGTTGGTGCAACAGGTCTCATATACAGTGCTGCAAATAATCATGCACTTGCCTACCTTGCACTGACAGTTGGTGCCGCAAATCTGATCACATCATTTGGTAGCAGGGAACAGGTGGATGAATATGTACCAAATATGTTAAGTGCATCATGGATGGGCACAATGTGTCTAACCGAGCCAGAAGCCGGAAGTTCATTGGGCAATCTGCGAACAACAGCTACACTCACACCCGAAGGATATTATAAGATCAAAGGACAGAAAATATTTATTTCGGGAGGAGATCACCAGTTCGCTGAAAACTTTGTCCATATGGTTTTGGCCCGAATTGATGGAGCTCCTGAGGGAGTGAAAGGAATATCATTGTTTATTGTACCTAAATTCAGAAATACTGATGGGAACGGCCTTGAGTCAAATGATGTACTTACTGCCGGCGATTATCAGAAAATGGGTCAGAAAAGCTATTGTACAGCTCACCTCATGTTTGGAGAAAATGACAATTGTCGGGGATGGCTCGTCGGAGAGGCAAATGCAGGGTTGAAGTATATGTTCCAAATGATGAATCAGGCCAGACTGGAAGTCGGTCTTACGGCTGCAGCTGTATCAACCTCAGCTTATTATCATAGCCTGGAATATGCGAGAGAAAGAGTGCAGGGACAAAGATTATCGCAAAAGGGGGAAAAAGTGACAGCTCAGACTCATATTGTAAATCATGCCGATGTAAGAAGAATGCTGCTGATGCAAAGGTCAGTCGGAGTCGGTTCGATGTCACTGATCCTCGAGGCATTCAGATATTATGACATGGAAGGAGTTACTGAAGGTGAAGAAAAAGAGAACAATTTCCTTATGCTTGATCTCCTTACTCCTATAGCAAAGGCATATCCTTCAGAATATGGAATAAATTCTACGAGCTATGGTGTTCAGGTTCTTGGAGGTTATGGGTACACTGTCGATTTTCTACAGGAACAATTGATGAGAGATATCCGTATTACATCTATATATGAAGGAACTACAACTATCCAGGCATTGGATCTTCTTGGAAGGAAAGTTGCTGCAAAAAATGGAAAACCTCTTATGCTGCTAATGGGAATTCTAAATGAGACCATAGCTGAAGCGAGAAAGTTTGAAGAACTGACATCCTACGCTGCTCAACTTGAAAACGGAATAGGAATAATCCAGAAGACCATGGAATATCTTCTGCCCTTTGCTTTTCAGATGCAGTATGAGAAATTCCTGAAAGATGCTACACTTGTATTTGAAATGTTAGGACATGTGATCATCAGCTGGCAATGGCTGAAAATCGGGATCAGCTCGTTGAAAAAAGAAAATAGTAAATATGATGAAGCATTCTATAAAACAAATTTACTTACAATGGAGTATTATTTTAACTATGAATTGCCAAAAATACTATCTTTGAAGGAAATTATCACGAAGGATCAGAATACGACAATTGTTGGTGATATTGATTATTTAAATTAATAAAATCTTTACCTATGAATTTTCAGGAAATAGCTGATAACATCAAGGCACAAGCTGCCAAAACCTCGCCTCTGGGTGGAACTTTTAAACTGGAACTTGATGACAATATAGTTTTTATAGATGGTACCGGCAGTGAGAATATAGTATCATTTGAAGATAAGGAAGCTGATACTGTGATCGCAACATCTATTCAGGCTATGACAGACATGATCAATGGAGAATTGAATCCGATGATGGCAACAATGACCGGCAAAGTCAAGATCAAAGGGAATATGGGGCTTGCTATGAAGCTGCAGTCATTCCTATAAGATCCTGACGAATCTTATACTCATAATTGCCTGATTGTGTTGCTGGTTTAAGATGAGTTTTTGTTCTGTAAACATGAACTCAGATAAATGTTTTGTATTATTTTATTGTTCTCAGGATTTCACCTGATTTGCATTTGTAATCATTATATTACAAAATACCTTTAGTATATTGGATTTGCATATGGTATAAAATCATACGTTGCTGTCACCTGCCTGTATGAGACTCAATCAGTTTAGTATTGAAATATTTAACCAGGATGGATTTTTATTAATGATTTAGTAAACTCCAAAAGTGTGTTTTTCCTGATTACTACTGGCCGTCATTTTTATTCTGGTTTTTATTTTTTTTAGGGAATCTCCTGAATTTCATTTTGTTTTTTCCATGCTTTGAGTCCTGAGGATTTTGGATTGTTTTATCATCAGGTTTTTTTGACTCGGCCAGCTGGTTACTGTGCGGTGGTCTTGAACCATGATCTTTAGTTTCTTTTTTATGCTCAGGTTTTACATTTGTTCCTTTGTTTTGCTGATCTGCATTTGAGGTGTTGGCTTTTTCTTCCCTTATAAAGTTGGGCTTAGCAGGTTTTTTCTTTTTCTTTTTATTTCTTTTAATTTCCTTAAGCTCTATTTGTCCGGTAACATCTTCAAAATCAAAAGTTTCACTGGATTCCGTGTTGACAAATTCTACAGCACCCAGGTCTGCAGGTTTTTTTCCCTGTTTGTTAAGGCTGATTATTTCTGTGACTCTTTCTCTGGAAAGTGCATATATTTTGTTTCTGTCTTTCTCATTTTTTAAAGTGTAATACATTAAACCCTTAAAAATATCAAGTTTTACGAAATATGCTTTTAAATATTCAAGTTCAAGAATATTAGAATCCTTAGGAAAATCTTCAAGAGCTTCAAGGTAGATGTCGAGTTCGTAATTAAGACAGCATTTCAGTCTTCCACAGAGTCCTGTCAGTTTTGATTGATTGACCGACAAGTTCTGATATCTTACCATATCAGTTGTAACGGAGGTAAAATTGGTATGCCATGTAGAGCAGCACAATTCCCTTCCACATGATCCTATTCCACCTATTTTAGAAGATTCCTGCCTGATGCCAATCTGGCGCATTTCTATTTTCACCTTGAATTCTCTTGCATATTCCTTGACGAGATCTCTGAAATCAACCCGGTCTTCAGAAGTATAGAAAAAGGTGGCTTTTCTGCGGTCAGCCTGATATTCCACTTCGCCAATTTTCATGTCAAGACCGAGTGAAGCAGCAATAGCCCGTGCTCTGACCAGGGTACTGTATTCCAGGTTCTTGATTTCATCAAGTTTTTCAACCTCCCAGGTATTTGCAATCCGTAAAATATTGTTTAATTCACGTTCTTCTGAAACCTTTCTTTTTTTCATCTGCAGGCGAACAAGATCTCCGGATAATGAAATTTTGCCTATATCATATCCGTTACCTGTATCTACGACCACCCAGTCACCGGTAATAATCTGAAGATTGGAAGAATTTACCGCAAATTCCTTTCGCGAACCATCCTTATAGCTGACCTCATAAAACCTGAATTGTCTGACATCAACTATTTTGTTCAATTGTAACCAGTCGAAAGTACTGAGTTTTTCAAATTTCCTGGTTTTTGCAAAATCAGGGTTGCCGGTTTTTTGCTCTGCTACAGGTAAGCTCCATTTTTCTTCTTCCATCCTATACCATTTATATTGTCAGTATTAAGAGTTTAACATAAAAAAAAGTCAATTGTTTAAATGCTCTTGTCTTTAAATATCCTGTTGAGTTTCAGTGTTGTTTCAAAAATCATAAGTTTTGAATTTGCGTTTCTGTCTATATAATAGATGTTTTTGTTTACCTCCTCAGCAAACAATAGCAATTTTTTGCCGGGGATCAGGGTTTTAAGTTTTTCCATTGAATCAAGCTCCTTCTGATTCAGTCTTATATCGGGATTTTCCAGCTCGAAAGACCTGTGTACTTGTTCCAGGAACCTTAAAATATAATGAAAGAACTGCTTTTGTGTTTCTTTCGGCATACGTGAGAATTCTTCTGAAAAAACTGATATGTTTTCTGCGATTCCCTGAAATGATGTATTGAGCCACTTTATTAAAAGTTCAAAAAAATCAGTCTGGTCCAATGTGCTAAGGCTTATTAACTTACTGATATTACCTTCAGAAATACTGATCATTTGCCTAAGTATATTATTGTCTTCATGGATTTTGTCCCTGATCCATTTTTCCAGATCTTCATCTGAAAATGGAGGTATCCTGAAAATCTGGCACCTGGATAATATTGTTTTTAATACCTTAGATGTGTCTTCTGCTATTAAAATGATAACAGAATCTTTCGGTGGTTCTTCAATAAGTTTCAACAGTCGGTTAGCCTCATTTGACATTAATTCAGCATTCCAGATCAGCATTATCTTTTTACTTCCCTCAAATAATGAATAATTAAAATACTCGAGTACTGAGTTTATAGCTTCTTTGTTGATATTTGCAGTGTTTGACTCATTGCTCATTTTTGAAATCCAATCTTCAGGTTCAGAAAATGGATTTTCAATGATCATTTTTCTCCATTCTGCCAGGAGTTCGGGATATGATTTGGATTTCTGTTCTGAAGCTATTACCGGTATTATAAAATTAATATCAGGATGAATTAGTTTATCAGTCTTCTTACAGGCCGGACATGCGCCACATTTATCAGTTCCATTTTTATTTTCACACTGAATATATGAGCTCAATGCCAGAGCTAATGCCAGTTTGCCATTTCCCCTTGGACCGGTAAGCAATACTGCATGAGGAAGCCTGTTATTATCGGTCATGGCAACAAGCTCGTTTTTAATCCTTTGTTGTCCGGGAATAGTACTGAAATTCATATCATTATTTATTGATAAAATTGAGCAATAATCTTACCAGTTTGTTTTTATATTTTTTAATTACAAAATATGGGGTCATCTCTGCACCAAAACTTCTGTAAAGTCTTTCCACGCCCGGTACCATGCTTCCTTCAAAATCAAAAGAGTTTACAAATTGTGAAGCCAGTTTTATACTCTCCCATATCAGAAGTTTGACAGAATTGCCACTGTCTTGCCTCTTGTCCATACCAATTCCGAGCAGAAAAGCCATTTTTTTGTCAAAACAAAGATAAACACCTGAAATTATTGATCCATCTTTATTTTTACAAACCAATATTTTTCTCATTTGTCTGGAATCAAGTTCTTTGTCAATATCAGCAAGCATTTTCTCCTTTAGTGGCCATCTGACATTTTTTTTGATCAATGAGTTTTTCATCAAATCAAATACAATTCTGTAATCATCCGTCACGCTTACAATGAACTCATTTTCAGCCGACTTTATTTGACGTCTGAGAGTATTGGTAAATCCCGACCATATTATTTCATGATTCTTGATGTTGTTCAGAATGTATGTATATCTTGTAGTTTGGTAATAATTATTAAAATAAAATGAATACCAGTTTTTAAAATCGGGTCTGAAATTGAAACACTGGTATAAAAAACGTTTAGGAAATTGCCTGATAATTTCGTAAGCATGCTCATTCTCAAATGAATATACTGAAGTGTTTTTCAAAATATCAGGAGGGTAGAAGAAAAGAATACCAAGATATGGAGTTAAAAGAGGTTGTATGGCCAGTGTATTAAAATATTTTTCAGACCAGGTATATGGCATGACGGCTTTTATTAAATCATTGTTATCTGCAGAGAAGATCACATCCCAGCGTCCTGATGTTACTATATCAAGCCACCAATCCTGATGAAAAAGCGGTATGTCACTTCTTTGACTGCAGAAAGCACGGTATTTTTGCTTATTTTCCAATGAAATCTAAAATTTTATGCAATAATAGTAAACTTTTTGGAACTATTTAACCATTAAATTGGTTATGCTGATTTAATTCAGGTTTTAAAGTATATCTGAATTATTTTAATAAAAAAAATCTGGTTTTATTTGAAATTAAAAAATCAAATTATTTATTTTGCACCCTCATTAAAAAATTAAAAAATTATGTCATCAATTGCAGACAAAGTAAAAAAAGTTATCGTAGATAAATTAGGAGTTGACGAAGCAGAAGTAACTCCTGAAGCAAGTTTCACAAATGATCTTGGAGCAGATTCTCTTGATACTGTAGAACTGATCATGGAACTGGAAAATGAATTTGGTATTTCAATACCTGATGATCAGGCTGAAAAAATCCAGACAGTAGGTGATGCTATAAAATACATCGAAGATAATTTAGCTTAGTTTTTTTACCTTAAGCAGGTAAAAGCTTTGATTTGATCTGCAATATTTACAATACAAAATCTGTCGCAGGGTTTGTCATTGTGAGTATTGCATCATTTCATTTATTGTCATCTGTCCGGGAGCTGTTTGAGACTTATCCGACCTTACATAGGTAAATGGTGCTCCGAGCATTAAAGATCTCACCCTTGTGGCTTTACCCATTTCTCCCATATTGAATGCAAGTATTCCTTCATATTTACTATACATATCAAGAACCCTTTCATTATCTTTTTCATCATTGGCAAAAAAAGCCAACTTTATAATATCCGGTTTCAGATTTTCAATTTCTCCGATTTTTTTATATATGAATTCATTATCAGGAGTTTTATTAAAATCGTGAAATGAAATTATCAACCTGGTATTGTGTTTTTTTATAAAGTGCAGGAATTCTTTACTAAAAAATATCTGATCATGTTCAAAATCCAGATCAATCCAGGCCGCACCTGATGAAATTGCCGTTTTAAGGACTTTTTTTCTGTAACTATCAGGAAAATTTTCTGTTTTTTTGAATGTAGCTATCAGATTTTTATGTATCCCAAACAGATATCTCACCTGTTCAGTACTTAGTCTGCACATATCGAGTCGTATTTCAGCTATATCAAACATCCTGATCTCGTATTTGATGCTTTCAAAATCCATATTTCCAACACTCAGACAATACATTTTTCAATTACTTATTTCACTTTTATATTATTTCATATATTTTTTTTCTTATTTCTTCAAGTTCATGTTTTATTTTAAATAATACTTCCCTTGCATATGGTTCATCTTCAACTACCAAAAGTAAGAATCCTAATTCAGCATATTGTAACAGGTGTAATGCCTCCGGCAGATTTTCTTCTATTCCATAACCATGGGAAAAACATTTTCCAAGTCTGTAAGCAATACTGCACCTTACATATGTATCATCCTCGTTTACTTTTATCCATGCTTCGTTATACCAGCAAAATGCGGTATCCTTATTTTTTTTTACGAATAAGCCATCCATATACATATCTCCTAATTTATACATGGCATTCGGATTTCCTTTATAGGCAGAATTAGAAAAACAGTTGAAGGCTTGTTCCATATCAATTGGAATACCACGTCCGTAAAAATAGCAATATCCTAAATAGCAAAGCCCCGTATGATCCAATTGGTCACCCGTCTTTAAATACCATTTTACAGCTTCTTTAAAGTTTTGCCTGAAGAACCGTGTTCCTTCATAATACTGACCACCTAAAAGCAACATTGCTTGTGTATTTTGCTTTTCTGCAAGAAAATTTAAGAAATTCTTTACTTGTTGTGTTTTGCTTTTTGAAATATTTTCAGCAAATAAATAATGTTGTACTAATTCTAACATAGCTTCCTCATTACCCTTTGAAGCCAATTCTTCTAATAAATTTAAATAAAAAATCTCCATAATATAAATTAATTCATAAGGTATTATTGATTTTTAGCTTGATATACAAGGTGTGGATTTAAATCTGTTATTCAATCAATTTTTAACAAAAATATATCATATTTAAGAATTTTCCTGTTTTTTTAAATAAGAATTTGTTTCATTAATATTTTTCTAACCAAAAAAATTTTTTTAAGTTCCTGAATGTTTTTATATCAGTTTTTCCGATTTTTTTTCATCATGATTGAATTTGAAGGTGAAATATATTTTTTAAATGGTAGGATAATCAAATGTTAATTATAGTTTTCATCAAATTGAATATTTTTGGATAAAAAAAATTACCTTAGCGTTTTAATTTTGAACCATGCGAAAATATATTAAATACATTTTTTTATTTTTTTTAGTGTTGTTCTTAAACACCTTTAATTCCTGTGCACCAAAATATGGTTGTCCTGGTGAGGATGCCAGTGTTAAAATGGATAAAGACGGAAACCTGCCTACCAGAAAAGGAAAAAGCGAATTATTCGATAAAAAAATGAGAAAAAGAGCGAAAGCAAATTAAAGTTGCAACTGGGTATCGTTTTTTTTCTATTTTTGCATCCACCTAATTTGCTAATAATGATCAGAAGCATAAGTATAAAGAATTATGCATTAATTGATAGACTGGAGATTGATATGTTCCAGGGCTTAAATATTATTACCGGTGAAACTGGTGCCGGAAAATCAATTTTGCTTGGTTCACTTGAACTGGCAATGGGCAAAAGGGCTGATTCAGGTGTTCTTTACAATAAAGATGAAAGCTGTATAGTGGAGCTTCTATACGATATCAAAGATTATGGTTTAAATAATTTCTTCAATGAGAATGATCTCGAATATTCAGATGAGATCACAATAACCAGAACTATAAATCCTTCAGGTAAGTCACGTGCTTTTGTAAATGATGTTCCTATAAACCTGAATGTGCTTAAAGATCTTACAGAACAATTGATACTGATGCATCGTCAGTTTGATAATCTCGAACTGAACAACCCTGAATACCAGCTCAGGATCATTGATAATTTTGGAGACAATAATTCAATTCTGGAAAAGTATAAAGATCTTTACTCGGATTATCAGAAATTTAAATCAGAACTTCAGGCATTGAGATCAGAGAAGGAAAGAAATGCCAGGGAGTTGGATTTTATGGAATATCAATACAATGAATTGAAATCTGCTGAAATTGATATTGAAGAACATCAGGCAAATCTTGCACAATTCAATAATCTGAACAATTCGGAATTAATTCAAAAAACTCTTTATTCAGCCTTTAACGAATTGGCAGAGGGTGATTTGTCAATAATAGGAAAGCTGGAGAACATGATGAGAGAATTAAACAATCTTGATCTGATTGAAAAAAAGTTTTCGCAAAGCAAGGAAACTCTCACAGAAATACTTGAAAGCCTGAATGAAATTTCAGCTGATTATCTTCATATAGCTGAAACTTCTGAACTGGATGAGGAAAAGATATTTGCATTGAAGGGAAGATTAGATTTCATAAATAACCTGATCGTCAAATATAAAGTAAAGGATATAAAAGACCTACTTGAAATACAGGAAGATCTGGAAAGGAAACTAGCCAAACACTTCAATGTGGATAATGAAATAGCAGAGCTTGACAAAAAGATTGGCGTGATCAACAAAGACCTGATCAATCTGTCTGAGGATCTAAGTCAAAGAAGAAAGGTTTCTGGTAATGAATTTGTCAGGCAGATAGAGGAAATATTAAAGGAACTTGCATTGCCACATACTAAGCTTAATGTACAGATTGAAGAACTCCCTGATCTATCTGCAACAGGAAAAGACAAGCTCATATTTATGTTCAGTGCAAATAAGGGTTCAGAATTCAAACCACTGAAAGAAGTAGCTTCAGGAGGAGAACTTAGCAGGTTGGCACTCAGTATAGAATCAGCAATTGCAGGAAAAATGTCATTGCCGACGCTTATTTTTGATGAGATAGAAGCAGGAATCTCAGGAGAAGTAGCCCGAAAAATGGGACTGATCCTTAAACAAATGTCAAAAAAACATCAGATCATCAGTATTACACACTCCCCACAGATAGCAGCTAAAGCTGATAATCATTATTTTGTGTATAAAAATATTGATAAGAATAAAACATATACGAGTATAACATTGTTAAACAAAGAGGATCAAATCATTGAACTGGCAAAAATGTTGAGTGGAGAGCCACCTACTGAGGGTGCAATAAAGAATGCCAAAGAATTAATGGAAAACAAATAAAATATTATGGGATACGGATTATTAAAAGGGAAACGTGGTATCATTTTTGGTGCACTCGACGAAAAATCAATTGCCACTTATGTTGCAAAAAAGGCTGTTGATGAAGGTGCTCAGATTGTTCTGACTAATGCACCGGTGGCTTTCAGGGCAGGAACGATCAATACATTGGCTGAAAGTCTGAAAGTAAAGGCCATACCGGCTGACGCAACGAATCTGGAAGACCTGGAAAATCTTTTCAAACAGTCAGTGGAATTGTTGGGTGGCAAAATTGACTTTATCCTCCATTCTATAGGAATGTCAGTAAATATCAGAAAAAACAGACCATACGATGATCTGAATTATGAATGGATGCAAAAGACTTTTGATATATCGGCAATCTCTTTTCATAAAATGATGCAGGTGGCCCTGAAACTTGATGCATTAAAAGAATGGGGCTCAATAATAGCATTGACTTATATTGCTGCTGACAGGACATTTCCTTTCTATGGTGAAATGGCAGAAGCAAAAGCTTTGCTTGAATCTTTTGCCAGATCATTTGGATATCAGCTTGGAGAATTAAAGAAAATAAGGGTCAATACAGTGTCTCAATCCCCAACTATGACAAAAGCAGGAAGTGCAGTGAGAGGATTTGAAGAATTTTGCGAATATTCCCACAAAATGTCACCACTTGGAAATGCTGATGCAGATTCATGTGCAGATTATTGTCTCACACTTTTCTCTGACCTGACAAGGATGGTAACTATGCAGAACCTGTATCATGACGGAGGATTCTCCAAAATGGGTATGCATCCGGGCATTATGACTGGTGAATTGAGGATTATTTAGATTTAAGATTTTCGAAGTACGATTTACGATTTTGGAGTGAAAAGTGATGAGTGAAGAGTGATCCCGATTTATCGGGAGAAAAGTGAAGAATGTAATATTGGAAAAATGGAATATTGGAAAAATGGAATATTGGAAAAATGGAATAGTGCGTATTAAGTAATTTTGGAAAAATACCATTTGACAAATAAACCTTTCAACCTTTAACCTTCCAACCATTTGCCATTAAAAATTTACAATTAAAAATTTGAAAAGAGCTTTTTACATATTATTTATTTTATTAATATATTTTACGCTCACTGCACAAGACGGAAGTTCGGGAAGTTTTAGTGACAAGGTATTTGCATATATCTGCTTGAAAGATATAAAACATCCTCATATCGTTATGCAACAGGCTATCATAGAGACCGGTGGATTCAGAGCTAATAATGCAATGAGAAAAAATAATCTTTTCGGCTTTAAGAAGGGTGGGAGAGTGATAAGATTTAATAACTGGAAAGAAAGTGTTGACTTTTACAAAGATTGGCAGGACAGAAAATATACTGATGATAACGAAGATTATTACAAGTTTCTACGAAGGATCAGATATGCAACAAACAGGAAATATGCAAATCATCTGAAAGGAACAAAATTCTATAGGACGTGCGATGGTGGTGAAATAATTCCTATTGAAGAGATTGATTCTGTTGAAATCCTGCAAACCACAGTATCTGATTCATTGATTGTGAAAAATCCTGATACGGTAATTGTAAAAAAAGAGTTGATCACAACAACAAAACACAAACAACCAAAGACTTACACTGTTAAAAAAGGAGATACACTATACGATATTGCTAGGAAATATAAGATGACTGTCTCAAAACTCAAAAAGGCAAACAGATTAAATTCAAATAAGATCAAACCGGGGCAAAAACTGAAAATACCACGAACTTAATCTCATTTTACAGTTTGTTAACTATACTTTCACTCAAAGGTTTTGTGATACTATAATAAAAATCAATCATCCTTCCTTCCTCATCAAGCAGATATTTCTGGAAGTTCCATTTGACAGTAGAATCCTTTAATCCATTTTTTGATTTGTCTGTGAGCCATTGATAAATCGGATGCTGACCTTCTCCTTTAACATCTATTTTTTCAGTAATGAGAAATGTGACACCATAATTGAGGGAACAAAACTCTTTGATCTCTGCATTGGTGCCGGGTTCCTGTTCTTTGAACTGATTGCATGGAAGACCTATGATTGTCAACTTATCTTTATATTTTTCATGCAATTTTTGGAGATCTTCATATTGTGGAGTGAAGCCGCATTTTGATGCTACATTTACAAGTAATAGTTTTTTTCCTTTGAATTTACTGAAATCAATATCAATACCATCGATATCTTTGATCCGGATATTAGCATCGTAGATAGAAGGCAAATTAACAGAAACTGGTTTTCTGTGTCTGAAAGAGAAAAAAGCAATAACACTAACCAAAATAACTGCTATAAATATAATAAATTTTTCCATGACTTTTTGTTTTTAGATAATTAACATGATTTTAAATGAATTGTTTCACTGAAATTAATGTAAACTTAAATTATTTTCCAAGAAATACTTCAATAAAAAAAAAGCCAATGCAATTCGCATCAGCTTTTTTCAATTATTGATTTTGAGTTAATATCTTATAAGATTTCCTTTTTTATGTCAAAATTATTTCTTCAGTTCAGTATTAAGTTTGTCAAGAGTAGCTTTAGCATCACCATAAAGCATATCAGCATTTTCTTTGTAGAACAATGGATTTTCTACTCCTGCATATCCTGCAGCCATTGAACGTTTCATTATAATAACCTTTGCTGCTCTCCAGACTTCTATTACCGGCATACCATATATTGGGCTTGAAGGATCATCAAGAGCACCAGGATTTACAATATCATTAGCACCAATTACCATTACCAGATCGGTATGATCCATTTCTTCATTTACTTCTTCCATTTCGAGCACAATATCATAAGGCACATTAGCTTCTGCTAAAAGTACATTCATGTGTCCAGGTAACCTACCTGCAACAGGGTGAATACCAAAAGTAACGTCTTTACCTTTTGACTTAAGAAAATCAACCATATCATGCACAGGGTACTGAGCTTTAGCTACGGCCATTCCATAACCTGGGACAATAAGTATTTTTTTAGCTTCTTTGAGCATTTCAGCTACCTCTTCATGAGTTGCTGCCGTCACTTCACCTTCTATCACAGCACTAGTTGCAACCGGTGCATCACCAAATCCACCAAATATCACAGAAAGGAATGATCTGTTCATAGCTTCACACATGATGATTGAAAGTATGGCTCCTGAACTACCTACCAGCGCTCCTGTGATGATCAGAAGGTCATTGCCCAGCATAAAACCTGCAGCTGCTGCAGCCCACCCTGAATACGAGTTTAGCATAGAAACTACTACTGGCATATCTGCACCACCAATAGCCATAACTAACATTACACCTATAAAAAGTGCAATTCCGGTCATTATTGCCAGATACAACATCCCATCAATTCCCGGAGCCATAGCAAACAATACTCCAAGAACTATTGTAATCAAAACAAGGACAATGTTCACTGTGTGTCTTCCTGGATAAAGCAATGGTTTACTTCTTATCTTTCCTTCCAGTTTACCCCATGCTATTATCGATCCAGTAAAGGTAATAGCTCCAATAAAAACTCCTAAATATACTTCAACGAGATGAATTGATCGTTCTGCTCCCACCAGCTCTGCCGCATGAGGGTCAAGATATGAACCAAAGCCTACCAAAACTGCTGCCAATCCGACAAAACTATGCAGGATTGCCACAAGCTGGGGCATGGATGTCATCTCTACTTTTCTTGCAACTGAAATCCCTATTACCGAGGCGATGGCAATTGCTACCAATATATAAATATGTCCTTCTACTTCAGCACCCAAAACAGTCGATAAAATGGCTATGATCATACCGAAAATACCATAGAAGACACCTCTTTTTGCAGATTCCTGTGATGAAAGTCCACCAAGGCTCAGAATAAATAGAATACCTGCAAATAAATATGCTGCTGTTTGTAATTGATGTGTTATCATAATCTTATTTTCTAAACATTTTTAACATTCTGTGAGTAACAAAAAATCCACCTACAATATTTATACTTGCTACCAAAATTGCTATAAAGGCAATAATCGTCATAGGATCTGAAAGACTGTCCTTAACCTGCAATAATCCACCGATTATAATGATTCCGCTTATAGCATTGGTCACTGACATCAATGGTGTATGAAGTGCATGCGTCACATTCCATATTACCTGCCAGCCAACAAAAACTGCAAGAACAAAAACTGAAAAATGTCCCATAAATTCAGGTGGGGCAACCTTGCCAAGCAAAAACATAAATATGCCAATCACAACCAGTGAAATGACTGTGCTCATTGCTTTCTTTTTAAGTTTTTCAGCCTGATCTTCTTCAGATTTCTGCACTTTATTCTCAGTCTTAGGTTTTTGAGGGCTTACCGGCAGGGGTTTAGGCGGCCAGTTGATCTTGCCATCGAATGTGACCATCGCACGACTTACAACATCATCATCCATATTGATATTGAACTTCTCTGCTTTGCCCATATCATCAAGGAGATGGCATAAATTGTTGCCATAAAGCTGGCTGGCTTGATTTGGCAACTGATCCAGTTTTCCGACTATGATCACTCCATTTTCAGTAGTAAATACTTCATTGTTTTTCGTCAGCACACAGTTTCCTCCTGTGGAAGCTGCAAGATCAACAATTACAGATCCTGGCTTCATAGCTGCAACATGATAATCAAGAATAAGTTTTGGTGCTTCTCTTCCAGGAATCTGAGCAGTGGTGATAATGATATCTACATCTTTTGCCTGTTCGAGAAATAAAGCCATTTCAGCTTCAATGAATTCCTTGCTCATCACTTTCGAATAACCCGAATCAGTCGAGCCATCCTCTTCAATCTCAACCGTAAGGAATTTAGCACCCATGCTTTCAATCTGTTCTGCTACTTCTTTTCTGGTATCGAAAGCCCTTACTATAGCTCCCAGGGAATTGGCAGTTCCTATGGCTGCCAAACCTGCTACTCCGGCACCAATGACCAGGATTTTTGCGGGATCGACTTTGCCGGCAGCTGTGATCTGACCGTTTAGAAATCTGCCGAAATAATTGGCAGCTTCTATAACAGACCTGTAACCTGCTATGTTTGCCATAGAAGAAAGCACATCCATCTTCTGAGCCCTCGAAATCCGGGGTATTGCATCCATTGCAATGGCATTGACACCCTTATTTGCGAGTTTTTGCATGAGATCCTGATTTTGTGCAGGCCACAAATAGCTCAGTGTCACCTGACCTTTATGCATCATGTCAACCTCAGCAGGATCCGGAGGCTGTACTTTAAGTATGATATCCGACCTGGAGTATAGTTCTTCCTTGCTATTTACAATTTCAGCTCCTGCTCCTCTATAGTCTTCATCAGATATATTGGAGGTATTACCCGAATTGGTTTCTATAAGAACCTCAAAACCCTGTTTTATAAGACGCTGAACGGTTTTTGGAGTAGCACCCACCCGCAATTCCTGCTTTGATATTTCTTTTGGAATTCCAACCTTCATAAAAATTAATGATTTAAGTAATAAAAAAAAATCCCTCAAGTACAATTTTTCTGATATTCCTGATAACCCCTTAAGTCAATGTAGTAACAAAAGCCCTGAAAACCATTTTAATTATCAGGAAAGGGATCACAAACAGAATCTCTATAAAAATGATCGTCAAAGGTAAATAAAGTTTTGTATTGAAGTAATATTTATATAAATAATTTGCTTGTTTAAAAAATCTCCAAATAAACATGAATTAAAATTCGAAATTTTCAAATTGCCAAAATATAATTTGCAAAATAGGAAAATCGCGTAATTTAATTCCGCATTTTAATTAAGTATTTACCTGAATGTAATATGATATATGTTAATTGTATTTATAAATTGTAATATACTGAAAAACAATTTATAAAAAATAATTAAAAATAAATATTAAAATATTTTTAAATATGTAAATAATAATTATATTTGCGATTGAAATGCTTAATTGAGTTAATTTCAGACGAAAAACCAGTTTTAATGGCAAACGAAGTTACCAGGAGATTTATTGAGTGCTATAAAGAACTAAGGACTTATAATGATATAAGATCTGACAGGCAGTTTTGTGCTGCCCTTGACTATTCTCCACAAAGCTGGATTAAAATCCTGAAGGGAGAAAGGGATGCTACAATTGAACTGATTCGTGTTTCAATGGAAATATTTGGATTTAATCCTGTCTTTTTATTCTCAGGAATTGGTCCTAAGTTTTGTGAGAATGAACTGCAAAAAGATCAGGAAGAATCACCTGAACAAAAGGAAAAGAAGATCATTCATATTCCCGTAACTGCCAAAGCAGGTTATACAGATCAGATCAATGAACCTGTTTATACAGAGAATCTCAGATTATACTCTTTGCCCCTTGATTATTTCAGACATGGAAATTTCCGTTCTTTTGAAGTAGAAGGTGATAGTATGGAACCTGTACTTTCGGGTGGGGATATTGTAATATGCTCACAACTTGAAGATAAGTCATTGTGGCAGAGCAATATAAGAAATGGATATGTATATGTGGTCATATTCCGGGATGATATATTGGTGAAAAGGGTTTACAACCATATCAGGGAAGAAGGGAAAATATTGCTCAGTTCTGATAATTCGGGATATCCCGAAATTGTCAGGGATATCCCTGAGGTTTATGAGATATGGTTGGTAAAAATGAGAATTTCGAGCTTTGCTCACTCAAAAGTTAATATGCGTCAGGAGCTTACAAATCAAATATCAGAGATGCAAAATTTAATGAAAATTCAATCAGAAAGAATTGTAGGAATGCAGGCTGCAATGGAGAAAATGTTGCAAAAAAACAGGAATTTATAAGCAAAATGTTAAAATTATAAAAAAAATATATATATTATTTGGTGATTTCATTTATTTTTTATATATTTGCAATCTATAATATGTTTAAAAAATTAAAAAATTCAAAGATGAGAAAACTACAATCCAATGTCTTTGTTATAATTTTACTGGCATTAACAGTAAATATATCATTTGCACAAAAAATCAATTCAAAAAAGGCCGACATTCAATTTGAGATGAAGGCTTATGAACTTGCGATAGATTCATATCAGCAATACCTTTCTGTAAACCCTGACGATATATTAGCCATGGGAAGACTGGCTGAGTCATATGAAAGAACAAATGACCTTATTTCGTCAGCCAGATGGTACGAGAAGATCGTTTCTTATCCTGATCACGGCAGCTATTATAATATCCAGTACGGAAAGCTCCTGATGAAACTTGGTTTATATGACAGGGCTAAACTGGAGTTTGGAAAGTTGAAAAGCATTAATCCCGGATTCGCAGATCAATACATGAAATCATGTGATTTTGCAAAGAATGTACTTTCTTTGGGTGACAGGTTTATCATTAGCCAATTAAAGGTTTCGGGGACTGAAGATGATTTCGGACCTGCATTTTTTAATGACAAACTCGTTTTTAATTCTTTCAGGAAAAATGAAGGTGAAAGAAATGAAAGTCTGATTCAAAGAGAATTATCTGATCTGTACCGTTCTGATGTCAATGCTTCGATTGCATTTTCTATGTCAGGAGTATTAAATAGCTATAAAGGAATCGGACCTGTAAGATATTCAAAGGATGGAAAGAAAGTGGTATTTACAAGAAATAGTTTTTATAATAGTGTGAAACATGTAAGCGGAGATGAAAAGGATATGAGTATTTATATTGCTGATGTTGATAATGCAGGCAATTTTGTGAATGAAATTCCTTTGCCGGTAAATGGTGCAGAATATTCTTCGGCATTTGCATGTTTTGGTCAGAATGAAAGTGAGATCTATTTTTCATCAAATAAAAACAGCGATAATTTTGATATTTTTATGATAAGCTTAGTTAATGGAGTATGGACAGAACCTGTTTCACCAGGAAAAAATATCAATACACCCGGAAATGAGATAACCCCGTATTTTTCTGGTTCTACCCTTTATTTTTCATCAGATTATTTGAATGGAATCGGTGGGTACGATGTTTTCAAAGCATCTGTTTATAATGATGAATGGTCATTTCCGGTAAATCTTGGGAAAGGAGTAAATAGTCCGGGCGATGATCTGTATTATGTAAAAAATGAATATGGCAATAAAGCATACTTTGCAAGCAGCCGTCTTGGTACCAAAGGAGGTATGGATTTATTCAGTGCCTCTCCTTCGAGTAAAAAGAAAACTGAGGAGGTGGCATATAATAATGTTCCTGAGGCAGTAGATCTTGCTTCTTTGCAGGAGAAGCAGGGAGTGAGGATTGCGAATCAGGAAGTGAAGACAGTAGCTGAGAGTGAGGCTTCTTTTGTAACCGTCGCTGCCCTCGAAGGTGCAAAAATGGTAGCTTATGATGAGGTGATATTTACTCCGGCAAATGTTTATTTTATTCAGCTTGCTTCTGTATCCAAATCGAGGATAAACAGTGCACAATTCAAGAATCTGACTAAATTCGGCAATGTATATAAGGTTCAGAAAGGAGATTTATATAAAATACGACTGGGTTATTTTGTAAGTGAAAGTGAGGCGACTTCTGTACTTGCTTCAGTAAGGCAGCAGGGTTTCAGGGATGCTTTCGTAGTAGAGGATTTTCTCAATACCAGGGAGATGGAGTTGCTGGAATCATCATACAATTTCACTAACACACAGAAATACGAAAAACCTGCAAATGTTGGCAATTACAAAATAAAGCTGGCTGCATATACCAATCCATTGTATTTCGATATGAATAAGGTGAAAGACCTTGGAGTGATAGAACAATGGTCAAAAGGTAAATGGACTATATTTATACTCAGTGGATATACCGGATTTGATGATGCATCGGAATCATTGCTCAAGGTTAAAAACCGTGGATTTGCCTCAGCGGAAATAGTGATGGATCAGGATGGAGTATTGACAACGATTAAAAATGATTGAAAACTGAAAATTAGCATATAGATTTTTATATTTTTCTAAAAATAATACATGATAAATAGCTGTCCGGAAGGGCAGCTATTTTTTCAACCCTTATAGGTTTCTGAAAAACCTATAAGGGTTAGAGACTCCAAATGTTAAAGTTTTGATTTTTAGCACTTTTGGCATGGAATTTGCATCTATTTATCTTGATAATATTTTTTAAATTATACCAAAAGTATATCTGTAATAGTCCAGCAAAGTTGGACTAAACAGCTATTGCATCGTCATTATATTTTAAATGCTGACCGAAGTGCCTGTATCAGTGTCAGTTCCTCGATACAATTGGCCTAAATAATAATGGTAAATGGTATTATCTGATATTCTGCTGATTAAGCAATTCCCTGTATTTGTTTGCATTTTCAATATGTTGCCTGTATGTTTCAGCAAAAACATGTTTGCCACTTCCATCGCCTGTAGCGCAGAAAAACATATAATTTGTTTCCTTTGTATTCAAAACAGCATCAATTGTGCTTATGTCAGGCATACAAATAGGCCCGGGAGGTAATCCAGATTTTCTATATGTATTATATGGAGAATTGAGCTGAGTATGTTTCTGATATACTCTGTTCAGACTGAAGTCTCCGGTAGCAAAAACTACCGTCGGGTCAGCCTGCAGTCTCTGCCCTGAACGAAGCCTGTTAAGATAAACTGACGAAATAATTGGTTTTTCACTATTTACAAGCGTTTCTTTTTCAACTATTGATGCCAGAATATAAACTTCTTTCTGATTAAGTCCCAGAGATTTCAATTTTTCCTGTCTTTCAGTTGATTTCCAGAATTTATCATGTTCTGATTTCATTCTTCTGTAAAGTTTATCAGCTCCGGTATTCCAGAAAAATTCATATGTATTTGGAATAAACATAGTTAGTACATCGTATTTATTAAAACCGATTTCAGCAAGATATGCAGAATCCATTAAAACCTCAAGCAATTCCTGGGAATCAGGCTCAATATTTTTGCCAAGTTTTCCTGCCAGCTGCTCAATAGTCCTGACATTGTTGAATGTAATATTTACTGGTGTCTGAAATCCTCCCCTTAGCATTCTGACAAGCATCAGACTGCTCATGTTTGGCTTTATAATGTACTTTCCGGGTAAAATTTCACGTTCCTTATATTTCAGCACTTTGGCTACCAGATCAAATGAACTGTAACTTTTCAAAAGGTCTTTCTCCTTAATAATATCAAGGACATCTTCATATTTTGACCCTGTCGGTATCAATAATTCTGTTTCACCGGTTTCAGCTTTAACATTGTCCATCCACAGCCATTTTCGCAAAAATAAGCCTGCTGCGATCATGGCAATTATCAGTGCTAAAATAATAAATTTAATATTTCTGGTTAAAATCATATTTTTAATTGTTAATTGTAAATGGTTAATGGCTGAACAGTTGAATTACGAATTATTAATTACGAATTACGATTTGTATTTCCAGTTTCCAACATTCCAGTCTTCATTTTACATTTAATATTCTTCATTCTTCACTCTTCACTTTTAACTCCAAAATCGTAAATCGCATTTCGTAAATCGCACATAACAAATCCTAAATCCTCCCTTCTCCTATCTTCCCGGTGTACGACCTGCTTTGATTTTCTCAAAGAACATCTCGATTTCAGGAATTTTGATCTTTTTTAGTTCGTCAAGCTTCTTTTCAATAATAGGTATACGCTTATTTAATATCTTTATTGCATCTTTCTCTCCTTCTGTAACTGGAAAAGTATTGCTAAAATGAGTAAAATATGCATGCCCTATCCTGTCATTCAAAGGAACAGGTTGAGGCCATCGCTCTTCAGAACTTGCCGGTGGTGCCTGACCATTGAATTCCCATTCCAGATCAGCAATTACTTTATCGGCTTCGGCTATTTTCTTCAATATTTCAACTGTAGTTCCAGGTGAATTATTTCCCAGTTGCTTCAGGCTTCCAATTCTTATGCCTAGTTCTGAAAGCTCATTCCTTGCACTTACTGCTCTGCGATAAGCTTCCCTGACTTCTTTATTGAACTGAGCAAGTTCATCTTTCGTGGCTGATTCTATTGGATTAATATTAAGAGATACAACATTAAAAACTCTATCAAGTACCAGTGTATCATATTTTTCTTTAGAAAATTTTATTACTGTCACAGAATATTTTCCCTCATTTACCAATAAACCTTTACCTCCTGTATTAACAGGATCGAATTTTCCATCGGTAGCTGATACAGGTTCAGGTGACGAGTACCTTAGATCCCAGTTTAGTCTGTTAATGCCTTTAGAAATATTTTTATTCAGTTTTCTGATTTCATTGCCGAATTCATCCTTAATAATAAAAATAAGGTGCGGAACAATTTCTTCAGCTTCTTTCCTTTGATCCTGGAGTGACGGAATCGGAATTTTACTTTTATTTTTAATAAGGTCTTTCTCTTTTTCCCGTCTTTCCTGTTTCAGAGTTTTTTCATCATTTTTTACATAATAGGTAAATGATGCTCCAAATGTTTCATTGGCATCAAAATGTATTACTGAACCAAAACCATAACCTCCCCTGTCTCTTTCAACATATAGTCTGGCATCTTTAACAGGAAAAAGCTCGAAGTCTTTATCTTTAGCTTTATTGATGCTTCTCAGTGCCGAGTAGTCATCGAGTATATAAAAGCCTCTTCCGAAAGTGGCAATTACAAGGTCTTCTTCACCCTTATGAATTGTTACATCTTTTACTGAAATTGTAGGCAGTCCTGCTTTCATCCTGATCCATTGCTTACCATCGTCAGCAGAAAAATAAAGACCAAATTCAGTGCCGATAAATAGAAGATCGTTCTTTATAAAATCCTGTTTGATACTATGTACAGGTTGATTTGCAGGAAGTTTTGCACTTATTGATTTCCATGTTCTACCTTTGTCTATGCTTTTAAAAATGTAAGGTTTGAAATCAAAATTCTTATGATTGTTCAATGTAATATAAACCACATTTTCATCAAAATTCGATGGTTCGATATCACTGATGTAAGTATATTCGGGTGCATCTCCGATTTTTTTCACTTTTGTCCAGGTGATTCCACCATCATTTGTAATACTTAAAGCACCATCATTGGTTCCTACATAGATCAGACCTTCCCTGACCGGAGATTCTGCAAGTGAAACTGCAGTACCAAACAGAGAAGTTGACACATCTTTCTCAACGGTTTCAATACCCCAGTAACGGTCCATTACAGGCCAGGTGTTGCGGTCAGCTCCTGTTGAAAGGTCAGCACTCACTTTTTTCCATGACTGGCCGCGGTCATCAGTCCTGAACAGAAAATTTCCTGCAATATATAATCTTGAAGGGCTATAGGGACTTATGATAAATGGAGTGTCCCAGTGAAACTTGAACAAACTGTCATTTTCTTCTTCCTGAGGCTTGATAAATAGTTTTTGCCCACTTTTTTTATCATACCTGTAGATATTTCCATATTGATATTCTGAGTAAACGATATTTGGATTTACCGGATCAACTGCCTGCCAGAACCCATCTCCACCAAGAGTTATTTCCCATTCTGCCCGCGAAATCCCATCATCATACAGGGTATTTGATGGAGCACCCATTGAAGAATTATCCTGGGTGCCACCATATACCCAATAAAAAGGCTGTGTATTATCGACAAATACCCTGTAATACTGAGTTACAGGAATTACTTTATGATTGTAATGCGCACCACCGTCGAAAGTTTCATACAAACCACCATCGGTTCCGATCATAAAATGATCTTTATCCTGAGGGTCAATCCAGAAAACATGGTCATCGACATGTCTGCCATTATTCCCAATAGGCTTCCATGTTTTTCCTCCATCTATCGAAAACTTTGATACTGTTTCGGTAGCATAAATTGTATTGACATCAAATGGACTTGGAAAAAACTCACAGTAATACTGACCACTTGTGACATAACTGCTCATTTTTGTCCAGGATTCACCTTTGTCATTGGACCTGTAAAATCCTCCTTCTTTCATAGCTGCTTCGACCATTGCATAAACTACATTGTTATCGACAGGTGAAACTGCGATAAACATCCCGCCCTTATCAGCGCCAGGCAGACCTTTGTCAATTTTGTACCAGTTATTTCCTCCATCCACACTTTTCCAAAATGAAGATTCCGGTCCACCCCCAATTCTGGTTGCATTGGTCCTTCTTCTCTGTTCTGCTGATGCATACATGATCTTTGGGTCTTTCGGATCGATATCTATATTTGATACACCTGTATTGTCACTTATAAAAAGTGTTCTTTTCCAGGTCTTTCCTCCGTCTTCAGTTTTATATACACCTCTTTCCCCACCAGAACCCCATACTGAACCTTCACAGGCAACGAATACTACATCGCTGTTATCTGGATGAACTATGATCTTTCCAATTTGAAATGATTGCTTTAATCCCATATTAGTCCATGATTTCCCTGCATCAACACTTTTATATATTCCATCGCCATAACTTACCGATCGCTGATGTTTATTCTCACCAGTTCCCAACCAGAGAACATTATGATTTTTTGGATCCATGGTTATACATCCCATTGAAAATGAACCATAATCATCAAATATGGGTTCAAATGTCGTCCCATTATTTATGGTTTTCCAGACATTGCCCGAAGAAACAGCAACATAATATTCTGAATGATTCTCCGGATTTACTGCAAGATCAGATATTCTGCCTGAAATAAATCCCGGGCTCAAATTCCTGAATTTCAAGCCGCCATAAATACCTGCAGGTAAAGAATCAACTGTTTTGGAATTCTGAGCAAATGACAAAACAGTAAATGCAGAAATAACAATAGTAAATAATAGTTTTTTCATAAAGCTTCATTAATTTATTTGACAGGAACAAAGGTAATATATTTTATATCCATCCTTCTTCCTGAGTTAAAAAACTTTAAAAAAATAGACAAACAGAACAATTCTCAGGATATAAAAGCCTTAAAAAAAATACAGGTGGATTGAAAAAACTGAAGTAAAAATATTTTTAGTCCCAGCGTACAAGGAGCTAAAAGGACTATTTAAAAAATAGTAGATCATAGTGACTATTTAGTGGATAGCTCCAAAGGTTTAAAAATTTAATAAAATTCGATAAATAAACAGTTTTGGCGGAATTTCCAGCGTAAAATCCCAAATGCTTTTGGGGTTGCACTGTCCTTAAATTTCGATTTTTAAACAAATTCAGATAAGAAAAAACACTTCATGTCAGAAAAGTTACAATCAAAGATAATCCATTTCCTGCAATAATTTTTAGTCAAAAAAAAACAATATCATTGATCATTTATATTTTACATTATTCTACTTTTGTAAAAAAATGAAAAAATGAAATTTGAAATATCCTTGTTGCTGGTTTTATCAATTCTTTTAAGTGCATGTGCTATTTCTCAAAAACCCCATGCCAACTCAGTTTCGACAAAAAACCCGGTTTCAAAAAAAGAAAACAAAATGAAAATAAAATGGAAATTGATAGCCAATTCCTACCAGGGAAAAAATCAAACCTTATCAGAATTGATAATAATCAACCAAAATACTGTTTCATTAACTGACGAATGGGAATTGTTTTTTAATTATGCTCCTTCACGAATGATCCTGAAATCTGATGAATCAGAAAAAGTGAATATTGACCATGTAAATGGCGATCTTTTCAGAATGACACCAAAGAAAGGATTTATAGGTATTCAATCCAATGATTCATTGACAGTTAAGCTGGTTTCTGATTTCTGGATAACAAAAGAGACAGAAGTTCCATGTGGTTTTTATTTTGTTATAAAATCAGGTATGGATGAGAAAATAGTTATACCCGAGTTTAGTTTTTATTCAATAGATGGACCACTTCATACTACAAGGCATTCTGAAGATTTGATAGCTTCTCCTGATGCTGAATCCAGATTCCTGGATAATATCAGACTGATAAAACTCCCTAAATCCAATCTTAAGAAACTCATCCCGACTCCTTTTAAATTAAGATCACTTATGTCGAGACTGGTGCTTACTCCTGAATTTTTAATTGTTCATGAACCCACCTTACTGTCAGAAGCTAATTATTTAAACAAAAGATTGCACTTCAACCTTGGCAAAGAATTGAATATTAGCACTAAACAAATTAATGAAAAAAATAATATATTTTTAAGCACGGGAAAAATAAATATTGGTGATGCAATTTATGAGTCAGGGTCTGAATCTTATACGCTGAGGATCCAGGATGGAAATATTTATATCAAAGGAACAGATAATGCAGGTGTTTTTTATGCCATACAATCACTCCTGTCACTTTTACCGGTTGAAACATATAAAGATCCTTCTGAAAAAATTTTAATTGAAGGAGTTGATATTACTGACAAGCCCAGATTTGGTTACAGGGGTATGCACCTTGATGTTGCAAGGAATTTCCAAACAAAATCATCCATATTGAAACTACTGGACCTTATGGCTTTTTATAAAATGAATAAATTTCATTTTCATCTTACCGATGATGAAGGCTGGAGGCTTGAAATCCCTTCAATTCCTGAACTGACTGAGATTGGCTCAAAAAGAGGTCACACTGAAAACGAAAGTGACATGCTGAGTCCGGCTTATGGCTCAGGACCTTATCCTGATCCAAATATTTCAGCTGGCACCGGTTTTTATTCGCAGGAAGATTTTATTGAAATCCTGAAATATGCATCTGAAAGACATATTGAGATCATACCTGAATTTGACTTTCCCGGTCATGCCCGTGCAGCTATCAAAGCCATGAAATACCGGTACAAAAAATATATGAATTCAGGAGAACGAGCTAAAGCAGAGGTGTTCCTTCTGTCAGATCTGAATGATGCATCTGAATACAGGTCAGTCCAGAATTACAATGACAATGTGGTGTGTGTATGTCAGCAGAGTGTTTATAATTTTTTAGACATACTGGTCGGAGATGTATTTAAAATTTATCAAAAAGCCGGAATCGAATTAAAGACTTTTCATATTGGAGGCGATGAAGTTCCCGGAGGTGCCTGGGAAAAATCACCTTCATGCATTCAATTAATGCAAACCAATAAAGATATAAAAAATTCTAATGACCTGAAAGGGTATTTTCTGAACAGGGTAAATGGTATATTGAAAAATTATAAACTTATCACTGCAGGATGGGAAGAAATAGGAATGCATAATATTATTAAAAACAGTAAGGCAGTCCATGATGTAAATAGTAAATATATCAATGATAATTTTTTGTTGTATTCATGGAACAGTGTTTATGGATGGGGTGGCGAAGAAACGGCATATAAACTGGCTAATGAAGGCTACAAGGTAGTTTTATCAAATGTATCACCTCTTTATCTTGACATGGCTTATGATAAAGATCCAAAGGAACCGGGTTTTTACTGGGGTGGATATGTCGATGAAGAAGATATATTCAGCTGGGATCCATTAGATGTATATTCATCATTGAAAAATGATAATAATGGAAAGTCAATTCCAAAAAATGATCTTATAAATAAAACAAAACTGACAGATTCCGGCAAATCCAATATCAGGGGAATCCAGGCTCAGCTTTGGTCTGAAACCGTAAAATCTGAGGAAAGGCTTGAATATATGATACTGCCAAGGTTGATCCAGGTGGCTGAAAAAGCATGGGCAAAAGAACCAGAATGGCTAAAAGAATTGTCACTTTATGAACAGGAATGGAATATAATGATGAATTCAACAGGTCAAAGAGAACTCCTGAGATTAGAATACCTCAATGGCGGATACAAATTCAGGATTCCAGTACCTGGAGCAATTATAAAAAATGGGCTTTTATATGCAAACTCATCTGTGCCAGGATTCGAAATACGTTTTACAACTGATGGTTCAGAGCCCGTGATTGAAAGCGCAAAATATACACTCCCTGTTCCTGCAGAATCAAAGACTATACGATTGAAGTGTTTCACTCCTGGTGGCAGAGGAGGACGATCTATAGTCTTAAATAACAATTAGTTTTAAGTATTTTAACATGAAAACTGAACGTGCAACATTGGATGACATACCAGAAATTTGTTTATTGTTTTATGAAACCATACAAAATATAAACATAAAGGATTATACAATTGAAGAAGTTAATGACTGGTCTTCGTGGCATAAGGACCATGATAAATGGGCTCAAAAAATTTTGGATCAACATTTCCTTTTGGTCAGGGAAGAAAATAAAATCGTGGGGTTCGGATCAGTTTCAATGGAAGGCTACCTTGATCTGTTGTTCGTTCAAAAGGATTTTCAGAGAAGGGGAATTGCCACAATACTTATCAATGAGATTGAAGCATTCACACGGTCCAAAAACATAGATAAATTAACATCAGAAGTTAGCATTACAGCAGCCGGTTTTTTCCTGAACTCAGGCTTTATAATTGAATCAAGGCAAAAGAAAAAGTCCAGAAACCTGTATCTGGACAATTTCATGATGTCAAAAAAATTGAAGTCTTTGTAAGTTGGATGTAATAAAATGATAATAAAAAATTACCATTTCATTTTTTTATCATAACTTTGTATCATGTTTCATTTCAATTCATATGATAATCTGCGAAAAAACTACAGGTGCCTCTACAATTGCCTGATGTTTTATATTATCTGATTTAAACCGGCTTACCAACTGGTTCTGTATAATCATTTTAATTTTTTCTATTATTTTTCTTATATAAGAATATAAACTCATATGATGACAATAAAAACAATCAAAGGTAAAGAAGATAAAACCGGTCTGCCACAGCGCAAACCAAATTCTGAAGGCAATTATTATAAATCAATAAATAATCTTAGTTCACCTGGTATGAATGAAAGGATCAGAAAATTAAGAAAGCAAAGTTTTGAGGCTGTTCCTTCTATTTCAATCGAACGTGCCCTTCATCAGACTGAGTTTTACCAGGAAAATAATGGCAAATATTCTGTACCCGTCATGCGTGCATTATCATTTCTTGACCACTGTTCAAAAAAAACTATTTATATTGGTGATGATGAATTGATAGTTGGAGAAAGAGGTCCAATACCTAAAGCTGTACCAACTTTTCCTGAACTCACCTGTCATAGTACTGAAGATTTCGATGTGCTTAACAAAAGAGAACAGCAGCCATATCTGGTCAGCAAAAAAGATATCCGTACTTATGAAAAAAAAGTGATTCCTTATTGGAAAGGCAGGACTATGAGGGAAAGGATATTCAATCATGTTCCAGAAAACTGGATAAAAGCGTATGAGGCTGGCCTCTTTACAGAATTCATGGAGCAAAGGGCTCCTGGTCATACTGCACTTGATGGGAAGATATACACTAAAGGAATGCTCGATTTCAAGGAGGATATCGAAACACATCTGAATTCCCTTGATTACATGAACGATCCTGATGCTGTTGATAAAGCAGAAGAATTAAAAGCTATGGCAATCTCATGTGATGCAATCATTTTGCTTGCAGAACGACATGCAGCTAAGGCTGAAGAATTGGCAAAATCAGAGAAAAACGAACTCAGAAAAAAAGAATTACTGACAATAGCTTCTAATTGCAGACATATACCTTCATATGCTCCGTCTAATTTTTGGGAAGCAATACAAATGTACTGGTTTGTTCATTTAGGAATTATAACTGAACTAAATGGGTGGGATGCCATGAATCCGGGGCATTTTGACCAGCACCTTAATCCTTTTTATGAAATGGGAATTAAAGACGGAACACTGTCAAGAGAAAGTGCTAAAGAGTTGATTTCCTGTATGTTTATCAAAGTCAACAATCAACCCGCTCCTCCAAAAGTTGGTATTACTGCAAAAGAGAGTGGAACATATAATGATTTCACAAATATAAATATCGGGGGTATCAAAAGCGATGGATCGGATGGGGTGAGTGAAGTTTCCTATCTGATGCTGGAAGCCATTGAGGAACTGCACTTATTACAGCCCGGAAATTCAGTCCACATAAGTTCAAAGACACCCGATGATTTTCTACAGGCAGCCTGCAGACTTATCAGACAGGGACACGGCTATCCCTCGGTATTTAATCCGGACATTTATGTAAGGGAAATGACAGGAATGGGTAAAACACTGACGGATGCCAGGGAAGGAGGTTGCAGTGGTTGTATTGAGGTAGGGGCATTCGGAAAGGAAGCATTTATACTTACAGGATATCTTAACGTCCCGAAAATTCTTGAAATAACCCTTTATAATGGAACAGATCCGTTAACCGGCAATCTGGCAGGGATAGAAACAGGTGATCCTGTGGATTTTCTGAATTTCGAAGAACTCTATAATGCTTTTAGCAAACAACTAAATTACATAGTTGACCTTAAGATAAAAGTGAGTAATTACATTGATAAAATGTTTGCAAAATATGCACCTGCTCCTTTCTTATCGGTAGTTATAGATGATTGTATTGAAAAAGGAAGAGATTATTACAACAGCGGGCCAAGGTATAATACCAATTATATTCAGTGTACCGGCCTTGCCACTGTAACTGATAGCTTGTCAGTACTAAAAAAACATGTCTTTGAAGATAAAAAATTCCGGATGAAGCAAATACTTGAAGCAATATCAATGAATTTTTCAGATAATGAATATATGAGGCAATACATTCTCAACAGAACCCCATTCTTCGGAAATGATGATGATTATGCTGACAGCATAGCTCTAAGAGTATATGAAGACCTTATAAAAGCCATTGATGGTAAACCCAATGTCAAGGGAGAAACATATCATGTGAATATGCTTTCGACTACCTGCCATATATATTTTGGCAAAGTTCTGGGGGCAACCCCCAATGGCAGACTTGCCGGAAAATCTATTTCTGACGGCACTTCTCCATCTCATGGTTGCGATATAAATGGTCCGGTTGCAGTGATGAAATCACTTGCCAGACTCGATCAGACCAAGTCGGGGGGAACTCTGCTTAATCTGAGATTTCTTCCACAACTACTTAAAAGAGAACAGGATATTGAAAAACTTGGCAAGCTAATACGGACATATTTTAATTTGGGAGGTCATCATGTGCAGTTCAATATTGTTGACACAGCTACTTTGCTCGCTGCACAGCAAAATCCTCAGGAATACCGTGATTTGCTTGTGAGGATGGCAGGTTACAGCGATTATTTTAACGATATGAATGCGGATCTGCAGCAGGAGATTATTGACCGGACCGAATATGAGAATTTTTAATGAATAATTGATAATGGAGAATTGTGTTTTGGTAGAATGGTTACAAGGTAGAACGGTTGGATATATTGGTATTATAGTATTTGGTAAAATAATTCAAAAACTCAATAGCTCAGTCAGCAGTCGGCAGTCATCAGTCTTCAGTCGACAGTCAGAATTTAACTAAATAATTCAATAACTAAATATTTCAATAACTCAATAACTCAATAACTAAAAAACTCAATAACTCAAAAATTCAATAATTCAAAAACTCAATCAATAAAATATTTATAAATCATAAATCATAAACAGGATGAATTTTTAACATAAAAAGCTACCATTGAATAAAAAACCAACAAATCCACTGATATTTAAAATAAACAGGTATTCCATTAATGATGGTCCCGGAATCCGTATGACCATATTTTTAAAAGGATGCCCTTTGAGTTGTAAGTGGTGTCATAATCCGGAAAGTCAACAGGCAGGTAAACAAAAATTATATACGAAATCAAGATGTATAGGCTGTGAGGAATGTGTGAAAAATTGTCCCGAAGATGCATGTATTACAGGACCAGGAGGGATAATCACTGATAGATCAAAATGCAAAATTTGTGGCATCTGTGCCGAAGTATGCCCTACCAAGGCAACAGAAATGTCTGGATCAGAATATTCAATGAACGAATTGCTTTCCCTGGTTGAAAAAGAAAGGCCTTTTTTTGATATCTCAGGTGGTGGTATCACAATTTCGGGAGGTGAGCCTATGTTGCATCATTCGTTTGTAAAAAATTTTCTCGATGAATGCGGTAATTTAAAAATACACAGAACTATTGACACTTCAGGTTTTATCAAAAAAGAGATATTGCTTGACATAGCTAATAGATCAGATCTTTTTTTATATGACCTAAAAATAATGGATACAGATAAACATAAAAAATGGACTGGCGTGGGCAATGAACTTATACTTTCTAATCTGGAGGCACTATCTGAATCAGGAGCTGAAATAGAGATCAGGATCCCACTTATAAACGGGGTAAATACTGATGATGAAAATATTATCAGATCGGCTGAATATATATTAGCCTTGCCAGGTAAAAAAAAGAATGTCAGCATTTTACCCTACCATAAAACTGCCCTTAAAAAATATGAAAAACTTGGAATTTCCTATGAAGAACAAGGTATGTCCGAGCCTTCAACTGAAGAACAAAGCCATATCATTACGATTTTTCAGTCATTCGGTCTTGACGTAAAAATAGGAGGATAGACATTAATTTTATTTATCTATAAAGAATACCAACATTTGTTTTAAGCATTTTGTATAACTAAAAAAAAACCTGTTCTGAATCACTTTCGAAAAATTGCCTATAATATATCGTCATGAAATTGAATTTATAACTGACATTACTCTTGCTTGGTAAATGTCCAGTTTAATGAATAGAATTCCTTTATTTCATTTGGCTTTATATTTTTTACTGAATATTTTTCATATGCAATTGGCAATAGTTTAATTTGTCTTATTTTTACACAAAAAACTGATGAAATTAAAATTAACTGTATTCCTATTGATTGCATTTTTCACAGGCAGAAGTCAGGTCACATTCAATGCGGGGGCTCTCAAAATATCTTTCGATAGGAAAGGATATTTTTATGAAATTACAGATATTCAAAACAATATAAATTACCTTTTTAAAGATACAATTGCACCTCTGATCACTCTAATAGTTGATCAAAAGAGGTACTGTCCATCACAATTGAGATATCAGCCTTCAAAAAAAATTATCTCTCTGAATTATCCTGAAGTAAAAATAGAGATCGAAATAAAGGTAAAATCCTCACAAACTCATTTGACTTTTGAAATCATTAAAGCTCAGCCCTCAAAACCAATCGATGGAATAGTCTGGGGCCCCATACCTGTAACTATTTCAAAAACAATTGGAGAAATAATCGGAGTAGTCCGTGACCATAAAACAGGATTGGGGATACAGGTTTTGAATATCAAAACTCTTGGAGGAGATTATAATAAAGAAGGACAATCCTGGAACAGGGGCGATGCCGCGATCAAAAAAAATTGGGGAAGTATTCTTCAGGCTTACACTCTGAACAGGGACAAACCTAGGTTTGCAGACACCTGGGGAGGAGAATACAAAAATACTCCAGTCTCTGCGATCAAAGGAGAAACAGTCGTTGGATCTAAAATAGCACTGTTCCTTTGTCATGAATCAAAAACGCTGGATATAATTGAACACATCGAAATTGCGGAAAATCTGCCTCATCAGACCATCAACGGAATTTGGGTAAAAAAAGCAATACAGCGAGGACGTTCATACCTCATAGCCGATTTTAAGGAAAATGAGATCGATGAAATGATAGAATTCACCAAAAGGGCAGGGCTTATAAGCCTTTACCATGAAGGTCCTTTTAAAAACTGGGGACATTATGAACTCAATCCTGACTATTTCCCATCCGGAAATGAAGGCATAAAAAAATGTGTGCAAAAAGCTAAGGATGCCGGTTTATACTTTGGAGTTCACACTCTGACCAATTTTATAAATACAAATGATCCTTATATCACTCCAATACCTGATGACAGGCTTGCGCTGACCGGTTTTGGTTTTCTTACTGAAAATATTGATGAAAAGGTTACAGAAATACCTGTTTCAACAAATGAGTATTTCAATAAACAGACAGGGAATTATTTGCATACAGTTAAGATCGGTAAAGAACTGATCAGATATAAAACAGTGTCTGAAAAACCTCCTTATTTTCTTACAGATTGCCAGAGAGGAGCCTTTGGTACCATTATTTCATCTCATTCGAAGAATGACACAATTGGCAAACTATATGATCATGCCTATGAAGTTTTCTTTCCAAACCTCGATCTTCAAAGAGAAATTGCTGTTAATCTTGCAAAGTTCTTTAATGAAACAGGAATAAGCCATCTGGATTTTGATGGTCACGAAGGCTGCCTGGCTTCAGGACAGGGTGATTATGCCATAAATCTTTTTGCAAAAGATTTCTATGATAATCTTGACCATGAAGTCCTGAATGGAACAAGTCTTTCAAAAACCTATTACTGGCACATAAACACTTTTTGCAACTGGGGCGAACCATGGTACGGAGGTTTCAGGGAAAGTATGCAGGAATACAGGATTTCCAATCAGGAACTTTTCGACAGGAATTTCATTCCTCACATGCTTGGATGGTATCTACTAACAAAAAATACTACATTGGGCGAAATGGAATGGATGTTGGCACGTGCTGCCGGCTTTGATGCCGGATTTGCAATGGTAGCAAGACCTAAATCCATAAAAAGCAATCCAATTGCCCTGCAACTCCTCGATGCCATCAGGGAATGGGAGACAGCACGCCTGTCTTCAGCCTTTTCAACTGAGCAAAAAACAAGGATGAAAGACCCGAAAAATGAATTCCATTTAAAAAAAACAGGAGATGGAATATGGGATCTTTACCAATCCCAAAACCTTGGTCAGTTCATATTTGAAAATATTGACCGGCAACCCGGAGAGCCTGTTTATGCAATTTGGGAATTTGAGTTATCTTCATTTTCACAGGCAATGCAATTTAAAATTGATATTAAGGGAAAGGATGGATCTGCAAAAAACTTAAAAATACTCCTTGATGACAATACAGAATTGATAATTGATCAGGAAATTTTGACAGGAGAAACTATTCTTTGTGAGGGACATGATGAAATAAGAATATATGATGAAAAAGGCAAATTGAAAAACACTTTGAATATGGGCATTCCGAAACTTTCAACCGGTAAGCATAAAATAAGATTTAGTTCGGCTTTTTCAGAAGATGGTGCTCCGGCAATACATTTTACTGTGAAAGCTTTCGACAATCCGGAATCAGTAAAATCTCAAAAAAATATTGACTGATGTATACACGAAAACAATTTATCAAAACAGGCATTATTGCCGGTACAAGTTTGTATTTTTCTAACTTCGGTTTTTCAAATGAATCAAATATTGATTTCATTTCAAGAAGACCATCACCTGGCGACAGAAAATTCACCAGCAGTGCTGTTGAAGAAGTCATAGATCAGATGAAAGCATCGATAAAAGATAAGCAATTAGCCTGGTTGTTTGAAAACTGCTTTCCAAATACTCTTGACACAACAGTTGACTTTGAGTATATCGATGGGAAGCCTGATACTTACGTCATCACAGGTGATATCGATGCTATGTGGCTGAGAGACAGTACAGCACAGGTATGGCCTTACGTCCCACTGATAGAGAAAGACAACAAACTCAAGGAGTTGATAAAGGGTGTGATACAAAGACAAGTAAAGTGTATCATACTCGATCCTTATGCCAATGCCTTTTATAAGGACTTAAAAAAAGAAAGTTACTGGAAAAATGATCTCACAGTAATGAAACCAGGGATCCACGAAAGAAAATGGGAAATTGACAGCCTTTGTTATCCTGTGAGGCTTGCTTACGGATACTGGAAACAAACAGGAGATGAATCGATATTCACCACTGAATGGAAGCAGGCAATGGAGCTGATTATCAGGACATTCAAAGAGCAGCAACGGTATAACGACCAGGGTCCGTATACTTTTCAAAGAACAACTTCATGGGCTACAGATGGTGTTCCATTAGGAGGTTATGGTTATCCAGTCAGGCCTAATGGTCTGATCTGTTCGATATTCAGACCAAGTGATGATTGTACAATCTACCCGTATCTGATCCCGTCAAATTATTTTGCTGTGGAGATCCTTGGATATTTATCAGAAATATTTTCATTACCATCGGTTAACGAAGTAAAAATGGCAAATGAAAGTCATGAACTGAAACTCGTAGTAAAGAAAGCACTTAATAGGTATGCAGTACTGGATCATCCCGATTTTGGAATGATCATTCCTTATGAAATTAACGGGTATGGAAGTTTCAATTTTATGGATGATGCAAATGTACCTTCACTTTTGTCATTGCCTTATCTCAATTGCATGAATTCAGATGATCTGCTTTACCTGAACACCAGGAAATATGTATTATCAGAAAATAATCCATTTTATTTCAAAGGAACTGCAGCAGAAGGAATCGGTAGTCCCCATACCTCAACAGGAAATATCTGGCCAATTTCCATAATTATGAGAGGTCTTACAAGCAATGACAAAACGGAGGTCAGACAATGCATATCAACACTATTGAAAACACATGACAGGACCGGTTTTATGCATGAATCATTTAATCAGGACGATCCTGCAAAGTTCACAAGAAAATGGTTTGCCTGGGCAAATACCCTTTTTGGAGAATTCATTATCAAGGTAAATTCTTATCATCCTGAACTATTGGAAATGAAATTTGATTAAATGGAGAAATTAATATACGATTTACGAATTTAAGTGAAAAACTAAGAGTGAAGAGTGAAAAGTTGAAAGTATAAAGTAAAAGTTAAAAATTTACAATTTACAATTATTTTAATAACCCATATTACCAAATGCCTTGTTACCCTGTTACCTTATTACCCTTTTACCATTAACAATTATATTTATGCCTCTAAACCAACAATCCCTCCACTCAGTTCTTGATAAAGCTATCGATAATAAAAAGATCTTTGGCACATCATTCTGCTTAAAATACAGGGGAGAAACCTGGAATGGTAGTAGTGGAAACATAGAAAAAGACAGGCAGTTTTTTATAGCCAGTACTTCAAAACTGTTTACAACTGCTGTAATTCTAAATCTGATATCACAAAGCAAACTCGGCTTAAACGACAAAATACACACTTACTTTGACAGGGACATAATGAATAAACTCCACGTATATAATGGTACTGATTATTCTGATAAACTAACTATAACACACCTTCTGGCACATACTTCCGGATTGTCTGATTATTTCCTTCAGAAAGACGATAATGGCAATAGTATTGTCAGTGAGATCACCAAAGGAAACGACCGATACCTGCCTTTTGAAGAAATTATAAGTTACAGCAAATCACTTGATCAGTTATTTGCCCCGGGAACTAAAGGCAAAGCATATTATTCAGATACAAATTATCAATTATTGGGAAAAATAATTGAAAATATCACGGGGAAAAATATATCAGAAAATTATAATGAATTGATAATTAAACCATTAGATTTAAAGTCAACATACCTGTACACTGATATCAACGATCAAAAGCCATTGACTCTGTATTTCAAAGAAAAAGAACTTCATATACCAAAAGCCATGTCTTCATTCGGCCCTGATGGTGGTGTAGTATCAACATCACAGGAAATGATGATATTCCTTGAAGCTTTTTTTTCAGGAAAATTGTTTCCTGCCTACTATATCGGTGGATTAAAAAAATGGAATAAAATTTTCTTTCCCATGCAATCCGGAATTGGAATTCACAGGTTCAGACTTCCTTGGATCTTTGATCCTTTCCGAAAAATTCCGGATCTGATCGGACATTCAGGACTTAGCGGTGCACTGGCTTTCTATAGCCCTGAAAGAGATCTGTACATAACAGGAACAGTCAATCAGACTGCATTTAATGATTTGTCATTCAGGGTTTTGATTAAACTTATACGAAAGTTGTCAATTTGAAAATGAGGCAATTTGAAAATTTGAAAATGAGATGATTTGATGATGTACCAATTTGAAATTTTGAAAATGTGTTAATTTGAAAATGATCTAAGAACTGTTGACTTTGGAGTGGAGCCTGAAGACTGCTGACTGTGGACTGAAGACTGTGGACTGAAGACTGTGGACTGAAGTATGAAAAATTAAAAGTGAAGAGTGAAAAATTATCAGTGATCAGTGATTAATTTGCACTGCGACTTTGCGGCTTTGCGTGAGAGTTAAGAGTGAAAAGTTAAAAGTGAAGAATGATTAGTCTGCAGTCTTCAGTTGGCAGTCAGCAGTTTGAGATCTTATAAAAATAGGTAGCTAACGAATTACAAAGGTAAAACGACACCAATATACAGACAACTGACAACGGACAACTGATTAAAAGTGAAAAGCTAAAAATGAAAAATTTACAATTTACAATTTACAATTAACCATTAACAATTACCTATGAAACTACTTAAAATCGAAGATATAATCAATGCCGGGAACAGGATCGGAAAACTGATCAATAAAACTCCTGTTTATACTTCATCATTACTCAACAAATGGATAGGCCATGAGATATATTTCAAGGCAGAATGCATGCAGAAAATAGGAGCCTTTAAGGCCAGGGGAGCCGCCAACAGTGTTGCATGGCTGATTGAAAATGGAAAAAAGCCCAGGCACATTGTTGCCAATAGTTCCGGCAATCATGCTCAGGCTGTTGCATGGGCAGCAAGCGAGTTCGATATTCCATCTACAATCTACATGCCGGTATATTCATCAAAGATAAAAATACAGGCTACCCAAGCTTATGGAGCCAAAACAGTCCTTTGCAATTCAAGGGTGGAAACCGATGACAATGTAAAATCAGCTGCTTCAGAGGAAGGTAACTACTGGTTGCATCCATTTAACAGTGACCTTGTCATTGCCGGACAGGGAACTGCAGCTTATGAGGCTATAAATGAGCTTGGGCAGGTTGATGCTATTTTTGCCCCATGCGGAGGAGGTGGATTGCTGTCAGGAACAGTCATCGCAAGTCATGGTTTGGATCCTGATATCAAAGTGATCGGGGCTGAACCACTGAATGCCAATGACGCTGCCAGATCACTCAGGGCAAATTCGATACTCAATCTTGATTCTGTACCTGACACACTTGCTGATGGTGCTATGACTATGTCAGTAGGAAGTATCACATTCGAATATCTTAAGAAACTTGACGATATGTATGAAATTGATGAACAATCCATTGTATACTGGACACAGTGGCTGACCCATTTGCTTAAGATATCTATTGAACCAACGAGTGCCATGTCAATGGAAGCAGCAAGACAATGGCTTAAAACACAACCTACACCAAAGAAAATTCTTATTATTATCTCCGGTGGAAATATCGATCAGGAAATGCAGATGAAAATCTGGAAGGAAAACCATTTGGAAATCATTCCTGGCTTAATTTTGTAATTTAAAATGAAAAATATGACAAAACAGTTATTTATTACTTTGGGAATTATTTTCCTGTCAATAAGTATTTCGGCTCAGGCATTTTCACCTGAACTTCTTAGCCTGGCCAGACAGATGGAAGGTAATTATAACACGACGGAACAGTCAAAACTGGATACCGGATATTTTGATATCAGGCTTCACATGAAAAGGATCTGGGATAAAAGAACCGACGGAATATGGTTTTATGTCGAACAGGCTGCTGCTAAAACTCAGGATAAACCATACAGACAAAGAGTCTACAGACTTTCCGATACAGGGTACAATCTTTTCGAAAGTGAGATATTCGAAATAAAAGATCCCCTGAGATTTGTCGGACAATGGAAAAACAAAAATCCCCTGGCTGATCAAGGCGAAGAAATCCTTATTTCAAAGTCCGGATGTGCAGTCAGGCTTAAAAAAGTCGGAAAAAAAATGTATTCAGGTTCTACAGATGGTGAGAAATGTTTGAGCGGCTGGAGAGGTGCAAAATATGCCACTTCAATCATCACTATCATAAAAGAAGGCATGATAACCTGGGACAGGGGTTTTGACGAAAATGACAATTACCTCTGGGGGGCTGAAAAAGCAGGTTATTTTTTTGAAAAGGAATAAAATATTGAAAAAATGCTTTAGTTAAGATTTTTTTATTATTTTTAACCGTTGTTTTTCTTTACTTTTATGCTAGTATTTATTATGAGTTGTTTATGAATCGTTTATATCTACCGGCATTTGTTACATTATTCGTTTTGTTATCATCCTCAATGATAGCTCAAAGTGATTCCCTGCTTAGAATTTATCATTCTGAGGCAGGAATTAAAAAAATTGAGACCGGACTTAAAATTTGCAGCTCACTCGAAGATTATCCTGAAGAATATCTTATATTTTCAAAACAACTTCTCAGCATTTCGGAAAAACAATCGAAAAAAACCATGCTTCATGCCAGGGTACTACGGGCAGTATCAGACGCCTTTTATTTTTCTGACAGCATTGATGAATCAAACAAATACCTGCTGAATACTATCAGGATAGCTTCTGCAATATTACCTGCCGACAATGATTTTATTGGCGAAGCTTATAATGACCTTGGATTAAACTATATGGATTACGGCAAAAGAACGGAAGCTTATGATTGTCTTTTAAAAGCAAATCAATATTTGAAAAATTCACGTAATTTAATAGGAAAAGCCGATGGTCTCAGCAATCTGGCTGTTTTTTATCATTCTGGCGGGCAATTTGAGAAAGCTACTGATCTGTTTATTCAGGCTTATGAACTTGACAAAAAAACCGGAAACAAACAAAGACAGTCATCATCACTAAACAGTATTGGAAGAGTTTATGTAGATTGGGGAAAATATAATACAGGTCTGCAGTATTACCTCAAGTCCCTGGAAATCCTTGACACCATAAAAGACAAGTCGATGACTGCAATCAGGTATAACAATATAGGGATGGTGTATCAATTAAAAAAAGATCATAAAAATGCAATTAAATGGATCGATAAAGCCAGAAAAATAGAAGCTGCAGAAGGGAATACTCCTAAACTGGCAATCAGGTATTTCAATCTCGCATCATCCTATGCTGCACTTAAAGATCATCAGAGTGCCTTAAAATATTATACTGACTCGGAAAAAATTTTCTCTTCACTAGGACAGGACAAAGAACTTTCAAAGGTATATGCAGGTCTGGGACAATTGATGATGAATCGTGGAGATAACAAAATGGCATTGATCTACCTTGAAAAATCCCTTGAAAAAGCAGAAAAAGCCGGAACTCTCCCGGAAAAATCCAATATTTATAGACTGCTTTATGAATTTTATAAGAAAAATGGCCAATTTGAAAAGGCTCTTCAGTTTTTTGATCAATACATATCTTCCAAAGATTCAATTTTCAATCTGAATTCCGCAAAACAGGTCGAAGAACTGGAGGTACAGTATCAAACCGCACAAAAAGAACTTGAGATAAACAGGCTTGAATCAGAAAATGACGTAAAACAGAAGGAAGTCAATTTCAGAAAAAGGGAAAGAAATATAGCAACCATCGGATTTCTGATACTTGCAGCACTTTTGGGAATACTGTATAAACTGTTCAGGACAGTAAAACAACAAAAAACCATACTTAGCTCCCAGAATAAGGAATTAGACAGATTGAACCAGATCCAGAACCAGCTTTTCAGCATTATCTCACACGATTTCAGGAGCATTACTTCATCTTATCAGGCAAGTGCAAAGATTATAGAAAATTTCCTGAAGAAGGGGCAACCTGAAAAACTCCTGCCCATTGCTGATGAAATAACAAAAAACTCAAAGAATCTTTCCTCGATGCTTGAAAATCTGCTGCAATGGGCATTGATACGGAGAAAAGGAATTGAACCTGATAAAAAATCCATTGAAGTAGATGGCATCTTTAGAGAAACCATTGATTTGCTCAATGATCAGATTCGTTTTAAAAACAATAATGTACATATAAACGCAAATAATCAAAATGTCTTATGCGATCCTGAAAGCCTGAAACTGATATTGCGAAATACAATTACAAATGCAAATAAGTTCACAGAAAATGGGACGATTAAGCTTGAATGCGAGGAAAAAAATGGTTCAGTATTAATCACTATTTCTGATTCAGGTACCGGAATGAGCCAGGATACAATACAGAATCTATTCAAGTTCGGAAAGGAGCAAACAAAGCCAGGTACTGCCGGAGAGAAAGGAACAGGTCTTGGCTTATTGCTGATCAGGGAACATCTAGAAAAAAATAATGGTTCTATCGAAGTAAAAAGTGATTTGGGCACAGGAACTGTGTTTACTATTGTTTTACCAAAACCTTAGAAATGATTGCCCGTGTTTTTATTGTTGAGGACGAACTAATTCATTCTGAAGCCCTGAAAATCGTTTTGGAAGAATTAGGACTTGAGCTGGCAGGAGAATGCAGCAATGCTGATGATGCCTTTGAGATGATTAAACAATCAAAACCCGATGTGCTGCTGGTCGACATTTCGCTTCCTGGAATTATGAATGGTATGATGCTTGCAAAAAAAATTCATGATGAACTTGGAATCCCACATATTTTCACTACTTCATTCAACAGGGAAGAGATCATTGACCAGGCTGTAGCTACCAAACCATCAGGTTATATTACCAAACCAGTTGAATCAGCAGAATTGATCGCAGCCATTAAAATAGCTCTTCAGAATAAAACGCAGGGTCAAAAAAATATTGATCATCATAATAAGGATTTCATTTTTACGAAAATCGGAAATAACCTTGTCAGAATTAATTATAATGAGATTATTATCATTAAATCAGATGGTGACAATTTTATTTCGTTAATAACTGAGAAAAAAGTCTATCCTTGTCGAATCACATTGAAGGAATTTCATGCTCAACTACCTCCAAATTTTATTCAAACCCATAGAAGCTATGTGATAAATATTGACCATCTGGATTATTTCAATGAACCTGATCAGACAGCTATCCTGAAAGGTCATGATGCTCCTGTTGCCCGCGGATATAAAAAGGATTTCCTTGATTCTATCAAAAGAATCTGATGTGTGAAAGAATTCAGAAGTAAGGAGACAGAAGTCAGAAGTAGGAGACTGCCTACTACCGACTGAAGACTGAAGACTGCCTACTGCCGACTGAAGACTGCCTACTGAAGACTGCTGACTGCCTACTGAAGACTGCCTACTGCTGACTGAAGACTGCTGACTGAATACTGCTCCCCTCCATTTACCCCTGATATAATGCCATTTACCACCTTAATTCTGCCATTCAACCACATTATCTGGTTTTGAATGACCTGACACATTAATTTTGTATTGTAAAAACGTGGAAAATGTACAAATCATTAATATTTCTGTTATTTACGATCATATTGGGCTGTGAAAACGATCAAAACAATTTGGTATGGCAGGTTACAGAGACCAACAAGACGAATCCGTTTCTTGAAAATGCCGAATTTGTACAGATTACCGGTGAGATGATTATATTTTCTGATTCATCGGTATCTGTTAACTACCCGGTAATAATTTCAAATAACAAAATGCTTATAAATACTGAAACTCAAAAATGGATTTTCACTTTGGAAAATCAGCAGGGCCCGGTCATGACGCTAAAAGAATTATATTCAAAACATCCTTTAATTATAAAATTATCAAGAATTCGTTAACCCTTACAATTTTTAATTATGAAAAATTTATTCTTATTAATCGCGAGTTGCTTTTTAAGCATTACAATGATAGCACAGGTCTCAGAGGATGAATTCCAGGCTATCAAAGCTCTGTACAATTCAACCGGAGGAAATAACTGGAAAAATAAAACTGGTTGGGAGAATATTAATACAACTGCAACAAAAAATGATGTGACCTCAAACTGGAAAGGTTTGACGGTAAATAACGGACATATTGAAGAGATATCTCTTGGAGATAATAATCTTATAGGAAATATTCCTTATCAATTATCCGGCTTAAAATGGTTAAGATCTTTGGATATTTATAACAATAAACTGGAAGGAGTGTTTCCTGAAGTAATTGGTGATCTATCAAATCTGGTTTACCTTACAATAAGTAGAAATAATTTTACCGGACCTTTCCCGGAAAGCTTTGGAAAGCTCACCAAACTTAAATCTATGTATTTATCAAAAAATCCTTTGAACTGCCCATTTCCCAATGAAGTTTTTAAAAAATTAGTTTCCATAACATATATTGATGCTGAAGGTTGCGGATTCACAGGTACTTTGGGTGATATATTTGGAAGTATTCCAAAACTTGAAAATCTATCGCTCACAAACAACAAAATGTCCGGAGTTATACCTCCATCAATCAATAAACTGAAACTAAACACATTACACCTTGGAAGTAATAAATTTTCCGGACCGCTACCATCGTTGGATAGCTCAAAAAGTATATTATATTATGTAACATTTTGGGTAAATCAGTTTTCTGGTACTATACCTCAGTCTTATGGTAATTTCACAAAGCTGAAATATTTCCATATTGAAGAAAATAATATTTCAGGAACTATACCCGCCGGTATGTTTACTACAGTACTCCAAAGGATGAACATTTATCAGAATTATTTTACATTTGCCGGAATAGAACCAGTTTATAACAATTTAAAAAACCTTTATCAGAAAGAGTTTTATCAAAACAAAATGTATCCTTTAAATACCGCAGAAGTGAGTGTAAATGAAGGTTCTGCGTTAAATCTTAATGCAGCAGCACTTTCAGTGTATGAACTTGGGGGTAACAACAACCGGTACAAATGGTTTTTAAATGATGTTGAGATTTATTCCGGAAATAATCCTACTTATTCTGTTGCAAATGCTACTTCTGCCAATTCAGGAGTTTATAGGTTTGAAGTCACCAATACAGTGGTTACTGATTTGAAACTGAAATCCGATCCTATAACAGTCAGTGTGCTTGTGCCGGGCAACAATCCTCCCACTAATATAACAATTAGTGTTAATTCAGTAAATGAAAACTTTTCTGGTGATCTTGGCACACTGAAAGCTACAGATGCTGATACATCAGACACTCATTCATTTACCCTGGCCAAAGGAAACGGCATCAATGACCGTGATAATGGCATGTTCAGCATTTCCGGAAAAACACTTAAGCTGAACAGCTTTGCAGACTTTGAAATCTCAACACAGTTAAACCTGTTTGTAATGGCAAATGACTTTAAAGGTGGCCTGTACACCAAAGCGCTGACAATCAATGTAAAAGACCTCAATGAAGCACCTGAATTCAAAAACCAGGTAACCAGCGTCACTATTGATGAGACAGCTCCAAACGGGTTTATAGTTTTATATCTTCAGGCAAAAGACCCTGAAAATAATCCTGTGATTTATTCCATTACTTCCGGCAACGAAGACAATGCATTCGGAATTGACGGCAATAAATTGATTGTTGCCGACAAAACAAAGCTTAATTATGATATTAAAAATCAATACATTATGAAAATAAATGCATCTGATAATACACTTTCAGCCAAGATTGATTTAAAGGTAACTTTAAGCAAGATCAATAAAATGCCGCTTGTGGAAAATTCAAGTTTTTCTTTGCTTGAAAACTCGATTGAAGGTACAAAAGTGGGATCAGTGACTGCTACCGATCCTGAGGGATCACCTCTTACTTATACATTGACCGGAGGTAATGATTTTGATGCATTTTATTTGGAAAAAAATGAAATATTTATAAATAATAAAGTAGCCATAGATTATGATGTGACACCGAAGTTCTTACTTACCATCAATGTTTCAGATGGAATTTCCAACGTTCAGGCGATCATTACAGTCAACCTTTTAAATGAGCAGGATGAAACCGGAAATGATATACTTTCATTTTCATTCAATGGCATTAAGGAATCTCCATACATCAATACTTCAAACAATACGATAACAGCTGTTATCACTGGTAAGGATATAACTCAGGTGACTCCTGAATTCAAGATATCAAAAGGGGCTGTTTCAAATCCTGCTTCAGGAACTGTTTTCAATTTTCTTACTCCCCAGACAATAACCGTGACTTCCGAAAAAGGAGTAGCCAAAATATGGACAGTATCATTGTCATATCCTGTAGGAATTGAGGATATTAATACTATCAAACCAGTTATCTTCCCAAATCCTGCCAGTGATATTTTATACATTTCAGGCATAGAAAATAATTGCAGGGCTTATATAATAAACACAGCAGGCAAACAAATTTTATATAAAAATATATCAAATAGAGAAAATTCGATAAATATTAATGCTATCTCTCCTGGATTATACTTAATTTTGCTTGAAACCTCTGAAGGTCATTCAACTTTGAGGTTTATGAAAGAATAAGTTTTTCATAAGTTATATGCATTTTTTTTGAATCTAAAAATTTTCTGAAAATGAAACCGGATACTGTTAACTGGGCTGAAGTTTACAAATCATTAAATATTGAAACTATAAAAAGTTCAGGAAAATGGATACTGATTGCCACACTCATTGTAGGTGGTATCCTGATAATATCTTCTTTTCTGATTTTCAGAAAACAGCCTGTTGTTGGTATTTTTATGACCGTTGGAGTTCTGATATTTTCTGGCAGATATGCTTTGGGCCTCATGCGATTGAATAAAAACCCAAAAGTCCTGCATGGTATAGTAATAGACAAATATATACGCAGCAGAACAAATGAGGGCACCTACACAGAAACGGTGAACCATTATATTAAAATGGATATTACCGACTATTTTGAGATCAATTCAGATGGTATTACCAAATCTATGGATGACATACATATAAGGAACAAATGGCTATGTTCTCCTGAGATCTATAACAAGATCATTATTGGTGAAACCATTCAAGTACTTGTCATGCCACATGATAATACAATAACCAGGATTTTTAAAAACTGAATAATAAATTTAACTAAAAAAAATTCTTATGAAAACCATAAAACTTATTGCATCAATAATCTTCGCATTTTTAATAACAGATAGCACTTATGCACAAATAGGTGATCTCAATAAATTGAGTAAAAAACTTGAAAAAAAAACAGAAAGAGCTGTTGAAAATGCAGTTGACAGAAATGCTGATAAAGCAATAAATAAGACAATCAAAAAAGCTGAAGATGAAATCAGCAAACCTTCAGAAAAAACTTCAAAATCAAAAGCAGGTAATAATGCCTCTGAACAGTCATCTTCAATAAAGCCTGATGCATCAGGTGACATTATCTATGTTTCAAAACAAAATGGAAATAATAAGAACGACGGATCGAAATCTGCACCATTAAAAAATCTGGACAAAGCCATACAGATAGCAAAACCAGGAACTACTATTTTTATTGCAGGTGGCATTGAAATGGGAACCCTAAATGTCGGCTTTATCGAAAGCGACAAACCAGTAAAAATATTTGGCAGCTATGATGAAAACTTTACAATCCAGGATATTAAAACACATCCTACTGTGATTCAGCCTGACAATGAAAGTGCAAGATCCACCAGGAAAGCAATTATGAAATTCACAAAAGATGTTGCCGGTACCATACTCGACCACCTTGTTTTTGAAGGTGGTCAGAGAAATGCATATCATGCAAAAGATGGAATTGTAACCGGAATTGAAGGAGGCAGACTTCTGCCTTCAACAGAAAAACCTGCTGTGGGTTATTCCACAGTTGATGAACCTCTGCTGCAGTTTGTAAGTGCCACAACAGGAGGAGATGTAACCATTCAGAATTGTGCTTTCATCAACGGAGCTTCATTTGCACTTCAGGCAGGACACCGGAGTGGAAAATTCACGGTAAAAAACAATGTGTTCGTAGGCAATAAAATGGCTGCTATTGAAATTTTCGGAACCTGTGCAAGCACAGGTGGGCCTAATACACTTTCACTCTGTGGCGAAGTCGAAATTGCCAACAACACAATTCTTTTCACATGGAGCCGTCTGAAGGATTTTCTCGATATGGGCTATGGTGTCAGAGTTATGACAAAATGCGATTACAATATTCACCATAATATAATCGGGGCATCAATACTGGCAGGGATCGATCATACACGCTTCAATAAAAACGAATGGGTAAAAGTCGAAAATAATATTTTCTTCGTCAACAAGGATAAAGACCTGCATTACAGCCCGGCCAGCAATACCAGACTCAGAATAGATGCAGGAGATTTTGGTGATCTCGAAATAGCAAGTGCTGAGGGAAATAAAAACGAAATACCCAAACAATTGAAAGTCAATAAAGACTATCTCGAAGGATACCTTTCAGCAAGATATTCCGAACAAGCTGATTTTGACAGAAATTCTCCCTCAAACCAGTGGAGATCAGCCCTCGGAATGAACATGCAGGGAACCATTGCCTCAAAAGTAACGATGTTTTGCAACAAATACCCATGGAAAGATGCGCTTGAACTATTTGGAAATGTCAGGGGTTATGGAGCACAGTGAACCATTAGTTTTAGATTGATTTTTTTCAGATGATAGTCATTTTTGGGTTTTTTTAGTGTATCTCAAATTTGCAATTTATACCAATTCTATTATTAAATAATATAATTATTTTGCATATTTTCCATTGCAAAAAAAAAGCTTCAGAATCAGAGGAATTCTTTTTTAAAACTGCTTTAAATTTAAAGTTTGTGATAAGAGGTCAGTCTTGTGCTGACCGTAGTGCCTGTACTGACCAAAGTGCCTGTACTGACCAAAGTGCCTGTACTGACCAAAGTGCCTGTACTGACCAAAGTGCCTGTACTGACCAAAGTGTCAGTGTCAGTGTCAGTGTCAGTGTCAGTAAGACCTTTATCACGGAGCGGGACTCCGCAGCAAAGGACTTTTGTCCTCTTGCTGCAAATCATTCTTATCACCTTAATATAGAAATGGTATTATTAAATTCTTTGGGTTATGCTTGGACTCCCGTTTAGCGAGACAGGCTCTGAAAGTAATACTGAAAGTATATCTGAAAAAGTACCGACAAAGTTGGACTATAGAGGTATTGTATCGGCTTTATGTTTTAAATGCTGACCGAAGTGCCTGTACTGACCAAAGTGCCTGTGCAGACCAAAGTGCCTGTGCTGACCGAAGTGTCAGTATCAGTGTCAGTGTCAGTAAGACCTTTTGCAATTGGACTAAAGAATAATTGTAAATGGTATAACCTGATTTCAATATAAGATAATTGCTGGCAATGAAAGAAAAGATTCCTCACTACGTACGGAATGATATTATCAAAGTTGGTGCCTTTGGGGCGAAAATGCATATCATTACTTTGAGAGTAAACAAGGAGGAATCTTATCAGGCGCTTTTATTTTCAGTAAATTCTCAGGCCATTTACGAATTTAAATAGTTTCTTTTTGTATTATACATCAACAAATAACCTCTCTTGTTTGAATCACTTAAAAATGAATGATAGATTAATTTTTCAACAAATGCTTGCTTATCCAAAAACGGACTTATTAGTTTTTTAAATCTGCTTTCAATAACTCCTATACGTTTTGCAAATTCATAAAAATCACTTTTTGAAGGATGTCCATTTTTTTTGTACTGCTCACTTTTAAAGTCGTCTGCAAATAGTCCTTTATCCAATGCAAAATCAGTATCGTCTACATGCAGTCTTGTATTTACTAAATCATAAGCCGGACTAAGCAAGTAGTCCCCTTTTAATGATTCCAGCAATGAAAAGTTTTTCAAGTGAGCATCACCATTTGAAAACAAAAAATTGAATACTACTAAAGAAAAATATTTTTCTATTTCAACCCTCCAAGCGGAAACATATTTTTGTATCAAAAGCCCCGCCTCTTCATAACTATATTCATATTTGAAATTTTGTCCTGAATTGTCTTTTGTTTTCCCTGCCAACGTTGCAAAATCTTCCGTTCCCCATTTGCTTTCATCTTCCTTTATGTCAAATCGTTTAGTGATGTAAGCCGGGGTCCCATTATTAAAGAAAATCATGGCGTTTTCTGCCGTTTTTAGTCCATATACTTGTTTAGCTATTTGCATTGTCAAATGTTCGTTAGCAGGAACTTGGTCAACCTTTTTCAGATCCCTTGGTATCGGTTTGAGTATATACATTCCACGTTCTCCTTCTTTCGTCAATCGCAATATATTTTTCTCTAAAAGCAAACTTAATTTTTCCTGCACTCCTGATATAGATATGTGTTTTCGATTTTCCATGAACTGCTCAGCCATCTGTTCACTTTGCTGTGGATGCTCATAAGCCAAAATATGATTTACTTTTTTGCCATTAAACAAATTCCTTAAGCAGCTTGGGCTGTAAGTAGAAAAACCTTCAGCCAAAGTTCCCGGACAGTATTGTAATTCATCTACATTCATTTTACCACTATTGTTTTTACTGTTATTGCCCCTATCGTATCATATTGTGCTGTTGCTGCTAACAAGCCAAAATTATCTTCTTCGTCTATTCTCAATTGAGTACTTTGCAATTTTCGATTTACCCCTTCACTCAACATATTGAAAAAGAATGGAAACAAAAAATTGCTACTGTATTCTTTTTGCGATTTTGGCAAGGTCAAACTTATTGCTTGCTTACTTGTATCAGTAAAATATCTGTCGTCATACTTGAAAACATAATGTCGACGATTTTCTTCTATTAGTATTCCTGCCAAAATCCCATTACAATATATTTCTAATGCTCTCATTTACTTAATGTTGCTTCTTTACATCAAGTATTAATTCCAAGCCTAATACTTCCACTAATTTATTCAATATATTTAACGAAGGATTGCCTTGCCCACGCTCAAGTTTATATAAAGTATTGGTGCTCACTTCTGCCAGTTCAGCTAAGTGAGGTTGAGTTATGTTTAACTCCTTTCTTCTGTTTTTAATGGTTTCCCCTAATATCGAGACTAACATTATACTGTGATTTTTGCATCAAAAGTATGTTTATTTTTTAAATTATACAAACATAATCACATTTTAGTGTGATTTTCGCTATAAATAACCCTGTTTGAATAATGAAATTTGCCTGAATCACATTATAATGTGATTTTTTCTTTTTGCTTTCTTGTGAAATTGGTCTTCTGTGGCATTACTGTCACCTACCTCAAACAGTTTTGGCCTGAAAAATCGAAGGAGAGGAATTATTATGGTAGCAAAATAATTAAAGGAGTGATTTGATTATTTATTTATTTATTTATTGAGTTATTTAGTTATTGATTTAATGAGTTATTTAGTTAACTGCAGACTGTTGACTTCAGACTGCTGACTTCAGACTGCTGACTGAAGACTGCCAACTGCCAACTGCCAACTGAGATATTGAGATATTGAATTATTTATTTACTGAGTTAACTTCCGACTGCTGACTGCCGACTCTTGACTGCCGACTTCCGACTGCCAACTTCCGACTGCCGACTGTTGACTGCCGACTGCCGACTGCTGTCCTACTGCTGAATCGTAATTACTTTAATTCCTTATGCAGACAATCACCCAAATATTCATACTGCTCCAGGCTATTATAAAGTTGTGCAGAGATCCGAAGCCATTGTCTTGGTGCAGATGGAAAAAAGAAAATTGGAACTTCAATTTTATATTTTTCGAAAAGGACTTTTTTCAAAGGACAGGTTTCATTGAATTTCGGAAATCCCTCTTCACCCTCCGGCATGGGGATATTTACCATGCAGCCTATATATTTTTCTTCAAGGGGAAGTTCAATGTTCAGTTTTTCAGCTATTAGTTTTGCGCCCTGCCATGCAAGTCTGTGATTATGATCCATAATTCCCTGCCATCCGTCAGAATGCAATGAACTCATGAAATCTATGGTATCTCCGACACAAATGTACTGACTGAAATCATGAGTACCATCCCACAAAAACTGGTTACTCCAGTGAGAATCTCCACCAATATCTGTATCATTGAAATGGCTTATTACCAATGGTTTAACTGATTCCTGAAATTCCATTTTTACATATATAAAAGCACTTCCCTTGGGAGCACACATCCATTTATGGCAATTACCTACATAATAATCAGCATCCAGTTCGTTAATATTCAGATGTACCATCCCGGGAGCATGTGCCCCGTCAACAATAACTTTCACTCCATGCGCATGTAAAAGATCTATTATTTCATTTATAGGAAAGATCATTCCGGTGGCAGAAGTAATGTGATCGATCAGGGCAAGTTTTGTATTCGGACTGATCTCTCGCCCAATTGCCTTCAGAATTTCTTCATCATTTTTGACCGGGAAAGGAATATCTGCTATTTTTAAAACTATATTATTTCGACTAACTAAGTGTTTAATGGCATTCATGCAGGCACCGTAAGCATGAGATGTTACAAGCCATTCATCAGCAGGCTTAAATGGGAAAGAAGCAAGAATCTGATTGACCCCGGTGGTAGTGTTTTGAACAAATATAAGTTCATCTTTTTTGACTCCAAGAAATTCTGAAAGCATTGCCTTGCTTTTATTTAATAAGTCTGGCATAATATTTACAAAAAAATCAACAGGCTCGTTCTCCATCATTTGCCTGTACTGATTTTGTTTTTCAATTATGGGCAATGGTGTTGCTCCAAAGGAACCATGATTGAGAAATACTATATTTCGGTGCAAAGACCAATTACGTATGCTATTGCTATATGCGGGTAACTTCATTTATCAATATTAAAAAAGTTCAAAATACCTGAATTTTTTAATAAAAAGCTATATTTAATCAATAAAATTTATTTTTATCAAGATTTGGTCTAATTTCTTAAAAAAAAACCTTGAAAACTTGATTTATGAACGCAGGTTCATTATATTTGTATAAAATATCTGATCATGAAAAATTCATTAATTTTCAAATTGGTTTTTATTTTGCCAGTTCTGGTTTTTGTCGATTATCTTCTGATGGTAATACTTGGTTGTGCAACATGTCTTTTTGGGTTTGGTGATAATTTTTATTGTGGCAAGTACTGCCTGATCGGAAAAATCATTTTATTTTTGTCAGCCATATTTTTTATTTATTTAATTTATCCCGATGTAAGGGAAATTGTCAGGAGTAAAAAAAATGCCACGACCCAGCAAAATTAGGAAGATAACAAGTCCGCCACAAATGTCAGGCTTTATACCTTATGGATGTACAAATGTAGATACTGAACCTTTGAGTATGAGTTTTGAGGAATTCGAAAGCATAAAGCTTGTGAATTATGAAAAAATGCTCCAGGACGATGCAGCTCAATTAATGCAGGTATCAAGACCTACATTTACCCGTATATACAATCGTGCTTTGCACATAATTGGAATTGCATTTGTTGAAGGAAGAAAAATTGAGATCGCAGGAGGCAATTGTTCCTTTGACCGTGAATGGTTCAGATGTACAAGGTGTTTTAAACTTATAGAAGGCATTGAAAACCACTCCAAATGTACTGATTGCCCACACTTTGAAAAAAATGAACTTACGAGATTAAATCCCGATATCAAAGATCGCATTGCGTAGTTGGAAATTGTAAATTTAAAATTGTTAATTATTTCTGTTCTCAATTAGTCAATCATTCATTCAAATCGTAGATCGTACCTTGTTCATGGTTACTCGGTTTGATGGTTTTTCACTTTTCACTTTTAACTTTAAATCTGTTGTCAGTTTTCCGTTTATCTGGTCTAGTTTTACCTTTGTAATTCGTTTGCCACCTATTTTTAAAAGACCTAAAACTACTACTGGCCGACTGAAGACTGCTAACTAATCACTATTCATACTTCACTTTTCACTATTCACTCTTAACTTTTCACTCTTAACTTTTCATTCTTAACTTTTCACTCTTAACTTTTCACTCTTAACTCTCAGGCAAAGCTGCAAAGTCACGAAGTAAATTAATCCCTGATGACTGTTTACTGTTCTCTGATCTCTATTCACATATTCAATTTTATTTTATATATCATTTCATAAATATCATATTATAACGTATCTTTGTATTTTTTAATGTATCCTATTTTTTGATAGGTATCTATGAAATAATACAGAAATACTGAATGGAAAATTTCAATCCGCAGGATAAAATAATCAGTCTCAAGGGAATGTATAAAGACTATTTCCTTGATTATGCATCATATGTTATACTCGAAAGAGCTGTTCCCTCGCTTGAAGACGGATTAAAACCGGTTCAAAGACGTATTCTTCATAGTATGTACAGAATGGATGATGGCAGATACCACAAGGTAGCCAATATCATTGGGCATACTATGCAGTTTCATCCACATGGAGATGCAGCAATTGGGGATGCACTGGTCAATCTTGGCCAAAAGGATCTGCTTATCGATACTCAGGGAAACTGGGGCGATATTCGTACAGGTGATTCAGCGGCTGCACCACGTTATATCGAAGCCAGACTAACAAAATTTGCTCTCGAAGTGGCTTTCAATCCGCAGACTACAGAATGGCAACAATCTTACGATGGCAGAAACAAGGAACCAGTGCATCTCCCGATGAAGTTTCCGTTGGTACTCGCTCAGGGTGTTGAAGGGATTGCAGTAGGCCTTTCAACTAAAATTCTCCCTCACAATTTCATTGAATTAATAGATGCATCGGTTTGCATACTAAAGAACGAAGAAGTGGTCATATATCCGGATTTCCAGACGGGAGGAAAAATAGACATTTCAGAGTACAAGGATGGTGAGCGTGGCGGAAAAGTGAAAGTAAGGGCAAAAATCGACATTCTTGATAAGAAAACCCTTATAATCAATGAATTGCCTTATGGAGTTACCACCGAGACACTGATAGACAGTGTACTGAAAGCAGTGGAGAAAGGAAAAATAAAAATAAAAAAGATCACTGACAATACAGCAAAAAATGTGGAGATAGAAGTCCAGTTACTGCCAGGCATTTCACCTGAAGTTACCCGTGATGCGCTATATGCTTTCACTGATTGCGAAGTTTCTATCTCTCCCAATGCATGTGTAATTGTCAATAATAAACCCGAATTCCTCACAGTGCTTGAAATCCTGAAGCTGTCAACTTTCAGGACCAAAGAACTCCTAAGGCAGGAACTCGAGATCAAAAAAAATGAACTGCTCGAAAAATGGCACCTCACAAGCCTTGAAAAGATCTTTATTGAAAATAGGATATACAGGGACATTGAAGAGGCAGAAAGCTTTGAGACAGCCCTGGAAATAATCGACATAGGCTTGAGAAAATATGTTGCTACTCCTTCCGAACTTCAGCCAGCTGATAAGAGACTAAAGCTGATGAGAGAGATCACACAGGACGATCTCATTAAACTCACAGAGATTAAAATCAAAAAAATATCGAAGTATAATTCCTTTAAAACCGACGAATATCTGGCAGAACTCGAAAATGAACTGAAGCAGGTAAATTACGATCTGAAACACCTCACCGAATTTACCATCAAATATTTCGAACACCTTAAAAAAACTTACGGTACCGGCAGGGAAAGACGTACTGAAATAATCAATATCGAGACAATTGCAACTAAAAATGTGATCGTAAACAATGCCAAGCTTTATATCGATCCTGAAAACGGATTTATTGGTACGAATTCCAAAATCGGTGATTTTGTTTGTGAGTGTTCTGATATCGATGACATAATAGCTTTCAGACAGGATGGAAAATGCATAATCAACCGTATAGGAGATAAGGTATTTATGGGTAAAAACCTCCTTCATGCCGGATTATGGAAAAAAGATGATGAACGCACAACTTATCACCTTATCTATCTCGATGGAAATACCGGCAATACATATGCAAAGAGATTCCAGGTTAATGCTATAACAAGGGATAAAGAATATAATCTTATCACAGATCATAATTTCAGTAAAGTCCTGTATTTTTCAGTAAATCCAAACGGTGAAACAGAAATAGTCAAAGTATTCCTTACACCTGGTTGCAAAGCAAAAAACAAGGTTTTTGATTTTGACTTTGGAAATCTGATGATAAAAGGCAGGAGTTCCCTTGGTAATACGGTCACCAAATATCCGGTAAAAAAGGTGAGTTTTCTGGAAAAAGGAAAATCTTCTCTCGGAAAACAAAAATACTGGTACGATGAAATAACGGGAAAATTGAATAAAAACGAGCTGGGAAAATATCTTGGTCAATTCGATACTGAAGATAAAATCATAGTGATCTACAAATCTGGGCATTATGAAATAAAAGAAGTCAGTAAAGTGATCACACTCGATTATCAAAACATCACAGATATTCATCAGTTAAATGAAGATACCGTGATCACTGCCGTCCACTACGATGGTGATAAACAGTGGTCGATGGTAAAGAGGTTTAAGATCGAGACCAATAAGGTAGATGAAAAATTCCTCTTCATTTCAGAACATAAAGATGCCAGGTTGTACTTTGTCAGTTTTGATGAAAATCCGATAATCAAAATTACATATATTCACAATAAGATCAATCAGGAAAAAGAACTGAATGCATCCGAAATAGTCGGCATCAAAGGTTGGAAAGCTATGGGAAATAAAATTGGTGAATTCACAATTAAATCAATAGAGCATACTAATAAAATCATGATGGATGACGATACTGCTTCAGAAGAATTTAATGAAGAAGAAGACTATTCTGAAGAAGAAAATAATAGGTTCAAAGATGAAACGACAAGTGATACAAATGATGAAAAATCATTTCCTGATGAAGAAATAATTGAAAAAAAAGAAACTAAAAATAAAGACAAAAAATCAGACAATTCACTACATATTGGTGACACTATCGAATTCTGATATTTTTTAAATTTAAATAAAGAGCTATGAACTTCAAAAACTTCATTCCTGCAATAATCTTACTTGGAATATTCATTCCTGAAATTATATATTCACAGCCTCCATTTATAAATATCATTCCTGCTCCTAAAAAGTTGATAACCAAAAAAAACTCATTCACTTATGATAAGAACACATCGATCAGTTTTGATGTCAGAATTCCCGGAATTTTGCCTGTTGCATCTATCATAGCCGAAGAGCTAGGGCTTGTCAATATAAATACTTCTGGCAGGAAAAACTATATTTTACTGGAATTAGATAGAAAAATTAATGATCCTGAGGGTTATAAAATGGATATCAGCCGAAACTATATAAAGATCACTGCCAAAACAACAGCAGGATTATTTTATGGTACCCAATCCCTGATACAACTGATAAGATTCAATACCAGGGAAAATAAAATCCCTGCTCTCGAAATTTCTGATAGTCCGACATTTAGTTATCGCGGAATGCATCTCGATGTGGCAAGACATTTTGCTCCTGCTGATTTTGTAAAAAAGTATATTGATTTGATGTCGAAGTATAAATACAATAAATTCCACTGGCACCTTACTGATGACCAGGGCTGGAGAATCGAAATCAAAAAATATCCGAGACTGACTGAAGTTGGGGCTTTCAGAGACAGTACACTATCCGGAAGATACAGTGATTTACCAAGGAAATTTGACAAAACCAGACATGGCGGGTTTTATACACAGGAAGAAATATTGGATATAGTAAATTATGCAAATGAAAGGCATGTCGAGATAATTCCGGAAATAGAAATGCCCGGCCATTGCAAGGCTGCACTTGCAGCATATCCTGAATATGCCTGCACTCCAGGACCTTTCAGTGTGTGGTCAACCTGGGGAGTATCAGAAGACATTTTTTGTCCAAGTGAAGAGACATTTACATTCCTTACCGATATTTTGTCGGAGGTGGCAGGACTTTTCCCTTCAAAGTATATCCATATCGGAGGCGATGAAGTACCTAAGAAAAGATGGAAGGAAAGTAGTTTTTGCCAGGAGCTGATAAAAAAGGAAAATCTTAAGGATGAGCATGAATTGCAGAGCTGGTTTATTAAAAGGATTGAGAAGTTTGTCAACTCAAAAGGTAAGATAATAATCGGATGGGATGAAATACTGGAAGGAGGTCTTGCACCAAATGCAGTGGTTATGTCGTGGAGAGGCGAAGCAGGTGGTATTGAAGCTGCAAAAATGGGTCACAATGTGGTCATGACACCCGGCAGTCATTGCTATTTTGATCATTATCAGTCACTTGATGCAAATGAACCAATAGCAATAGGGGGATATACTTCACTTGAAAAAGTGTTCAGCTATAAGCCAATACCAAAAGGCCTGCTAATTAGCCAGGCTAATCGAATACTTGGAGCACAGGCTAATCTGTGGTCAGAGTATTTCACAACTACAAAACAGGTAGAATACATGGCCTATCCAAGGGCAATTGCACTTGCAGAGGTACTGTGGACGAATAATGATAAGAGAGATTTTGGAAATTTTGTCAGAAGAATTATTCCTCATCACAGATATTTGAAAGAAAATGGAGTCAATATTGCTTATCATTTGATAAATCTTGAAAGCAAAACGATCAATGATGGTCAAAATGTAATCCTGAAAATCAAAGGACCTGAAGGGATTAAAATAAAAATTTATTACACTGTTGATGGCTCTGACCCAAATCAGGAATCATTACTTTTCAAAGACAGTTTAATAATTACCGGTGATTTGAAGATAAAATACAGGGCTTATTATGAAAATATTCCATTATTCCCGGTATATGAGAAACAATTCAACCTCCACATGGGGGCAGGAAAAAAAATTACCCTGAAATACGAACCTGCACCCCAATATGCAACTGGTGGTCATGATGTGATTCTGAATGGCATAAAAGCAAGTGACTCAAGATACTCCGACAGTGAATGGCTTGGATTTCTGAATAGTGATTTTGAAGGCACAATCGATTTGATCACAGCTGATTATATCGACAATGTGAAAATGAGGTTTTATAATTACAATCGTGATGGCATTTTTTCACCTTCGGAAATTGAGATTTACGGATCAAAGGATAATTCTGAATTCAGGCTTATCGGAGGAATGCGTCTTGCAAATCTGGCTGATTCAAATATTCTTGATGCTAATATCAGAATTTTTGATCAAAAAAGATTCAGGTACTTGAAAATCCTTGTAAAAAAATCATCTTATGCAGCAGAATATCAAAAAAATCAGACCGAAAAATACAACTGGCTGTTTGTTGATGAGATAGTTATTGAATAATATATGAGGTGAAAGGGTAAAAGGGCTAAAGGGTTGAAGGGTAAAAGGTTGGAAGGTAGAAGGTATTATGGTTTTATGGTATTATGGTATTATAGTTTTGAGGTTTAATTACCAATGTTCTATAATTCCAATCCCACTTTCTACTTTTAACTTTACACTTTCAACTATTCACTTTTAGTTTTTCACTTTTCACTTAAAATCGTACTTCGTAAATCGTAAATCGTACTTCGTAAATCGTACTTCGTAAATCGTAAATCATAAATCGTAAATCATAAATTCCTCCTCTCCCCCTTCCAGAGATGAAATCATAAAAAATGTTGCCATTTAATTGACATATTTGATTTTGTAATATAAAATAATTCTATATTTATATTAAAAACTTAATCATTGATTATGCACCCTTGGAGTTTTTTATTAAATTTGTCCCTAATTTTTTTTAGGGAGATACCTTAAAACATTTAACATATTATTAACCAACTTAATTAGTTTATCTTATGAAAAAATTATTTACATTTTTTACAGTATTGTTTATGCCTTTTCTGGCTTTAGCAAGTGAGGCAGACCTTGTAATTCCGGATGATGTTAAAAATCAAAGTGTATTATACTGGGGATTTTTGATTACAATTCTGGGTCTGGGATTTGGATTTTTCCAGTTTCTCAATGTAAAAAAACTCCGTGCACACAAGTCAATGCTTGATGTAGCAGAGGTTATTTATGAAACCGGTAAGACATATCTGATCCAGCAGGGTAAATTCCTTGCTATTTTATTCATTTTTATTGGTACGGCAGTTGCTTTTTACTTTGGATTCTTATCTGAGGCCAATTTTGGATTCGGTGCCGTAATGATGATCCTCGCCTGGACTGTTATAGGTATTTTGGGATCTTATTCAGTTGCATGGTTTGGAATCAGGATGAATACATTAGCCAATTCTAGAATGGCTTTTACATCACTGGAAAGAAAACCGATCAAACTTCTCAATATCCCATTGAATGCAGGTATGAGCATTGGTGTGGTACTGATATCACTTGAACTGGTAATGATGCTTATCATATTGATGTTTGTACCAGGAGAATATGCAGGTGCAAGCTTCATTGGTTTTGCGATTGGTGAATCGTTGGGTGCTTCTGCATTGAGAATTGCCGGAGGTATCTTCACGAAAATTGCTGACATAGGTTCCGACCTCATGAAAGTTATATTTAAAATAGGTGAGGATGATCCAAGGAATCCCGGTACTATTGCTGACTGTGTTGGAGACAATGCCGGTGACTCAGTGGGCCCGACAGCTGACGGATTTGAAACATATGGTGTGACAGGAGTAGCTCTGATCTCATTTATTCTTCTAGCTATAACAGATCCTTCACTACAGACTCAGCTGCTGGTTTGGATTTTTGTTATGCGTATTCTGATGATTGTTACATCAATTTTGTCATTTTATATCAACAGGGCTATCAGTCAGGCAAAATATGGAAATGCTGATGATCTTGATTTTGAAGTACCATTGACAAATCTGGTCTGGATTACATCAATAGTTTCAATAATCGTTACTTTCGTCATCAGTTATCTGCTAATCGGTGACCTTCAGAACAATCTTTGGATTGTACTCTCCACTATTATCAGTGCCGGTACTCTTGGAGCTGCTCTGATTCCTGAATTTACAAAGATATTTACAAGTCCTAAATCAGGACATGTGAAGGAAGTAGTACAGGCATCAAAGGAAGGAGGCCCTTCGCTCAATATTCTTTCAGGTCTTGTTGCAGGTAATTTCAGCGCATTCTGGAAAGGAATGGTATTTTTCTTACTGATGGGCATAGCTTACTTTGCAAGTACTCAGGGTCTGGGAGACCTGATGATATATCCTTCTATTTTTGCTTTTGGTCTTGTAGCTTTTGGTATGCTCGGTATGGGACCTGTGACGATTGCTGTTGACAGTTATGGTCCGGTAACCGATAATGCGCAATCAATCTACGAACTTTCTCTGATCGAAGAAGTGCCCAATGTAAAAAAGGAAATTGAAAAAGATTTTGGATTTGTTCCTGATTTTGAAAAATCAAAACATTATCTTGAAGCAAATGACGGAGCAGGAAATACTTTCAAGGCTACAGCTAAACCTGTACTGATAGGTACAGCGGTAGTAGGAGCCACAACTATGATCTTTTCGCTGATACTCGTAATACAACATTCACTTGGCATCAAACCAGAAGAAGTTCTCAATTTATTGAACCCTTATTCTATCTTCGGATTTCTGCTTGGTGGTGCGGTTATTTACTGGTTCTCCGGTGCTTCAATCCAGGCAGTATCTACCGGTGCAAGCCGTGCAGTTGCATATATCAAAAAGCATATAAATCTTGATCCTAATGCTCCAAAAAAGGCTGATGTTGAAAAATCAAAGGAGGTTGTTCAGATTTGTACGGTTTATGCACAGAAAGGTATGCTCAATATTTTCATTGCAATATTCTCCTTTGCACTTGCATTTGCCTTCCTTTCAGCGCCTGCAGGCCTGACAGATGGCATGACACCTGAAGAAAAACTCAAATATGCTGCTCCGGTTTCATTATTTGTAAGTTATCTAATATCAATTGCATTCTTTGGGCTATTTCAGGCTGTATTCATGGCCAATGCGGGAGGAGCCTGGGACAATGCCAAAAAGGTAATTGAAGTTGATATGAAGGAAAAAGGAACAGAATTGCATGCTGCATCAGTCATAGGTGACACAGTCGGAGACCCATTCAAAGACACATCATCAGTTGCACTCAATCCTATCATAAAATTCACTACATTGTTCGGACTTCTGGCAATGGAAATAGCTATTTCTGTTCATTTCAGAGAAGTGGCCCATTATATTGGGATTGTTTTCTTTGCAGTAGCTCTGTACTTTGTTTACAGATCATTCTATAAGATGAGAATCAAAGATTAATACCTTCAAATGTGATATTTGTAATAAAAAAACCCCGGTCATTTGCCGGGGTTTTTTATTTTTCTCACCATTTCTTTTTTAAATATACCATTTTCTTTTAACCCACTTCCCCCTGTTCGGCTTAGACTCCAGCCAGGCTTTAATCAACATACTCTAAATTTCCTTGTTCGGCCTAAGCTCAAGCCTAAGCCGTTAATCAACCCACTCTAATTTTCAATCAAAGATAATTGATTTATGCAAAAATGCATAAGAATTATTGAAAAAAAGCGTAGACAAAGAGCCTACGCTTAATTAAGTGTATGCTTTGTAGCCCACGCTTCACAATAGTAAAAAATAAATTCAATCTGGAACAATATACACTGTCATCGAATCAATCTTTTCAGTTTTAAACGTCATTATTTCATCGACAGAAAAAGATTTTTTTAATTGATCTTTTTCATAAAGAAAAAACCTTTTCACTTTATAAGCATTTGTAGTTTCTTTAATAATCTTTCCTAATAAACGTTTTTGTCCACCTTGTGCCTCTTCAAAATATGCTTGTACAATTTTGAATGAATCTAGTTTTTTCACATCTTGCGCAATTCCCCATTTAACATAAGTATTTAATTCTTGCCTGCACTTTATCCAAATCTCTTTCTCAGGAAATCCTATTTCTTCAATGATACATCCTGAAAATAAGAAAAGAAGTAAGATTGTTAATTTATTCATTGCATACCCATTTTACAAATTCAGCAAAAGAGTCTGCATTTAAAAACTGTTTCACAGCCGATAATTGACTATATTTTGGCCATTGCCAGGCATAAGCAAAGTCATCTGCTCCATAATATAGGTGCATCCATTCATGTATTAATGTTTTACTTCGATCTCTATCATTTCCATTCCAGTAATTTGGTCTACATAATTCAACTTTTGTAACTTGCAAAAATCGATAACTCCTTGCGAGCACACCTGAAGGGCAATCATCACTTGCTTGATAATCGCAAAGGCTTGATCTAAATTTAATTACTTTTAAGATAAATTTTAATAAATCTGCTAATTCTTTACTATATTCACCACCAAAGTTTATCATCATTTCATTTTTTACTTTTAAAGGCGTTTCACCATTATAGCCTTCTAATTTATCAATAGCACATTGCAACATTTCTCTCGCCCTTAAATGATCGCCCCAAACAATTTGCTTTTCACCCACCGAACAGCCCTCGCAATCTGGCAATACACCTCCATCACTACCATTGCAGAGATCAATCTGAGATTGCAAATCGGTAATACCAAGCTGTGGCAGCAGGTTATAAAACTCACCAAGACATTCTCTCACCATCAATTGGATGGCCACATATTCCAATGAACCTTTATTGGCACAACTGCCGAGGCTCCATAAAGTCTGTATCATTATATCCTGTGAAATATCAATACCATACGAATCTTCAATTTCTGAAAATTTATCCTTACATTCCTTGCACCAATTGAGAGCTATAAGGATTCTTTTTTTCTTTCTTTCATAAACAAAGCTTTTAAATGCATTTAAATCTTCCTCTGTACCAAGATTAATACTGTTGTTATTTTTTGAACAAAATAATGATAATGCAAATTTAATATTAAATTCATCTCCTGTACCGGTATTACAAAAATCAGGAAAATAATTAGAATCAAAAATTTCTGGAAATACGCTCTGTAGTAATCCGTAATTAGCATCAATGCAAGCAGAATTAGCTAAAGACTTCGGATTATCTCATGGATCAATTTTAGTATTTCCACCACCACCACCAGAACCACTTGTTCCTCCAGACCAAAAAGGCCACCCAAAACCTTCTCCATAATTTGCACCAGGCCATTTCCACCATTCATAATCTCCTGACCCACTATTAAGCCAATCAGTAAATGAATCCCATAATCAGCCAAGCCATGTTTTCCTTTTAAAAAAATCGTCACACTCTTCTGGCTGAGGGTCACCTCTTAGGTGCATTGATAAATTTTTATTATTATCAGCCTTTGGAACAATAGGATTTAAGTTTAAATCTGGTGGAGGTATAATTGTTTTATATAATTTTCCATAAAATACTCTATGTATTTTATCGATAAGATTTTGACTTCCTGATGATTCAAGTACAAAACCTGTAAAATTGATTATACTTGGTATTAAAACTAAATCATTATAAAAATCTTCATCTGCAACATATGATAGCGTTTTTATTTCAATTATATTTCCATTTTTTACAAACAAAATCTGGTTGCGGATATATAAGTTCGAATCGGTCGGATTGTTTAATACATTGAATGCTAAAGAATTATAACCATATACATTCAACATGGATCCACTGCTCCAGTCTATTTCAAATGTAAAAGGCACGAATCCATAATTAGCATCTTCAAAGTTCACATGTGGTTTTTGCAGATTATACCAGTTAAAAAATTCTAATGCCAATCCATTCAGATTATAAGCTACAGCATCGCTTCTTAGACTAACGACAGAATCATTCAATAGTTCCCTATCCTTATTGCATGCATTGAACAAGAAAAAAGAAGATAAAATCAACATGCTAAAAACCGCTAATCGTAATGTGCTGTTATACAGCTATTTACCCATAAAGGGGGGGGGTAATTTGATCTAAAAAATTTTGTTTTTTCATCTTAAAAATGATTTATAACGTTAAAAAAAATAATTACAAAGATAAAACGACAAAAACTGTTCCAAAGTGACTGAAATTGAAAACTTTAGGTGCTTCAAAACCTTATAGGTTTTAGGAAACCTATAAGGTTTTGATGGAAGTGGTGCAAAAGATTATTAAAAAAAAGCATACTCCCGGGAGTCTACCAATAACGAAGGCGATGTATGGATGTATTATTATTTTGTCCGTAATAAATAAGAATATTGACTGCCTGAAAACAGAAAAATTTATGGTAAAACTTTTCAGTTTAGTCCTGAAACATTAGTCTGCCATCCTTGCAGAGATATGTCAGGGCCGGAAATTTTTCTATTATGTTGTAATCATGAGTGGCAAATACTACAGCAGTCTGACTCTCGGTAGCAATTTTTTTTATCAGGTACATCAGCTCATTTGTTGAGTTTTTGTCAAGATTTCCGGTTGGTTCGTCAGCAATCAGCAAATCAGGTTTGTTGAGCAATGCCCTGCTGATAGCTACCCTCTGCTGTTCCCCACCTGATAATTCAAATATCCTGTTCTGAAGTTTTTTTGCCAGGCCCACTTCAAATACTATCTCTTTTATCCGATTGTGCCTTATATCTTTATCCGGCCAGTCCAGAGCCCTGAGACTGTAATCCAGATTTTGATATACAGTCCAGCTGGTTATCAGGTTGAAATTCTGGAATATCATTCCCATTTTTCTTCTGAAGATATATTTGTTCTTGTAATTTAATTCAGCCAGGTTCTGCTCAAGCACTATCCCTGTACCTTTTTTCAAAGGTAAATCACCATAAATTGTTTTCAGCAAGCTGCTTTTTCCACTTCCTGTGTCACCGACCAAATACGTAAATTCAGCTTCTTTTATTGTAAGAGCTACATTTTCTAATATTATCCTGTCACCTTGCTGAATATTAGCATTTTTCAATTCAATTATATTCCTGATATCCAGTCCAATTATTTCCATCAGCTGATTTTTTTTATTTTGATACGATATCGATCAGTTCTTCAAGTCTGGTAATGATATAATCTGCATCTTTATTTTCAGCATGCCGGTCATTTAATATATTGAACCAACATGTGCGGAAACCATAATCTTTGCCTCCTTTGACATCTGCTATGAGATTGTCACCTATTACCAGATATTGTTCTTTATTTTGATAACCTGTCTGTTCATGTACGTGTCTGAAAAACTCATGATTGGGTTTTGACATTCCCAATTCACCTGAAATGAAGACATCATCAAAAATATGCTTTAATCTGCATTGTTCATATCTTGGCCTTTGCACTTCCTTCATTCCATTTGTGATCAATGCTACTTTGGCTTTTCCATGCAGGTAAGTGAGTATTTCTTCGGCTCCTTCAAGTAATTTGGAATTTGCAATAAGTTGATCAATAAAAAAATCATTGAACTCATCAATATCAACTCCTTCAATGTCATGGATTTTAAATAATCTGTTGAATCTTTCATGCTTGATTTCCTGATGTGTCATCTCATTCCTGTCATAAGCTGTCCAAATATCGAGATTGATCTTAACAAATTCTTCAAATATTTTATCCTGGTATTCGAGATGATATTGCGCAAAGCTATTTTCCAAAGCTTTTCTCTGTGAAAATGTAAAATCGAATAGAGTGTTATCAGCGTCAAACAATAACCATTTATAATTCATGGCAGCCTTTATAAATTATTCGAAAACCGGAATTCATAATTAACTGGGCAATCTCAAAGTATAGATCAAAGATTTAACACTGTAACTCCCCGGTTTGTTTACTATAAGCAAAAGTAGTGCACCGATAATTGCCAGGTTTCTCATAAAATTGATCATCTGAATTCTTCTTACTACCACAGGGTCATTCCAGAATGAAAAAATAATGAAAGTTGTAGGTACAATATATAATAATAGCAAAAAGGCCCCGAAATTGGAATAATATCCGATTAATACCAGAGTGGCACCAATTATGAGAGCTGCAATAGTCAGAGATAGCAAAAGATCCTGCCTCCAGGTGAGCCCGTAAATGCTCATTGTTTCCTTAGTTTTTTCAAAGTACCAGAATGAATCAAGTGCTTCATAATAGAATAAAATGGCAATAAATACCCTTGCCATCAAATCAAAAGTATTTTTCATTGATCTTATTTAATTTAAATTTATCTGAATCCCCTTACAATATCCATGAGAGAATAATCAGCAAAATTAATCCTTAAATAGGAATTTCCATTCAAATTTAGCCATTATCTTGTTAAAAAGTGAGATTTAATTCACGAATTGATTTTTGCCATTTTATAAAATATCCGAGATTTTTTAATGAAAAATCGTAAATCTGCTTATTTTTATATTTTTATTCATTTTTATTTTATTTAATATGACAAAATCCTTGAATCCACGCATTAAGTGTTTTTTTTTAGGTTTTTTATTTTTTAGTTCTGCAATATCAGTAAAATCACAGATAGGAATTGATATTATTGGAAATCAGCAGAGTTATATTAACTGGAATGATGTAATGTCTGATTATACAGACAAAGAATTCTACTTTCTGAGATATAGTTATGGTGGAGGAATAAATTACTGGTTCCGGTTAAAAAACTACAGAATTGAATTCACACCCGGTCTGTACTACTTATATTCTGATACAAAATATAAAAAATCTGATATTCAGTCAGGTTACCACAGTCATACAACAGGGCTTGAATTCGACGTGAACATTTATCCTTTTGAAATTAGAAAAAAATCTTACGAAAAAGATTGCCCTTCTTTTTCAACCAGAGGTGATTATTTTCCAAAGAGCTTTTTCCTGCAGGTGTCTCCGGGTTTCAACGGTTCATACAGGTATATTGAGACCATCAGATATTTTGATACGGGTTGGAAAATAGACTTCGGATGTGGGCTTGATATGAAATTAACTGAACGTATTATTATGGCACCAATTATAAAGTATGGTTTTTCATTTAGCAATGACTGGAAAGGTTTTGCTGAGTATCATGGTGAAGAGAGCTATAATAATTCAACCCAGGGAAATTATATTTCACTTGTTTTGTCATTTTATATAAAATAGAGGTTTTATGCAGCGGGGCACTTTCAATAAGCTATTGGCTTTTTCAGGATTTGCCGGACTTGGTAACATTGATCCGGATCAATCTTCCTATCGTTCAATCAAAAGGATCAAACCTAAAAAACTCAAACCTGGTGATACTATTGGATTGATAACCCCCGCAAGCCCCATATCAGAAGAGGCATTTTCAAGGACATTAAAAAATCTTGAAAGCCTTGGATTTAATTATAAGACAGGTGATAATATATTCAAAAAATATGGCTATCTTGCAGGTGAGGACATGGGTAGAGTAGATGATATTCACAAGATGTTTTCAGATCCGGAAATTGATGCAGTTTGGTGTATAAGGGGAGGGTATGGCACAACAAGAATACTCAATAATATCGATTATTCCCTTATTAAAAACAACCCTAAAGTTTTTATAGGGTATAGCGATATTACCGCCCTGCATATTGCTATATACCGTAAAACCGGTTTAATTACTTTTCATGGACCTGTCGCAAGTTCTGAATTTACTGAATATACGATAAGGTGTTTCAGAAACCTGTTTTTTGAGAATTTTACAGCTATCGGTAATTTTGAAAATGCTGATAATGATTCAGGCGATACTTTACGGCATAATATAATTGTACCGGGTAGAATGGAGGGCAGGCTTATGGGAGGTAATTTGTCATTGCTAACAGCATTGGCAGGCACAGAATTTCAAATGCCTTCCGAAAATCATATAATATTTATTGAAGATATTGATGAAAAACCATACAGAATAGACAGGATGCTTACGCAGTTGATCGACTCATCGTTTTTGCAAAAAGCTTCAGGAATACTCCTTGGGATATTCAAAGGTTGCGAAGCTAAACCTGATGAAAAAAACACTCTTCAACTGAATGAAACTCTGGTGGACAGACTGAGTATGCTTGGAATTCCAGTGTTCTACGGATTTTCATTTGGGCATATTGATAATCATTGCACAATACCTGTTGGTATAAAAGCTGGTTTTGATACAGAGAACCAAATATTATTTTTTAAGGAAAAGGCACTTGCTGAAAGCTGATTTATTCTTATTATGCTATAAAAATTCAGCAACTTATTTTATGATCAATACTGGTATAAAATAAATATTTCCTGATGATCTTTTTAATTTAGTAATCATGAAGGAGTTTCCCATTTTTGCACTTAAGTAACCAAATGCTAATCAAAACTCTGTGGGATTCCAGTAAGGCCACGTTATTACCCAGACAATTTTAAAAAATTTGCAAATTTGAGATAAACCCAATCCATTCCAATATATTTTATATACAAATAAGGATATTTATCAGTTTTATTTAATTGACAATTTTTTTATTTAATCTACATTTGTATTTGGAAAAAAATATTAAACATTTTAAATTTATAAAGTACATATGAAAGTCAGTTCAAAAATTTTCTCACTTGATTTAAAACATGTCTTTGGGATTTCAAGAAACAGTTATTCAGTTCAGAAAACTTTGATTGTAAAGCTTGAACACGATGGTCATTGTGGCTACGGAGAAGCTGTGGCTGATCCTTATTATGGTTTTACCACAGAAGGAATGCAAAAAGATCTTGAAAATATCAGGCCTTTAATTGAAAACTTTGAACTGACTGATCCCGAATTGTTTTGGGATGCAATGAATCAGCATCTTGATAAAAAAAGATTTTTGCATTGTGCAATCGATATAGCAGCAAATGACCTGTACGGGAAAATAACTGGAAAGCCATTATACAGGATTTGGGGAATGGATAACACCGACCTTCCACTTACCAATTTTACAATAGGTATAGATACTATTGAGGTTATGAAGGATAAAGTTCGCGAGATGCCATGGCCTTTGTACAAAGTAAAACTTGGAACCAAACACGATATTGAAATTATAACTGAACTCAGAACTATAACTGATGCTAAATTCAGGGTTGATGCCAATACAGGATGGAATGTTTCCAATACCATAAAAAATTCATTGAAATTAAGAGATCTCGGAGTAGAATTTATTGAACAACCATTGCCTGCTGACAAGTGGGATGAAATGGAAGAAGTCTATTCAAATTCAGTTCTTCCCCTTATTGCAGATGAAGCATGCAGAACTTTTGACGATCTTCAGAAGTGTGTTAACAGGTTTCATGGAATCAACGTTAAACTGGTCAAAGCAGGTGGTCTGACCCCGGCTAGAAAAATGATACTTGAAGCCAGAAAACTCGGTCTAAAAACAATGGTGGGTTGTATGACAGAATCTTCAGTGGGCATAGCAGCCGTTGGTCAGCTTTTGCCTTATCTTGACTATGTTGATATGGACGGGGCTCTGCTTTTGAAAAATGATATAGCATCAGCTCATGAAATTGATTTTGGCAAAATAACTCTGTCTGAACGCCCTGGAACAGGCGCTGTGATGTTTTCAGAATTTTAAGAATCATCTATGCCTGATTTCTGTAGCACATCTTATTTGTATTTGAAAGATAATAGGCCTTTTGAAAAAAGTATCCAATCCGGAATTCAAAAGTATGGACTTAATTTCGGGGGTTCAAGATTCAATAATATGTGTCCCCCGGTATATGATGAAGCTGAAAAGTATTTTTCGGATTTCCTTGGCACTGAAGATAGTCTTATTACCTCGTCGGGAACTCTCGCCGGGGTATTACTTACTTCTCATCTTTCAGAAATATCAAATATTGAGATATTTGCCGGGTATGATGTTCATCCATCATTGTTGGCAAGTAGAATGAAATATGAGGTGTTCGATGATATTAATAATCTTAATACGAAATTGAGGCTTTCAAAAAATAAATTTCATAAGTATATTTTGGTTAACTCCATAAATCCATCAACTTTGAATTGCCTTAATTCAGAAAAGCTGATCCGGTTTAAAGATTGCAGAGATGTTACATTCGTGATTGATGATAGCCATGGTCTTGGAATTATCGGACAGGAAGGAAAAGGATTCAGTACCATGATGAAAGAAAATAATCTGGACTTTGTAATTGTAGCTTCTTTGGCAAAAGCATATGGTATTCGGGGTGGTCTGATTTCAGGCAATGGAAGAATAATTTCAGCTTTGCGAAATTCAACTTTATGGGGTGGGGCTTCTCCATCTCCTCCTTTCTTTTTTCATGCACTTCTTGAATCCGGAAAGATTTATCAGGAAGAACTTTTTAAGTTGAGAGAGAATATTGTTTATTTCAGACAGCTGAGCAGTGATTCGGGTTATTTTAAATATATCGATGATTTTCCTGTGTTTTTGTGTAATCAACATTGTGATAATAAGTTACTGAAAAAAAAGAATATGATCATTTCTTCATTCAGGTACCCAACAAAAAACGACCCCCTGATTCAGAGGATCGTTTTAAATTCAGGCCACACGCAAAATCAGTTGTTTGACCTTTATTCTGTATTGAAGGATGCTTTTTAAAAACCTCCCATTCCCATATTTTTCAGTTCTTCCATACTCATTTCCTTGTATCCTTTTTTATCAAATTCAAATACTGAAGCATCGAAGTCTTTTTTTAATTCAGTTAAAGTGGTAGTCATGCTGAATTGCTTTGGTACGGAGACAGTTATTTCCAACGGAAACCCACCAATAAGATCATTGTCAACACCCTGACTGACAACTGCATTTGTTTTTATTTGATCAGTAACCCAAAATTGCATGTCAGCTCCCTCCATCTTACCTGATGCGTCTTTCACAGTAACAAGATGAGCTTTGTATCCAAGTATCTCTTTTGTTTTTTCTTTGTGATGTACATATTCAATTTTGTTACCCTCTTCTTTCTGCATCTTTTCGATTTCTGCTTTGGTCATTTTTGTCAGGATTTTTTGACCCATAGCATCCATGTACATTTCTGAATTTCCTGATTTGTCAGTCAATATCTTAGTACTTACCATGCCTCCCATCATTGAGATTTTGGTTATTGATTTCGGCCCGTCAAAATAAACTTTAGTAATGGTTCCTTTCAGTGCATTGGTCATCATTCCCGCATTTGGGTCATCAGCAGATTCAGATTTTACATCCGTTACCTCAAATTTCATATAAGCTTTATTCAACTCCTGAGCAGTTAATGAAAATCCTGCAAATACAAATAGTGTCAATAATAATAAAATGTTTTTTTTCATTTTGATTGTTTTAAAAAATGGATTTAATAAATTTGTAATTAATGATTTTATCTTTTAACCTGATTTTTAAAAAATAAGTTCCACAAGATAACTTATTTGTATTGATTTTATTATTTCCAGGGCTAATAATTTGATTAACCACCGGCCTGCCAAAAATATCATATAAAGTGACTTTTGCAAATGAATTTTCATATATATTATTATCTATATTTATATATGATTGAAAAGGATTAGGATACACATTAAAATAATAATTTATATCATTTGTACTGACCTTTCCTTTTACTTTAATATCAGTATCCCATAATTCAAATCCGCCTCTTGGAGTGCCAATTATCATTTCCAGATAACCGTCGTCATCAATGTCAGCAACTGAAGGAGCGGCATTGCTACCTATGTTAATACTGCCATAGTCCTTATATAAAGGTGTATTGGTCTGATAAATGCTTTTTGACAAATCTGTGTATATATTGACCTTGCCAAAATAATTACCTGCTATAAGATATTCATCATCAGAGTCAGTATAACTACTCAAATATGCATTTGAAGTATTCAGATATGCATTGCTTAGTTTTATATTCCCAAATTCAGGAGTATTTGGGAGCATAAATGGATCTGATTCAAAATCAGGCGATCCAGTAATTCCTTTATTCTGGAAATAGACTATGCTGCCGTAATATTTGAGTGGTGTATGAAAATCCTGACCACAACCTATCAATATATCCTTCAGGCCATCTTTGTTTACATCAATTATCAATGGGGCAGAAAAACTCTGAATGATCAAATTTTTATAATTCATTATTGGTTCAGCGAATTTTGGTAGTTCGTCTGATGTTGATATATTTTCCATGAATATTAAGGTACCTTCATGATTTCCAACGAGTAGATCATCGTCACCATCATTGTCGATGTCTCCGAAAGATGGAGCAAAATAATTGAGCTGCAGGTTTTTACTGATACTGGAAAATGATAAAAAATCACTATCTGTCAATTTAAAGACGGGAACCGATTTTGTGCCCACATTTTTGAATAGTACCAGATGAGATGGTAATATTGTATCATTATCAACCACCGGACCTGTACCAGCTATCAAATCTGTGAGTCCGTCATTGTCAATATCAACAAATACCGGATAAACACGTCCACCAAGGTCAATCATTGATTCTGAAAGGAATTTATCGGTCACATATTCAAACTCAGCATTTTGTCCCGAAGATATATTTTTATAGAAATGAATATTATTTATTGTTTGAGGAAATGGTTCATTACTTATCGCATTAGGAGCAAAGATGAGGTCTCTTTTCCCATCACCATCAATATCAGGCTGAAAAATTCCTATAAAAGTGTACAGATCAACAGGGATATCGTTTTCTGGGAATCCAGCTTCTAATTCAGTTCCCCATGCCTGATATTTATTTCCCCCGTTTTTTATAAAATTCACTTTTTCTGACCCTACATCACCAAGTATTATATCATAGTCACCGTCATTATCCCTGTCGAATGTCATCATAGTAGAACCTATATGCCTGGGATTCGCAAATCCCCACTCTGCACATCTGTCAGGATCTTCGCTCAGCAATATTGTTTCATTCAGCGGGTGTTCAATAAATTTTCCCCAGCAGGTTTCTGCCAGTACAAACCTGAAACTGTCTTTGGAGATATTATTTTCTGAAGTAAGATTTTTATAATGATAAATCGAATTGGTGCCTGCAAAACTGAGTATATCAAAATCGCCATCTGAATCCAGATCTACTACAGATGGTATATCAGAATTATCACACTGAAGCATTATCTGACCATTTGAATCTTTATACGTAAGAATATCTTCACCATATTTAGAGTTTTTTATCTTTTCGAACTTTATCAGGTTTCCACTGACTAAACTTTTCCATACTTCAAAACCTCCGTTTTTCGAGGCAAATATATCTTCATTACCATCACCATTATAGTCAATCAAAAGCATCCACCCTGAAAGTTCAGGAAAAATTGAATTATAATGAGGTGCAAATTCATAGTCATTTTCATCGTTCATAATAAAAACATTCAGCTTATTTCCCACGCGGTCGAAGACTATCAGATCATACTTTCCATCTTTATTGATATCCATCGTGTTGAATTGAGGGCTGTTTAAGCCTCCTGAAAAAGCATTCTCAAGCAATTTTTCATCAATGGTAACATCGCAATGCAGTCTTGAAATACTTTGAGATTCTGAAACTGTGAATGTGATCATATATAAAAAAATGGCAAAAAAGTTTTTCATTTTATTTGTTTTATATATTAAATATAATAATAATTTGTAAAAATAGGAAGTTTTTTTAAATTTGCATTTTGTTAATGTTAATTTAATAATTAATTTTTTAAGAGTTTATTTTAATATTAATAAATTATTTTCGTTGTAAAGAAAACTTAATATGATGAATTCAGGCTATTTATACAAGGAGCAAGAGAATAAACGTAAGGGTATTGTAATATCCATTATATTTCATATTCTTATTTTACTTTTGGCACTTCTGTCTTTTTCACATACAAAACCAAGTAAAGCTATTGAAAAACAATATGCTATAGAGATTACATTTGATAATAGGGGGGCCTCGAATAGTTTTAAGGGAAGGTCAGCTGAAGGAGCTCAAAGACCTAAACATCAGGAAGCAGAACTCGTAGGAGGATCATCATCAAGAGAAGTTAAGGTAAGTAACCCAACCCGCCAGGTGCCTCAGCCTAAGGTTTCCACTCCTGCATCGAAATCATCGTCATCAAAAGTAGAGTCCGATATTTATGAGAAACAGACCGATGTATTTGCTTCCAGTGAGGCTGAACTTGAAATGAATGAAATACCCAGGTCAAAATCAAGTTCCAGTAAAAAGAGTTCAAAAGTAGTCGTAAATTCTGAAGAAGATGACATTCCGGAAGCAGTTCCGGGCAACAAGTCTTCTAATAACAAGGGATCAGGTGCAGGAACCGGAACAGGAAAAGCCTCAGGCCCTGGTTCAGGTTCAGCATCTTCATCCAATAGTGACGGATCAGGGACAGGGCAGGGCAATAAAGGCAGCGGAAGTGGCAATGATAAAAGTGGTGATGACGCATCATCAGGAAAAGGTACAGGAGGACCTGGGACCGGTGTATTTGATGGTTCGGGAAAAGGGATATTCGGAAGGCAGCCAATCAAGCGACCTCTTTTAAGCGAATTAAAACTCAATCAGTCCGGGAGAATGGTATTTAAAATTTGTATTGACAGAAAAGGAAGATCAACATTTGTGGATTTTATCAATAATGGAAGTACCATAAAAGATAAAAAAGCAATAAAACTTGCAACAGATTATATAGGTAGATTTGTATGGGAAGAAGAATATTCTGCCCAAAAAGAGCAATGTGGAAAATATACTTTGATAATTGAGAATAAAAAGTAGTTAAGAGCAGGTATTTAATACCAAATTCATTTATATTCCAATAATTTGGTGCTGACACTTCGGTCAGCATCGTGACACTGACACTGACACTGACACTTTGGTCAGTACAGGCACTTTGGTCAGCATTTAAAATATAATGCCGACTGAAATTGGGGGAATTGGGGTTCTTAAATCGGATTTGTTCTGACTGCAAATGTCAGTACTATTTTCAATTTCATGTCGGTATAAAATATTATTTCTGCTTAGCACATATTGCATAATCTCCTGATGAAATTAAAACACTACGTGGGAAGATTTAAATAATTGCTATTTCATAATAAATTTTCAATAGTAGCATTCCTGTTGATTTTTCCTGAAACAGTTCTGACAAAATTATTGATATTAAATACCTTTACGGGAATTTCATATTTTTCAAGTTTACGTTTGAATAGGGCCTCAAGATCGATATCAGTAACTCCTTCAATTACTATAGCAGGTGATTGTCCAAATCGGTCATTAAGTAACCCGAATATGAAAAAATCATTAGGAAATTCACTTTTAAGTTTTGATTCAATCAATTCGGGATACAATTTTATTCCGCCTGAATTGATCACATTGTCTTTTCTGCCAATCCATTTAAATAAATCCCGTCCTGAAATTCTTACGATATCATTTGTAAGCAGGTTTTTTATTTTTAACCCTTTTGAAGTTATAATAAGTTGAGATTCATGGTTAGTCTTAATATCGATTCCATCCATAAGCATGAAGTGATCAGTTCTGTCTGGTCCATTGAGCTTTTTCAGTGCAATATGGCTTGCAGTCTCAGTCATACCATAGGTTTCATAAACTGAGGTAGTGAATTGCTGAAGCTTTTCTAATAATGCTTCGCTAACAGGTGCCCCACCTACAATCAGCTTTTTTATTTTGTTTAAGGTACCGTTTTCAATTGAGTTAAGAAGCTGAAAGGGTGTCATAGCACAAAACTCTATTTTTTCAGCTAATTTTATAGTCCCCACAGGTTTTTGATAATCAAGATCTAATCCTAAAACCAATGCCCTGACAATCATCATTTTGCCGGCTATAAAATCAACAGGTAAACAAAGAAGCGCCCTGTCATTTGGTTTTAGATGTAAAAACTTACCGGTATTTTTAGCACTGAATACCATTATATCTTTATGGATCTTTATGATTTTTGGCTCTCCGGTGGTCCCTGAAGTGCGCTGTTCTATATGATCAATGTCAGAAATCCATAGTTCAATGAAATTGATTATCTCATCATCAATTCCTGAACTCCGGATTGAATCAAGATTTCGTGATAGACTTAAATCATAAATGTGGCCTTTTATTTTGATTAAACTTGTATAACTTTTCCATTTATTCATTAAGGGAAAATATTAACGCGTATTTATTCAAAATTTAGTCGTTTGGTATAAACTCCTTTAAAAAGTGAGTCCCTGGCTACTTCATCAAGCAAAAAACCTTTTGAAATTACTGAATTCTGAGATGATAAAACACCATATCCATATGAAAGATTCGTATAGGTCGGTATTTGCTGTGATGATGTTATCCCACTGTCAAAATGCAGTATATCTATAAAATCCTTCAGTTCTTTACCAATGCCTCTAACTGTAATATCAAATCCTGTGAACCTTCTTTTTACATTTTCTTTTGTTTCGATGGCTGAACCGAGAAATTTATAAAAATCTTCCCCCGTCAACCTCAATTTCTGTTCTGAAATAAATGTTCCTGCTTTCCAGGTATATACTTTATCCGTCCAGGTACCGGAGCCGGAATTATCTTTCTCTTTTATATTGAAACTTATCAATACATCATAATATCCTGCATTGTTCCCCCCTTCCCAGTTTACATTGACATATGAAAAATATGCCAGTTTAATGGGCTTTTCATTTGAAGCTGGTAAATAGATTGACATATCATCAACAATTGTCACTGCTCCCTTGGTCAATAAAGCCTGATTTTTGTCAAAAATGCTGAGAATGTATTTTCTTCCGGGTTTGATTCCGATTTTATTTGTTTTTATTTTATACAGATAGTTAGGTGCAGTTGCGAATATCCCATTTTCCCTTACTCTTTTATCTGTATTTCCGTCAACTCTGTCAAGAACAAATTCTTTGCCTGCCAGGGAGTCCTTCAATATTACTGTAATATTTTTGTAATATAATGAATCAGCATTCCTGGCAAGATCGAGCGCAGACTCACCAGCTGCATTGAATACTCTTTCGATTCTGATATACTGTGCTGTATCTTTTGCATTCAAAATTCCATATACTACCGGAATCTCCTTGAATTCTTCATTTAGGTCAATTTCATTATTACAACCAAAAAACATAATAATTGAAATAACCAGCAGAAATATCTTTTGTGACATATAACTATTGCATTAAAATAATATAACGCAGGGAATTTTATTTTGTTTCTTTTCTTAAATGGACTTTACTAACTGATTTGCTAATACTGCAGAGAGATAAGTAAATATTAAAATGACATCATATTGACATTTTAATCAAACCATTTTCAAGTTTATGTTCCAGTTTCACTACATTATCATTGAAAACCGGATCATTTTCCATAAGGTCCTTCACCGTTTTTATTGAATGAAGGACAGTGGTATGATCTTTTCCTCCAAACTGAATTCCAATTTCCTTCAATGAGTGTTCAGTCATTTTCTTTGAAAAATATATAGCAATTTGACGAGCCTCTGTAATATACCTGTGCCTGTCCTTTCCCTTAAGTTTGTCAAGGGAAATATTGAAGAACTCACACACTTCATTCTGAATATTTTCAACACTTATTTCCCTGGTGGTGTGTTTTGAGATTTTACTGACAATTTCATTGGTCAGTTTCATATCGATTTTTTTCCTGTTCAATGTTGAATGAGCAGATAATGAAACAAGAACACCTTCAAGATCCCTGATACTTCCCTTCACATTGTAGCCAATAAAATTCAGTACTTCTTCTGGCAAATGCAATTCATCCCTTGATGCTTTTGATTCCAGGATTTTAATCCTTGTTTCCAGGTCAGGTTTTTCCAGATCGGTTACCAATCCCCATTTGAACCTGGAGATAAGTCTTTCCTGGATTCCGATTAATTCAGCCGGTGATTTATCTGAAGTGATCACAAGTTGCTTTTCTCTCTGATGCAGATAATTGAAAATATTAAAGAATATTTCCTGTGTTTTAGTCCTGTCTTCGAGAAACTGAATGTCATCGATCATAAAAACATCTACAAGTTGAAAACTCGAAATAAATTCGTATATAGTATTGTCTTTAAGGGCTTTAATAATTTGATTTGTGAATCTCTCGGTATTTGTCATAATGATCCTTGCACCAGGATTATTTGCAATTACCTGATTTCCAATTGCATTTAATAGATGAGTTTTGCCAAGACCTACTCCTCCGTGTATAATGAGAGGGTTAAAGGCAGTTTTGCCGGGATTCTTGCTCACTGCGATAGCTGCATTTCTCGCCAGATTGTTGCAATGTCCCTCTATAAAATTGTCGAATGTATAGTTTTTATTTATGGAAGTATTAAAGTCTTCTTCGAAAATCCTGAAATAAAAATTATCTTTCATTTTTAATTCAAGCATTTGCTTCTGATTGCCTGCAATATCTTTATGGTCATCGACTACAATCTGATATTGTAATCCCACTCCTTCTCCGAGCTGATTAAATAACACTTCACCAAGAAGTTCAATATAATGGTCTTCAATCCACTCATAGAAAAATTTGTTGGGTACTCTTATAGTCAGGATTTTGTTTTTGAGTTCAATAGGTTTTATGGGATTGAACCAGGTTTTGAAACTCTTTTCATCTACCCTGGTCTTAATCTCCTGAAGGCATTTATCCCATATTTCCTTATAACTAAAACTCATTATTAATCAAATATTTCTGTTTTTAGAAGCAGCTTTTTTGGGATATAGATGTCCCTGAATTTAAGATTTTTCGTTTATTTTTTTAAGACTGCAAATGTAAAACAGTTTTTTATAAGAGACTAATTTGATATTATAAATACTAATATAATTTTTTTTGTAATATTCACATAGTTATATTTTAGTAAAATATATAATTTTATTCAAAATATATTTATTTCTTATAATCTGAATAGTTGATATATTAAAAAAAATATTAATATCTTTTTATATAGAATTATTTGAGATAAGTTGATTTTGAACCTAAACATTTGTTTTTGCTGTCGAAAAGAATTTCAATTTTTCCGAGTAGAATTCCTCCCCATCCTGCCTGGCTGATCAAAACATCCTGACCTCTTTTATTTTTTATTTTTTCACCTTCATTCATGAAAGTATGAGTGTGTCCTCCAAGTATCAGGTCAATAAATTCAGATTGTTCTGCAAGTTTTACATCTGAAATTTTATCATCCTTATATTTATAACCTAAATGTGAAAGGCAAACAACAAAATGGCATTTTTCTTTGATTTTAAGATATTCAGAAATTTTTTGTGAAGTTGTGACAGGGTCAAGGTATTTTGTCTCTTTGTATAATTTTTCAGGAACAAGCCCTTCAAGCTCAATATTTGCACTAAAAACTCCAATTTTCAATCCGTCGATTTCAAAAATCCTGTATTGCTTTGTTTTGTTTTTGAGTATGGTGTTATCAAAATCATAATTGGAAGCTATAAAATCGAATCTGGCAAATTGCATTGCTTTTAATAAGCCTTCCATTCCACCATCGAAATCATGGTTGCCAAGGGTTGCTGCATTATATCCCATCTCAGACATGATTTTAAATTCCGGTTCTCCTCCAAAATAGTTAAAATATGGTGTGCCCTGAAAAATGTCTCCCGCATCAAATAAAAGAATGTTTTTCTCTTCACTCCTTATTTTTTCTATGATTTCGCCTCTTCTTGCAGCTCCACCCAGATTACTGTTTCTGCTACCATCATCAGGAAACGGTTCTATCCTGCTGTGCCAGTCATTTGTGTGTAAAATAACCAGTTTTTTAATCTTGGAAATATTATTTGTACTGGATAAGTTTAAAGTTAGGGTAATTGCTATAAAGAAAATAGAAAATACTTTCAAATTTGTTTTAATATCCATTTTTTTGCAGGTTTTGTTATTAAATGCCTTTTCTGATATTCAAATTAATCAAAAATTATCATCAGGATTATCAGAAATACCTTTCGATTTCTTTATAATATTTTTCTTTGATCTCTGACAAAAGTTCTAAACTTATACCTGGCTTGAAAACTCTGATCATATCTTTTACAGTCTTGTCCATGAAGAAAACTCCTGAAACAACATCGAAATTTCTGTTGCTGATATTGTTTTTGATCTTCATGGTTATACTTCTGAACAACTCCCAATTGAGTTGATGAGGTATTAAAATGTAATGTATATGTTCGGTGTCCATATCAAGATAAATTGATTCAGCGACTTGCTGGATCTTATAAAATTTGCTTAGCTTGATGGCTACTGTCTGATCATCTTTGTATTTGCGGGCATTCATAAAGCGGAAGCCTTCTTCCTGAAAAGCATGCTGAATGATCGGTATTTCATCATATGAATTTAAACCCCTTATCCTTATGCCTTCAAAATAAATATTCCCTAAAGAGACCCTGGCGTAGGTACCATTGATTTTGTAATCCGTAAACTTATTAATATTTGAAACTGTCCTCAGAATTTTTTCCCACGAATATTTCTCTTTTGTGACCAAAATAACAGCTCTTGGTTTTGATTCTTCCATCACCGGGGTTCCATAAAATCCTGGAAAAGGGTGACTGACATTAATCACCATAGTATTTGCCAAAACATGATGATTAAGAAAATCTACATTCTCTTCTTTGATTGTATATCCTGTGGTTTCAAAGATTTTCTCCATAATTTTTCAATTTATAGTTTTTAAATTTCAGTTTAATGTGTAAATGTAATATATTTTTTAAAAAACAAAAATATTTACTGAATAAGTACGAAAAATCAGTATTTGATTTATAATTTATTTCTGTAATCTAATAAATTGCTCTTATAGTGATCACCGTTTGAAAATCGTTTTTCAGGAAATTGTATTATTGTATAATTCTACGTTTTATTTTTTTGGAAGATTGAAATTATATTGCCCCATGATATATCCCCTCGTCTTCTACATACATTATTACCTGTCTTTTAAAAATGAAATTTTATAAATAAATAAATTTTATTTAAATTTAGTCTAAATAGCAAAAACATTATTTGAACGATGTTGTTTCATTTAAATAAGATGAAGAAAAAATGGCAGAAGACAATAAAATTATCAGAGAATTTGCTGAAAAAGAGTATGAATTTGGTTTTACAACCGATATTGAAATGGAGATTGCTCCTAAAGGTTTGAATGAAGATACCCTGAGATATATTTCAGAGAAAAAGGAAGAACCTGAATGGATGTTTCAGTACAGGCTGAAAGCCTTCAGACATTGGCAAAAAATGAAAATGCCAAAATGGGCTCATTTAAGAATACCTGAAATTGATTACCAGGAGTACAGTTATTATGCTGCTCCGAAAAACATGCCAAAATATAATGATCTTAGTGAGGTCGATCCTGAATTGATAAAAACATTTGATAAACTTGGTATTCCGCTTGAAGAGCAGAAAAGACTGGTTGGAATTGCTGTAGATGCAGTTTTCGACAGTGTATCGGTGAAAACTACTTTCCAGGAAACTTTGAAGGAATTAGGTATTATATTTTGCAGTATGAGTGAAGCTATCAGGGAACATCCTGATCTTGTCAAACAATACCTGGGATCAGTTGTGCCACATACTGATAATTATTTTGCTGCTTTGAATTCTGCTGTTTTCAGCGATGGTTCATTTTGCTATATTCCAAAGGGGGTAAGATGTCCTGTCGAATTATCGACATATTTCCGTATTAATTCTTCTGGTACCGGTCAGTTTGAGAGAACTCTGCTTGTAGGAGATGAAGGATCGTATGTAAGTTACCTGGAGGGCTGTACTGCTCCTATGCGTGATGAAAATCAGCTTCATGCCGCGGTCGTTGAAATAGTAGCTTTAAAGGGTGCCGAAATTAAATACAGCACAGTGCAGAACTGGTATCCCGGAGACAAGGAAGGCAAAGGGGGAATTTACAATTTTGTAACTAAAAGGGCAATTTGCAAAGGTGACAATTCCAAAGTCAGCTGGACTCAACTGGAGACCGGGTCTTCAATTACATGGAAATACCCAAGTACAATACTTAAAGGTGATAACAGTGTTTCTGAGTTTTATTCAGTAGCAGTTACAAATAATCATCAGCAGGCTGACACAGGTACTAAAATGATTCACCTGGGCAAGAATACCAAAAGTACTGTTGTATCAAAAGGAATTTCTGCAGGTTTGAGTGAGAATACTTACAGAGGGCTTGTCAAAATAGGAAAGAATGCAACCAATAGCCGAAATCACAGCCAGTGCGATTCACTTTTATTGGGAGATAAATGCGGAGCTCATACTTTTCCATATTTGCAGATAGACAATAACAGTTCTATTGTTGAACATGAGGCAACAACATCAAAAATAGCCGAAGACCAATTATTCTACCTGAATCAGAGAGGTTTGAATGAGGAAGAAGCCGTAAGCCTGATTGTTAATGGATATGCTAAAGAAGTTTTAAAACAACTGCCTTTGGAATTTGCAGCAGAAGCTACAAAATTGCTAAGCATAAGCCTTGAGGAAAGCGTTGGGTAAAGTGATAAACTAAAAGTGATAAACTAAAAGTGATAAACTAAAAGTGAAAAATTACAAGTGAAAAAATAAAAGATGACTGACTGATAACTGATAACTGAAAAAATATAAATATAAAAAATGGAATTGTTAAAAATAGTTGATTTACACGTAAGTATAAACGAAAAGGAAATTCTGAAAGGTTTTAACCTTAGTATTAATGAGGGAGAAATACATGCTATCATGGGACCAAATGGTACTGGTAAAAGTACCCTGGCTGCTGCATTGGTTGGTAAACCTGATTATGAAATAACACGTGGAAGTATATTTTTCAAAGGAAAGGATCTTCTTGAAATGGAACCAGATGAAAGAGCTCTTGCAGGAATTTTTCTTTCATTTCAGTATCCTGTTGAAATTCCCGGTGTGAGCATGATCAATTTTATGAAAACAGTGATTGATGCCCGACGTAAACACCTTGAACAGGAGCCAATGTCCTCATCCGATTTTTTAGCTTTGGTGAAAAAAAATAGTGAACTTGTAGGAATCAGTGAAAAAATGAAAGGCAGAGCTGTCAATGAAGGGTTTTCAGGTGGAGAAAAAAAGAAAAATGAGATTTTCCAGATGGCCATGATCAATCCTGAACTTGCTATTTTAGATGAACTGGATTCAGGGCTGGATATTGACTCATTGAAGCAAATTGCAGAAAGTCTTAATAAACTTCATGATGACAAAAACTCTTTTCTCATTATCACTCATTATCAGAGATTGCTTGATTATGTTAAACCTGATTTTGTCCATATTATGAATGATGGAAAAATAGTAAGGTCTGGCGACAGTAATCTAGCAACTGAACTTGAGGAGAAGGGTTACGAAGCTATTATGGCAGTAGAATAAAAAGTAAGCAGGATGAAAACAGATATTCAATCACTTTATGATCAGCATTTGGCAACATTGGAATCAGCTATTTCTGTACCTTCTTTGAGAAAAAAAGGTATTGAAATATTTAATAAACTGAAACTGCCTGATGAAAAAATGGAAAACTGGAAAAATTTCAGTTTAAAAGAGATTTATGAAAATGATTACAAACTGGAACTGGAAAGAAAAGATATTAATCTGAGTTTTTTTTCCGGCATGGATTTTGGAACTTCGGAGGATACGTTGATTTTCAATAATGGCTTATGCTCATATGAAAATCAATTGCAAAAACACAAAAACGGTATTGTTTTTGGTTCTATGAGAGCAGCTTCTATTCAATATCCTGATTTAATAAACAAATTTCTTAATTTGGCTAATAAAAATGAAAATGGTTTTACAGCATTAAATTCTGCTCTGTTTAATGATGGTCTTTTTGTTTACGTTCCCTCTGGTGTAGAAGCAAGAGTACCATATAGTTTAATTGAAAAATATATTAATGATTCAAATAAAATTGTTTTGCTGAGAAACCTTATAGTGATTGAAAGAAATTCAAGATTATTCATACATCACAATTCTTCATCAGAAACCCGGGATAAAAGTTTAGGATTGAATGTCTCTGAGATCTTTATTGATGAAAACAGCAGTCTCGAATGGAACACTTTACAGGAATTTAGCGGACATACAACAGTTTTGAATTTCGAAATGGCTATCCTTAAAAGCAATGCAAGTATCAGGAGAAACATTATTAATCTTGGAAGCAATAACTCGAGAAATGAACTCAGGGTTGCACTAACCGGTACTGGAGCGTATGCAGACGTTAACGGTGCTTATATTTTAAAAAATGAAGAGAAACTCGAAAACAGGGTTTTTATTGATCATGGATCAGCACATTGTGATTCGAGTCAGCTTTTCAAAGGCATAATAGATAATAGTGCTTCTGCTTCATTTACAGGCAAAATACTCGTAAGAAAGGACAGTCAGCAAACAAATGCTTTCCAGTCTGCAAAAAATATTTTGCTCAGTGAGGAATCGAAAATAAATATGAATCCATTCCTGGAAATTTATGCTGATGATGTTAAATGCAGTCATGGGGCATCAATTGGAAACATTGATCCGGATGCATTATTTTACCTGATGGCAAGAGGTATTTCTGAACCTGATGCAAGAAAAATATTACTGAGATCGTTTGTACTGGAAATACTTGATAAAATATCTGATGAAGAATACAGAAATTATTTAAGTGAAAAAATAATACATAACTTAAACTAATTGTTCAAATGGATATCAATAAGATCAGGGATTTGTTTCCTGCGCTGAACCAAAAAGTTAATGGAAATGATCTGATTTATTTTGACAATGCAGCTTCTTCCTTACGACCTGCACCTGTTATAAATGCAATTGCTGACTATTATTCAACAATCAGCAGTAATGTACACAGATCAAGTCATTATCTCAGTTCGCAGTCAACTCATGCTTATGAGGTATCCCGTGAAGCTGTGGCTGAATTTATAAATTCGAATCCCGGAGAAATAATATTCACAGGAGGTACTACGGATAGTTTGAGTTTTCTGGCATCCGGGCTGACAAAATCAGTCCTTGAATCCGGAGATGAAATAATTCTGACAGTTGCAGAACATCATTCGAATATAGTGCCCTGGGTGGCTCATAAAAATGAAAGGAATTTGCATATTAAGGTTGTTGATGTAGATGAAAATGGAGACCTGTGGGTAGATCAATATGAAGAGCTTATAACTGAAAAGACTAAAGTGATTTCTTTAGCTCACTCATCAAATGTACTTGGGACAATAAACCCGGTAAAAGAAATAATAAAAATAGCCAAAGAAAGAAATATAATCACTGTTATTGATGGTGCACAGGCAGTGGCCCATACCAGAGTAGATGTAAATGATATTGATTGTGATTTTTACTGCTTTTCTGCTCATAAAATGTTTGGACCAATGGGAATAGGCATATTATATGGAAAATCGGAAAAATTAAGCCTGTTACCTCCATTCAGGTTCGGAGGAGGAATGATCAGAAATGTTAATTTCGACAGGGTAGAATTTGGTTGTTTACCTACATTGCTTGAAGCCGGAACTCCTAACGTTAGTGGTGCAGTAGGATTAAGGGCAGCAATTGAGTTTTTGAAACAATACAAAATCGATGATATAATCACTTATGAAAAAAAACTTACCAAATATGCCAGTGAAAGGCTAATACAGATTAAAGGTCTGAGTATTTTAGGGAATTCAGCTGACAAAGATCCCATAATAGCCTTCAGTGTGGCAGGAATTCATCATTCAGACCTGGCTATGCTACTCGATAATTTTGGCATTGCTGTCAGGTCAGGCCAGCATTGTACTCAGCCCCTGATGAACAGGTTTGGATTGAAAGGAACCGTTAGAGTGTCATTTTCTATTTATAATACTATTGAAGAAATAGACTATTTTATTGAAAAACTTAAAGTATCTGTTTCAATGTTGAGCTGATAAGTGATTATCATTATTAATTAAATATGGATATTACCGAAAATGTTAAAAACTATCATTTAATTACAGTCACATCCTCCGGTTGTTGGATTAGTAATAAATCCCATTAATTTTGCGGACCATTTGATAATAAAAAAAATAAAAAAATAAACGGATGAATATTTCGGAAAGAGAGAAGGAAATAATTGATGAATTTGAGATGTTTGACGACTGGATGGATAAATACAATTATATTATAGATATAGGAAAAAATTCGAAAGGAATCGATGATGTTCATAAAATAGATGAGAATCTTGTTTTTGGTTGTACTTCTCAGGTTTGGCTATTTCATCAGTTTAAAGATGGAAAATTGTATTTTTTTTGTGATAGTGATGCATTTATTCCTAAGGGTATAGTTACTATCTTAAAACGGATATATGATGAAAGTGAGCCCCTGGAAATAATGAACCATATGCCGGTATTTATGGAAAAAACCGGTTTATCAAAACATCTTACACCAAACAGGACTAATGGGCTTGTGTCAATGATCGAAAAGATAAGAAGTATTGCTAATGGTTATTTGAAATAAAATTATTTATTGAAATGCAGGATGAGGTTTTAAAGCAAAAAATAATAAGTGTATTAAAAAGTATATTTGATCCGGAAATTCCTGTAGATATTTATGAGTTGGGATTGATATATAAAATAGAAATTTCTGAAAAAAATAAAGTTTTCATAGAAATGACCCTTACGGCACCTAACTGTCCTGTCGCAGATAATATTATACAAGAAGTTTATATAAAAGTAAATGAAATTGAAGAAGTTCATAATCTTGATGTTCATTTGACATTTGAACCGCCCTGGAATGTTAACATGGCTTCAGAAATAGCGCAACTGGAATTAGGAGTTTTGTAAGGAAATTTCTTTCGTATTTATTTGGTTATTAAAAAGTTCTTATTTACATTTGCCCACAGGCATGAAAATATTAAAGGGCATGGAGCGAAAAAAAATAGATTTTATTGTTGATACAGCATTGGGAATTTTTTTAGGAATAGCACTAATTGCAATATTGTACAATAATAATCTACTGCTCAGGAAAGACTCTAAAGCCCTGAATTCAATATTACATCTTAATTCTGGTAATAGAACAGTGACCACACTGTATGGTTTTGATATAAAAAACTATGTCTTTAATACTAACCGAATTAAAGAAAACCAGATTTTTAGTTCACTGTTATATTGGGAGGGGGTACCTTACGAAACTATTAATAAGCTGATCAGTAATGCTAAAGGTATATTTGATGTTGAGACTATAAGGGAAAACAGCTTATATACAATGATCAGGAAAGATAGTTGTGGCCAATTGTTAAGTATGGTATATGAACCTGATATGTATTCTTATGTAGTGTTTAATTTTGCAGATTCTGTGTATGTCAAAAGGGTTTTCAGGGATGTTGAGACCAGGCTTGAATTTGCGCAGGGAGAGGTTGAAAATACGCTCTGGAATTCAATGACCAGCATAGGGATTGATATTTCTTTAATTGATAAAATGGAAGATGCTCTTGCATCTGAGGTTGATTTTTATCATGCTCAGAAAGGAGATAAATTCAAATTGCTTTACGAACGTAAATATATTAACAATAGACCTGTTTCAATTGGCAACTTGCTTGGGGCGGTTTATTTGAATGACGAGGAAAATACTGCAATATATTTTGAAAAAGATAAAACCAAAGGGTATTACAATAAAAAAGGTCAGCCAACAAACAAAACATTTTTGAAGGCGCCGGTTAGATTTTCACGGATTACATCCGGATTTAGCAGAAGCAGGTTTCATCCTATACTGCACAGGCATAAAGCTCATCATGGAACTGATTATGGTGCGCCAACAGGCACTCCTATCATGGCTGTGGGTGCAGGGATTATTACCGAGAGAGGATATGGACGTGGAAATGGAAATTATATCACCATAAAGCATGACAATAAGTATACCACGACTTATCTCCATATGTCGCGTTTTGGAAAAGGAATACACCGTGGTACAAGAGTGTCACAGGGGCAAGTAATAGGTTATGTAGGAAGCACAGGCCTTGCAACCGGACCTCACGTATGTTTCAGAATGAAAAAAAATGGCAGCCCAGTAAATCATCTGAAAGAAAGATTTTCTTCACCCGATCCTTTGCCAAAGAAAATACGGAATGAATTCTTTATTGTGCGTGACAGTATCCTGAAGCTAATGAACGAATATGAAGTTTCGAATGCCAGAGGATCAGAAATGGTAAATCTAAAAACAGTTAGACAAGTCAAAGCCTGATTTTACAATTTCAATACAATTCATTCAGCCTTTTGTTGGCTATTTAACCTGAATTTCATTTTTTTTATCTAGTCTTTAATTTGCATTTATTCATAAAAAAAGCATTTGCTATATGAAATCCTGTTATTATATAGAATAAATTCATATAATTCGGTATTTTTTTTCATTTTTGCATCAGATAATAAAATAAAAATTATATTTGCCGCCGATAATAAATTTGACAATTTAATGCTTTTTTAATATATTATCTGTATAATAGGATACTTGTATATAAAAAAAGTTTCTTTTGATCTTCTAACTTTAAAATTTTTAAATTGCGTATGAGAACTAAAATTGCTTTTATCTTTTTGTTGACACTTTTAACATGCATTGGGTATGCTCAGCTACCTGACGGTTCAACAGCTCCGGATTGGACTTTACAGCAAATAAATACAGATTGCAATGGTTTTGGACAAACCTGGAATCTATATTCAGAATTAAATGCCGGTAAACATGTGGTTATTGATTTTTCAGCTATTTGGTGTCCACCATGCTGGAGTTATCATAGTGGGGGTGTCCTGGAAAATCTTTGGAACGACTATGGCCCTGACGGTAATAATTCAATCAGAGTCTTTTACATTGAGGCTGATTGTAGTACAAATTCGGATTGCTTATGTGATCTCCCGGGATGTAATGGCAATTCACAGGGTAACTGGATGCTTGGTACAGAATATCCTGTTTTTAGTCCTTCAGGTTCAACTTGTACTACTATCAATGATGGGTATAGTATTAATTATTTCCCAACTTTATATGCAATAAATGCGCAATACAAGACTGTTTGGGAAGTCGGTCAGGCAAGCAAAGCCAATTGGGAAAGCTGGCTTTTTCAATCATTTGCACTTGAAGCTGAAGCAATAATTACTAATGTTCCTTGTGAAGATGGACTTGGCAGTATTGATCTAGTTGTTTCAGGTGGAAAGCCTGGTTTATCTTATCAGTGGAGTAATGGTGCCAATACACAGGACCTTAATAATGTTGCCCCTGGCACATACTGGGTTAAGATTACAGATGCCAACGGTTATAATATTACTGTTGAAGATCTTGTAATTGAAGGTAATTCAAATCCAATGGTATTAAATGAAGGAAATGTTGTAGATAATATTTGTTTTGGTAGTGAAGACGGAAGCATTACTATAGGTATTGCAGGTGGTACTGCTCCTTATAGTTTTGAATGGAATAACGGAGCAACTACTCAGAATATATCCAGTCTGGCAGCGGGTGATTATATGGTCACTGTTACAGATGCGAATGGATGTACAAAATCACTTACCTCAACTGTTGAACAGCCAGCTGAATTGGTTTTAAATCCAATTACCTATGATGCATTTTGTGGTCTGATAAATGGGGGATTGTTAATACAAGGTTCAGGTGGTACCCCACCATTTACTTATATTTTTCAAGGGGGATCCTATACAGATGGAAATTTTATAAATTTGGAGCCAGGATGGTATTCAATTGGTATTGTGGATAATAATGAGTGTGAAGTTAATTTAGATGTTGAAGTTGGCGAAATACCTTTGCCTGTATCAAATGCCGGTCCCGATAAGTCTTTGCCCTGTGGTGGAGGGACAGTTCAATTAGATGGAACCTTATCATCATCAGGGGCTAAATGGGGATATCTATGGACAACACCAAATGGAAGTATAGTTTCAGGAGCAAATACCAAAACTCCAATAGTAAATGCGGTTGGAACATATATTTTAAAAGTAACTGATCTTGTTTACGGATGTTTTAAGTTTGACACAACTTTGGTAATTTCCGGGGGAATACCTCCAGTTGTCGAAATTGCCAATCCAAATGTGTTAACATGTATTCAGAATAATGTCGTTTTAAATGGCACAGGATCTTCAGTTGGACAAAATATTAGTTATTTATGGACAACACCAGATG
>JBLMZC010000020.1:0-116724 GCA_050258615.1 Deltaproteobacteria bacterium | reverse complement strand
GAAATGGAAATGCCAAAACTTAAAAACCGGAATATTACATTGATATCAGTGTTGTTAAAAAAAGCAGTTTTGTTCAATTGGTGAGACCAGTTTACATATACATCACTGATTGAGGAATTTCTGCTAATATATTCCAGGATCAGTATTAGAGCTATGTTAAATATATAATTACCAACCTGTATTGTGGTAAGTAATTTTGCATTATCTTTTTTAAGAAAAAGTATTCTCCTTGATGTAGGAGAATTTTCATTTTCCAGTGATCTTAATTGTTCAATTGAAAGTGACGTAAAAGCAGTTTCAGCTCCAGACATCAATGCAGAGCCAATTAATAATACAAAAAATAATAGCAGTAAAATAAACTGGTTGAAATCTATTATTAAAAAGAATATAGGCAATGCAAGCAAAAAATTACCCGGAGGCTCAGAATCAGTATCCATCAAATCAACAAATTTACAGAATTAAAATGGAAGGTCGTCAATCAGATCGTCAGGTGTTTCCATGTGACCTGTAACGTCAGGGCTTTTACCAGATTGACTGACATGATCTGATGAGTCGATACCTGAATGCTGATAATCATTGTCTTTTTTATCTAAGATCCTGAATGAAGCAGCTTCAATCTCAGTTATATACTTTTCAATCCCATTTTTATCAGTATATTTCCTGGTTTTTATTTTACCTTCAAGGAAAATTGTGCTGCCTTTATGCAGATATTTTTCAGCTCTTTCAGCCAGGTTTCCCCACATGCTGATATTATGCCATTCGGTAAGCTTTTGCCATTCCCCATTTTTGTCCTGATAATTTTCATTGGTTGCAAGGGAAAATTTTGCAACTGAATTGTTGTTTTCAAGCTTCCTGACTTCCGGATCTTTACCTAAGTTTCCTATTAAAATTACTTTGTTAATCATGATTATTTATTTATAAAAACAAAAGTGAATATAATTTACAAAAAAATCAAAATATATAGCGAAAAAAGTACATTTAAACTTCATTTTTTAATAAAATCAAAAAAAAATAAAAAAAAAGTGAAAAAAAATTTTATATTAAAAAATATTATAATATATTTGCACTTGTATTTTATGTTCCCAGCATAAAACCGATTATTTTAGTATTCCTAATTAATTCAGTAAGCAATCAAAATTGATAATAGTATTGTGCATTTTGCAAAAAATGTATCTATATATGATTTTGTATTTTTTTTTCTTTAAATAAAATTGTCTCAGATGAAAACTACATTTTACAATTTTAGAAAAGTATGCTTTTTATTTCTATTTGTGGTAATTGGCATGCAATTCGGAATGGCCCAGATTGATGCTGATATCTCAATGGTGTCGGTATCTCCTGCAACAGGACCATATTATTATGGTCAGAAGATTACTTATACTTTCAGGGTAACAAACAACAGTATTGCACCTTATGATATAACAAGGGTAGTACTCAGAGATCAATTGCCTGATGGACTGGAGTTTCAGCAGGCGGATAATAGTCTTACCTATGTTGATGTTGGAGGTGGAGTATGGGAAGCATCTTCAAATGATTTTATTCCAAGTGGTGGTGGAACCATGAATTACAGTATAGTATTGACTGTAATAGGTTGTAATGGTGGCACTAATGCCTGGCAGAATAAAATTGAACTGTATCAGTTTTTCAACGGAATTAGCGAACTTTCTTTGAATGATCCTGATAACCATACAAATAATGATACTGATTTTGTAACGTACAGATTTGATATATTTGACCTGGCGCTCAAGAGTGTGACCGGGAATATTTATCCGAATTACGGAGCTACAGTAGCATTTGATATTACGGTATATAATCAGGGTAGTATTCCAGCTTATAATGTAAAAATTGCAAATTATACATTACCGGGATACACTCTTAATCCAGCATCTAATCCGAGTTGGACATTTGATCCTGTAACAGGTAATTACAAACATACCTTTACCAGTCCTTTAGCAGCTGGTGCCAGCAGGACAGTCTCAGTGTTGCTCACTTTGAATGCAGTTCAAAATCAAAATCAATGGGCAAATTATGCTGAAATTGTAAGTGCAAATGATATAGCCGGCACTCCAATGGCAGACGTAGACGGTGTGTTTGATGAAGATTATACCAATGATGCGGGGGGTAAACCTGGAAGTGCTGCTGATGATGCTATTGATGGAGATGGAACAGGCGTGATTCAAGGTACCAATCCTTTAACTGATGAAGATAATCATGACCCCGGATATGCAAAAATATTTGACCTTGCATTAAAAAAACATACAGATCAGACAAGCCTGCTGTCATACGGTAACCTGTTTAAGTTTTATTTTACAGTATATAACCAGGGTACAGTTCCAGTCAGAAATGTAAAGATAACCGATTATTTGCCTTCAGGATATACCTATTCTGCTGCAGATAATACGGGATTGGGATGGACTGTAGCTGGCAGCAACTTAGAGAATACAATCCCATTGATGTTGCAGCCCGGGGCTAATACAACAATAGAAGTAAACCTCAGGATAGTTGATGTCGTTTCTGATCATACTGCTTATGTGAATTTTGCTGAGATCTCAGCTGCTCAGGACGAGTTCAGTGTAGCATTATTGCCAGCTGATGATGCTGATAGTGAAATGAATTCAAATACAGTAAATGAAAGAAATGAAAAACCAGCTTCTGTAAATGATGATAACATCTGGAGTACTGGAGCAGGAGGCTTTCAGGATGATTTTGATCCTGGAATGGCCTATTTTAATGACCTTGCTTTAAGGAAAACCGTTTTGACTACAGGTCCTTATCATGCAGGTGACGAAATTAAATTTTCTGTAAAAATTTATAACCAGGGTGGTATAGCAGTACGTGATATTGATTTACTCGATTATATTCCTGATGGATATGAATTTGCACTTACAAGTTTTCCGGCCTGGCAGCATGATTCTAATAATAATCAGGCTTCTGCCAGGATCGATGATGTATTACTGCCAGGTGATAGTATTGAGGAGTTTATTTATCTCAGGATATTACCAGTAAACAATAAATTTGAGTCTTATGTAAATTTTACTGAAATTACGGGTGCTAAAGATAGAAATTTTAATATTTTACTGACCGATATTGATAGCCGGATGGATATAAATCCGGGAAATGATGCAGGTGGATTATATCGTTCAGCCAATGATAACTATGTCCTGGGTAATGGTACCGGAACACCACTTAGTCCGCTCGCTGCTACTGACGAAGATGATAGTGATCCGGCTTTACCGGATGTATTCGACATGGCAATAAGAAATACCTTACTGACTGCCGGACCATACACATACGGACAAGACCTTACATTCAGATTTGAAGTTTTCAACCAGGGCAACATGCCTGTAAACAACATCAGGATAGCTGATTATATTCCTGCAGGATATACAGTTGTAAGTGCTCCCGGTTGGACCATATTGCCAAATATGATTACAAATCTTAATACTAATACTTTGAATCCAGGACAATCTTATACCCTGGATGTTGTTTTCAAAATCAAAATGACTAATGGAGGAGAAAAAGACTGGATACATTATGCAGAGGTTACAAATATTTACAGAGCTGATAACGGTGATGTATCAGGATGGGACCTTGACTCTGATCTGGGATCAAACAGTCCTTCAGAACTGAGCGTTGAAATTGGATCGGCAAATGATGATCAGATATGGGTGAGGGGTCCTTATATGTCTGAAGATGAAGATGATCATGATCCGGCTGGAATCGAGTTGTTTGATCTTGCACTCCAGAATATTGTTAATGCATTGTATTACCCTTTTGATTATGGTGATATAATACCTTTTAAGATTACAGTATTTAATCAGGGAAGCATTGCTGCCAAAAATATAAAAATCACTGATAAAATCCCATGTGGATTCCAGTTTACTTTGGCAAATAATCCTGGGTGGGTTCAAAATGCTTTGAATCAAACAGTTGAATATACTTTACCACAAACACTGGCTCCAGGAGCGTCTGTTGATGTACTACTCTACCTGAATGTAAAAGATTGTCTGACTTCAGGAGATTCATGGATAAATCTTGCGGAGATTTCTTCAGCTCAGGATTTCAACGGTAATCTTATGAATTCCAATGACTTTGATAGTACTTTTGATGCCAATTTTACAAATGATCCGGGAGGAACACCTGATACGAGTGAAGACAATCAATTGGATGGAGACGGTAAAAATGGTCCGGCAAATGGCTATGTGAGAGAAGAAGATGATTCTGATCCTGCAAGGATTTATGTGTTTGATCTGGCAATGACCAAAACATTAGTTAATCCAAATCCAAAATACGGAGATATTCTAACATTTAATCTGACTATTTACAATCAGGGCAATCAGGTTGCAACCAATATTGACCTGAAAGATTATGAACCGACGGGATTTGAATTTGATCCCGTTATTAATCCTGGTTGGACTGGAACAATATTTACCGGTTTAAATTATACATTTACAGGTACTTTGAATCCTAAAACAAGTGTTGTAGTTCCTTTGAAATTGAGAATGGTCGGCACTGATGGTGGAAGTACCCACTGGTTGAATTATGCAGAGATAGCTGATGCTGATAATGCGAGCAATCCGGACTTTATATATCTTGATCCGGACAGCAACCCCAACAGCAATACTCCAATTGAGAGATCTGTAAAACTTGGTGATCCTGATGATAATAATATAACTTCTACAGATAAGGGTGGATATGAAGATGATCATGATCCGGCCGGAGTAAAAGTGAATGATCTCGCAATTAAAAAAGAAATTGTTACTCCAGGTCCATACAAACATGGTGATCTGGTAGAGTACAGGATCACAGTTTACAATCAGGGTAATCAGCTTGCCAGGGAAATTCAGCTTGTTGATTACAAACCTGCAGGTATAAATTATTCTCCTGTCAATTTCCCGTTATGGCATGCTGATGCATTTACAGGAAATTCTCATGCAACATTATCAGCTGCTTTACAACCCGGAGCATCGATCGAAGTGCCTTTGTACAGTGTAGTTCAGCTGGTAGATAAAAAGTGTGAAAATGCTTATACTAATAATGTAGAAATCTTTGAATTCAGAGATAAAGATTTTTACGTTGTTCCTCTTGATTTTGACAGTAAACCTGACTATATTTCCACCAATGATGTAGGTGGAACCCCAAATACTCCGGAAGATAACCATATATATGATGACAGGTACGATTATAACGGAGATGGAATATATGATGAAGATGACAGTGATCCGGCAAAACTTGAAATAATTGACGTTGCTCTGAAAGCTGAATTGATGACACCAGCGCCACATTTTTATGGACAGAATCAACAGTTCAGAATAAGAGTATACAATCAGGGTAACGAACCTATAAGGAATACTCAGATTAAATATTATATTCCTGCTGGTTATGAAATAGATTATGCTGCTAATCCGGGATGGTCCTCCACTGATGCGAGTTATACAATAGCAAATCAGATTAATCCATGTGATAGTTTTGATATTTTTGTTACTTTAAAAATGAAGATGACTAATGGAGGAGAAAAAGACTGGATTAACTATTTTGAAGTAATTCATGTACTTAATCACCTGATGCAAGACAGGACTGGCTGGGATATGGATTCTGATCCCGGATCTGATACAGCACAGGAAAGATCTGTTGAATTGGGAGATGCAAACGATAATAATATTTGGGTTAGAGGATCCGGATTTGGTCAGGATCAGGATGATCATGATCCTGCTGGTCTCGAAATCTATGATCTGGCACTTACAAAATCTTTCAATAATACCTATCCACATTATTATGGAGATGTTATCAATTTTGAGATAAAGATTTTCAATCAGGGAAGTATTGCAGTAAAAGATATCCTGGTTACTGACTATGTTCCTGCTGGATATATTTTCGATGCATCTATAAATGCAGGATGGACATTTGATCCAGCTACAAGATTTGCAACAACAACTTTATCCTCAAATCTGGTTCCGGGTGCTTCAACAACCAGACTTATTAATCTTAAGTTGACAGATAGCTATAATGCAGGTGATGATTGGGAAAATGGGGCTGAGATATCTGCATTTAAAGATTTGCAGGGTAATGTCAGGACTGGTCAGGACTTTGATTCAACTAATGATCAGATCAGAAATAATGATCCCGGACTTGACGAACCAGATTTTGTAGGTGGAGATGGAAAGAATGGACCGGCACACGGTTATCCAAGAGTGGAAGACGATGCAGATCTGGCTATTGTACCTGTATTTGACCTTGCATTGAAAAAAACAGTAGTCACACCAGGGCCTTATGCTTATGGCAATAATATCACATTCAAAATTGATGTTTTCAATCAGGGAAATGAACCTGCACAAAGTATTGTTATTAAAGATTTCATTGCTATGGGTTATACTTTCAACCCAGCTTTAAACCCTGGTTGGACGCCAGGTTCGGGAATAGCAACCTATAACTTACCTGGGGTACTGAATCCGGATAATTCTGCTTCAGTGAATTTAGTGTTGACCCTGGAAAGAACCGATGGAGGATACGATAACTGGATAAATTATGCAACAATCCAATCTGCCGGAAATCCAGACGGTATCCACACTGTGGATGCAGATAGCTACCCAAATACAGATGCAGTTCATGAAAGGGATGTCAAACCTGGTAGTGCATATGATGATGTGGTCAATCAGCAGTATATCAATTTCAGTGAAGATGAGGATGATCACGATCCGGCAGGAATCAAAATTTTTGATCTTGCTATGAGAAAAACTTTGAATACAACCGGTCCAACTTATGATTATGGACAAACAATTGATTTCAAGGTTGAAATATTTAATCAGGGAAATTTAGATGCTAAGGATATAATAATTGAAGAAGAGGCCATCCCATGCGGTTTTCAGTTTGACATAGCAGCTAATCCAGGCTGGAATTATAATGCAGTTACAAAGAGCGCAACTTATACATATACTGGAACACTTGTACCAGGTGCTGTCGCTGAATTGATTGTGAAGATGATAGTATGGGATTGCCATAATCCTGATTATCAAAATTCATGGAAAAATAATATTGAGATTACATCAGCAAAAGACGGAAGTGGTAATACTTATACTTCTGATATTGATAGTCAATATGATAATAATCCGAATAATGACCTTGTAGTTGACGATGCTATCCAACTACCAACAAATCAGGATGATGATGATCATGATATTACCATTGCAAGTATTCCGGATCTGGCACTAAAGATTGCTGCTGATAGCAGGGGACCATTTGCTCCCGGTCAGGTAGCAACATTTACTATTACTGTTTATAATCAGGGCAATATGAGTTTGAAGAGTATTAAGCTATATGATTATATCAGTCCGGGCTATGCATTTATTTCAGGAGCCACTAATCCAGGGTGGAGTCTTGCAAATCCTACAACTGCTCAGTACACCTTTAGTGGTCCACTTGTACCAAGAGATAGCTTCAAGGTTAAAATAAAGCTGACAGTTCAAATGGCAACACAAGTGATTCACTGGACTCATTATGCAGAAGTTGCTCAGGCAATCACACTTAATGATCTGATATTAACAGACGATGCTGATGGTATATTTGCATCAAATACTGCATATGAAAGGGCTGTCGTAGTTGGTCATCCATGGGATGATAAAGTTAAAGGAATTGGATATAACAGAACTCCATTTGAAGATATGGATGATCATGATCCAGCTTCGGTTGATGTTGTTGGTAAAGTAGGAGATTTTGTTTGGGATGATAAGAATGGAAATGGCATTCAGGATACCGGAGAACCAGGAATACCAGGAGTGACGGTGAAACTTATACATTGCAATCCTGCCTCCGGAATCGGAACTCAGACCACTGTTACAGATGCAAATGGTAAATACCTGTTCAATATGGTAATTCCTGGACAATATTATGTTAAATTTGAACTTCCATCGCCGTGGCAATTCACTTTAGCAAATCAGGGCCCAAATGACTTAAAGGACAGTGATGTCGATGGTGATAATGGTTATGGAACTACTGAATGTTTCCAGGTGGATGCAAATGAAGAGCAACTTGATATTGATGCCGGTGCATATAAGTGTGTTGAAATAGGAGATCTTGTTTGGCTTGATAATAATAAAGACAATAAATATACTACCGGTGAAACTGGAGTAAATGGTTTGAGGGTTGAATTGTATCGTTTGACAAATGGAAGCTGGGTATTCTGGGATTTTGATTATACCGGAATAAATCCGAATAGTATTTGTGGAGATGGTTATTACCATTTCTGTACTAATCCTGGGACTTATTATCTTAAATTTGTCACACCTCCTACAGGACTTGTTCCTGCACAGCCTAATGTTGGGGGTAATGATAATATCGATAGTGATATAACAAGGGCATTTGGCCCGGGTACCACAGATCAGTTTGTTTTGGTATCGGGAGCATCTGGAAACTTTACTATTGATGCAGGTTATTATGGTATGGCCCAGATCAGTGCCAGTAGAGCATGGATTGATAATAATACAAATGGATTGCAGGAAACAAATGAACCAGGCCTTGCAAATACAGAAGTTGAGATTTATGATGCCCTGGGTGATCTTTACAGCACGACAATTACTGATGCATCAGGTAATTATGATCTGACTTATCTGCAGGCTGAGAATTATTTTGTAAAATTCAGAATTCCGGCTCCTTATAGTAGTACATATGGTTTTACATCTTCAGATCAGGGTGATGAACAAATTGACAGTGATGTTACTCATGCTAATGGTTTTGGAACAACAGATATGTTCTATTTGAATCCGGATGATAATAGCCAGCATGTAGATGCAGGTATTGCAGCAGGAACACTACCTTTGAATTTCATAAATATTGGTGCAAAATGGTATTATGACCAAACAAATGTTTACTGGTCAACTGCCAATGAAAAGAATGTTGACAAGTTTATTGTTCAACGCTCATATCAAAACACTAATAAGTTTGAAAACATAGGAGAAGTTGATGCCAGGAATGAAGGCAATAATTCATACCATTTTTCAGACAAGGATGATTTTAAGGAAGGTATTTACTACTACAGGGTTCTTCAGGTGGATAATGACGGAATGTCAACCAAGAGCAATACCGTTGCAGTATTTGTTGATAAAAACAATGATACAGGAAAGTATTCTGTTTATCCAAACCCGGTATCCTCAGATGCAAATGTAAGTTTGGTTCTGACAGAAAACAGTGATATCAGGATTGACCTGCTTGATCTGACCGGAAAAATGGTAATTGCAAATATTGCAAATGAATCACTAAGTTCAGGTATTCAGGAATTTAAGTTTAATGTTAGCAATCTGAGACCAGCAACTTACATGCTGAAAATTCAGGATGGTGACAAGATTGAATTCATGGAAGTAATTGTTATTAAAAAGTAGTATAAGGAATTAATAAAGAGAGCCGGTCACTTTTTTGACCGGCTTTTTTTTTGTCAGCCCTGAGGGTAAATGTCGCTATTACCTATTTTTGGTTTAAACATAAACACAAATATTTTGTTTGAAATTGAAATTCAATGATTCATGCATAACTATGAATGGTTGCCAATAACTGTTAAAGAAGTTAAAGATCGAGGGTGGAGTGAACTTGATGTTATTTTAGTTACAGGTGATGCTTATGTTGATCATCCGGCTTTTGGTGCTGCAGTCATTGGAAGGCTTATAGAATCCAGAGGATTCAAAGTTGCCATTTTGCCACAACCCAACTGGCAGGACGATCTGCGTGATTTTAAAAAATTTGGTAAACCTAAATATTTTTTTGGTGTCACATCAGGGAATATGGATTCGATGGTGAATCACTATACAGCTAATAAAAGACTAAGGTCGGATGATGCATACACCCCCGGCGGTGTCAGCGGTTTCAGACCTGATTATGCTGTTAGTGTTTACACAAGAATATTAAAAAGTTTATATCCTGACGTTCCGGTAGTGCTTGGTGGAATAGAGGCATCGCTTCGCAGGCTTGCACACTATGATTACTGGTCAGATTCCTTAAAACCCGGAATTCTTATTTCCTCTGAAGCTGATATCCTCTTATATGGCATGGCCGAAAAGGCATTGTCTGTTTTACTTGAAGCTATTTCAGATGGAAATCAGGTATCTGACCTGAAATCCATACCCCAAACAGCTTATATTACCGATATTAATACCTACCCGGAGAAGTTCATCTGGGAAGATATTGAGATTGCTGGTTATGAAAAATGCAGGGTGGATAAAATCTCATATGCAAGAAATTTCAAAATAATAGAACAGGAATCAAATAAAATAAATGCGAGGAGGATCATACAGCGTACTAATAATAGTTATATTGTTGTTAATCCACCTTTTCCTCCTATGAGTGAGTACGAACTTGACAGATCATTCGACCTTCCATTTACCAGGCTGCCACATCCAAAATATAATAAACGCGGACCAATTCCAGCGTGGGAGATGATAAAATTTTCAGTTAATATGCATAGAGGATGTTTTGGAGGTTGTAGTTTTTGCACAATAAGTGCTCATCAGGGAAAATTCGTGGTGAGCAGATCAAAGAGTTCAATATTAAAGGAAGTTGACCAGGTGACTAAAATGAATGGTTTTAAAGGATATATATCTGATTTGGGCGGACCTTCTGCCAATATGTACAAGATGAAAGGCAAAGATCTTTCAATTTGTGCAAAATGTTCTTCTCCTTCATGTATATCACCAAAAATATGTGAAAATCTCGATACAGATCACTCATCTCTTCTTGATATATATAATGCTGTGGATCAACATCCTGACATAAAAAAAGCCTTCATCGGTTCTGGAATAAGATATGACTTGCTCGTTAACGAATTTAACCCTAATAGCGATTGCAAAATCAACGATAAATACCTTGAACAGGTAGTTCTAAGACATACTTCAGGTAGACTAAAGGTGGCTCCCGAACATACTTCCGACAAAGTGTTGAAGATTATGAGAAAACCTTCATTCTTAAATTTCCGGAAATTTAAAGAGAAGTTTGATTATTTCAATAAAAAACATGGTTTGAATCAACCACTTATTCCATATTTCATCTCCAGCCATCCCGGTGGAGATGAAGAATCAATGGCTGAACTGGCTGCAGAGACCAAAGATTTAGGTTTTAAACTCGAACAGGTACAGGATTTTACTCCTACTCCTATGACGGTTGCAACTGTAATTTATTACTCTGGTGTTCACCCTTATACATTAAAACCAATACAAACAGTCAGAGAAGTAGAAAATAAAAAAGAACAAAATATATTTTTTTTCTGGTATAAAAGTGAAAACAAATTAAAGATCATAGCCAAACTGAAAAAAATGGGAAGAGTAGACCTGATCGAAAAATTCTATGGTAAAATACCTTTCCAGGACAAAAAACCTAACAAAAATTTTATTAGAAAAGAAAAAAAAGGAAAGTAAGTAGTCAGGTAGAGACTTCATTCCAAAGATGCTAACAGCAACAACCCTGTTATTGATAGATGGAGTATTACACTAATTGAATTCCAAATATGCTGGGTTTTTAGGAATTGGTATCATCATATAGCTTAAAGGTAGCTTTTGATATTTTAGTCAAATTACTTCAAATATCTAAAAAATCCGGTATTTTTGTTTAAATTTAATGTTTTGGTTTAATAAACCACCGTTTTTTTAATATGACAAGCTTTAACAACAAAACACGACCAACTTTTTTAGTGATTCTTGCTTTTGCAATAGTCTACATAGTCTGGGGTTCAACATATTATTTCATTCAGGTAGCAGTTAAATCACTTCCTCCAATGATGCTTGGAGCTATGAGGTTTCTGGCTGCTGGTGGTTTAATGATGGTATGGTGTTTGATTCAGGGAGAGCGAATGGGCACCCGGAGTCAGGTGATAACTTCAATAATTACCGGTCTCATGATGCTATTGGGGGGTACTGGAGCAGTGATATGGGCAGAAAAGTGGTTACCTAGTTCACTGGTCGCTATTCTGATATCTTCTTCACCTTTTTGGTTTGTACTGCTTGATTTTCCTAAGTGGAAGGAAAATCTTATCAGTCGTTCTGTAATTTCCGGTTTGATCATTGGATTCATTGGTGTAAATATGATGTTCTATGATAAAATAAGTGAAGCTTTCAAGCAAACTGGGAACAATTATGAACTGGCCGGACTTGGTATTCTTTTATTCGGAACTATAAGCTGGACAGGAGGTTCCCTTATATCGAAATACAGAGCTGCTGCTTCAGCCAATGTGACATCTGCATTACAAATGCTTGCAGCTGGAATTGCATTTGCTTTGGGTAGTTTGATCTTAGGTGAATATAAAGGTTTTCAATGGAGTGGTGTTCCGGCAGATGCCTGGTGGTCAGTGATTTACCTTATAGTGTTTGGTTCAATTGTTGCATATAGTGCATATATTTGGTTGCTAAGAGTGCGACCTGCAGCCCAGGTCAGCACCTATGCATATGTTAACCCCTTGATCGCTGTTTTACTCGGAGTTTCATTGGGGGGGGAACAAATAACTATTATTCAGATAGGGGGCTTGCTTGTTATACTAGCCGGAGTACTGTTGATAAACCTCGCAAAATATAAAAAAATGAAAAAATAAGGTGAATGTTGATAGCTTTTAGTTTTCATTTGGAAATTAGTTGAGAAGTTATACCATTTACAATTATTCTTTAGTCCAATTTCATAACGGTTGCTGACACTTCGGTCAGCATCCTGGAGCTGACACTGATACTGACACTGGCACTTTGGTCAGTACAGGCACTTTGGTCAGTATTTAAAATATAATGCCGATGAAATAGCTGTTTAAGTCAACTTTGTTAGACTAGTACAGTTATGCATTCGTATTATTTCATGAGGAGGGTAGGTTGATCGCTTCTTATTCAAGCTTCTCAGTCTCAACCTAAACTACTATAAAACACTTTATTCAGAGCAATCCTGACAACTTTGAGGAGAAGAATCACTGACATTCAGGCGGTAAGTAAGACAATTAAATATTAAAAGATACACAACATTTTTAACAGAAAGAGTGTTTAGTTTAATAAATCTCAATTTTTACAATTAGAGATTTATTTTTATGTATAATAATATTAAAGTTGGTGTTTCTTTGTATTTATGATTTGTAAAAAAATAGTTTTTTCAATTTCATTTTTATTTATATTTCTATTTGATAACACAGGTCAGGATTTACCTGCTGACACTGTAATTCATAAGGAAATGGAAGAGATGATCATAACTGCCACAAGAAATGAAAAGCAATTAAGAAATGTAACTGTTCCATTTATCTTAATCAATTCACGAACCATCGAACAGTCAGGAAGTATCAGACTTCATGAAGTTTTACAGGAACAAACCGGTCTGTTTCTTTCATCCGGTACCGGAAGTACATCTGTAGGAGGAGGAGTTTTCGGTAATGGAATTCAAATACAGGGCATGTCACCCGATTATACTCTCATCATGCTTGATGGTGAACCACTTATTGGCAGGCATGGTGGTATAATTGATCTCTCACGGTTCACAGTTGGCAATATCAGGAAAATTGAAGTCATTAAAGGTCCTTCCTCAGCATTGTATGGAAGCGAAGCTATGGGTGGAGTTATCAATATTCTAACTGAACAACGCAGAAATAACTATTTTAGCGGAGGACTTCGCTTTGGAAGTTTTTATACAACTGATATTTATTCTTCAGCAAATATCGATCATAGAAAATCAACAATTTATTTATTTGGAAATTACAATTCATCGCAGGGTTATGATCTTAACAGGTCAACCGTGGAGAAAACTCTTGATCCCTACATGAATACATCTTTTCATTTGAAATTTGTTCATAGATTTTCAGAAAGAGCCAATCTTTTTTGGAGCAACAGGTTTTTCAGAGGTATTCAGAAATCTGAATTTGCTATTAACAGTAGTGAGTTAAATATTAACGGATCCGGAAAGACTACAGAATTAAACATAAATCCTGTTTTTACCAATCATCTTGGTGACAATTTTAAATCTTCCTTGAAATTGTATATGAGTTATTTCAGTTACTTGCAGGACTTAAAGCATATTGGTAGATCAGAGCAATATTACAAAGACGATTTCAGGCAAAGTTATTACAAGATAGAGGAACAGATTGAATGGAATCATAATAAAAATATGGAACTCGTAGCAGGAGGTGGTTACAATGTGCAGAAAGTGGTAACTTCCAGGTACAAATCTGACAAAATATTAAAAGTTTCTTATATATTTGTACAGAATGAATGGAATAATAATAAGTGGACTGTGATAACAGGTTTAAGGTATGACATCAATTCTGCATATTCAAACAGACTATCTCCAAAGATCTCAGGGCAATATAATTATAGTGATAAATTAAAAATAAATTTTTCATATGGCAGCGGGTTTAAATCACCTGATTTCAGGCAATTGTATTTGTATTATATCAACCCTGCGGCACAGGGATACCGAGTCTATGGTGCAAGTGAATTCTCAGTAAACGAACTTGAAAAACAGCTTGAACAAGGGCTAATAACCAAAATTTTACCGGAAGCATACCTTATCAGTGAATTGCATCCCGAGATTTCACACGGTTTTAATTTAAGTGCAAATTTCAAAGCAAAAACATCACCTTCAAATATTGATATTAATCTTTTTTATAATAATGTTAAGGATCTTATAAATTATCTTCCGGTGGCATATACAAATAATAACTCACTTGTGTTCTCCTACATGAATATTAAGAAAGCTTTTACAGGTGGTATTGATATTAATTTGGGAGGGCCATTGCGGAAATCATTCGAATGGAATGCCGGCTATCAGTTTCTGATGACTGGTGATCAGGATATAATTAAAAATATATTGAATGATAGTGTTTACGGCAGAGATGAACCATTGGGTTCAGCCAGGAAGATGAAATTTTCTGATTACGGGGGACTACTGGGAAGGAGTCCTCATATGCTTAACTTCAAGATTATCTATAATCATCAGGAAAAGGGACTTTCTGCTTCTGCCAGAGTGATTTACAGGAGCCGGTGGGGTGTGGTTGATCTTGATGGTAACGGTTTTGCCAATATGAAGGATGAATATGCAAAAGGTAATGCCATGCTCAATATGAGTGTACAAAAGCGGATCAGCAAAAACATTATAGGCCAGATGAGTGTTAATAATATTTTAAATCAGACCGACGCCATTAATTCTCCGCATAATCCGGGCATTAATGTGATAGGTTCAATTCAATGGAATTTTTAATTTTTCAATAAAACTATTAATTATCATGATCAAAAAAATCTTTTTATATCCGGTTTTGGCTATTGCAGCATTATTCTTATTCTCATGTGATAAAGAAGTTGAACCCATTGAGGCAAAGACTACTGATATATTAACTGATGCAATTCCACAAACAGGGAAATATACTTATTTTAGCTTTAAAACAGGTACTACTGTTGCTGATACCGAGGTTCAATCAAACAAATGGGATTTTGGTTTAAAATTGACCACATTTATTGTCAATAGTGGGATCAGTGGCCCCGGTATAGGCGGTGTTTTGATTCAGGATGGAGTTTTCAATGAAATTAGTGAAGCTCCGGAAAGTGGTTATCGTACTGATCAGACAGGTAATCTGGCAATAAAGGCCGATGAATGGTATGTTTATAACAGTACAAATCACACTTTTGCCCCTAAAGCAGGCAAAGTTTTTATATTCAAAACTGGTGAAGGTAAGTATGCTAAAATGGAGATACTTAGTGCTACTCCGGTTGATGCAAATGGAAATACGGTCACTCCACCTACATTTCCTTCAAAGATAAAATATACTATCAGATATATTTATCAGCCTGATGGTTCAAGGAAGTTTTAAAGGCATTCCAATTTATTTTGAAAATTATCCAGCATCTTTATAAGTACTGTTATTGATTTTTTAGGTCAGTAACAGTACTTCATTTCAAATTCCATGTCAATACAGGGTTATCTTATGCTAAGGGATTGAAAAGCTTTAAGCAAATCTAACAATCACTTCAGGTATAATCAGGCTAATATTAGCAATCACTGTTTTTTCATTTCTTTGATATCATCAGGAATTATAAGAGAAGCTCCTGTCTGTTCCTGTACTTCTTCAATTGTGAATACCGGATTGAATTCTTTCAGGACTATTCCTTCGCGTGTGATCTCCATCACTCCCATCTCGGTAATAATCATATTTACCTCTTCCCTGGCTGTAAGTGGCAGGGTACATTCTTTCAAAATTTTATGAGAATTTTTAGCAGTGTGTTCCATTGCAATAACAACTTTTTTTGCCCCCACAGTAAGATCCATTGCTCCTCCCATGCCCGGAGTGAGTTTTCCGGGGATCATCCAGTTTGCCAGGTTTCCCTTTTCATCGACCTGCATCGCACCAAGAACAGTTATGTCAACATGTCCACCCCTGGTGATAAGAAAGGAAGTAGCACTATCTACTGTTGAAGCTCCCGGAATAGCTGTAATATGAAGGCCTCCGGCATTCAGATAGTTTTCATCTTCTTCTCCTGGTTTTGCAGCAGGGCCCATTCCCAAAAGACCATTTTCGCTATGGATAACAATATTTATACCTTGTGGAAGATAATTTGTCACAAGTGTCGGAATTCCGATGCCGAGATTGACTACATCACCATCTTTAAGTTCGAGAGCAACTCTCCTGGCTATTATCTCCTTAACTTCTGATTTGTCTAAATTTATCATGATAATTTTTTTTATTGTAAATTTATTCTGTTGTACATTTCCTGTGCAATATATGATGCCACATTGTTTGCATAGCTATTCATACTGAATCCGGCATCATAGCCGAGTTCTTTGGCAAGTTCATGTGATATTCTGGGACCACCGCAAATGAGAATCACTTTATGCCTAAGTCCTTCGGCTTCGAGCATTTCTACCAGTTCTGTAAGATTTTTAATATGAACATCCTTTTGTGTCACGGTCTGTGAAACAAGAAGTGCATCAGCCTCCATTTCAATAGCCCTTGCAATGAAATCTTCATTAGCTACCTGGCTGCCCATATTCAAGGTATCAAACATCTCATATCTCTCCAGTCCGTAACGGCCTGCATAGCCTTTCATGTTCATTATGGCATCGATTCCCACAGTATGGGCATCTGTGCCTGTACTTGCACCAATCACCCGTATTTTTCGTCCGATATTTTCCCTTATAAACTCATCTACTTCGTGCATGTCCCATACTGTAGTTTCAACTTTAGGAACAAAGATGTCAGTAAAATCAACAGTATGAGCACAACTTCCATAGCAGTTAAAAAAGGTAAATCCCTCTGTAAGCTCTTTATAATAAACAATCTGTGGGTTTTCTAATCCCATTTTTTTCATTAATAATTTTGCTGCTTCAATGGCTTCATCATTGCATGGGACAGGGAGAGTGAAACTCAACTGTATCTTACCATCATTAATTGTGTCACCATAAGGTTTGATCTTTTTAGGGTCAAGATGCCTGTCAAAATCATTTTTTTCTGTTGAATAAAGTCCGCTGCTCATATAAAGTTCTTATTTAAGAATTTAATTAGTAAACATAATTTTAATTTCACAGAGTAACATTAAACCTAACCGGAAGTAAAACCCAAAGGAACAGGGAAATTAAAAACGAAAAACTATAATACATAAAACAAATTTTAAACTTTAATCAATATCTTTCATTAACTTAATAAAAGGGTTAAAATAATTAGTACCTTTTTTTACAACTCCATTTAAACCTTTTCCTCCGGCTTTTAATCTTTTAACATCGGCAAAAATACCCTTTTCCAACGCACTAAATAAGCCTTCTTTTTCGATTTGCCCAAGCAAATCCAGAGCATCTTCTACAACCTTACCTGCTCTTTTTTGAATCAGTCCTCCTTTTTTAAATTCTACTTCATCACCTATATTTTTCATATTACTAAAAATATATCTGGCATTTTCAATTGCAAGATACCTGTCTGACATAAATGGTGTGTGTACTGCTTCCGTTATCATTCCGAGCAATTGAATACCCTGACCTGTCCAGATAGCTATGGTGTTGAAAAGGGTATTTTGTATCTGTCCTCTGAAAATGTTTCCAGTCATAAATTTAGTGGGAGGCATATATTTCAAAGGTGCATCAGGAAATATTTCCCTTGCCATCTGAGCCTGTGCCAGTTCGAATAAAAATCCATTTTCTAGTGTGGGATCCATTTCGAAGGCATGTCCTAATCCCATTTGATTTGGAGGAATTCCTGCCAGTAAGGCCAATTGCTCATTTATAAGCTGGGATGCAAGAACTGTATGAGCCTCTTCAAAAGCATCAGCAGTCGTAAGGTAATTATCTTCTCCAGTATTAATGATAACACCGGCATATCCATTTATAATCCTTGAAAAATACTGGTCAACCAGGGTTCGCTGCATATTTATATCCCTGAAAAGTATACCATACAAAGCATCATTGAGCATGAAATCAAGGCCTTCCAAAGCTCCCATAGCAGCTATTTCCGGCATACAAAGACCGGAACAGTAATTGCAAAGCCTGACATACCTTCCTAATTCATCACTTACTTCATTGAGAGCCTTTCGCATAATCCGGAAATTTTCCTGAGTAGCATAGGTGCCGCCAAATCCTTCAGTGGTAGGTCCATAAGGAACATAATCAAGAAGGCTTTGTCCTGTGGTTCTGATTACTGCTATCACATCGGCTCCCTGTCTGGCTGCAGCCTGGGCCTGAATCACATCTTCATAAATATTTCCAGTTGCTACAATGACATAAATGTATGGTTTTTCACCTTCTCCTATATTTTTGATGAAATCATCCCGTCTTTGTCTGTTTTTTTTGATTTTTTCAAGGGTGGATTTTATAATTGTGTCTAATCCGTCCGCTATCTCTTGTTCAGAATGCAGGGGAAGCTTGATAAGGTCTATTTCCTTATTTGCCATTCTTTCAGCTATTTCTTGAGGTTGAAGTCCGGTTTCAGCAATTGCATTTCCTATATAAAACATTGCACCCTGATCTAATACTCCATTTTCCTTTAAATGATCTGTGATTATATTTGGAAGGGGTACATCATTCTCATCAACTCCATCAATGCCAACCAGGCGGCAAAGCGTCCTTTCGACGGAGATAGTTGTGTATTGATTTACAAAATCCTGAACTTCATAGGCAATCCTGGCTGCATGGGATTTTGCCTGCTTCACTTTTTTAAAATCTAACCCAAGTTTACTCATAGGAATATATTTATTTTGCTAATCCTCTAATTTTTGGAAATATATTTTAGCTTTATTAATAATAAATTGATCGACACCCAATATCTCTGCAATTTTCAGCCCATCGGCAGGTACATCTGAGCTATCAGAAGATATAAGGCTGTAATCCATATACTTGTTCAGTTCCTCAATGCCGACTTTTTCTTTTAACATGTGGTGCATTAGTCCTTTTACCCTTAGCTTTCTGCATTTATTTGTGATGCCACTGTAATGTGTTGTTAATACAGATATAACTTTGTGATCATAGAGAAAATCGACCATGGCCCTGACGATTGATTTACCTTCATCAGGGTTAGTTGTTCTTGCAAGTTCATCAATCAGAGCAAGTACTTTTTTGCCGCTTTTAATAGAATCTGTTATTTTATTGATGTTAAGCATTTCAACTGCAAATGATGATAATCCATTGAAATCAGGATTATTTTCTTCATGACTTTGTATTATTTCATCTACCGGTACTATTTTAGCATAAACTGCAGGGATGTAAAAGCCAAACTGAAACAAATACTGGCTTAAAAATAATGTATTAAGTAAAACAGTTTTACCTCCCATATTGGCACCTGTTATAAGGGTAGGGGATTGAAAGAGTTCAATGTCCACAGGCTGGAATGTTTTATTCTGTTTAGATAGAAATTCCTTAATCTGAGGATTAAACAATAAATGGTATTCTGTATGGTTATCAGAGAGCTCAGGTTTACATAAATTCAAGTTAATGCTCTGTGATGATTTTGCAATCAGTATATCAAAATATGATAAAGTGTTCAAAGAAGTCTTTAATCTTTTTGCATATGGTAGAATTTTTAATGTCAGTTCTGCCCTGATATTATTTTCAATAATTTGTTCCTGAAATCTAAGTTCATTGTATTTATCATTATCTGAGGGATCACATTTTTTGATCTTTTCCCTGATATTCTGCAATTCAGAGGAATAAGCGCCATAAATATAAAAATGTGGTATGCCCTGAGCTTCAGGATCCAGGATAGATACTACTTCACTCAGATCACAAAAACTGATACAAGTTATATTTAGTATTTTGGTGTCTCTGGAAATATCCTCATTAAGGATTGCAAATTGCTTTATTTCAAACAGATCAATGTCACTTAAAACGTTTCCTGATTCCAATAAAGTTATGGTAGAATGAATATCCCTTAGCTGTATAATTTTGTGGGAAATAATATCAAACAGATCTTTGTTTTCTGAAATCATAAGCCTTATTTCTGAAATTCTTTCTATTTCAGCAGATATACTTTCATAGGAGGTCATCATTTTAGTATCTAAGAGCATTTTTCTTCCGGAAGAAGATAAAATATTTAGATCTTCAATCATGTATCTGAAGCCGGCTGATTGATTCATTATTTTCTTTATTGAATTCAATTCCTCAAATTTTTAATGTCATAAACCGGCAATTCCAATGCTTTAGACAGTTCAGACTGCAATCTGAGACTATCTAATTTGAATCCATCGGGTGAAATTGGATTTACACAGACCGCAATTAGTTTTGTGCTGTAAAGAACAAATAATTGTCCACCTTGTTTTTTGAAAAAACTCAATGCCTCAGGTGTAATGAATAAACAGGTAAAATCTCTGACAATTATTTTTACATCATTGAATGTATCAATTATAGAAAGATACCTTAACACTTTATCAGTTAAAATCCCTGTAAAATAAATTGTATGGCTGTATTTCAACAATTCTTCTTTGTGCTTTTCAATTAAAAATGACGATGAAAAACTCAGTTTTTTAAACTCTCCCGTTTCTGATAATGCATAAATCCCATTTTCAAAACCGGAAATAAGGTCATGAATTTCTTTCGTGACTGCAGGTATTTTTAGAAGATTGCAGGTGAATAAGGTCTTTTTTATTATCTGATTTAAATTTGTCGATACAGCGGCTCCGGTTGTCAAAATCATACATTCTGTGATAGCAGGCGATGCATGTGAAATTCTGGAAAGGGCACCATCTACAATGGTAGTATTAACATCATATGCCTGCAGGTTTTTAATACAAAAGGCAAGCCATTTAGTTTCTGAAGGACCAGAAAAAACTACTTTTCCTCTATTAATACTTCTTGCTGTTATCAATCTGCCCAAAGGGGTCTTTCTGGTACTTATATCCAGTATTTCAGCAGTGATCGTTTTACATTTATAATGATTTTCTGATGTTAAAAATATAATGTCTTCATACAACTCAATCTCAGGTTTTTTTATATTTTTCAGAATATCAACTGATTCTCCATCAATACCGATTGAAGTAACAGCTATTTTTTTTCCTGATTTTTTTACTCTGTCGATGATATAATTAAGGCATTCTGTCTTGCCGGTGTTTTTTTCCATTCCAACTATTGACAGACTCTTGTGCTTCAATATTTCATCAATAAATGGCATTATTTAGAGTGTTTCCTGTTTTTTCTGGTCAGTTCATTTGGTTCTAGTGACAGGTTTTCTCCTTCCAGAAGAGAAGCGATTCCTTCAATTTTAAAACCGTTATTTTTATTTTTGGTTTCCCATTCATCGATATAATCATTTGGTTGGGTATATGTTGTGATCACTCCTTCAAAATTTCTCAGTACAACTTTTTCAGGACTTTGAGAAATCATATAAGTTGGAGCTACTGGTATTTTTCCTCCTCCTCCGGGTGCATCTACCACATAAGTTGGAACAGCATATCCTGAAGTATGACCTCTGAGGTTTTCAATTATCTCAATGCCCTTGGAAACCGGAGTCCGGAAATGTTCAAGTCCCATAGACAGGTCGCACTGATAAATGTAATAAGGTCTGACCCGATTGTAAACTAGTTTGTGTACGAGCTTTTTCATTATATCTGTATTGTCATTTACTCCCCTTAATAATACACTTTGATTTCCCAGGGGTATTCCTGCATCGGCCATTTTCCGGCATGATTCGACTGCCTCAGGTGTCAATTCGTCAGGATGATTAAAGTGAGTGTTAATCCAGATAGGGTGATACTTTTTAAGCATGTTGACAAGGTCATCAGTTATTCTCTGAGGCATGACCACAGGGACCCTCGTTCCAATCCTGATTATTTCAACATGAGGAATTGCTCTCAATTTTTGAATAATACTTTCCAGCAGTTTGTCACTGATAAGTAATGCATCCCCACCGGATAAAAGTACGTCTCTTACCTCGGGAGTATGTGCGATGTAATCAATACCTTTCTGAATTCTTTCTGATGGAGATTCTGCATCAGTCTGGCCTGCAAATCTTCTTCTTGTGCAATGACGACAATACATTGCACACATATCAGTAATTAAAAACAATACCCTGTCAGGATATCTGTGTGTCAATCCTGGTACAGGGGAATCCTCATCTTCATGGAGGGGATCAAGAAGGTCAGCTTTGGCCATGTGGAGTTCCATGACAGAAGGGATGGCCTGCTTCCTGATCGGACATTCAGGATTTTTGGTATCAATGATTGAGAGATAATATGGAGTAATTGCCATTCGGAGAGTTTCAAGTGATTTTTTTACTCCTTCTTCTTCGGATTCAGTGAGCTTAATATATTTTCTGAGTTCATCGAAAGTTTCAATCCTGTTTTTTACCTGCCATTTCCAGTCATTCCACTGTTCGTCCGTTGCATGGGGAAATAGCAGTTTTCGGTTGTTGATCATAATTAGTTAAATGTTTTATTTAAATATAAAGTTTTTCAAATAATTGTCTTATTTCACGTGACTCCCGCAAAATATTGAGTGTAAGATCGGCATGGCCCTTGGCATAGCCATTACCTACAATAAGATTCAGATCTTTGCCAATTCCTTCTGCTCCTAATGCTGCTTTCGTAAATGAAGTTGCCATTGAGAAGAAATATATCAGTCCCTGCCCTTTAGTGATCAGTATGGATGTCATTTCAGTGTTCGGAACGTTAACATTATTGATTGTCACATCACATCCTCTTGGTCCGGTAATACCGGTAATTTTTTTATAAACTTCCATCACATTTGTTGCGTCTGCAACAATCACTTCAGTGGCTAGATTGAGGTCTTTAATTCGTTGTGCATTTTCTTCAGAGTATTCAACTACAATTACTTTGCCATAAGGTCCCACATTCTTTAATGCCTGATAACAGCAAAGTATTCCAGATTTTCCACCACCCCCCAATATACATACAGTATCTCCTTCTTTAACAAGTCTGTCAACCTGTGCAGGAGCACCTGCTACATCCAGAGCTGCAAGTGCAAGTTTTTCAGGAATATCATCAGGCAATTTTGCATAAATACCGCTTTCAAACAGAATTGCTTTAGCTTCAACATCGACCTGATCGGATTCTGGATCAAGGTTGGTTATTCTGTTCAATTTCAGAGGTGTCAGGGAAAGGGATACTAATGTAGCAATTCTGTCGCCGGGTTTTAGTTTTTTATCGGGAAATTCAGGGCCAATTTGCTCTATTGTGCCCACCAGCATTCCACCCGATCCGGTAACAGGATTTTGCATTTTACCACGTTCTGAAATTATTGATGTAATTCTTTCCTTCATCCTTTCAGCATTTCTGTTACACTCATTTTTTATTTGGGTATAGCTGGCTGAATCGATGTTTAGAGTCCTGACATTAATAAGAATTTCATTGTCAAAGATCACCGGATCATTATCAATCTTCAGTGCAGGTTGTGGTAAAGTGCCTTTTGGTTCAATAACTCTGTGTGTTCCGTATCTGCAACCCTCTTTCATATAAGATCATGCATATAATTCTGTAAAGACTTTCCTTAATACCTCGCTCTCACGCAATAGGGAAAGGGTAATTTCAGCATGTCCTCTTGTATAACCGTTTCCTACTATCATAGTGACATCGCTGCCAACACCTTCTGCACCCAGTGCAGCCTTGGTAAATGATGTAGCCATCGAAAAGAAATAAACCAGCCCGGTATCTTTTGTACATAAGATACTTGTCATCTCTGTGTCGGGAATATTTACGTTATTGATAGTTATGTCTGCCATTTGACCATTTGTGAGTTCTTCTATTTTTTCAAGTATTGGAACTGGCTTAGTGGCATCAGCAGAAAAAACATGATCACAGAATCCTAATTCAAGAAGTCGTTTAGTGCTTTTGTCACTATGCGTTAGTCCTATGACCATTCCGGTCACACCTGCTCTTTTCTTGGCTTCATAACAACATAGCATACCTGACTTTCCTCCTGCTCCAATTATCAGTACAGTGTCGCCTGGTTTTACAAGTTTTGCTGTTTGCGCAGGTGCTCCAGCTACATCCAGGGCTGACAATACAAGACCCTCCGGCATATCTTCCGGAATTTTTGCATAAATTCCACTTTCGAAAAGGATCGCTTTCCCATCAATATCAACCTGATCTATATCAGGCCTGATTTCCTTGATTTTGTCAATTCTCAATGGTGTCAGAGACAATGAAACCAATGTTGCTATTTTATCACCTTCTTTCAGATTTATTTTGCTTTTAAGAGCATCTCCTATTTTTTCAACTTTACCCAACAACATACCTCCTGAACCCGTTACAGGATTTCTGTGCTTGCCCTGTTTAGCGACTATATCGAGCATAATTTCAGCTATTTTACCCTTGTCTCCTCCAGCCTGTTCTTCTATCTGTGTGAAACTTGCAGAATCAATATTTAATGTCTGGACATCTATAAGTATCTCATTGTCATATATTTCATCCATATTGTTATCGATTCTGTTTGCAGGTTGCGGAAGTACTCCTTTGGGGTCAATCACTCTGTGTGTTCCGTATTTATTGCCTTTTTTTTGCATAATTATTTAATTGTTAATTGTTAATGGTATTATGGTTGTTTGGTAATATGGTAATATGGTACATTTGTAATATAGTCCACATTTTTTTTCAGTAATTCAATCAATCAGTAGCTCAATCATTCAAATCATTATTCGTACATCATATACCCTTATTCCTTTCTACCTTAGTGCCTTTATTTAAATTATATTTTAATTAATCATTCCTAAAATTTTCCTTGCTTCTTGTGGATTTGCAATTTCCCTTCCTAATTCTTTAGCCATTCTTACTACTTTTTCTACAAGTTCTCCATTTGATTTTGCCAATACACCTTTCGAAATAAAAACATTGTCTTCAAATCCAACTCTGACATGGCCTCCATCAATGATCGCAGCCATAGCTAACGGAAATTCAAATCTGCCAATACCTGCAACAGTATATGTGGCATCACGGGGTATACTTCCACGTAGAAATACGAAGTCCCTTAACTCACCAGTAATACCACCATTAACTCCCTGTACAAAATCGAAATGCATCGGACTTTTTATATATCCTTTTTTATGCAAGCGTAAAGCCATATCTATCATGCTTTTATCAAATACTTCGAGTTCGGGTTTAATGCCTCGCTCATTCATTTTTTGTGCAAAATAAATTATGGTATTTTCAGTATTCATAAAAACATCATCTCCACCAAAGTTGAGAGTACCACAATCAAGTGTAGCCATTTCAGGGTTTAATTCAGTAGGTTGCAATCTTTCATCATTGCTCATTCCGACAGCACCACCGGTTGACGGTTGAATAATCACATCAGGGATCACTTTTTTTATGGCATCCATTACTTCCTTGAACCTTCCTTTATCCTGTGTAGGTGTTCCGTCATCCCATCTGACGTGAAGATGTATGATGCTGGCACCGGCATCATAGGCTGATTTAGCTTCCCTGATGCATTCCTCAACTGTATAAGGTACAGCAGGGTTGTGTTCTTTTAAAACTTCAGCTCCGCAAATTGCAGCAGTGATTATTAATTTTTCCATAGTATAATAGTTTATTTTCTTTGATTTTTTTTAGGCACTACACAGGTTCCGCTCGCCCGGCAAACAATTACAGGTTCTTCAAGAAGATCAGCAGCAGAATCAGAAATATCGGGCCTTGGAATTATTACTTTTCTAGCTTCAAATATCATTTTCCTTGATGAATTTCCAATTGAAGTTATTTCTCCGGTGGCTTCAATATAATCTCCTGCAAATACAGGTGCCAGGAATTCAACATTATCGTAAGCTGCAAACAATCCTTCATCTCCATCATTTCTGATCAGTAATTCAGTGGCAACATCACCGAATAACTGAAGCATTTTTGCCCCATCAACCAGGTTGCCGCCATAATGTGCATCATGTGAACTCATCCTGAGCCTTATCATGACTTTTTCATTCATAACTTTTATTTTTAATTTATTATGTAATCAACGAATATTCCTGGAGTATGGACTTCTTCTGGTTTGAAAGTACCAGTTTCAACAAGTTCATCTGCCTCTGCTATGACAATATCACCAGCGAAAGCCATGATCGGATTGAAATTTTGTGCAGTACCAGTATAAAGCAAATTTCCGGATTTGTCCGATTTTGCAGCTTTAATCAAGGCAACATCAGCCTTTAAGGGTGTCTCAAGCAAATAATCTTTGCCTTCGATCGTGATGATCTGTTTTCCATTTTGTACTATGGTGCCTATACCGGTAGGAGTTAGAAAACCTCCCAATCCTGCCCCCCGGGCTCTTATCTTCTCGGCAAGAGTGCCCTGAGGTACAAATTCAACAATAATCTCTTTATTATTAAATTGTTCAATTGTATCACTATTCGTGCCAATATGTGAGCAAATCATCCTTGAAATTTGTTTTTTAGCAATCAGTTTGCCAAGTCCTTTACCAGGAAATCCTGTGTCATTGGAAATAACAGTTAGGTTTTTTATATCTGTTTTTGAAAGTGCATCAATTATTTTGGAAGGAACCCCTCCATTAATGAACCCCCCAATCATAAGAACCATTCCATCCTTTATCTTTGCAATGCCTTCTTCTAAACTAATAAGTTTTTCCATAAGATTTTGTTGTAATGAAATATCTATTATTTAAACTTTTATTTTGAAAAATAAATAATCCACAAATATAATATCTGCAACCTGTTTTTTTATCCTGTCAAACAAATATTATTCTGAATTTATAGTGAAAATAAATAGCATAAATAGTAAAACTTTAATCATAGTATCTGCTATTTTTGGCCATAGGGAATAATTTTTTATGGATTTTGCAATATCGAAAAGCTAAAATGAAAATCATCTTTTTACTGGAATAACTTGTGATTTTTGATTTTAGAATAATATGCAGGCAGGCTGGTAAGCTAACTAAAAAAAATTAGCTACTTGAAATGTGAATAAAAAAAATTGAGATTTCGGTAGAATTAGAATTCTTTGCAAATATTTGAATGTTGGGATAGTGTTTGATTATTTACCCGGGATAGAAATAATAATTGGATTTTATAGCAATAATTATGAAAACTGTAAAAAAAGTCAAAGACTAAAACAGCATTTTAGGCTTAATTTTTAGGCTAAAATATATAATAATTATTTTATATATATTAGGATTCTTTAAAATGATGATTTGATGAGCAAGAAATTATATGTTTTAAAAAACTATTTATTCTGTTATATTCAATATAGGATAAGGAGAGGTAAAATAGAAAAGAGGGGACAAGTCCCCTCTTTCGATAAGTGAAAAATTATTTAATAATCTGAAAATTCTGGCTGATTATTTTATTGTCATAGAATAATGTTATATAATATGACCCTGGGTTTAAATTGTATGTATTGATCTTTGTTACATCACCATTTGAAAATACTTTAGATGCAACCTGCATACCGTACCTGTTAAAAATTTTAGCCGTGATATCTGATTTTGCTGCTTCTGTTAATTCAACCTCAATATAGGTTGTTGCCGGATTTGGATAAACATTAAATTTTAATTTATTTGAATTCTCATAAACCAGGGAATTAGCAACAGGAAGAGGTATTAATTCACCGCCTGAAGCAAGAGCAACATAAAGACCAAAAGCTTTTCCATTGCTGTTCATGGATGGATTGAGAAATCCTGATGCCACAACTGTGAGTGCCTGATTTTGAAGGCCTAATGTTTTAATTGGTGCCCTATAGGAAGCCACAGTAACAGTTCCCGTTTTGTCTTTAATTCGTAGTAGGTAATCATTTTCTGCCAATTCGAGATATCCTTTAAACTGGCCATAAGCCATATCATCAATTATTGTACCAGCTGGAACTGAAGATTCCACTACATCTACTTCAGGAGCATCTGAAGAACCATGGAATACCAATACATCTGTATTTCCTGCCTTTTTTGATTTTTCTCTTGCCATATCATAAACATACAGGTCAAAGGCCTTAGCTGGTGAATAGCCCTGCGGACTTACAATGCCATTGGCAACTATAATGTATTTTCCTCCTGCTTTTAATGTGTAGGTAAAGTTGGCTATTGCATCATTAATTGAAGTGCTTGTTGAAGGCGCGATCGAAATTTTCACTGCAACTCCGGCAGGAATATCTATGAATGGTGTAGCAGTTCTGAAAGCGAAATCATTCAATGCAAGTGTACCATTTACATATACATCTACTTTCTGAGCTGCAGCATCAGCAGAATTGTGAATCACCTGAACTTTTGCCATAGAGCTTGGTAATGCTATAAGATCACCGCCTGAAGGAAGAGCAACATAAAGACCAAAAGCTTTTCCATTGCTGTTCATGGATGGATTGAGAAATCCTGATGCCACAACTGTGAGTGCCTGATTCTGAAGGCCTAATGTTTTAATTGGTGCATCATAGGAAGCCACTGCAACAGTTCCTGTCTTGTCTTTAATCTGGAGCACATAATCATTTTCAGTCAATTCAAGATATCCTTTAAACTGGCCATAAGCCATATCATCAATTATTGTACCAGCTGGAACTGAAGATTCCACTACATCTACTTCAGGAGCATCTGAAGAACCATGGAATACAAATACATCTGTATTTCCTGCCTTTTTTGATTTTTCTCTTGCCATATCATAAACATACAGGTCAAAGGCCTTAGCTGGTGAATAGCCCTGAGGACTTACAATGCCATTGGCAACTATGATATATTTTCCACCTGCTTTTAATGTATAAGTAAAGTTGGCTATTGCATCATTGACTGAAGTGCTTGTTGAAGGCGCGATCGAAATTTTCACTGCAACTCCGGCAGGAATATCTATGAATGGTGTGGCAGTTCTGAAAGCGAAATCATTCAATGCAAGTGTACCATTTACATATACATCTACTTTCTGAGCTGCGGCATCAGCAGAATTGTGAATCACCTGAACTTTTGCGGTTTGCTGAGTTGCAGGTAATTCTATTAGAGCTCCTCCTGAAGCAAGTGCAACCCACAATCCAAATGATGGACCATTAATATTTTTCGAAGGGTTAAGAAATCCAGAAGCAACAACTGTCAGTGCCTGGTTCTGAAGGCCTAATGTTTTAAGAGGTGCTTCATAAGAGGCAACAGTAGTAGTTCCTGTTTTGTCCCTGATTTGCAGGGTGTAGTCATTTGTAGGCAATTCAAGGTAACCTCTGAATTTACCATATTCCAGATCGTTTACTATAGTTCCTGCAGGTACAGCATTTTCAACTACATCCACCACAGGTGCATCTGTCGATCCATGGAATACAAGAACATCTGTGTTATTGGTCTTGGTTGCTTTATCCCTACCCATGTCAAAAATATTCAATCTGAGGCTTGTGTATGGATTGTATGCTCCGCTGAAAGTTCCACTGGCAATAGCTACATATTTTTTGTTTAATTTAAAGGTATAATTAAATGTAGCAACTGCATCAGCTACCGATTTGCTGCTTGATGGTGCAATAGAAATCGTTTGTTTACTCCAGGCAGGAATATTAATAAAGGGTGTTGCAGTTCTGAACGCAAAATCATTGAGGGCAAGTTTGCCATTGATATAGATATCTACATTTTTGGCTGCTGCATCAGCAGAATTATGTATTATCTGAACTTTTGCTGTCTGAGCAAATATACTTCCTGATAAAACAAAGAAGAATAGAACGATTAAAAACGATGCTTTTTTCATAATGTTAATGTTTAAAGTTAATTAATAAAAGATAAACACAAACGTAATTAATATGTTTAATAAAAGAGATAAAAAAATAAACAAAATATTAAATATTATTTTTTGTAAAGTGTAAATGACACATAAATAGTACTTTAATTAATTGAAAAATTTTAGTTTTTTTACTTTTGGAAATATGTTGGTATAATATTCTGTTGTGTCTGGACATAAGAATATTTCAGCTACAGAATTTCGGAGCCAGTTCGGAATGATACGAAAATGTATCTGTTTATAAAATTGCTTAGTCAATGAATGGATAATGCAAATAAATTTGCATTACCAATGAATGGATTAATATTTCAGTCCGGATTGATGCTAAAATTTTATAATTTGTAATTCGGTTTGAGTTTTCCTTTTCCCGGATCAGAATAAAAATCATCAATATATTTTACTACTTCTTCAGGATCATCAATAACTGGTATTAGTTCAAGGTCATTGACACTTATATTCTTTTCTTTTCCAAGCATGGTATTTGTAATCCAGTCTATTAGTCCACCCCAATATTCAGATCCAACTAGTATCATTGGAATTTTGCTGATCTTTTTTGTCTGAATAAGTGTGAGAGTTTCAAACAGTTCATCGAGGGTTCCAAAACCGCCGGGCATCACAACGAAAGCCTGCGAATATTTGACAAACATCACTTTTCTTATAAAAAAATATTTAAAGTTGATCAGTTTATCCCCATCAATATACTTATTTGCTTCCTGCTCAAAAGGCAGGGTTATGTTAAGCCCTATTGAAGACCCTCCCTTCTCAAAAGCTCCTTTATTGGCTGCTTCCATTATCCCGGGACCACCGCCTGTTATGATTCCGAATCCTTCCTCAACAAGGCGTCTGGCAATAGTTTTTCCCAGTTCATAATACTTTTCTCCTACTTTGGTACGAGCAGATCCAAAGATGGTGATACTTGGTCCAACTTTATCCATAGTCTCAAAACCATCGACAAATTCTGACATCACCTTGAACATGGTCCAGGAATTTTCGCCTTTTATGGCTTCCCATTGTCTTTTACCTTTACCAGATGTACCATTCATATTAAAAATGTTTTTTTTGAAAAAAGGAGTGCAAAGGTACGACAAATTATCTCATTTGATGAGAATATTTTCATAAATTTTGAAAAAGTATTATAGGGATATTGAACTTCTTAGCAGAATTGCTTTTAAATAGAAAAAATCAACCTGCATCTGATTTTAAGTGCGATAAAAAAATGTCTTATATATCAGTAAACTTTAAGTTATTGAGATCAGCTATCTTCGAAATTGACCTGGCTGGCAAATTCATGGTACTTTTCTTCAATGTATGACTTCAGCATATCAATATCACCGAACTTGTCGAATAATTCCTCAAGCATATCGTTTTGTCTTGCATTTATAAAAACAAATCGCTGTATATCACTTTTAGTTACCGATTTTCCTCCGAGAATTATGAGTCTTTCAACTACATTTCTCAATTCTCTGATGTTTCCTGTCCAGTCAAGTTTCTGTAATTCACTTACAGCCCCTGCAGTGAATTCCTTTTTAGGAATGTTATATTCGGAGCAAATAATTTCTGAAAAATAATCGACAAGAACTGGTATGTCTTCAAGTCTTTCCTTCAACTGTGGTACATGGATAATTATAACCGCAAGCCTGTGGTAAAGATCTTCGCGGAATTTTCCTTTTCTAATTTCTTCTTTCAAATCCTTATTTGTCGCTGCAATGACCCTGACATTTACTTTGATTTCTTTTTCACCACCAACTCTGGTTATTTTGCTCTCCTGCAGGGCTCTTAGAACTTTAGCCTGTGCTGACAAACTCATGTCACCGATCTCATCAAGAAATAGAGTTCCACCATTTGCAAGTTCAAATTTGCCAATTCTCTGTTTCAATGCCGAAGTAAAAGAACCTTTCTCATGACCGAAAAGCTCACTTTCAATTAGTTCAGAAGGAATTGCTGCACAGTTGACCTCAATGATAGGCTCTTCTCTCCTGTTACTTATGGAATGGATTTTTCTGGCTACAAGTTCTTTCCCGGTTCCATTTTTTCCCATAATCAGAATTCTGGCCTCGGTAGGTGCCACTCTTTCTATTGTTTCAAACAATTGTTTAATAGCGGGCGATTTTCCTACAATGTTGGTATGCTGAGTTTTACTTATCTTCTTTTGCAATACTTGCTTTTCAGAAATTAAAGTCGATCTGTCCATGGCATTCCTGATTGTAATAAGCAATCGGTTTAGATCCGGTGGTTTTTGTATGAAATCAAATGCACCTTTTTTAACAGCATCTACTGCTGTATCTATGGTACCATGTCCGGAAATCATTATAACAGGAATATCAGGTTTTAACTTTTGAATTCTTTCAAGGGTTTCCATGCCATCCATTTTGGGCATTTTAATGTCCAGGATTATAGCTTCATAGTCACTCCTTTTGAGTTTTATGAGGCAATCAAATCCATCACATGCTTCTTCAATCTGATATTTTTCAAATTCAAGAATGTTTCTTAAAGTATTCCTTATACTCTGATCATCATCAACTATTAGAATTCTTGCCATAGGATCGTAATGTGTTTATTTTCAAATGATTTTTAAAATCCATTCCTAATAATTAGCAAATATATATTAAATAATTTAATAATGTGTAAAAAACACAAAAATATTTTTTTATACTTTAAAAAATTTTGCAATTTAAATAATTTTAAAGCAGAATTTTTGCAGTTTGGAATGAATGGCCTCACTATTTAAAATTGAGTTTTTCTATGAATTTATTTTAATTGTTCAGATGATCATAAAAGCTACTTAGTATCCCGGGTCAAAACTTTTAATACACAAGGCATATCCGTAATGGTACCGACATGAAATTGATAATAGCACTGACATTTACAGTCAGTACAGGCACTGACATTTACAGTCAGTACAGGTTTAATTAATGAACCTTAATTTCCCCAATTTCAGTCGGCATTATATTTGAAATGCTGACAGCATTGCCAGTACCAAATTATTGGAATATTATATAAGTGAATTTGGTATAATCCAACAAAGTTGGCCTAAACAGTTATTGCATCGGCATTATATTTTAAATGCTGACCGAAGTGCCTGTACTGACCAAAGTGCCTGTACTCACCGAAGTGCCTGTACTGACCGAAGTGTCTGTATCAGTATCAGTAACATTATGCAACTGGATTAAAGAATAATTGTTGATGGTATAAGATACTGAATGGAGGTGATGTCAGGGTAGCTGTAATGTCAATAGGATCCTTGTGTTTTGTCTTATTTTTTTTTATTTAATAAAATAAAAAATTCTAAGAAGTTTTCGTATAATACCAATTCCATATAATACATAAACCAATAATTGGTATAATGCCGACTGAAATATAGGTATTTATAATTATTAATTGGACTATTTAATATTTCATGTCGGTATAATTTTTAATAAGCTGTATGATTTCTTCTTCTTTAACTCTCATGATGTCCGATTCTTCCTTAGTATTGTCTTTGTAGCTCATAAAATGGAGGAGGCCATGAGAAATAACCCTGTATAATTCTGTCAGAAAGCCTGTATTAAGAGTATTGGCATTTTCCTTTACCCTTTCAATACTGATATATATATCACCTTCAAGAGGTTCTTTTCCGTTCTGAAAAGATAGAATATCGGTGTAATAATCATGTCGTAAATATCTTTTATTCAGGCCAAGGAGAAATTCATCGGAGCAGAAGATATAATTGACTTCACCAACTTCAAATCCACTTTTATTTGCATATTCTTTAAGGCATCTGCTTATTATCCTTTTTCCCCTCAATGTGTATTTAATATCAGCTTCGAAAAAGTGCATTGTTATTAATTGTGTATTTTATGTATCTTGAATGTTATTTCTACATTTGCACCCTGCTTTCTGTATTTCACTTTATGAGCAAGGCTCTGCATAATTAAAACTCCTCTGCCATTTTCCAGATTTACCCTTTCACAGGTTCGTGGATCCGGAATATTGTTCCAGTCAAATCCATCGCCTTCATCTCTCACTATAAATTTGATTTTATTTTCTTTGACATCGCACCAAAGCTTAATATCTTTATTGATATCGCATTTGTTACCATGTATTATAGCATTGTTTACGGCTTCTGTCAGAGTGATCAGTATATTTGGATAAATTGTCTCAGTTAAACAATGTAAAATAGCTATTTCATCCAGCCATAATTTAACAAGACGAATATTATTCGGGTCAGATTTGAAAACGATGTAATGAGTTTTCATCAATATTCCTTTAAATCTTTAATATACCTCTATCAAATATCGTGCTATTTATTACCATTCTGCATTTTTTCCACATATTTTCTGACAAGATCCCTGTAGAAAGGTTTCAAAGTAGGAGAAACCGATCTGTACAATTCAAGTTGAGCTTCTCTTTCTTTCAGATATTTTTCAATTGCAGGAGGTATTTTTTTCTCCTTTTCTGTCCCCGTTTCCGATTTTCTTTCATTATCAAATCCTCTCTGTCTGTCTGCACGTTCTGCTTCAAGCAATCTGGATGTAAGATCTTGTTGTCTTTTAAGCAACTGGCCATCAAGACGTTTATTAACAAGATCTTCTTCAATCCTGTTCATGTCTTCAATCATTTTTTGCAATTCATTACCACTCCCTTTTCCCTGCTCCTGCCTTTCGCGCTTTAGTTGTTCGAGTGCTTTGCGGAGTTCTGCCTGCTGTTTGGCTGCTTCAGCAAATTCCCTTGGCATGCCACCTTTACCCGATTTTCCCTGCATCTGGCTAAGCATTTGTTTCATTTTTTCTGTTAGTTTTTCCTGACCTTTGGCTATTTTATCCATTGGTTCCTTTCCTGATTTACCTGGTTTGCTCCCTGTTCCACCTGGCTTATTACAGGAGCCTGAACCAGGCATACCTGAACCGTTTTTCTGCATTTGCTGCATTGATTCATCCAGCATTAGTGCCAGGTCATTAAGTCCTTTCATTGACTCATGCTGAGATTTATTAACATTGGGAAAATCTCTTGTGCCAGGAAGCTGATCGTCATTTTGAAGTTTTTTTAGGCTTTGTTCAAGACTTCCTTTTATTTCCCTGACCTTGTCATTGACAAAGGATTGGATTTCCATTACTCTTTTACTCAATGCCTGAAGACTATCCTCGACTATTTTGAAATCTTCCTTGATCTTGTTCTGATCAACCAGTATTTTTTTAAAAGCAGGTGAATTGACTATAACATTGCCTGACCTTTTCATCAGATTCTCCTGGTCAAATGAGAGTGTAAGAAGATTTTCCAGAAGTTGTCTGAGTGCTTTCAGGTCTTCTTCATGTTGTTCTTTTTCACTGCCAGCCATTTGCATTTCAAGGCTGTTTGCCATTTTTTTCATTTTCTGGGCAGCACTTTTTTGAGATTGTGAAGCACCCGAATTTTTATTTTCATCTATCTGGTCATTGCTCTTATCCATTTCATCTTTTATTTCTTCCATCTTCTCTTCATTATCTTTAGCAAGATTTTTTGGATGCTCGAGCTCCTTGTTTTTCTTCATCAGATCTCCGACTTTGTCCTTTGTTTTGTCAAATTCCTTATTTAGTTTTTCCTGTTCCTTTCCTAGCTCCTCATTGGATTTTTCCTTGTTTTTCGTTTCTTCACTGAGTTTTTCCTGCTTATCGGATAACTTATTCAATTCGTTTACTGCTTCTTTCATTTCTTTTTCTAACTCGAGCTGTTTGAAAAGTTCAAGCATTCTGTCCATTTGCTTTTCAAGCTTTTCTCCATCCAGATTCATTTCATCCATTTGATCCATCATTTCTTCCTTCTGAAGTTCTTTCATGAGTTCCTCAATTTTTTGCATGAGGTCTTTCTGTTCTTCGCTTAGTGACTCCTGAAACAATTTCTGTAGTTGTTCCTGTTTATTCAGGATAGATTCATCCAGTTGTTTGAAATTCTCTTGTCTTTTAAGGTTTTCCTCCAATTTGTTTTTAGCATCCTCCAAAAGTTTCTGCAGTTCTTTTTCTTTTTCCAGAAGTTTTTCAAGTTCTTTTTTGTCCTGCCATTCAGCCTCTTTTTTCTGCATCAACTTTTCTTTAAGTTTTTTGAGTTTATCTTTTATTTTTTTTGATTCCTGCTGTATTTTTTCAAGATTTTTCTTGATGTCCTCTTCATTTTTATTTTCATCTTTTAAAAACTCCTCCTCAGATATTGTACGGAATTCCATTTCATTCGAAATAGTACTTTTGGGGCCGTTTACACCGTCATTGTCTTTTACCTCAAAAAAATATTTCAGCGATTGGCCAGGCTTAAGCTGAATATCAGAAAAATCGAGAATATACCTGAAATCAAAGTTTTTGGATTTTAGAATATTGAGTTTTTTTGATTTTATTCCTGAGATACTCCCATCTTTTTCACCAATCCTGTAATTAAATGTCAGGGAAGAAAATCCATAATCATCGCTGACATTACCAATGAAATAAATCATGCTATCGTCAAGTGAATCCCTGATCTGATCAACTGAAATAGATGGATATTTATCTTTTACGACACTTATTGAATAACTCATTGAGTCAGGTACAGTGATCCTGTTATTTATGATATATATTTTATAATTATCATCATTGACCATTCTCCGTTGATACGTGAAGTTTTCATCATCTGGATTAAGGACAAATCTTTTGGTCTTGTCGGACATGAACTGCATTTTTAACAGATCGGTATTCATGGAGTTGAAATCCCATTTCAGTACTGTGCCTTCGAGAATAAGAAGATCGCCTGTATTTTTAAGCATTTCATCTTTTTGGCCTGTATACGCAGGATAATCAACAAAAATGCTGAAATCTGTTATAACCGGTCTGGGTATAACATTTATTTCATAATCATCTGAAAATACCTTTCCACTTATCAATTGAAATTCAATGTCTGACTGGATATTTTTAAAAGTATATTCAAACTCGCCTTCCTGATTTTTACTCAGATGATATCTGAAATCATCAATTTCAATGAATACATCTGCAGGAATGTATTTTCCGTTGGTTCTTACCTTTAAAACAAGGTCGGAATATTGTACAGCTTCGAGAGTCTTATTCAAAATTTCAAACTGAAATGGTGCTGGACGTGTAAAAACTTCATCGTTGTTGATTATACGCTTTGTACTGCTTTTAATGATTCTGGGAGCAAAAAGCAATACCAAAAGAAGTATTAAAGCCGGTGGTAACAAGTACTTAAGGAATTTCCTGTTGCCCTGTAAGTTAATAGCATTTCTGAATGGCACAAGTTTTATTTCTTTGCTTTTCTGATCAATTCCCGCCAGCAGAAGCTCATTTTCATTGTTGGACTGAGTTTGACCATGTAGCTGTAATATATTCAGGAGCTTATCTTTCACGTTCGAAAAATGATTTCCAATTATTATTGCTGCATTTTCATGGCTTATTGTTTTTCCGAGTTTAAAGTATTTTGAAAGTGGTAAGAGGATATAATATCCAAGAGCAGCTAACGATATAACAATATAACTAAAGAAAAGGGATTTTCTTATTGGTTTACTGAAATAAAACTCATTTTCAAGAAAATTGAAAAGCAAAAACATTCCAATGGCCAATGATAAAAAAAGGATTGATCCTCTTACTATCTTATTGACATAATATTTTCTGATAAACCTGTCGAGTTTCTCGATCAATATTTCATAATTATTCAGTTTTAAATCCATAAGCAACCAAAAAATTCTTTTTCAAAATCAAAATCACATATCCGAAAATATCTTAAAGTATAACAACAAACGATGGAAATTGTTAAAAATTTCACCCTGGAATTTTATTTTGTCTGTCAATATTTTTATTATTGTCCAAAATATGGAAGTGAATTATTATTTTATTAATCTCTTTAAATTTACTTTTGCCAATTGAATTATATGATTATGGTAAATATTAAAGGATGATGCCCGGTTACAACAAAATTTTAATTATAAGCATTTTTATATTGTGCTGCATTTTCTTAAAGCTGAATTTGAAAAGCCAAACCCTGGCTCTAACTCCGCCCATGGGTTGGAATAGTTGGAATTTGTTTGAAGATGAGGTAAGTGATTCTTTGCTTAGGGAAATAGCCGAAGCTATGGTTTCCTCTGGAATGAAAGATGCAGGCTATCAGTATATTATAATTGATGATCACTGGGTAGGTGGGAGAAATGCCAGAAATGTCTTATTTCCTGATCCAAACAGATTCCCTAATGGAATGAAAACTGTGGCAGATTTTATTCATTCAAAAGGATTGAAACTTGGTATTTATTCAGATGCAGCCGAATATACATGTGGTGGTGTTGCAGGCAGTTTTGGATTTGAAGAATTGGATGCGAGAACCTTTGCTGAATGGGGAATAGATTACCTGAAATATGATTATTGCAATGCTCCGGATGATTTGACTACTGCTTTCCAAAGATACAGAAAGATGGGAGATGCCCTAGAAAAAACTGGCAGACCAATAGTTTATTCGATATGTGAATGGGGACAAAGGAAACCTTGGCAGTGGGCTAAAGCAGCAGGCGGACATCTATGGAGAACCACATGGGACTCAAGGGATGTGTGGAAGTCAGGAAACAATAATCTGACTGGCATAATAGAAATATTTGATCAGCAGAAAGATATTGGCATGTACGCAGGACCTGGGGGATGGAATGATCCCGATATGCTTATGATAGGTCTTTATGGTAAAGGTAAGTCATCCTCGGTTAATGGCAGGTTTCAAGGCTGTAATGATATTGAATATGAATCCCAGTTTAACTTGTGGGTAATGCTTTCAGCTCCACTGATTGTAAATTTTGATATTCGTAAAATGAACGATGCTACAAGGAAAATCCTCCTTAACAAAGAGGTCATTGCCATCAATCAGGATAGCTTAGGCAAACAGGCAAACACCTTATTTGTCAGTAACGATGTTCAGGTATTAAGAAAAGATCTGAAAAATGGTGATATCGCAATTTGCATTTTTAACAGGGCTGAAACATCTTCAGAATACAATTTTAAATTAAAAAGGGACCTGAATATTTGGTTTCCTTCCGCAATAAGAGATTTAAGCAACAGTGTCGATATTAGAAATAATAGTTATCTGGAAGGATTTCTTATGCCACATCAATCAGTAATCTATAGGATTTCAAAAAAATTGAAGCAGAAAAAAGGATAATACAGATATTATTTTACTAAACAACTATTGTGATTTTCTCGTTTTATTTTTGTGAGAATTTTTTAATATCTATGAAATAAATTATTAATATGTCAAATCTTCAAAATTCTTTTAATTTTCTTGTGGATCTTCGTCTGAATAACGACCGTATATGGTTTAATAATAATAAAGATTATTACCTGGGAGCATTCAGGGCTTTCGAGGAATTTATCAATGAAATGATTCCTGTAATCAAGGAATTTGATCCTGAAATAGAAGTTACTTCAGCAAAGGAATGTTTATTCCGTATTTATAAAGATGTCAGATTTAGTGCCAATAAAGATCCTTACAAAACCAATTTCGGTGCGCATATTGTAAAAGGGGGGAAAAAAAGTCCATTTGCAGGATATTACATTCATTTTGAGCCTGATAATTCTTTTATTGGTGGCGGAATTTATATGCCTCAGCCTGATATTCTCTTAAAGCTCCGTACTTATATTATGAATCATGGTGAAGAGTTTTTATCAATTATTGATTCTGAAATTTTTAAAAGAGCTTTTGGGACCTTGATGGACGAAAAACTCAGAACAGCTCCAAGAGGTTTTCCAAAAGACCATCCTCATATTGGCCTTACTTATTATAAAAGTTATGCTGTTGGTCATAATATTTCAAATGAAATGTGGTTTGAATCTGATCTGATAGGTAAATTTGCAGAAATTTTTAAAATTCAAAACGGATTTAATTCATTTCTAAACAATGCATTAAAATAATTCGTTTTGAAATAAGTTAACAAAAATAAAAAAAATGAAAATTAAAACTGGAATTTTATTGTTTGCTTTTTTTTTATTAATGGTAGCATGCAAACAAGATGAGACCTCAGATAAGGCTTTAAAAAACGAGGAGAATGTCACCAAAACTGACTCAATTTCACCTGAACCAGCAGTAACCCCGGAGGACACTCAAAGGATCTGGAAAGTAAATATTGGTTTACTTCCTGACATAAAGCATAAGGGAAATGGGGTCAAAGCATTGCTTATCAAACCTGGGCAGGAAGCTGAAAAGGCAGGTCTGAAAGCCGGGGATGTGGTCATTGAGCTTGATGGAATGCCCGTTAAAACAATGGAAGAGTATACCATGTATATGGGGAAATTCAAAAAGGGTGAATTTGTGGAAATGACAATTATCAGGGGAAATCAGACCATAAAGAAGAAACTTACATTTGATTGATAAAAAGTAGTATCATATTCAGGTTTTTATTTCCGGTTATAGCAGTTACATGCATATTTGGTTCATTAGGTGCTACACATAACCGGGCTGGTGAGATTACTTTTGTACAGAAGGGAGCTCTGACTTTTGAAGCTACTATCACTTTATATACCAAGACCAGCAGTGTGGCCGCTGACAGGGACAGTGTTGAGATATTCTGGGGTGATGGAACGAGCGAATTTTTGGTTCGTGCAAATGGCTGGGGATACCCTCAGCCCAATGATGTAAAAATAAGTTATTACATAGGAACACATACTTATCCCGCGAGGGGAACCTATACTATGTCAATGCTCGATCCTAATCGTATAGCAGGAATTCTGAATGTAAATTTTCCTGACAGTGAAAGTGTTCCATTTTATCTTGAGACTACTTTTACAATTTTAAATTCCCAGTTTCAGGGACAGAACAATTCTGCAGTTTTATTGCAGGCTCCTATCGATATTGGCTGTGTAGGACAAGTATTCAAACATAATCCAAATGTATTTGATCCTGATGGAGATAGTATTGCTTATGAATTGATTATACCTTTGCAGGCAAAAAACACTTTGGTGCCTGATTACAAATTTCCCCAGGCTATAGGTCCCGGCAGCGATAATAACTTTTCTTTCAATGAAAAAACAGGTGATCTGGTCTGGAATGTGCCTAAAATACCGGGGGATTATAATGTTGCATTCAGGGTAAAGGAATACAGGAAAGGTCAGCTTATAACATCAATAATCCGTGACATGCAGATTCTTATTGTTACTGGTTGTAAAAGCAAACCGCCTGAATTGTCACTGATTGAGAAAAAATGTATTCTTGCCGGTGATACACTTGAGGTAGATATCATAGCCACAGATGCAGATGCCGGTCAGAAGGTTTCAATAAGTGCTTCTGGAGAACCTTTGAAATCAGAATACGGATTTGCATTGTTAAATGATGAAAATGTATTTGGAATTTCTCCCGTAAAAAGAAAATTTATTTGGCAGACAGAATGCCAGCACATATCTGATCAGTATTACCAGATAATATTCAAAGCGTCTGATAATTCATTGTCTGATACTACAGGCCTTACAGACCTGAAAGTATTAAGTGTTAAAGTTTCTGCTCCCCCGCCTATTAATCTTGAGACTTACATTTTTAATTCAAAAATCAGGCTGACCTGGAGCTACCCATATAAATGTTCGAACACTGACAATAATTTCTTTAAAGGGTTTTCTGTATGGAGAAAAGAAAGCTCGACCATTTTTCCTCCTGACACTTGCAATCCCGGTCTTGAAGGAATGGGATATAAAATTATAGAATACCTTACTGCAGAAAATAACGGGATAAATTATTTTTATATCGACTCAACTGCAAAACCCGGACAGTTATATTGTTACCGCGTTTTAGCAGAATATTCTTTCAATACTCAGGACGGATTTCCATACAATCATATTCAAAGCCTTGCCAGCAATGAGAGTTGCAATATTATACCGGACAATGCTCCTTATATTACCAAGGTTAGTGTAAATAAGACAGGAGATTCAGATGGTATCATAGAAATAAATTGGATAAAACCTGATAAAATGATCTTCGATACTTTGAAGTACACAGGACCCTATAGTACAAGACTACAAAGATCAGTAGGGACAGAACAGGGAATTTTTCAGGATATATCACAAAGTTCGATATCTTTTACAAATTTTAGTTCAACAGATACATTCAGATTCATTGATGAAAACCTGAACACCACTAATAACAGGTATTTTTATAAAGCAGTTTTTTTTTCAAAGGATAATGATCGCTTTGAGTCAAAAGTGGCATCTTCAGTTTTTCTGAAAGCAGAAGGAAGTAATAATAAAATCACATTAAACTCAGATATAAATGTCCCATGGTCAAATAACAGGTATGATTTCTTCCGGTCTGAGATTTTTTCCGGACCCTATAATTTTATTGGTTATAATTCAGTACCATCTTTTATTGATACAGATGTTGAAAATAAGGGATTAGTTTATTATAAAGTTTTAACACATGGATCATACCCCGGATCAATTGCTGAAATTACTAATTATTCACAGATAGTTTCAGGAATTCCTGAAGACAATCAAAAACCTTGTCCACCTGATTTAACTGTAAAAAATTTCTGCGACAATGACTTTACATTTATTCCTGAGAACGATCTTCTTAATTACCTTTCGTGGAATGATCCTGCAGATATATGTGCTGAGGCAGAAGATGTAGCAGGTTACAGGATATACTACTCTGATGCAGCAGATAGTTCATTTTCACTGCTTTATTCTATTATAGACAGGAACGTTTTTGATACTACCCATTTTATATCTGACAATTCGGGATGTTATTATATCACTTCAGTTGATGAGAGTGGAAATGAAAGTGACCCCGGCAAAATTGTATGCGCTCAGAATTGTCCCGAGTATATACTGCCAAATACTTTTACTCCTAATGGTGATAAAGAAAATGACATTTTCAAACCAGTTTATAAAAGACATATAAATAAAATAGACCTGAAAATCTACAACCAGTGGGGTGTTTTGGTTTTTAAGACAAATGATCCGCAAATAAACTGGGAAGGTATCTCTACTAATGGCAAAAAGCTTAACCCCGGAACATATTATTATGTTTGTGAGGTATTTACAAATAATTCAAGACTGGAGTTGAAGAGCGGTTTTATTGAGATTGTATATTAAAAGTCATTTGTTATTCATAGCAAATTATAAAATATTGTTATATATAATTTTATAATCCAATAAAAGGTAAAAACTGTTATGATTTTTTAGTTTGTAATTGATCTATCTGATCACTGTAACATTTCCGGAGAAAATTGCTTCTTCACCAGATTTGGTTTCACATCTGATCAGATAAACATAAACACCTGGATTAACTGGCACTCCCCTGAATCTGCCATTCCATTCTATCAGCCTGCTATCATTCCATTCTATCATTTTTTCGCCCCAGCGATCAAAAATGGCTGCTGATATGCTTTTGTCAAAATATTCTGATAGTTCAACTTTCCACATATCATTTAATCCGTCGTTATCAGGAGTAAAAATATCTGGAATTGTTGGGTAAACAACAACTTTTTTTATTAAAGTATCGGTGCAGTTTTCATTGCTTACGGCTGTTAATTTTACTACGTAATATCCTTTCAAGCTATTATTGACATCATAATCATGAAAAAACTCTGACCCTTTTCCTGTTTTTCCATCGCCAAAATTCCAGAAATATTCTACAGAATTTTGTGCCCTGACAGAAACCCTTATTTTATTCTGTGCTTTTGTAATTATCATTGGATCAATATTAAAATCAGCAAAAGGGATAGGATTAACTTTGACAAATAATTCGACAGTTTTATTACAACCTCTTGCGTTAATTCCTGATACTGAATATATACCTTCATTTGATACAAATATTATTGGCGAAGTAGCACCTGTATTCCATTTATAGCTTATTGCCTCCTCTGCAATTAATTCAACTGTATCTCCCTGACATATGGAATTGTCACCGGAAATCTCAAATTTCCAGTCAGGTTCTTCAATGATTTTAAAAAATATTGTATCTGAAAAACATCCGGTCGTTGATTTACCAATCATCCAAAAATCCCCTCCGGGTGCACCAATTTCAAGTGCTTCTGATTTACTGCCATTGCTCCAGTTATATATGGCAGCTCCATATGCATTGATAGTGGTCTTGCCTCCGGGGCAATACGTTAAAGGTCCGGTAATGCCAACTAATGGTGGTGCGAATGATTCTACAGTCCTGATCAATGTATCAATACAAGAAGAGGGTTCATTCAAAACTGTTAATGTTACTTTATGAAGTCCGGATGTTGAAAAAGTATGAGCCGGGTTTGTTTCATAAGAAAAATTACCATCTCCAAAATCCCAGGTATAATTCAGATGACCGTAATTTGTGACTGAATTATTTATAAACTGGACTTTATTTGAATGACAATCAAGCATTTCGCTTTTAAAATCCGGGATAGGTTTGTACTTATGTATTTTGGTTGACATACTTGTTTTACAACCAGTGGCTGATGTCATATTGCAGGTATAAACAGAGTTTTCCGGAGCATTTATTATGCTAACCTGCTGATTATTAGATACAAAATTGCCAATTGGATCAGTCCAGTTATAGCTTTCAAATCCATTTGGGGCTGTCAGTGAAGCAATGGAATCTTCATAGCAGAATTTCATATTTAGAACCGGAGGTTGGCATGAAGCTACAAAATAGGCATATCCATAATGCCCCTTATGAGTGCAGTCTGCTGCAAGAAATTCAATGGTCATTGTTTTGCCTATATAAGCCGATAAATTGACACCAACAGTAGTCCAGTCTCTCCAAAGGACGGGCTCACTGTTTGCAGAGGGATAGTAGGTCTTAAAACTCTTGTTGAGTTCAGCATCTGAGGCAAAAACATCATAATTTGAACAATCATTGATGAGGAAATTTTTATCATCATATAAGGTGACTTTAAATCGGGGTTCCTCAAATTTTTCATGGCCACTGGTGGGATTTAACAGAACTACAGCAAATTTGTAAATAAGCAGAGCATTAGATGAATCAAGAGTCAGAGAATATCTCAATGTGGCAACTGATGTGTTTTTAACCAGGTCCCCCAATCTTGCTGAATATCTGAAGCCGGGTGGAATTTTCTTAAGCCCATATCCGGTATTGGAATCATAGGAACTTGTATCTGACATAATCGTCTGCATACTGAAACCTGGAGCAGGATTGGTTGACTGGACACTGGGAATTGTACTGTTTACCCATGTAAAACCCTGCCAGTTTTTAAAATCACCATTTTCAAAACCAATATTTTCACAGTATTTAACTTGTGAGGCTAAGCTCAGCGCATAAATCATATTGAAGAAAATGACGGCTGGTTTGAAAAAATATTTTATCATTTTTCATTCAATAATTTACTGAGGAGATATAGTAATGACCTGTTAATTGTGTTATAGTTCTCAATTTTATTTCCGATAAATACAAACATAAAATAAAGTTGTGTATTGGACTCAATATTATCAAGAAGCTCATATTTATTTAAACGATAAGATTCCCTGATTCGTCTTTTCAATAGATTACGTTCATGAGCTTTTCTGAATTTTTTTTTGGAGACACTAACTCCAAACAAGACATTGGAGTGATTGGCAGAATATATACTGGTGAATTTGAAAAAGACCTTTAAGGGATATCTGTACAAACTTTTCCCGGAATCGAATAATCCGGCGATCTGTTTTTTGCCTGAAAGTATTTCTTTCTTTTTTAGAGAATATTTTGCCATAAGGCAAAAATACAAATAATGATTTTATTAAAAAAAAAAGAAAAAGGTCAAAGTGGCCTTTTTCTTTAATATTTTTCAATAGATCACAAACAGAATGAACTATTTTCTTGAAAACTCACTTGAAACTGAAAGTTTTTTTCTTCCTTTTGCTCTTCTGCTAGCCAGAACTTTCCTTCCGTTTTTTGTTTCCATTCTCGATCTGAAACCGTGTTTATTTTTTCTTTTCCTTTTCGAAGGTTGATAAGTCCGTTTCATCAGTAATTAATTTATAGTTTATAAAATTCTGTTCTTAATTTTGATATAGTGCACCGAACAAATAATAGCACTTAAATCTTTAGTTTTTTATCCTCATTTTGAAAAACTGTGCGAAAGTAATTCAAATTTAAAAAATGGCAAAAAAAATAACTATTTTATTTTCTATTATTATAAATAAAGACTCTTATCCATTCATTGAGACAAGGAATTCTTCATTATTTCTCGATCTTATCATTTGGTTTTGTATAAACTCCATTGCTTCATCTGGTTTCATATCAGCGAGATGTTTTCTCAAAATGAACATTCTCTGCAGCGTCTCTCTATCCAGTAGCAATTCTTCACGACGTGTGCTTGATTTTGTAAGGTCAATCGAAGGATACAATCTCTTATTAGCAAGCCCTCTGTCGAGCTGAAGCTCCATATTGCCAGTGCCCTTGAATTCTTCAAAGATTACCTCGTCCATCTTTGAACCGGTATCAATAAGTGCTGTTGCTATTATAGTGAGTGATCCTCCATCTTCAATTTTTCTTGCTGCGCCAAAGAACTGTTTGGGTTTATGAAGAGCATTGGCTTCCACACCTCCAGATAAAACTTTTCCACTAGAAGGAGCAACAGTGTTATAGGCCCTTGCCAATCTTGTAATGGAGTCAAGCAGTATGACTACATCGTGTCCTGATTCAACAAGCCTTTTTGCTTTTTCCAAAACCATGTTGGCAACTCTCACGTGATTTGATGCCGGTTCATCAAAATTTGATGCTATTACTTCAGCAGTTACACTCCTTCTCATATCAGTGACCTCTTCCGGTCTTTCATCCACCAGAAGAATAATCATGTAAACCTCAGGATGGTTTTTGGAAATAGCATTTGCAAGATCCTTCAAAAGATATGTTTTTCCTGTCTTTGGTTGTGCCACTATTAATCCTCTCTGACCTTTACCAATGGGAGTAAACAGATCGATCATTCTGTTACCTATATCTTTGCCATCCAATGGGGTAGTGAGACTAAATTTTTCTGTAGGAAATAACGGAGTGAGGTAATCAAAAGGTACTCTTTCTCTAATACGGTCAGGAGTGACACCATTGATCATATTTACCCTTAGTAGTGCAAAATATTTTTCACCATCTTTTGGCGGACGGATCGTTCCCCTCAGAGTGTCACCGGTTTTTAGCCCAAATAACTTTATCTGGGAAGGAGAAACATAAATATCATCCGGAGAGCTAAGGTAATTGAAATCAGCACTTCTTAAAAAACCAAATCCTTCCTGCATCATTTCAACAACACCTTCACCTTCGACAAGTCCGTCAAGTTCAGGCTTGAAAATTTCCTCGTTTTCTTTTATAGCTTCTTTTGCAGTTGCTTCAGGTCGTCCGGTATTACTTTTTTCCTGATCAGGTAAAGGAACTATTTCTTTTCCGGGTCGTTTTTCAGTAATTATTTGTTTTCTATGCCTGTAATTAGGTTTTGGTTCTTCCTGACCGGAAAGTTTTTCACTTTCTTTTTCTGCAGGTTTTATTTGTTCTGAGGGTATTTGTTCCTGTGCCTTTTCAATGTTTTGAGGAGGAACCTTTGTGTAATTGTCAATTTTTTCTATCCTGGTTGGGAGTCTTTTTCTCTTTTGCTTATTTTGATTTTGTTGATTTTCTTTTTCGCGTTCATTTTTTACTGAACCGGTAGAAATGTTATTTTTTATTGGATCTTCTTCTTCAGGATAAATATCCTTTGTTTCAGCTTGAGTTGTTTCAACATGTGCTTCTGGCTGAATATGACTTTTTTCCTTCTTGCCAACTCCACCAACAATCAGAGCCTGACTATCTAAAATAGCATAAATTAGATCTTGTTTTGATAATTTGTTAACATTCTTGATGCCCAAACTTTTTCCAAGTTCCTTCAATTCAGGAACAAGCATTTCTTGCAATTGCAAAATGTCATACATAATAAATATAAGTTTACAGAAATAAAATGATTTTCAAAGGGAAATATAAATTTCTTTTTTTTAAATATTAAAACCTGGAAATATACTAACCAATAGTTAATGTATTTGTTTAAATCCTACATATGATTTTCTTTCTCAGGGAATTCAGTTTACTGAACCGATGAAGATTGAATACTATTATTTAATTAATATACTGCAAAGGTAAACTTATTTTTTTAATTTATATTATATTTGTGCAATTTTTTACAAAATATCATTAAATTACTATGCTACATATTACAAAAATAACAGATGATTATGCAAATACTATTACATCTCTGTTAAAAAGAAATCTTAATAAGGAAGAATTAAAAAATAAACTTGATAAAGTTATTTCTCTCAATAACCTGAGGAAAACGAATCAAAATGAAAATGATGCCCTAAAAGCAAAGATGAAGGAATTTTCAGATAAAATTGGCATTTCTTTTAAATCAGGAAACAAAGAAGAAGCTGAAAAACTGAAAATTGAAGTCAATGAAATTAAATCACGAAGCAAGATACTTGATGATACGATGAAAGACATTTTATCTGAAATAGATGAAATCCTGCTGACTATCCCCAATGTGCCGCACGACCTGGTACCTCCAGGCAATTCAGAGAATGATAATTTCATATATAAAAACTGGTCAGGTAAACTACCGGAATTTGGCGAAAAAGGAATGACCCACTGGGAGCTGGCAAAAAAATACAATCTGATCGATTTTGAACTTGGAGCTTTTATTACTGGTTCAGGATTTCCACTCTTCAGAGGAAAAGGTTCAAAGCTTGAAAGAGCATTAATTAACTTTTTTCTTGACGAAGCAGAGGCCGCAGGTTATGAAGAGATAATACCTCCATATATGGTTAATGAAGATTCTGCCAGGGCAACAGGACAACTTCCCGACAAGGAAGGTCAGATGTATTTTGTTGAGCGTGATAATCTTTACCTGATCCCAACTGCCGAGGTGCCTCTTACAAATATATTCCGGGATTCTATACTTCAGGAGAGTGAATTGCCAGTTAAAGTTACAGGATATACTCCTTGTTTCCGTAGAGAAGCTGGTTCTTATGGTGCACATGTTAAAGGACTGAACCGGGTGCACCAGTTTGACAAAGTTGAAATAGTACAGATATCAGATCCTTCTAATTCGTATCATATACTAGATGAAATGGTAAGCCATGCTGAAAAAATATTAATAAAACTTGAACTTCCATACAGGATTGTACGTTTATGCGGTGGAGATTTGGGATTTACTTCAGCAATGACTTATGATTTTGAAGTGTACTCGGGTGGACAAAAAAGATGGCTTGAAGTCAGTTCAGTTTCAAATTTTGAAACTTTTCAGTCGAACAGGATGAAACTTCGCTATAAAGATAAGGAAGGAAAAATTAGACTGACTCATACTCTTAATGGAAGTGCACTTGCTCTGGCAAGAATTGTAGCAGCAATCCTTGAGAATAATCAGACACCTGAAGGTATTAAAGTTCCGGATGCTCTTAAAAAATATTTAAATTTTGAAATAATTAATTGATAGCTTATATTATTAAACAAATCAAACAACTATGGGATTATTGTATGTAATTGTTATTTTATTTAGCGTTGCAGGCTTTGCAGTTAGTGCAATGTTAAAGTCAAAATTTAGTAAGTACAGTAAATTTGGACTTTCTTCAGGTATGAGTGGCTCAGAAGTGGCTCAAAAAATGCTTGATCATTATGGTATCAGTGGAGTGCAAATTGTTATGGGACAAGGCATGCTTACTGATCATTATAACCCTCTGACCAGAACTGTGAGTCTGAGTCCGGATGTTTATGAGGGAAGAAGTGTGTCTGCAGCAGCCGTGGCTGCACATGAATGTGGTCATGCTGTGCAACATGCAACAGCTTATCCATATTTGAAAATGAGATCAAGTCTGGTACCTGTTGTTCAGATTGCATCATCTGTTCAGCAATTTTTACTTCTTATTGCATTTATGACTTTGAGTTCGATGCCTCAGATTATGCTCATTACTGTAATAGCTTTTGGTATTACAGCACTTTTCAGTTTAATTACTCTGCCGGTCGAATTCGATGCAAGCAAGAGAGCTCTTGCATGGCTGGACAATACTAATACAGCAGTAGGAAAAGAATATGAAGGTGCTAAAGATGCTCTTAAATGGGCTGCGATGACTTATGTTGTGGCTGCATTATCGGCTTTAGTTATGTTTGTTTACCTTTTGTTGTCGTTTCTCGGAAGAAGGGATTAATAAATACCGATTAAATATTTGAAAAAATAAAAAATAGTTATATGGAAATTGAGATTGATAAGATATTAAATGACAGCAAAATAAATATGGAGAAATCCATTGAGCATCTTAAATATGAATTGTCGCATGTCAGGACCGGCAAAGCATCACCCGATATGGTATCTGATATTTCTGTAGAATCTTATGGTGCACCAACACCTTTAAAGCATGTGGCAAATATATCACTTGTAGATGCAAGAACTATTGCAATCCAACCATGGGATAAGTCTCAGCTAAGAGTGATTGAACAGGCAATTTTTGCCTCAAATATCGGAATCACACCTATGAATGATGGAGAATTCATAAGGTTGACAGTTCCACCACTGACGGAAGAAAGGAGAAAAACTCTGGTTAAGCAGGCAAAACAGTTCGGGGAAGCTGCAAAAGTAAGTCTTAGAAGTTCAAGGCATAAAACCATGGAACTTATAAAAAAAGCTGTAAAAGACGGTCTGTCAGAAGATCTTGGGAAACTAAAAGAAAAAGATGTTGATGAACAGGTGCACAATTTTGAAAAAATTGTTGATGAGGTCCTGAAAATAAAAGAGAAAGAGATTATGACTGTTTAGATTCAGTGACAGATCAGTATCCATTTTATTAAAAATACCAGGCAAATTATATATGTCTGAAAGCAAAAATTATGTATAAAACTGAAGATCTTATTGCCTTTTTCTTTGGAGAATCAACGCTATGTTTTCCTGGATTTGGGACTCTGATTCTTGAAAGACAGGATGCAAAAAGGAATCCCGTAAAAAATAAGATCTTTGGACCAAAATATACAACATCTTTCATTTATAACGAAATCAATGAAAATGCATTAAATAAATTTCTTAGGTATTATTCCGCAAGAAATGGAGTTGATATGCAAATCGCTGATGATTTTATCAGAAAACTTTCTCTTGACATACTTAATGAACTCGGGATTAAATCTCATTTTGAGCTTGAAGGATTTGGAACATTCAGGAAATCAGAAGGCAAGATAATATTTGAGTTTTCGCCCGTTCTGAGCGAATTGCATCAAATGTCATATCCTGATTATCCGCTGCTTGTTGTAAGCCGTGAACAAATCCGAACTGAAGAACCCGGTGATTCGTTTGTACATCCCAAAGAATCAGATGGTAGTTCTGGAAAAATTATTAAAAGAACAGGGGCAATATTGGCCGGATTATCAATTTTAACTTTCTTATGTTTTTTGTTTTGCATTTCTGATATTTTTCAGGGCAATAAGGATAAAGTGAATGCTGATCCAAAAATCTACAGTTCAGACAAAGGAGAAACTGATACTTCTGATCTTGCAACAGATGATGTGTCTGTATTTGGTGAGGACACACTTACAAATGGAACTATTGCCGAAAACAGGCAAATCAACAACTCTGAAATATCAGTCATCAACGAAGTTAAAAAGGAAAAACCTGGATTGAATGATCTGAGTGCTTTGGTCAATAGGGCAGAAAGCAATAAGAAATATTTTACTGAAACATGCATAATAATAGCTGGTTCATTTAAAAGCAGGTCCAATGCTGAAAAGATCCTACAAAAAATTATTCGAAATGGATTACAACCTTATGTTGAAAAGTATAATAGTAATTACAGGGTAGGGGCTATATTTGATATGAAGTTTGGAACTCCGGAAGAACATCTGGATGTGATGAAAAACAATATTGAAGTCAACTCATGGATTCTTCAACCAAAACAGGAATAATGATCAGAAACATTGTAAAGGGAATTGCAGATTACTCCAAAGCACTTGATCTTATTAACAAGTTGAAATTGTGGCGATATGTCTTTGTGGTGGGTTTGATAAGTGTTGTTTTAGGAGTAGGTCTGATTTATTTTGGTTATTCAATACTCGATGGTTTTATTCCTAAATTGCAGTCACTATATCCTTTTGAATGGGGAAAAGATCATATAGATTCCATAATTAAATATTTGGGAATATTTATCCTGATTTTGTTTGGGATGCTGTTTTACAAGTATATGGTTTTTATACTGTTCGTTCCGTTTCTGGGGCCACTGTCTGAAAAAATTGAGGAACACCTGACTGGACATAAAGCAGGATATTCATTTTTAAACTTTGGAAGACTCCTTAAAGATATTTTTCGGGGTATTATAATTTCCATCCGGTTGATATTTAAGGAGATGTTTTGGATGATTCTACTTTTCTTTTTGGGTATAATTCCCATTTTTTCCCCTTTTGTTCCGGTTATTGCATTTTTCATACAGTCATTTTATGCAGGGTATGGCAATTTTGACTGGGCACTGGAAAGGTTTTACAGCGTAAGAGGCAGGATCAGTTTTGTTCAACAAAACAAATCACTGACTCTTGGAAACGGAATTCCATTTATGATCTTGTTAAGCATACCAATTCTTGGGTTTTTCCTTGCACCGGTTCTCAGTGTAGGAGCAGCTACTATTTCAGTTATTGAAAAATTACAGGAAGAAAGACTACTGTAGTTCATCTTTAACAGCATTAATCAGAAAATCACAATATAATTTCCGGCCATATAGTAAAACAAACATTGCTTTAAGCCGGGTCATTCTTTATTCAGTACCATTAGATTCATTTGATGCATTGATTCATTATATATTTAGAACATGTATTATTTAATAAATTCAATAAGAATAAGTATATATTTTGCATTGTTTTTTATTAAATTTGTCCCATGTTATATGTTGTACCCACTCCGATAGGAAATCTTAAAGATATCACATTCAGGGCAATTGACGTTTTGAATGAAGTGGACCTTATACTTGCTGAAGATACAAGAGTGACAGGCAATCTGCTACGTCATTATGGAATTTCGAAGCCACTGATGTCCTATCATGACCATAATGAACACAAGATTCTGAATAAAGTGATTGAAAAACTCAGGGCTGGTAGTAAAATAGCACTTGTTTCAGATGCGGGAACTCCTTTGATTTCAGATCCCGGTTTTCTTATAGTTAGGGAGTGTTTCAGGAATCAGATAGCTGTATGTCCATTACCTGGTCCATCTGCACTGACTACTGCATTATCAGGATCAGGATTGCCTACTGATAAATTTCATTTTGAGGGTTTTATGCCGCATAAAAAAGGTAGGGCAAAAAGATGGGAATTTCTGAAAACTTATCCTGATACGATAGTTTTTTATGAAAGTCCTCATCGAATAAAAAAATTAATTGTTGAAATAAAGGAAAACCTGGGAGAGGAAACACAGATTTCCATTGCAAAGGAAATTTCAAAACTTTATGAGAGATTCAATTTAGGAAGTGCAAAGGATTTAATTGATTATTTTCAGGAAGATGTAAAGCAGAAAGGAGAATACGTGGTGATGGCTAATAAGAATGAAAAATGAAAAAACTTGTCCGTATAGCTTGCCCGTAGGGGATGAAAAATGAAAATGGTAGAAAGGTTAAATGGTCAAATGGTTGGAAGGTTGAAGGAATTACAAATTACGAATTATGAATTACGATTTCAACAAAATACCATAAACCATAAAATATTAAAAATTTACAATTTACAATTTACAATAACTTATAACTTTTAACTCTTAACTTTTAACTTTTAACTTTTAACTTTTAACTTTTTTCTTATGACAAGGATCACAACTTTAGACGAGTTTATTATTGATAAACAAAAGGATTTTGCATATGCTACCGGTGAGCTTTCAGGATTGCTAAGGGACATTGGAGTGGCTGCAAAGATTGTAAACCGCGAGGTTAATAAAGCTGGCCTTGTGAATATTCTGGGCCTGGATGGCTCAACAAATCTTACAGGTGATGAAGTGAAAAAGCTTGATATATTTGCCAATAATAAAATCATTGAATACATGGAAAATAGTGGTGAGTGCTGCGGAATAGCTTCCGAAGAACTGGAGGATTTCGTTAAGCTACCATCCAAAGCCGGTAAAGATGCAAAATATGTTGTAGTAGTTGATCCCCTGGATGGTTCCTCTAATATTGATGTTAATGTATCAGTTGGTACAATATTTGGTATTTATAGAAGGGTTTCGGATCCTTCAGGAGAATGTGAATTACAGGATTTTATACAGACCGGGAATAAACTTGTAGCTGCAGGCTATATACTTTATGGTACATCAACTATCCTGGTATACACAACAGGAAATGGAGCAAACGGATTTACTCTGGACCCATCACTTGGTGAATTTTGTCTATCGCATAAAGACCTCAGAATACCGGAAGATGGAAGTTTTTATTCTATAAATCAGGGCTATTATCTTCAGTTTGATCTTGAAATGCGGAGGTATATTGATCATTGCAGCGATAGCAAACGAAGCTTGAGATATATTGGAAGCATGGTTTCGGATGTCCATAGGAATATTATATATGGTGGTATCTTTATGTACCCTCTCACTAGAAAAAATCCACAGGGAAAATTGAGAATACTCTATGAATGTAATCCGATGGCTATGGTAGTTGAGCAATGTGGTGGAAAAGCTATCAATTCAGATTTGGATAGAATCCTCGATATCCCGTTGAAAAGCCTGCATCAGAAAAGTCCGATAATTATTGGCTCAAAACACCTTGTAGAAGAGTATGAGGAATTTGTAAAACGATACAGGCATAATTGATTGATCTAAATCAAAGTTTTATTTATCAAAATTAAATCAGCCAAAGCTATTGCAGTAATGGCTTCAAGTATTGGAGGAACCCGCAATGCTATGCATGCGTCATGACGTCCCATGATGTTCAGCTGATCTTCAGTTCTGCTTGAAAAATTAAAGGTAAACTGTGTCTTGCCAATACTCGATGCAGGTTTCACTGCAATTCTGAATACCAGCTCATTGCCGTTTGTAATTCCTCCATTTATACCTCCTGAGTTATTGCTGAGGGTTTTACCGGTTTGATCAGCAATAGCATCATTAACTTCACTTCCATAGCGTCGGGAGCTTTCAAAACCCATTCCAAATTCAATGGCTTTAACTGAGGGAATAGAAAAAACAAGGTGAGAAATAACGGACTCAACAGAATCAAAAAAAGGTTCTCCAAGACCAACAGGTAAATCAGTAGTCCTGCATTCTAAAATTCCACCCACAGAATCTGAATTTTGAACCGCAATATCAATTGCTTCTCCAAAATTCTCAGATCCCCCGATCTCAAGGATCTTTGCTTTTATTTTTGCAGGGGAAATAATTTTTTTTGCAATTACACCGGCAGCAGTAATGGGGAGTGTCAGCCGGCCACTAAAATGGCCACCACCTCTTAAATCATTAAATCCAAAAAACTTTTTACTTGCTACAAAATCCGCATGCCCAGGTCGGGGAATGTCCTTAATACTATTATAGTCAGATGAGACCGCATTCTCATTTTTGAAAATGATGCTGACAGGAGCCCCTGTTGTATGACCATTGAAAACTCCTGAAATTATCAAAGGGATGTCCTGTTCAAGTCTCCTGGTTGTTCCCTTAGCTCCTGATTTCCGTCTGTCTAAATCTTCTGAAAAATCCGTAATGTTGAGTGATATTCCCGGTGGACATCCATCAATGATTATACCTACCGAATCACCATGAGATTCGCCAAAAATGGAGATTTTAAATATTCTGCCAAAAGTATTCACAACTTATTTATTTTTAAAATCAAATATAATAAAATTTTAAAAAGATCAGTCAGGAAACATCATTTTATAGGGTCGGTCAATCAAAGAATTCAATTCCTCAATTCCGATATTCCTGCTTTTTCTTATAAATTCCCGTCCATCAAAATAAATCAATATTGTTGGCACCGCAAATATGCTGTTTTGAGCAGCGATTTCAGGATTTTTAATACTATCGCAATAGGCAATTTTTACTTTTTTATAATTATTTACGATCAGATTTGTAATTTTGGGCTTAAGAGCCATACAAACATTGCATTCTTCATGACTGAAATAAATCAATGCTGCTTCGTTTTCAATTATAAAGTTTTCAAACTCCTGGTTATTCTTTATGACATACAAATCCGACATACAAGTTTATAAATTATTATCAAACTGCAAATATAGTTTAGCTGTTCAAGTTAAGGTCATTTTTGAATAATGTTCTAAAAGATATTATTGAATAAATACTTTTACCTGATATTCCTGTAAATAGGAACAAATATCAGTATGCATATTGTGCCGGTCAAGCCAAATATTATCAAAGCAATTGTCATTTTATGCGAAGAAAAAAAGATTGAAATGGATATCATTACCCACATAGTTAAAATGGCAATAAACCTTGACTTTTTAGTCATTCCCTTTCCAGACCTGAAATCTGTAATATACTTACCTAAGTATTTATTTTCCAATAATTTGTCATGGAATTTTTTATTGCCATGAAAAAACATTGTTGCTGCAAATAAAAGGAATACAGTTGTGGGTAAACCTGGAACTATGATGCCGATAATACCCGTGATAAGGGAAATGGTGCCAAGAATGACATACAAAGTTTTTATCAATCTTCAAATTTTTCTAATAATTAACAAAGGTCTTTCAATGGTCAAAAGTAAAGAAAAAATAAAAAACCCGTCATAAATACCATGCTAATTTTGTATGAATACCATTTTTTTAATACCTGAGTAATTCCCTGAAATAATCTTGTAATAGTAAATTCCACTTTTTTCAAAGGTTTGGGAATCCAGTCCAATGTTATTTAATCCTTGGTTGCCATGTGATTTTTGATTGAAAATTGTATGACCATTTATATCAAATATTGTTAAAAAATAATCTGATTCTGCAGGAAGCAGGAATCTTATTTCTGTTTTATTTTTAAATGGATTCGGGTCATTCTGAAAAACTTCAAATTCATGGTTTCTGAATACTAGTTTCAGTTCAGATATTTCGATCTCATTTCCTGAATAAAGTTCAGCCGAAAGTGAATTTTCATCAAAATGCAAAAGCGAACTCAACATATTAGAAGTATTTGACTGGAAGACCAAGTAAAATAAAACCTGACCTTCTTCAATTACCATTTGTTGAGGCTTGACATATACAAGTTTGAAATTGTTTTCATCAAAGTGATAATCAGTATCATCAATCTGCAAGGTGCCGCTTTCAATATAAAAATTAGAAAAACAGGAGTTATCAATTGCGAACTGAAGTCCATCAATGTAGCTTGATTTTGTTGAAATTACTGGAATCTTTATTCTTTTTCCTCGTTCTACCAACTGATCTTCGATCAATAGTTCAAATTTTTCTTTATTACGTGAGTTTAAGTTATTTAAATTAATATCCCCAACTTTGATACCTGTAAAGTCCGAGCTCAAGTTTAAATTTAAAAAATCTTTCTTGCTGAAAATGTACTTTTTGGCTTTTTCCAGTTCTTTTAATGGGTTCAAAGGATCCTGCCATACATAATCTTTTTTTATGCCGATCCATGATCTGAATGAATTTACCGGTATTCCCAAAATTATATGCCTGATTGTCAATATATCAGCCATTGTTATATCACCGCTTCCATTGAGGTCGGCAGCGATAATATTGTAAGGATTAGAAAAACTTTTTAACCCAAGTATGTATTTCAATATATAAAGCAGATCCAATGTTGTTAAACCTGTATAATCTATGCCTTCTTTGTAAGCCTCTACTTCCACATTTTCAAATGAAACCAAATGGCTGTAATTTCCTGATTCATCTGTTCTGGTAAAGTATTCAGAGCCTCCATTCGTAATATGTATTGTGAAATCATCCAAAGGAGTTTTATTGTAAAGGGAAATTACCTCACCTGTTACTTGCCATAAACAATCCCAATTAGCTTGAAATTTGCAGCTATCAACTGAATAATTAACAGAGATATTATCTGATTCTAGAAATTCATCCCATACATAGACCTTTAAATATTTAACAGGCAAATTATTAGAATAAAAATAGTAGCAACCAAGTATTCTGGATGAACTTTTTGAATGAGGATACCAGGCATGGGCACTGCCTTCAAAATAATTCTGTTCTGTGCTAATTGCTCCGGAAGTGGGATCGAAAAAATTTCTGCCGTATTGTGCAAATTGCGTCATCCACTTTATTGGTTGATCAGAAAGTTTTGGCAAAACCGGTGTGAATGTAAATATCAGGTCATTTTTCTCGGTACAATTATCATAACTTGATTGGGTGTTACCTGCATTTAATCCTTTGTCCAATAACCTGGCATTTATTTCAACATTACCATTAACTGGATAGGGAGAATAGTTTTTTATCAGTATTGTTGCAGGAGGAGTAATGTCACTAATGATTAAAAGCTGTTCTTTCATGATCTCATCCCAACATTCATCTTTGACATACCATTTTATTATATATCGACCCTGAGAAAGTGATTTTAGTATCATTAGTTCTGCCCTATTTGTATCAAGTAACAGATCATATTCTATGTTTCCCTTAATACCCTGATCAGGCTCAGGTAAAAAATTGTAAGAATACTGAATTGTATCAAGACTTAACTCATTTATAATCAGATATTTCCATATTAAACCAATATCGTTGCAATGATCACTGACCTGGGCTGATAATTTAATATCAGCAGAAAAACAGTCAGATGTTCCAACAACGGTGTCCAAAACAGATATTACAGGGCCTGATTTGAAGGTTTTAATAACATCTGATTCATAAAAGCTGAATATTTTTCCGGGATTGATCAGGCAATACACCAAGATCATAATTGTGATTGATTTTTTCATAAATGAGTTTATTTAGAAAAATTGATTAAGTTTATTCATTTTACATTACCTACAAATGCATTTTAATAAATTATTTCATCTTTTGATCAACATTTTTTTCGATTTAATACCAAATTTAGAATTTATTGTATAGAAATATGTGCCAGATGATATGACAAAGTCTGATACTAATCTGACCCTGTTCATGCCCTTTATACCTTCAAATTTTTTTGTGTTAAGTTTTTTGCCTGTTGGTCCAAAAATGATCAATTCAAATTCTGATGATTCCGGTAGGTAAACGTCAATAAATGTTTCAGTAGAAAATGGATTCGGGTCATTCTGAGAAACTTCAAATTCATGGTTTCTGAAATCCAGAATTATTTCAGAAACACTTTCACCCGTGTATACTTCGGAAGACATGATATTTTGAAAAAAATTAAGAAGTGAACTTAGTTTAGCATTTCGCACCGGACGAAGCAATAAAGTAAACAATACCTTTGCTTTCTCAATATCCATACTTTTTACAGGGCTATATGAAAATAGAAATTTGTTATCAATGAAATTATAATCTTCATCTGCAATTTTTATTTCTCCGCTTTTAATTTCAAAATCGGAAAAATTAGACATATCTAATGCAAATTGCATCCCGGTCAAATCAATAAGACCATCAGAAAATACCGGAATCTCATAAAGCTTTTCAGTATTTAACTCAATATCATTAATTATGAGTTTAATTGTTTCATCATATCTGTTTGTTAAAGGATTTGCACTAAAATCTACATCCCCAGTTTTAAATACTTTAAAATCGATTCTTTGGTCCCCCAAATAGTCATTATGAAAATTGTATTCAAAAATTGAAGCATTATCAAATTCTGAATATGTATTTAATGGGTCTTTAAAAATGAAATCCTTCTTTACTCCGATCCAGGATTTTCTTGTGAAACTCACTTTGTAGCCAAGTATAACTTTCTTTATATCAAGAGCATCAGCGGTAGTTACAGAAGAACTATTGTTTACATCAGCAGTTATATACTGAAATAAATCATCAAATGGTTTTATTCCTAAAATGTGTTTTCGAATTAATAATATATCTAAAGTTGAGACTCCATTTAAATGATCTGAATCCTTATACCCTTCAATTTTATTGAGTCCGGTTGGGTGTTCTGTTACATAAAACCCTTTTGAATCTGTCAATGCATACCAATATCTTTGATCAGACCTACCGGTGACAATAAATTCACTGACAGGTTTATCTGATTTGTAGGAAAGAGCATTTCCTGCCAGATTGCCAGGACAATCAATGTTTGATAAATACAAAATACATGTATCAATTTTATAATTTTGATCTCCTGTCAGATCAGGGAGGGCAAATTCATCCCAAACATATATTTTTGGCTCAACCACATGATTGATGTATATATCATCACAACTGAACACTCTTGAAGAAGAATTGAATGCAGGGTCCCAGGCATCTGCTGTTCCATTTAAAAATTTTGCTTCAGTACTAATTGATCCAATGATCGGGTCAAAGTAATACCTGCCATATAATCCCAGTTGTTTTGCCCATTTTTCAGGTGTTTTAGACAGATTTGGTAACATCGGACTGTAAGTGAAAAACAATTGATCTTTACCTGCACAATTATCATGACTAGCTATAAATCCCTGTTTAAATCCCTTGTCAAAATAAACAGCTTTGATGCCCGGATTTCCATTTATATATCCATAATAACTTACGATATCATCCAAAACAGGGACAGGGGGTGTTTTATCAACTATTTTAATCAATTGTTCTTTCTGTCCTGTATTGCCACATTGAGTTGATACCTGCCAAACCATTTTATAATTTCCATATCCTAATGGTTTTGTGATCATCATTCTGGCAGAGATTATATCTGTTAATATATCGAAATTCTCATTTCCTGCTATTCCCTCTCCTGGCAAGGGCAGATAATTGTGAGAATACTGGAGTGTATCTCCATAGTCTGAATTTATCAGCAGGTAAGTCCATTTTGTCTCTCCAATAACACAAACATCCTCAATGTATGCCTCCAGTACAATATCGTATGCTTTGCAATCCAAAGTGCCTATGACTGTATCCTTAACAATGATATTAATTTCCTGGGCAAACAAGGCAGGGTAGTAGGCGGATATGAATAACAATAATGAACTAAACCTAGTAAAACTTAAGCGGAGTAATTTAAATGTCCTTTTCATACACAATATATTTTAATCAATAAAACTCTGCATACGATCAGACAAAATGACATGCAAATATTTACCTGGGACAATTTTGCAAAATCACTATGGTAAGATCATGAGATTATTATACAAATATATAATAAAAGTATTGATAATACGAGAAATAAGAAAAAAAATCCTAAAAAAATGAAAAAAAATGCTTAAGTTTTTCCAAAAGCAAAAAAATCACCCTGAATTTGCAAGCGGAGGATAATATTTCAATTATGATTTATAATCCTTCTTCCACTTGAAATAATAGAACAATGGAATTCCAGTAAGTATCAACCCAAGTCCAATCAGGGATTCCCAGGGTCGCGAGTATATAGAATTAATTATTATTACTATGCAAAACAAGATAAATAAAGCAGGAACAACAGGATATCCATATGTTTTTAAATCAGGTCTGCTTCTTTTAAGTTTGATCACTGCTATAGCCCCAAGAGCGTAAAAGAGGAATGCAACAAAAACCAGCATATCTGTGAGCTGATCGAATGTGCCGCTGAGTATCAATATGCTTGACCATATCATCTGTCCTGTAAGTGATATATGTGGAGTTCTGAATTTTTCACTTACTTTGGAAAAAGGTTTAAAAAACAATTTTTCCTTTGACATCTGATAATAAACCCTTGCCGCAGACATAGTACTGCCCTGTGTAGCTCCAAATGTAGAAACCATGATCAGTGCCGAAATAATTGTTATACCAATAGCCCCCATTACTTTTCCTGCCACTTCTACTGCCGCAATTGTCCCCTGCTGTTTGCTGATAGCTGCAAATTCACTGGTGCTTAGTACATTTAGATAAGAATAATTTACTAAAACATAAAGCACCATTGTCAATAAAGTGCCGAATATAATAGCTCTGGGTACATTTTTAGTTGGATTTTTAAATTCACTTGCCATATTGGTAATATTCACCCATCCATCATAAGCCCAGAAAGCTCCAAGCATAGCTGTAAAAAAAGCACTTAGCCTGAATATATTCCCTGCATCTATTGGATTGGTTGGAGTGACATTTGTAATTTCACTTTCACCGGTCGAACCTGAAAATGTGAGTCCCAGTATAATCAATAATAAAATGCCTATTATTTTGGCAGAAGTCACAATATTGCTAAGCCAACCGCCTCCTTTAACTCCTAAAATATTGTAGATCGTCAATAATATCAATGTCGAAATAGCAATAAATTTCACTGTAAAATTTTCTGAAAAGTTTAATCCTAAGAATTTTACTGCATCTGGTGGGAAATTGAAAAACTCAGGAATATGCCAGAATTTTACAAATGACTCTGCAAAAACATAGGATATTGATGCGATAGAAGCAGTACTTATGACACTGAAAAAACTCCATCCAAACATAAATCCAGTAAAATCATTAAAAGCATTCTTAAAATATTGAAACTGACCTCCTGCCTCCTTAGTGACTGAAGCCAGGGATGCATAACTTAGTGCTCCAAGCATTGTTATTACTCCGGCTACTACCCATGCCCATATTATCAGATTTCCATTCATCAGAGAATCGGACATCGGTGCTATTTTTTTGAATACACCTGAACCAATTATATTTCCGGCGACTAAAAGTATCGCTGTTCCTAATCCTAATACTTGAAGTAATGAAGGTTGTGTTTTCTTTGTCATAAAACTAAATATAAAAATCTTATACCAATAAAGGGCAAAGGTATAAGATTTTTATTCTTAGAAAAATATATTTATTAAAAAGAAACGTTTGTTATTTTCCCTGAAATAGTAAATGTCTTTTTCAATGTGCCACCGGAGTAAACACCACCTGAATAAAGTCCATCTTTGAGTGTTCCAGTGGAACTACCTCCGGTATAAACTGAATACGATGCTCCGTTTTTTAATGAATTTGATGAGTAAATTACTGAATAATAATTCCTTATTGGTTTAAATGTCAGTAAGTCATTTCCCGATGAATCCTGTATATGAAATAATGTCGAAGAACTAAGTTGCTGAGAAGAAACTAACTTCAAAGCATATTGTGTCGATGTATTATTTGGAGCCTGGGTCATATTTGAATTTGTACCCGATACTGCAAGGAACCCTCCTGAAATATTGAAAGCACCATTGAAATCCATGCCTACTTCAGGATTTGACTGAGGTCCATGCACTAAAACAGTACCTCCGGACATTGTGATGTTGCCATTACTGTCAAGCCCATCTCCATTAGAAGAACTTACAACGATATAACCGTTTTTAATGTCAAGTAATGAGCCGTCATTGGATTCACCACCATTTCCTTTCGTAGCATTGAATCCATCATCTGAACTGACTATAGATACATTGCCATCATATACTGTAATAAATGGAGCTTCAATACCCTCTACTGATTTTATTATATTGATTGTTCCTTTTTTGATTGTAATTGAAGTTTCAGATTTCATACCATCATCATTAGAGGAAATGGTCAGATTTCCATTATTAATAGTCAGTGCCCCATCACTTTTTATAGTTTTGGATTCTGCATAATCAGCGTTATTACCCGATCCGGAAATCAATATTTTACTTCCTGTTGTTGTAAGGTTTACAGTTGGAGAATTGTCGGTATTTCCAAAAGTCATGTTACCATCAGAACTGAGTGCTTTGCTTGCGGAACCTGAACTGGAAGCAGTCAATGTGCCTCCAATCACATTCAGATCAACATCTGTAGTTATGCATGTGGCATTATAAGAATCAGTGACACCACTTGAGTTTTTATAAGTTGCACCATTTCCTGAGGTAGAAATTGTAACATTTCCACTCAAAATATTAACGTTTTTATCAGAAGAAATCCCTTTACCGGCTATACCCGAACTTATAATTTTTATTGTAGCTTTTGATATTGTAACCGAGCTATCTGATTTTATTGCTGTACAATAAGAAGGATCGTATCCTGATCCCGAAGTTTCAAGAACTACCCCTCCTGATGTGTTTATTGTAATATCACCATCTGAAATTATTATGTTTTTACCTGATTTTAAACCTTTTGATTGATTTCCATTGACTGTCAATTTAATTGTGCCACCAGAAATATTCATATCACTATCGCATGCAATAGCTTTAACATCAGCGCTTGAACTTTCTATCGTAACTGTGCCACCATTAATATTTACAAAACCTGTATCTCCATCCATACCATCACCTGATGCTTTGACAAAAATATTGCCACCATTTACAACAATTCCATCATTGGAATGGATGCCATCTTTTTTTGCACTAAATATATTTATATTCCCACTTTCAAAAGTAATTTGATCATCGCAGGAAAGTCCTTGTTTCCCAGAACCTGTACCTGTGATGTTTAATGTGCCGGACCCTTTAAATATTAGTTCACCTTCACTGAATAATACACCTTTCTGGTCTTCAGCAATTCCTTCGGAATTGTTTGGTGCTGTAGCATAAGTCGAGCCATCATACAACTCATTTGTAGTTCCTTCTTTGAGTGTGACAAAAAGTTTCACATTACCCTGATTATTGAAAGCAGGGCCATCAGGATTTGTGATTTTTACCCCATTCATCAAAATATTGCAATCTGTCAGGCTATATAACTTAAAACTTCCATTTTCACTTGTACCGGAAAGCAATATATTTATACCACTTAAGCTGTGTTTATTTTTTATTATAACATCGGCACCCGACATTTCAATTTCAACTCCATCAAAAGCAAATGGATTATAAATTTCAGCATAATCACCTTTATAATCAATGATTATATCATTTCCTTTAGTCCCAAATGAAATACTGTCAATTTTAGAAACCAATGTTTTGTAAGTAACTCCATCTTTTGATAAATTCATAATGCTTTCATTGTCAGTAAAAAATAAACTATCTGCAAGTTGAGTTTTTACTGCTGAAATGATATGGTTTGAATTGTGTATTAACATTTTTTCCTGTGAAAAAAGATTAATGGCAACTAAGCAAACAATACACGATAGAAATATAATTTTTTTCATTGCTTAATAAATTTAGTTGTTTGAGAACCTGCTTTTATTAAATAAATACCAGACTGTAGTTCACTGATATCAATCTTTGCAATTCCATTATTTGAAATAGATGTTTTGACTTTTTTACCCTGAAAATTATAAATTTCGATGCAATATATCAAGGGTTCATTTACTTCAATGTTCAATTCAAAACTTGCAGGATTGGGGAAAACGATAAGTTTTTCATTTTCATTGACCACTTGATCAATAGATGAACTTGAATTGCTAAAAAATATTTTTCTTATGTCTGTCAATTGAAAATCAGTTGTGCCACCAGAATTATTTTTAATCTGAAGGCTGTTGCCAGAAAATACTAATTTTCTAATTACATCCAATGACACAGAATTTTCAGTACCATCAGATTTTTGTACCACAAGGTTTTGGCTAATAACCGGATAATAATTGCTTAAATATAGCAGCCATAAAAAAAAGAGCTTTGTTAATTGATTTTTCATTGAATTTAATATTATAATAAACCATTACTAAAAATAAGTACAAAGTGGTTGCGTGTACTGGTTAAAAATATTTACTGCAAAATGAAAAAGTAGAGAGATTGAAATATTGGAGTTAATACTAAATAGCCTTTATGATTTGTTTACATCAAAGAATTATAAACATGTGCCAAATTTTCTGCTACTTTTGTTTCATCAAAGTTTTTTACATACTCCAGGCCTTTTGTTATCATATTCTGATACAGATTTTCATCAGATAAGAGCCTTTCAATGGAATCCGCAATTTGTTCAGGATCATCAGGTGAGATATATAAACTGTCAGGACCACCAGCTTCTGAAAAACAACTTCCAGTAGATGTAATTACTGGCACTCCGGAATACAGAGCTTCAATAATTGGTATGCCAAATCCTTCAAAAACAGATGGATAAATGAATATTTTTGCCATCTGGTAAAATGCGGGTAGTTCTTCATTACGGATATTGTGGAAAAATAAAACCCTGTCAATGAGATAGTTTTTAGCAATATATTCCTTTACCTCATCAAGATAAACTGTAGGTCGTCCTATAACAATAAGGGGAATATCAGAGGTAAATAATTTCAATGACTTTACAATATTGAGTAGATTTTTCCTTTTCTCAATAGTGCCGACAAACAAAATATAATCCTCCGGTAAATTGTATTTCTCTTTTATTTTGTTTTTATCCGAAACATTCATTTTCTCTTTAAAACGACCATGACATGACTGATAAACTGTTATGATTTTATTCTTATCTGTTCCGGTGAAATCTATGATATCGTTTTTAGTCTGATCACTTATTGATATTATTGCATCTGCAACATTACAACAATATCTTAATTTTTTTTCGTATATTTTTCTATCCCAAAATTTGTATAACTCAGGAAATCTTAGAAATATCAGATCATGAATGGTAACAATTTTTTTTGCTTTCAACTTATGAATGTTGAGTGGAAGTTCATTACTGAGGCCGTGGAATATGTCAATGTTATCCGTATTCAATTGCTTGGTTATTCCATAACTTCTCCAATAAGAAGGCAATAATTTATCCACAAAACTTTCAGGTTTTTTCAAGATAACTTTTTCCGGAGTGTGATAAATATTATTTGATTTCTTTGTGGGGGCATATAAAAAATAATCATTTTCCGGATAAAATTCAGTCATTATGTCAATCACACCCCGGCTGTAATTGCCAAGACCACTTGAATTGAAAAATGCTCTTTTAGCGTCGTATCCTATTTTTAAATTCATATATAAATAAAAAATAATGTATAAAATACTTTAATGAACACTATTTATGATTTTACCATTTATAAAGGAATGGACATTGTCTATCAATCCCTGCATAAGTTTCCTTCTTGCTTCAATACTTGTCCAGGCCTGATGAGGTGTAATTATACAATTTTTAGCTTTAAGCAATGGATTATTTTGTTCAGGTGGTTCCTGGGATAGCACATCAAGTCCTGCTCCTGATATTACTCCATTATTCAGGGCAAATGCAAGGTCTTCTTCATTCATCAGTTTTCCTCTTGCAGTATTGATGAGTAATGCAGAGGATTTCATTTTTTTCAGCTTTTCCAGATCGATGATCCCTGCATTTTCAGAAGATAGGGGAGCATGAAGACTAAGGATGTCACTATCAGCAAGCAATTTATCAAATTCTGCATGAGCTACATCTTCTGAATATCCCTTTGAAGGATCTTTCCTGTATGCAATCACATTCATACCAAATGCTTGTGCTACTGTTGCAACCCTGCTTCCGATCTGACCGAAACCGTAAAGCCCAAGTGTCTTGCCTGATAATTCATAAATTGTAGAATCCCAGAATGTAAAAAAATCATTCTCTGACCATCTGCCTGATGAAACTTCTCTGCTATAATATTCAGTTCTGTTGATCAATGCCAATATTAGTGAAAAGGTATGTTGAACTACTGATTCGGTGCTATAGCCCCTGACGTTGCTGACAGGAATCTTATATTTCCTTGCGCTGTTTATATCTATATTGTCATATCCGGTAGCAGATTCTACAAGATATTTGAGTTTAGGTAATTGAGAAAAAACCTCTGAATTGAATCGGCATTTGTTTACAATGATAATATCGGCATCAATTGCCCTTTCAATTATTTTATCATTTGGAGTATTCTCATATGTAGTTAGTTCTCCTAATTCCTTTAATCCATTCCAGGAAAGATCACCCGGATTTACTCCGACACCATCGAGTACTACAATATTTATTTTTTTCGCCATGAACAGATTTGGTGTGTTTTAGAAATTACAAAATTAAAATGAAATCATGAATTAAAATGAGATAAAAGCAAAAAACTGTTCGATTATATGAAAAGCAAAAGATTTATCTGATAATAGTTCAAAAATAAACAAATAAATTTTACCACCTTTTATTCGACTGTTGTGGCATACAGATCATAATCGTCAGCTTCGGTGATCATGCACCTGACCATACTCCCAATATTTAAAGGTTTCGATTTTTCGATCAATACTTCATTGTCCACTTCAGGACTATCATACTGTGTTCTGCCATAGTAATAATCTTCATCGGCACTATCTACTATTACATCAAATTCTTTACCAAGCTTATCCTGATTTTTTTCTAATGAGATTTCTCTTTGCAATTCCATCAGCAGTTGTGCTCTGTGCTTTTTGACTTTAGAAGGTACATCATCAACATATGAAAATGCTGAAGTGCCCTCTTCATGGGAATATTCAAATACACCTACACGGTCAAATCTTATTTCTTCCACAAAATCAAGCAATTCCTGAAATTGCTCGTCAGTTTCTCCCGGAAATCCGGCAATGAATGTAGTTCTCAGAGCTATGTCCGGAATGAGTTCTCTTGCTTCTCTGATAATATTGAGGGCATCTGTCTTGGTCGAAAACCTCTTCATCCTTTTTAAAATATCATCATTTATATGCTGCAATGGCATATCAAGATAGTTGCAGATTTTTTCGTGTTTTGCCATCGTCTTAAGGATCTCAGATGGGAAACTTCCAGGATAAAGATAGTGAAGTCTGATCCATTCAATTCCCTTGATCTTTACCAGTTCATCCAGAAGTTCATGAAGGTTTCTTTTTTTATATAAATCAAGGCCATAATATGTAAGTTCTTGAGATATAAGTATTAACTCTCTGATTCCTTTCTTCGCAAGGTTTTCTGCCTCACAAAGTATGCTATCAATTGATCTGGAAATATGTTTGCCCCTGAAACCAGGAATAGCACAAAAGGCGCATGACCTGTCACACCCTTCTGCTATTTTAAGATAAGCAAAATGCCCTCCGGTTGTTGGATTCCTCTCGCCCAGTAATTCTTCTTTGTATTTTACATTGAATTCATTTAGAATTTCTGAAATATCTGTTCCAAAAAATCCATCCACTTCAGGTATTTCTTTGATCAATTCATCTTTGTATCTTTGAGAAAGACAACCTGTTACATAAAGTTTTTTGATTTCTCCTTTGGTTTTCAGATCGGCAAACTGCAGAATTGAATCAACTGATTCTGCCTTGGCATCATGGATGAATCCACATGTATTAATGACCACCGTTTGTGTATTCCTGTTTCCGCTCTGAAAACTTGCTTCAAATCCTTCATAATTTAAATGAGTGATGATGTTTTCTGAATCAATGAGATTCTTCGAACATCCCATATTTATTATTGTTATTTTATCTTTTTTCGTTTTCATTTTCAATTTCTGTTTAAATAATTTTGCTTTCAAAACTACCGTCATTTAAATGAGTTCTGATTATGTCATTTTTTTTAACCTCAATAACTTTCCTGATAGTTTTTCCGTTTAGTGTAGAATAACTATATCCTCTTTTTAAAATATTGTCGGGATCAAGAAAATTTATAACACCTGATTTTTCGTTCAGTTTTGATTTTTCATTGTTTATTTGAATTTCACACAGGTTTTTAATCCCATTTTGGATCATTTCAATACTATGTGAAGAGATTATTATTATTTGCAGGCAGGAATTATAAATTTTTGGTTGAACCAACTTTAATTCATTGGATTTATTATTTAGGATATGAACAGAATTTTGCCTTATTGTATTGAAAAAACTTAAAATTTCTGTTTCATATAAGGCATTATGTTGTACTATAAAATCGGCTACTGCTGTAGGTGTTTTTAGAGCTGAATGCACAACAAGTTCGATAACATTTTTATCGATATCATGGCCAATACCGGTAAACACAGGCAATCTGAAGTTTGCAACAGCTGCACAAATATCATAATTGTCAAAATATGACAGGTCCATTTTTGATCCTCCACCTCTGATAATTACCACACAGTCAAAGTCATTGATATTTTCATTTATTTTATTGAGATTCTGCAACAGCTCTTTTTCTACATTGTTTCCCTGCATACTGGAATCAAAAAGTTTTATGAAGAATCTGTAACCGTATATGTTTTCTTCAATATGCTTATTAAAGTCCTGTAGTCCGGCTGCTTTCTCAGAGCTGATCACAGCAATATTTTTTATTGCAGCTGGAATCTTTGTTTCCTTGTTTTTAAATAAAAGGTTTTCAGCCTCAAGTTTCTTTATTGTGTTCTGCCTTTTGATTTCCAGTTGTCCCAGTGTAAATGAAGGTTCAATGTCTTCGATTGAAAACTTGAGTCCATAAACTTCATGAAACTCAATTCTGGCCTTGAATCTGATCTGCATTCCTTCCGACAGGATTGAATCAGATAATTCTGCAAGTTTTTTTTTAATAAAAAGAACTGATTTAAACCAGATTACAGCCTGTGCTTTGGCTAATATATTTTCAGAATGTTGTGATTTTTCTATCAGTTCGATATAAATCTGACCCCTGACTTCCTTTACCTGGGCGATTTCTGCATCGACCCAAATGCATTCTTCAAAATTCAGGCTAATAACCTGTTTGATGTATTCATTTACTTTTAGTAGACTATAGGATTCCATGTAAAATAAAAGTGCTAAAATAGTTTTTTTTCATTAACCTGAAAAATTCATCTGGATTTTTCACCTTATCGGTCTGTCAATCCAGCAAAATGTCAGACTATAACTTATATGTCTATAGCTGACATTCCCGATGAAGATCAGGAGCGAAATATTGATATGCAGATAGTAATACCGAAAACATTTCTGCAATAGTCCAGCAAAGTTGGCCTGAACAGCTATTGAAATTGGCGTTATAACCTTATCCACTTGGACTAAAGAATAGTTGTAAAAGGTATAATTTTAAAAATATTTTGAATTATTAGGGTTAATGTGATTAAAATACATTTGTGTTTCAAAAATGTTAATCTCATGTTAACATAATATCAAATTGGACTTCAATTATAGTTATTTAAAAAAGAATTTTAATTTTGCGATTTAATTATTTTAAAATTAATAATGTATTTTAGAGATTATGAAAAATATTTTTTATTTGATGGTTTTCTTAAGTTTGATATTATTTGGCTTTTCCGGATGTAAAGGAGATAAAGGTAACTCCGCTGATGCAGCCATGAATGAATCCGAAACGAAGAAAGGTGAGGATAATAATCAATCTGAATTAAAGGCAGAAGACATTCAGCAATCCGGACCTGTTACAAAAATCAAGTTTAAAGAAGAGGTTTATGATTTTGGCAAAGTAATGGAAGGCAAAATAGTTGAACACGATTATATTTTCACTAATGACGGTGATGAACCACTTGTTTTAAAAAATGTATCTGCCAGTTGTGGATGTACAATACCTCTTTGGCCCAGAGGAGTTATTGCTCCAGGAGCTACGGAAAAAATTCATGCATCGTTTGATACCAGCAGCAGAGGGAGTGTTGGAGGACAACCTCAAACTAAAACCATTACTGTTACAGGTAATTTCGAGGGTGGGACAGTTCAACTTACACTTAAGGGGCTTGTTGATAAAAAGGAGGATGCAAATGCAAGAAGTCAGACTGCGCAAAAGAAATAATAGGTAAATGTAGTTATTTTTAAGGAGATAGTTTTACTGTCTCCTTTTTTGTGTCAAAATGACAGTTTTTATATAAAAAATAATAATTATAATATATCTTTTTTGCCAATATTTGCACAAAATAAGCATATAAAAGCAAGTTTATAAACCTTTTTTGTTATTGGAACATTAATTGATAAGAAAATTTTGAAATTGACCATTGGTATGTTAAAAGAAATTTTTTCGTATTCTCAGTTAAATGATCTGTTGAAAATGTATAGCAATGTATATCTGATGCTTTACAAACCTGGGTTAGATAACAGTGAATGTGCACTTGAGAATATTGCCGGTATCCATGAAACAAATGATGATAAGACCATCCTTGCGATGTCAGATGTGTCAAAAGTAAGGGACATCCATGAAAAATACAATATTGAAAGTGTTCCCACATTGCTGATTTTCAGAAATGGCAAATTAGGAAATGTAGTAAAAGGTTGTATGACTAAAGAATATTATGAATCACTAATAAAGGAACTTTACCCTGTTGCCAATTTAGAAAAATCAAGACAAAAAAGAGTTTTGGTTTATAGTACAAATTCATGTCCATGGTGCACAACTCTTAAAGATCATTTAAGAAAAAACAGTATTGTTTTTACAGAAGTTGACGTGAGCAATGATCATAATAGGGCTGAAGAAATGAGGAGAAAAAGTGGTAAGATGGGTGTTCCACAGACTGAGATTGATGGCCAGATGATAATTGGTTTTGATAAAAGCAAAATAAACGCATTATTAGGAATAAATTAATTAATTAATAAAATTTAAATTGAATATGAAAGAATTACAACCTTTGCAGGAATATGTATTATTGGAAATGGCTGAACAGGAAGCTAAAACAGTTGGGGGAATTATTATCCCGGATACCGCACAGGAAAAACCTCAGTATGGTAAAGTTGTGGCTATTGGGGCAAAAATTGAAAACCCCGGAATAACTGTTGGTGACTTTGTTTATTTTAAAAAGTATTCCGGCACTGAGATCAGCTACGAAGGTAAGGAACTTCTGTTTGTACAATATAATGACCTTCTTGCAAAAATGGTAGCAACAGACAAAATCTAAGATTATTGAATTGTGATTATGAAAGAAAGGTAAGGATCAGACATTTGATTCTTACCTTTTTTTATTAAATGATACTTAGTTCAGGTTGTATTTCCTGTCAGATGATATCGTGGCTATTATATATAATGCTTAATTTACAAAACTATTCTTTGGAATTGTTTTTGTCAGCCCGGTGGGCAAATTACCGTATTACTTAGTTTTGGTTAAATAACTTATTGATTCATTGTATTTTTGTATCTTGGTGGTGAGAATATTTTTATCTTTGATTTACACTGTATATAAAAGATGCCTTTTATCTTTCTCCAAGAATCAAACTACCGATCCTTACCATAGTTGAACCTGTTTCGAGAGCAAACTTGTAATCTCCTGACATCCCCATAGAAAGTATGTCAAAACATTTGGAATTTGACATGTAACCTGATCTAAGCGTAACAAAAAATGATTTTAACCTACCAAACTCCTCCCTGATAGTTACTTCAGAATCAACAAAACTTGCCATTCCCATTAAGCCTCTTATCCGTATGTTATTCATCTTTTTGAATTCAGGATTTGTTAGTATAGATATACAGTCAGTCTCAGAAATGCCAAATTTAGTGAATTCAGAAGCGATTTTAATTTCGAGTAAAACATCTATCACTCTGTTATTCCTGAATGCTTTTTCATTAATCTCATAAAGCAATTCAAAACTATCAACAGAATGAATAAGATGTATAAATGGAGCTATATGTTTGACTTTGTTTTTTTGCAGATGTCCAATAAAATGCCAATTGATATCCTTAGGTAAGTTTTCATATTTGGGCAATAATTCCTGAACTTTATTTTCGCCAAAATCCCTGTGTCCCAATTCGTAATATTCCTTTATTACATCATTTCCTTTAGTTTTCGTAACTAAAATCAATACGGCATTAAATTGTTTTACCTCATATAATATTTGTGAATAGATACTCATAATTTTTAAAAATAAATTTTCAATAAGTTTCAAATTTAAGTAATTTTCTACAATTTTAAAAATTATAATGACGCAAATTTTTTTTTTGATGATTAATTCGAAATATTAATAAAACAAAGGGAATGATTCCGGCGTAGGATATTTTCTTATAAGTGGTTTGTTTTTAGAATTTTCTATTTATTTTGATTGATTCTTAAAAAATACTTTACCTTTGCACTTTTTTGCGAAAACAGATGTTTTTAATAATATTTTATTTCTTTTTCAGTTATTTTTTATAAATTCTGGTATTCATGTTTGAAGATTTATTGAGCAGCGCTACTGAGCAGCAAAAAATGATGGATGAAAAACTGAAATCCATTGAAATTCTTAGAGAAAGTCATGACAACGGTGTAACTATAACTATCAATGCAAAGAAAGAAATTCTTGATATAACAATCAAAAAAAGTTATTCAGATAACTCTGAACTGGAGGATCAGCTGGTATTAACTTTGAATGAAGTTTTTGCTGAAGCCGATGTCATCAGTGCCAATGAAACTCAAAAATTATTAAAAAACATGCTGCCGGGAGGTTTTGGTAACCTTTTTGGCTAATACCCGTTTTATTAACACGAAGAAATATGGTTTTGAAAAAATATTTTATTATACTGCTTTCGGTTTTGTTACTTTCCAATATGCATTCTCAGGTTGCAGTTAACCTTGATTTCAATTCCTGCGTGGCTAAGGATAATGGAAAGCTTGGTTCACAAATCACAATCTTTGGAAATGTTGCTTGTGAATGCGGGCTGCTTGGAGAGTCATTTGACTTTGATGGTATAAATGACGGGCTTTTATTTGATCAAAAGGTAAACCCACTTTTTAATAAGGACTTCACGATAGATTTTTATTTTTCTCCATATAACGCTGACGATGTGGTTGATATACTTACATTCAGTAATGATTGTCTGGTTGATTCATTTTTTACATTACAGTATTTACCTACTATTAACACAATAAGGTTTGTGGCCAAAGAAAATATCAACCATACTGTGACCATGGATGCTCCTATAGATCCCGGAAAATGCTGGCATCATATTGCTTTGGTCAGAAAATCATATTCATATTATATCTTTATTGATGGGATGATTGCAAAGTCAGTCGATGCAGAAAAATTATACACTTATGCTACCGGAAACAGCCTGACAATATCTCACAATCCATGCACGATCTCAGGTAATGCTAATCACAGACGATATAAGGGACTGATTGATCAGTTCAGGATACTGGATGTTGCATTAAACGAACTTGAGCTTGGAAAACAGGAAATTAAGTCTGATGCCATAATAAATCAGGACACAACCATATTTCTTGGTGATAAAATTAAAATAAGTATGGGACCTACATGTGCTGATAATTTTTCCTGGACAGGAAAACAGGATATGGACAACCCTGATATTCTAACACCAACAATACAACCCAAAGCTTCGCAAAAATATTTTATCTATTTTGCGATGAAAGGGAAATCATGCAGTGACTCAATTAATATATATATTCAGGACAAGGAAAAACTTGACTGCAAAAATCTGTTACTGCCCAATAGTTTTACTCCAAATGGAGATGACCTGAATGAAAATTTTGGAATTAGTAATAAATTTATTATTGAAGATCTGATTGCATTCGAAATATTCAACAGATGGGGAACCAGGGTTTTCGAATCAAACGACAAGAATTTAACCTGGAATGGAATTTACAGGAATGAAAAATTGAATCCTGATAAGTTTATCTATAAAGTAAGATATGTTTGTAAAGGGGAAGAATTCCTTAAACAAGGTGTTGTGAATCTATTACGATAAAAAAAATAAACAAAAAAGGAGTTTTATTCGTTATAAATTGGCCTGGATAAAAATACCTTTTATTTTAAAAAGAAGATACAAAATAATGTCAAATTACCTTAAATTTCTGTCTTTGCTGATACTTATGGCGATTGCTTCCTATTCCTGCAAATCTTCATTTGAAAAGGTAAGAACCAGCAACGATCCCGAAAAAATTCTTGTTGAAGCTAACAAGTATTATGATCAGGAGAAATACATGAATGCACAGATACTTTATGAAATAATCCTGCCTTTTTACAAAGGAAAAAAGGAAGCAGAGGATCTTTTTTACAAATTTGCATATACCTATTACCATCTTAAGGATTATATGGTGGCAGCTCATTATTTCAGAAGTTATGCAACAACATTCAGCAACAGCCCAAAACGGGAAGAGTGCCTTTATATGACTGCATATTCTGAATATCTCATGTCTCCAAATAAGAAACTGGAACAAAGCCAGACCCTGAAAGCTATTGAGGACTTTCAGATTTTTGTAAATACTTTTCCTAACAGCGATAAAGTAGAGAAATGCAACCAGCTGATGGATGAGATGAGGCTTAAACTCGAAGATAAGGAATATTCCCAGGGAGAATTGTATTTTAATCTTGGACGATATGTTTCTGCAATAGTTGCTTTTGAAAATATGCTCAAAGAGTACCCCGAAACTGGAAAAGAAGAGCAGGTAAGATTTATGATCCTAAAATCAGCTTACTACTTTGCAAAAAACAGTATTTTAGAAAAGCGCCTTGAAAGGTATGAAGACACAGTTATGAAATTTAACACCTTTATAAAAAGATACCCTGAAAGCAAAGATAAAAGCAAAGCTGAAAAAATCTATCAAAATTCAATAAACGAAATAAAAAAAATTAAGAATGGATATAAAATCTAAAGTGATCGGAAAAAATCCGAATATCATACCAAGAGATGTTAATGATTTTTTGCGTAAGGAAAAAATCGATAACATTTACGAAGTTCTAGCTATAATTAATAAAAGGGCTATTTATCTGACTTCAGAATTGAAGGAAGAATTAAGAAAGAAACTCGAAGATTTCACTATGTCCTATGAGGCAATAGAAGAAGTTATTGAAAACAGGGAGCAGATTGAGATTACAAAATTCTATGAAAAACTTCCAAATCCTGCTATTATTGCATTGGAAGAATTTCTGGATGAAAAACTCGCCTGGGAATACAGGGACAAAAGCGGAAATATTATAGAATAATTATTCCTGTTTTTATTTAATATGGCAGGGAAAAGGATTATTATCGGCGTTACCGCCAGCATAGCAGCCTACAAAGCTGCTTACCTGGTCAGGTATTTCATTAAAAATGATTTTGAGGTCAAAGTAATAATGACCCCGGCTGCTGTTGATTTTATTACTCCCCTCACTCTTGGAGTGTTATCCAAAAATAAAGTCCTTGTGAATTTTTCTGATGATCAGGAATGGAACAGTCATGTGGAATTTGGTCTTTGGGCTGATTATTTTCTTATTGCCCCGGCCTCAGCCAATACCCTGGCAAAAATGGCACATGGTATTGCTGACAATCTCTTGCTAACTACCTATCTAAGTGCAAGATGCAGGGTGGGGGTAGCACCGGCAATGGATATGGATATGTGGAAAAGTAAAAGTGTCGGAGAAAATATTAAAAAATTAAAGTCCCACGGTGTCGATGTCTTTGATGTTGAATCAGGTGAACTGGCCTCCGGTTTGATCGGAGAAGGAAGAATGATGGATCCCGAATCCCTTTTTCAAATGGTTGTCACATGTTTGAACAAAAAAGATCTTGAAGGAAAAAAAATTCTTATCACATCAGGACCAACTTACGAATATATTGATCCTGTCAGATTTATTGGAAACAATAGTTCAGGTAAAATGGGTATTGCTCTTGCAAATGATTGCATAAAAAGAGGTGCAAGTGTTGTTCTCATTTCGGGTCCTGTAAGTATCCCACTTCCTGCAGGAGCTGAAATCTGCAAGGTGACATCAGCATCAGAAATGTATGATGCAGTTCTAAAATATTATTCTGAAATGGATATTATTATTTTTGCGGCTGCTGTTGCTGATTATACTCCGGAAGAAATATCTGTTAAAAAAATTAAAAAATCTGATAATGACCTTGTAATAAAACTGAAGAATTCAACAGATATAGCAGCTTCTATTGGTTCAATGAAAAAGGATGGCCAGATTTTTGTGGGTTTTGCACTTGAAACAAATGATGAACTGGAGCATGCACAAAAAAAATTAAAATCGAAAAACCTGGATCTGATAGTTTTGAACTCACTAAATGATAATGGTGCAGGTTTCGGATTTGATACCAACAAGATTACTATTATTTCAGGCAAAGACAATAAGATAAAAAACTTTGAGTTAAAAGAAAAGGATAAGGTAGCTCAGGATATCATTGATGAGATCGTATCCCTTTTTTAATATATTTATTCACATTTATAGGGCATTTTTTAATTATTATGAATTTCAGATTTGTTTTGACCATTTTTTTTATTTCTGCTTTTTGCATTGTATTGCCTGCACAGGAATTCAACATGACAGTCAGAGTACAGACACCAAAATTGAAAATGGCAGATGCCAAATTATTCAAACAAATGGAAAAGACTATTACCGAATTTTATAATAAGTCGAAATGGACCAATGATGATTTTGAAGATAATGAAAAAATAGAGGCAAATCTTGTTATCAATATAACTAATGATCTGAGCGCAACAGCTTTTATTGCTGATTTTTCCTTCCAGTGCTTACGACCTGTTTATAAAAGCAGTTACAAAACATTGACGCTTAACTGGATCGATAAAAACTATTCGTTTTCTTTTGAAGAAATGCAACCAGTAAACATCAGTACAAATGTTTTTATCGATGACCTTACTGCTATTCTAACATATTATGGTTATATGATGCTTGGACTCGATTATGATTCCTTTAGTAATTTTGGTGGTACTTCATACTTTGAAAAAGCAAGAGAAGTTGTTGATAATGTCCCACTTACAAATCAAAATATTAAAACCTGGAATATTCAGGGAAAAGACAATAATAAATATTGGCTGATTGAAAATATTGCTAATCCCAAATACAGGAATTTCAGGCAATCTTTTTATGAATATCACAGACTCAGCCTTGATATTATGGCTGAAGAAACTGATAAAGGAAGAGCTATGATGACGAGTGCACTTAAAGAGATTAAAGCAGTTGCTGATCTCGCACCACAAAACCCGGTTATCATTATGTTTATGAATGCAAAAAAAACAGAACTTATTGAGATCTTTAAGCCTGCCGGATATTCTCAAAGAAGTTCTATATACACCCTGTTATCTGAGCTTGATCCTTCTGCAATAGATGAATATAAGGAAATAATGAAATAGATCTTCATTATGAATATAGCCGTTTTTGCCTCCGGAGCAGGCACTAATGCACGTAATATTATCGAATACTTCAGGGATAGGCCTGTTATAGTAAAACTTATTATTACAAATAATCAATTTGCTGGTGTCATAAAAATAGCTGACGAATTCAAAATCCCGGTTTTGATCACTTCATCAGATTTCATTTCAGAGAAAGATCTTGTATTAAGAGAATTAAATAATAAACATATAGACCTGATAGTACTTGCAGGCTTTCTAAAGAAAATTCCCTCAGTGATTGTTGAAAGCTTCAGGGATAGAATTATCAACATTCACCCGGCATTGCTTCCTAAATACGGGGGAAAAGGTATGTACGGCATGAAAGTTCACCAATCTGTGCTTCATCACAATGAAAAATATACTGGCATTACTATTCATTATGTAAATGAGAATTACGACGAAGGTAATATCATTCTTCAAAAGGAGGTGCTTATAGAACCTCAGGATGATGCTGAATCAATAGCATCAAAAGTGCATAAACTTGAATATATATATTATCCTCAGGTCATTGAAAGCTTACTTTACAGATTCAACTAATATCTAAATATGAAGTTAATACTTTTGCTACTTATTTCCATGCCGGCATATTCACAGGCAGTATGGAAATATTTTTCATTTGAAAATCCTCACTTCACTGTTGAATTTCCCTCGAAGCCACAAAGCAAATATAAAATAATTGATACCGATTTAGGTCAGATAGTTGTAAACACTTATTACTGTGCTTCATCAATTGATTCAACTGACAATGAACTTTATCTGATAAATCTTTATGCAATTGATGAGAGTCTTTTCTCAGGTGACAGTGCTATTTCTAAACTTGATTATCTCAACGAAATGGTAAATAATATAGGGAGCGATCTGAAATCAAAAGAAATATACCGGAATTCTGTTTCTGAGTTTGAAAACCCGATCATAACTTACAGGTTTGAGAACGAAAAGAATTCGGTTGTAACAAAAGGGAAAATCCAGATAATTAACAACTGGGTGTTTTCATTACAGGTTTTTACAAGAAAACAATTTTCCCTCAATAAGAATATGGACAGGTTTCTTAATTCATTTTATGCGAGATAAAACCTGTCTTTTTTATCATGAAAGAAGATTAACAAACTTCAATCTACTGTTTTAAGAATCCTAAACCCTTCCCGGATACACTTTTAAAGCTTCATTAAGAATACGCATCGAGTCAGTCAGGTCATCGACGTTGAGTACATAACTTATTCTGACCTCGTCATTCCCCTGACCCTGGGTGGAATAAAAACCCGATGCCGGTGCAAACATAACAGTTTTATTTTCGAAACTGAATTCTTCCAGCAACCATCTGCAAAATCTGTCAGAATTATCAATAGGAAGTTTGGCTACAATATAAAAGGCACCCGCAGGATTGGGACAAAAAGCACCATCCATCTGATTTATACTATTTACAATAACATTTCGTCGCTGAGTGTATTCATCAAGAACTTTTTCAAAATATAATGGTGGGGTTTCAAGAGCTGCTTCACCTCCTATCTGACCGAAACTAGGAGGACTCAGTCGGGCCTGTGCGAATTTCATTGCAGTAGAGATAAGTTCCTTGTTTTTTGATATCATCATTCCTACCCTGAAACCACATGCGCTGTACCTTTTCGAAACAGAATCTATCAGTATTGTGTTGTTGTCCAGTCCATCCAGATTCATGATTGAAAAATGTCTGTGCCCATCGTAAACAAATTCCCTGTATACCTCATCTGCAATTAGGAAAAGATCATATTTACGTGCCAGAATTCTCAGTGATTCAAGTTCCTTGCTTGAATAAAGATAACCAGTAGGGTTGTTTGGATTGCAAACCATTATTGCTTTTGTCCTTTTAGTTATTTTTTTCTCAAAATCCTCAATCGGAGGCAGCGCAAAGCCACTTTTTATATCTGAAGGTATGGGAATTACCTTTACATCTGATTGGATAGAAAATCCAAGATAATTAGCATAAAAAGGCTCAGGAATTATTATTTCATCATCAGCATTCATGATTGACTGCATAGTAAAAAGCAGGGCTTCTGATGCTCCTGTTGTCACAATAATATCTTCAGGGGTAATATCGATATTATGATGCCTATAATACTCAACCAACTTTTTTCTGTAACTTAAATTTCCGGCACTGTGTGTGTAGGCAATTACATTCTGGTCGTAGGTTTTAATTGCGTTCAGAGCAGTTTCAGGAGTTTCAATATCCGGCTGACCTATATTAAGATGATATACCTTTATTCCCCTGGCCTTAGCGGCTTCTGAAAATGGGACAAGTTTCCTGATTGGTGATTCAGGCATTTTTCTTCCTTTTAATGAAATTTCCGGCATAGGTATTTATTTATCTGATTTAAATATTAATATATTCAACTATATTTAGTGAATTGATTTATAGTATGATAATATGGAATTTGATATAATCTTTATTCCTTTGTCAATATCTTCCTTATTCATATTTGAGAAAGCTATCCTCAGGTTATTATTTTTCAGGTTTGAGGGGTCGAATGTCTTTCCTGATACGAAAACCGCTCCATTTTTAATGCTGTCGACTAAAATTTCGGAAGAATTAAAATTTTGCGGCATTTCAAGCCAGAAATAGAATCCTCCGTTTGGTTTATTCCATTTCACAAAATCAGGCATGTTTCTTAATAATGCATGATCCGTCATTTCCATTCTTTCCTTATATTCTGCCCTCAGTTTTGAAAGATATTCACTTATCAATCCACGCTTCAGGAACTCATTTGCAAGTACCTGGGTAAAGTTTGATGAACATGCATCCATCGCCTGCTTGATAAGTTCGCATTTGGCATAGATTTCTTCATTGACTAGCAGCCAGCCAAGTCTGAAACCGGGCCCCAGGATTTTGGAAAATGAGCCAGTATAACATATTGTTACATTCTTAGGCTCTTTGTTCTTCATCGGAGCACTCATTATTTTTGCCTCATCGTCAAAATATAGATCATTGTATGCGTCGTCTTCTATAATAACTATATCTTTACCTGCAATCGTACTTAGCAGTTCCTTTCTTTTTTCTGAACTATATGTTACTCCGGCAGGATTATGAAAATTGGGTATCAGATATAGCAATTTGGGCTTTTCAGGCAAATGGCCCAGCTTTTTTTTAAGGATTCCGATATCTATTCCGTCATTAAGCAATGGTACACTTTCCATCCTTGCAAGATAAGATTTGAAAACGGAAATAGCTCCGATAAAACTAGGATTTTCAAGCATTACTATATCACCTGGATCAACAAATTCTTTGGTTAAAATATTTATAGCCTGCAATGATCCTGTGGTTATCAATAACTTGTTGTTATCAACGGGTAATCCTTTTTGCCTTAAAAATTCCCTGAGTGAATCCAGAAGTGGGGGATATCCGGGCGTAGGACCATACTGAAATGCATTTTTTTTAATTGCAGGGTCAAGATCATTGTATATTTCATCAATTTCCTTTACCGGAAACAGATCATTATTTGGCATCCCCCCTGCAAATGATATCATGTCAGCCCTGGCAACAGTACTCATCAGATCACGTATCTCCGACGAACGCAATTCCATAACACTTTTTGAAAATGCATACATAATTTGCTGATTTTATTATTTGCCAAAAATATAACAAAAATCTACAGCCACAAAATTTCATATTGTATTAAAAATAATTCTAAATTATTTTTTTATGCTATACATTTAAAAAAAAATGCCTGAAAGAAAGGAGACTCAAAACTACCAATGCTAATTGTTTAAAATATTTATTCCACGCTGAAGTTAACTCTATTTGTATCTAATGTGTCTTTAAAAACTTACTGATATCATGATTAGATCCGAACAATACCATAATATCTTCGGGTTCAAGAATAGTGTCAGGGGTTGCAACACCCTGTACTTTAGTAATTATTTTCTCTTTTCCTACTTTACTGACAATACTGGTTCGTTTTATTATTGACAATATCAACAGGTTATGCTTGCCTCTGATATTAATTTCCTGAATAGATTTGCCGGTATATTTTAATGGCACATTTGCTTCGACGATACTGTAATCTTCACTCAGTTCAAACGAATCCACCACACCTGCCAAACATAATTTCTTGGCCCATCTTTCGGCTGTCTCTTCTTCGGGGTGAACTATTTCATGAACTCCGATGGCCTGTAATACATTTTCATGCAAAGGATTTATTGCTCTGCTTATAAGCCTCTTGACCTGAAGGTTTTTGAATAACGCTGTTGCCATAACATTTGCGCCCTGGTCTTCTCCTATAGCCACTATTACAACATCAGTATCCCTGAGTGGAAGTCCTGTGATCGTAAACTGGTCTGTGGCATCAATACAAATCGTATGAGAAATCTTATCTTTGAGAGCATCAACCTTTTTCATGCTGGCATCAATTCCTATTACTTCATTTCCCTGCTCAGTTAGTTTGATGGCAAGTGAAGAACCAAAACTACCAAGGCCAACAATTATATATTTCATATACAACTAATTAAATATTAAATAATTTATTAATTTATAATAATTTCCTCGTCTGGATAACGGTAGTTGGAGTATTTTTCTTTCCTGATCAATGCAATTATTATCGATATCATACCCACTCTTCCGGTAAACATCAGCAAAATAAGTATTATTTTACTATTTACACTCAACATGGCAGTAACACCAAGGCTAAGTCCCACAGTTCCAAATGCTGAGATTGCCTCAAAAGCAATATTTGTAAGACCTTTATCAGGATCAAAGACAGATATAATAATAATTCCTGAACCGATAGCCAGAATTGATAATGTAATTATAGCATATGATCTTCTGATAGTCGTGTCAGGTATTTGTCTGCGAAATAGCTCCAGCCTTGTTTTATTCTTGGCAAGGCTTACAAAATTCATCATACTTATGGCAAAAGTGCTTGTTTTTATACCACCCCCGGTTGAAGCAGGCGAAGCTCCAATCCACATCAGAAGCATTGTGATCAGGATTGTAGGCAAGGTCAGGCTTGCCATATTTACTGTATTGAATCCTGCAGTTCTTGGAGTTGTTGCTGCAAATAACGAGCTTACAATTTTTCCGAATTCACTATGAGTTTTAAAAGCATTGTTATACTCAGAAAGATATATAAATAGCGTGCCGCATAAAATTAAACTGAAAGTAGTGAATAGTATTATTTTAGTGCTCAAATTAACTATTCTTGGTTTATGAATCTTAGGTTTATTATTTAAATGTGCCCACAAATTAATAAATTTATACTTCAGAAAATAAATGCTGTTCGATACTATCGGAAATCCCAGACCACCCACAACAAGTAGAAAAACTATTGAGAGATGGAGGGAATAATTATATTCATAACCTGGTTCATAAAGATTGTTGGTCAATGTGGAAAAACCGGCGTTACAAAAAGCAGAAACTGAATGAAAAACCGAAAAGAAAACTCTTGAATAGAATGTTGGCAATAAATCAGTATTCAGACTTGAATAAATCATAATAGCTCCTATTGTTTCAATTATTAATGTGATGACCAGTACATTCTTAAGTATTTTATATACTTCTCCAATTTTTTCAACATTAGCCATATCTTTGATAACAAGATGATTTTCAAATGTTGAGCCTCCTTTAAAAAAGTAAGAAAAATAACTGACGAAGGTGAGTATGCCCAAACCACCGACCTGAATAAGCAACATTATTATTATCTGGCCGAAATGAGTAAAAAAAGTAGCAGTATCTACAACAATCAAACCTGTGACACAAACCGCACTTGTAGAAGTGAAAAGTGCATCAATAAATGAAATACCATTAACTGTCGCATTTGGAAGCATTAAAAGTAGGGCTCCACCAAAAATAATTGCTATAAAACTGATAACAAAAAGCTGTGCAGGATTAAGATAATTCCGTTGAAAATTGATCTTTCTGACTGCAAATTCCCGGACAAAAGTAAATAATATAGATAGTTTTAACCAATCATCACTATAAAAGACGGTTGCTTCCTTGTAAGCTTGTGATGAAAAAAAATGAAGGCCAATTATTAATAAAATAATAATGTTTGTAACAATGTCAAATAAAATTACCTTAATTCTTATGTGCTTAATTTGCGTCAGGTATCTGAGAACAGTAATAAAAATCCCTGATACAAGGACTATAAAATAATATATATTTATAGCTATCTGAACTTCCCATTCCTGATTGAAACCGAAATCAAATAATAATACTATAAGACCAATTACACTGATTAAAAAAACAATGTTACTTGCTCTGTCTATTTGAATATTTTGCGATTCTTCAGTTAAATCCATTTTTCAAAAAAAATAACAAAAGGAAATACAAAGGTAATAAAATCCTGTTGATTTATTAAACAAATTTTCCTGAATTTATTTATAAAACTGAGAAGCCCTAAAAGAATTAATTATGTTTAATTACATTATCCGGAGAAATATTTTCAATGTGTCAGAGGTCTTTTTTTTATCATTCCTCCTTTAGCATCTTTTATACTGCTCATAATGAAAAAAGCATCAACATCTATTTTTTCTATTTCACTTTCAAGTTTTGAAAGTTCCAGCCTGGTAACAAGTGTATATACTATATCAGTCTCTTTTAGTTTTTCTCCACGTTTGCCGAAACCTTTTTTACCGGAATAAATTGTACATCCCCTTCCCATGTTTTCTATTATTGCAAGCCTGATTTCTTCGCTGTATGAGGAGATTATTGTCACTCCTACATATTCTTCAATCCCGGAAACAACAAAGTCCACTGTTTTAGATGCTGCAAAATATGTTAAAATTGCATAAAGCGCGATTTCAACAGAAAACACATAAGCTGCTATTGAAAATATTAATATGTTGAAAATGAGAATAATATCACCAATAGTAGCAGGGGTTTTCCTACTAAGAAAAATAGCCAGTATTTCAGTGCCATCTATAACTGCTCCTCCCCTTATTGATAAGCCAATACCTAATCCAAGGAAAAAACCACCAAAAACAGAAATAAGTAATTTGTCATCAGTGATAAGGGGAAATGGGATTAAAAGCAAAATAAAGGCAAGACCTACAATAGCCATGATGCTTTTAAGCGCAAAAACCCTGTTAATTGTTGATGATCCGATGATAAGAAATGGAATATTGATTATAACTATTAAAATTGATAATGATATCCCTGTCAGTTTAGATAATATCAGCGAAATTCCTGTTACACCACCATCAATAAATGCATTTGGCAAAAGAAATGCTTTTAAGCCAAATCCGGCAGAAAAAATACCTGCTAATATAAATAGTAAATCTCGCGAAGTATGAATATATTTTCTACTTACGGCATGATATTTAGTATTGCCCTTCTCATTTATATTTTTTAAACCGGCATTATCGTTTATTTCATTTATTATTTGATTTAATACCCCATTCATAATTATCGATAATTTATATATTTTAAATAGGTTGTGAATATAATAATTGTTTTACTGGCTCATGATTTTTTATGATAATTGCAATTAATTGCATTTTTGATAAATAGTGCGATTTAATAAGATAAAGTCTTATTGATTTTTTTAAAACATAATTCAGGCATATAATCCTTTGAAGAAAATACACTCAATATCTATTTATTTATCGAACCATGATTTTTAAATCCTGGCGAAATAAAAAAATAATTGCAAAACTGATAATTAAAATTTGTGAAAGTATTTATTAAATTCCCTTAATATATAACGGACTTAGAATATTCAAATAGTTTTCTTCCCTGAATTATCTATCAACAATAGTTAAAGTATTAATTGGTTTAATGGTCAAAATCGTTTATTTTTGCGTTCTAAAAGAATTTTAGGTGAATAAAAAATATATTATCATACAACCTTTGCTTTTAAGTATTATTCTGGCAGCAGGCATGCTGATAGGTTATGGAATTCAGGATACATCTGATTTTGAACTTATTAAAGTGCATGAGAATGAAGAAAAGCTAAGGCCAACACATATCGATAATGTGATGAGATTGATTGAATCAAATTACTTATTTGAACCTGATTATGATGAAATGACAAACAAGGCCCTCAATTCAATCTCTCAAAGTCTTGATCCCTTTTCAGCTTATATAGAGCCATCTGAATTCTATCATGTCAGAGATAATCTTAATGCCAGTTATACCGGAATGGGAATTTATAGTCAGGATTTTAAAGATTCGCTTGTTATTATTGAAATTCTAAAAAATAGCCCTGCTCAAAAGGCCGGTCTAAAAACTCTTGAAAAAATACTTAAAATTAACGGAAAAAATCTTGTAGGGTGGAATAATGAACAGATCACACAGGAATTTCTGAAAAATAAAGGAAAAAAATTAGATCTGCTGATTTCAGGAAGAGATTTTAAAAAAAGGATAGTTAGCTTAAAAATTGATTCTGTTGAAACTCAGACTGTGAACAGGATATTTAATTTTGGAAATTCTACCCTGTATGTAGGGCTTTCTCAGTTTTCTAACCACACTTACAGGGAATTGCTTGGTATAATAGAAAAAAATGCAGAGAATAAAAAAATAAAGAATCTGATAATAGATGTAAGGGACAATCCAGGTGGTTATTTGCAGGAGGTAGTAAAAATTCTCGATCAGCTTTTTTCCCAATCAGGTCTGACTTTAGTTGAAACTGTGTATAAGGATGGTAGAAAAGACGTCCTTAAAACGAGCGGTAGAAATTTCTATGATATTGAGAAAGTTACTGTGATAATCAATGAGTTCAGTGCTTCAGGCAGTGAAGTTCTCGCAGGTTCACTCCAGGATCATGACAGAGCCCTGATTATAGGAAAAAACTCATTTGGAAAGGGTCTCGTGCAGGACCAGTATGACCTTTTCAACGGAGGAGCTCTAAGGCTGACGGTTGCAAATTATTTCCTGCCTTCAGGAAGATCAATCCAGAAAGATATTAAATTTCCGAAAACAATTAAAAAAGATCAGTTTTATACCGGACAAGATACTTTTTTCAGCCTCATAAAGAGAAGACCACTTTATTCCGGGCGTGGTATTGAGCCGGATATTATTGTAAACGATTCTTTATTTTCAAAATCACTTTCATTGGTTGAGAATACCAGCTATAAATTATACCCGGTTTTGATCGATTACATTTTCCGAAATAAAGTCATTATGAATTCCGGCAAAAATGATTTGAAGAATGATTATAATTTTTTAAATGATAAGGTTGTTTCTGCATTTTTAGAGCAATACCAGTTACCCGATAATAAGATTCTTACTGAAATTGTAAAATCAAAAATAGCATATCTGATCAATGGCAGGGCTCTTGAAACTGAAATTATACTAAAGAGTGACCCATTTGTTCAAAGGGCACTTTTTTCTGAAATAAATCCCAAAAAAGATAACAAATTATCCTCAAAATTATCTTCAAAAAAAAACAAAGCTGGTAAAACTGAGGGTATTAAATAAACAGCAGAAGTATAATTTTTATGTAAATCCGATAAATACCCATGACTATCTGAGAAATTTCAGTTTCCCATTTTTTGAAAAACTTGCAATAACTGATGGCTCACCAGTTTCTGTAACATCTGTTTTCAGGTTGAATATATAATCGACATCGGACTTGATCGAAGCATTTATTTCCTGAAAATTCCTTGGGAAATCCTCACCTTCAATACAGGCAGTTGCTCCGACTATGGGTCTTCCAAATTTTTTGATCAATAGACTGATGGAAGTTTCTTTTACAATCCTGATTGCTACTTTGTTGTTTTCAACATAAATGTCAGGTACATTTTTTTTTGCCTTATACAAAACCGTAAGGGGGCGTTCATGATATGCCAGCAATGTTTCAATTCTTGGATGAATTTCCTTTACATAAGTTTTAAGCATCTCAAGGTCTGAGACAAGAAGTATCATTGCCGCTTCAGGCATTTTTTTTCTTATTTTATTTATTCTTTTCGCTGACTCAGTGTTCATTGAATCACATCCTATACCCCAGATAGTGTCAGTTGGGTATAGGATTATTTTTCCATCATTTAAAATTGATATTATTTCATCAAAATTATCATTATTATTGAACATTTCCATGTAAAAGTGTTAATTTAGCACTACAAACGCATTTAATTCGTTAACTATTTTATGGTCAAATAGTTTTTATGAACAAAAAAAATATTTACAAGGTATTGTTTTCTGCCCTATTGGTCTCAGTATCTGTTTTTTCATCTGCTAAACACATCGTTGGGGGCGAGGCTACTTATAAATTAGTGTCTTCTGACAGGGTATTGAACGGCAATGCAGTATATGACTTTAAATTTACTATTTACAGGGATGCAGAAAGTGGAGGTGCTGATTTTGATGTTCAGGGATTTTTTGGGGTTTACCTCAAGTCAGGTAATAAATGGCAGTTCGTCAGAAGGATTGACAGACCTGTTGAAAATAAAAAATACATAGAAAATGTGGACGACCCCTGTGTGATCACTCCTTCTAATATATTGTACGAAAAGGGAGAATACAATTTCCGGCTGACTTTAAAAATAACAGATGCTCCTTATCAGATTACATATCAGAGATGTTGCAGGACGAATTTTATAATAAATATTAATACTCCGGAAGCAACAGGAGCTACATATTTTATAGAGATCAGCCCTGAGGCTCAGCTTGGAGGTAACGACAGTCCGGTGTTCAAATCTTTTCCTCCGGCAGTTCTGTGTGCAAACACATTTTTCAGCTTTGATCATAGTGCTACTGACGCAGACGGAGATTCACTTGTTTATGAATTTTTTAATCCACTTGCAGGAGGCGGACTGAATGGTTCAGAAGCTGGAACAGCAGGTAATCAGTATCTTTGTGATGGAGTACAGCCACTTCCTGATAATTGCGCTCCTCCATTTCCTCTGGTATCTTTCAAACCACCATATTCCTTTAACAATCCGTTACAGGGAAATCCTCCGGTACAAATTGATCCGGTAACAGGGAATATCTTTGGTCAACCTGTTAATCTCGGCCAATTTGTTGTAGGAGTCAGGGTTAAAGAATACAGGAAAGGGATACTCATAGGCACACTTCAGAGAGATTTCCAGTTCAATGTGACTGCATGTGCTCCGCTGGTAAATGCAGTAATTGGAAATTCAAGTCAGCTTGACCTGAAACTATTCAGGGTGTTTTCATGCGGGGCCGATACAGTCCAGTTTGTGAATAACTCTTATGATAAAACCAAAATAAGTAACGTAAAGTGGAAATTCAATATTGATGGCCAAACAGTAACATCCGATCAGTGGAATGCTATAATACCTTTCCCGGGTCCCGGTGTTTATGATGGGAAACTCATTCTCAACAACAAATTGGCCTGTAGTGATTCGGCTGATATCAGGGTAGAGGTTTATCCGGGAGTTTATGCAAAATTTGATATTGATCTCGATACATGTAATTTGGCTCCGGTTGAATTCAAAAATTCATCCTTTTCCGAAGCCGGTCAGCTAACTTCATTAAAATGGGATTTTGGCGACGGTTCCAATTCCGGTGTATATTCTCCGTTTCATAAATATTCAAAACCGGGAAAATATACAATTAGTCTTAAAGTTGAAGATCAGAATAAATGTGCTGACGAACAGATTAGTTCCATTGACTTTTTTCCTGCTCCAGATAAAATTAATATACTTCCATCTAAATTCGTGGGCTGTGCCCCTGAAACCATTTATTTTGATAATCTTACTGGTTTTATTGACGGTAGCTACAAAATAAACTGGGATTTTGGTGACGGGACATCTGGTGATGAACTCAAACCGGTTCATGTTTATGATAAGCCAGGTGACTATAACGTCAAGGTGAGCATAATATCGCCTTCGTCCTGTAAAATATCTGCTGATTTTCCTGCATATATCCAGATCAAAGATGGACCTGTTGCTGATTTTACTTACAAACCACAGAATATAAGCATTATCAATCCTGCGATCAGTATAAAGAATAATTCGCAAAACGGAGATTACCATTTCTGGGAATTTGGAACAGGCGATGTGAGTTTTGATTTTGAACCCACCTATACATACCCCGATACAGGTCTTTTCAGAATTCTTTATATAGTCACTTCAAAAAATAGCTGTACAGATACTTTAATTAAATTAGTCGATGTTTCTCCGGATGTACTCATGTACTACCCGAATGCATTCACACCAAATGGTGATGGAAAAAATGATGAATTTTTCGGTAAAGGTTCATTCCTGAAATACATGAATGATTTCACGCTGAGGATCTGGGACAGGTGGGGAGGCATTGTTTTTGAAGCAGATAATCCGCTTGAATACTGGAATGGAAGAAAATTCAACAGTGGTGATGTTCTTCCACAGGGCGTCTATGTTGTTACCTGGACGTACCGGACACCAAGAGGAAAACTTATCAATGAAAGAGGATTTGTAACTCTGATAAAGTAGGCACACAAATATTTTTTTAATATATGTTATTTTTTAATAAATTGTAACTATATTTGCATATTTATATGAACGAAAGTAAAATTATACTACAGGATTCAAAATTTGAACTTACCTTGCAAAGGTTAGCACATCAACTGATTGAAAACTATGACAACTTTGAGAATACCTGCCTGATAGGTATTCAGGAAAGAGGAGGTTTTTTTGCCGACAGACTTTACGATATTATAAAAAAGGAAGTTAAAGACCTTAAAGCTACATATGGCAAAATGGATATTACATTTTACCGTGATGACTTCAGAATGAGAAAATCTCCGCTATCACCCAGTAAAAATGAAATTGATTTTCTGATTCAGGGTAAAAAAGTCATACTTATAGATGATGTACTCTATACCGGAAGAACAGTTCAGGCTGCGTTTGCAGCTATGCAGCATTATGGCAGACCTCTTAAAGTAGAACTGGCTGTATTGATCGACAGGCGGTTTAACAGGCAATTTCCGATTGAGGCTGATTATAGGGGGCTGTCTGTCGATGCCCTCGAAAAAGCATATGTTGAGGTTAAATGGAAACATTTGGATGGTAGCGATATCGTAATTTTCTATCCTGAACGTAATTGAATCTTTTATTTGAAACTAATTTGAAATGGGGAAATCACAACTTTCTGTAAAACATATCCTGGGTATAAAAGATCTGACTAAAGAGGATATCTACCTGATTTTCGAGACAGCCAGGGAATTCAAACAAGTCATAAACAGGCCAATTAAAAAAGTCCCTACCTTAAGGGATATCACTATTGCTAACTTGTTTTTTGAGGATTCCACAAGGACAAAGCTTTCTTTTGAACTGGCTGAGAAAAGATTATCTGCCGATATTCTTAATTTTTCTGCCTCATCATCATCAGTAAAAAAAGGTGAAACACTGCTTGATACAGTTAATAATATCCTGGCTATGAAAGTTGATATGTTAGTGATGAGACATCCTTCACCGGGTGCTCCTCATTTTCTGGCTAAACATATAGATGCAAATATTCTCAATGCAGGTGATGGCACTCATGAACATCCAACCCAGGCATTGCTCGATACTTTTTCAATTATTGAGGAACTGGGTGAAATAAAAGGTAAAAATATTGCTATTATCGGCGATATTATGCATTCAAGAGTTGCTATGAGCAATTTTTTTGCACTTAAAAAACTTGGAGCTAATATCAGAGTCTGTGGTCCTCCGACCCTGATACCAAAATACCTGTCGGGCCTTGGTGTGGAAGTAGTCCACGACATAAGAAAAACACTAGAATGGTGCGATGTGGCCAATATACTCCGCATCCAGCTTGAAAGACAGGAGATTCAGTACCTGCCTTCACTTAGAGAATATCACCAGTATTTCGGTGTGACAAGGGAAATGATAGATAAACTTGATAAAAAAATTGTCATAATGCACCCCGGTCCTATCAACAGGGGAGTCGAAATTGAAAGTGAAGTAGCTGACTGCGAAAATTCAATCATCCTCGAACAGGTTGAAAATGGAGTTGCTGTACGAATGGCAGCTCTTTACCTTCTTGCCCAGGGAAGAAATTAAATCTTTGCCGGTCAAACTCGTTTAAAAATAAATTCTTTTTTTACAGCCTTGTAGATCAAAACAAATACCAACAACAACCATCCGGCAGGATAGGGCACTACTGTGGCAAACCAAATTTTTGGTAAAGCTCCTTCTCCAATACCTCCACGGGATGATAAATAGAACATAAACAGAATACCAGCTATAATTGAAATTGCTGCAACCAGGAAAACAGACCGGTATCTGTCTTTGACAAGGTATCCGTATATTGCTATTAAAACCGCTCCCACACCAACAAGTACAGATCCTTCAAGAGGATCAATCATACCTAAAATGAGCAGTATAAGTCCTGTAATGAACATTGTTTTTATCCAGTTAATTTTCATAAGCCATGTTTTTTTGCGTATTTATATATTTAGAAAAATCAAAATATGAAAACAATGAATGAAACCATCAAAAAACCGGTAAATGCGAGAAACCCATAAAATAAGGTTAGAATTAAGAATTTGAAAATTGTAAGAAAGTGTCCCTGTCTGTACAGGTACCGCAATGTCCGGTATAAATAAATGATGTATCCTATGTTGAGAACTGCTATTATGATACCTGCACTGAAAATATTATATAGTAAAATAGAAATAAGTAGCAGAATAAAGAAAACAGTCTGAAGATTAAATACAATGACAAGATTTTCGGCATAACTATATTTACTTGTGAAATAAATCATTGTCAAAAGCAGGGTGAACAGTGGAAGCAACAGGAATAGGGAAAGTGTAGTTTTTGAAATTATCCCATCAAGATAGGCATGTCTGAATTCTCTGCTATACAATAGTTTGTTGAAGTCCAAAGCTTTTTGATACCAGAAAATATTTGATTTGGTTTTTTCAATTTTTAAACTATCAAGTGCCTGTTCAATGGGTAATTTTTCATTTTTCCTTGCAAAATTTACTACATTATTAAAATTTTGCAATCTTATACTTGTGAAAAGTGTATCCTTCAGGATTCCCTGTATATCTTTATTGTATTTTCCATCTATTTCATATTTGATATTGTTTGTCTCAAAAAACTTTTCAAGTGATTGTGTGGTTCGTTTATAGTGTTCATTGAATTTATCAATACTATTTAAGTCAACAGTGTACTTTTTAGAATTAAAATTTTCAAATTCATATCTTATTCCAATAGTATGAAGTTTATCAAATATCGAATCTTTTTCATTTTTACTGATTTCAGGGTCATTTAATTTTGAGGCAAGCTTATCCTTTAAACCGACGGAATCAAGGTATTTTTTGTAATAACTATCAAACCCATCTTCGAGTTCCAGTTCAAACAGTGGAATTGTATCCGATGATATTTTATTACCCTGGTTTTCTGTTGACCCAAAATTGGAAAATTTTTTGAATGTATTTATTAATCCTATCATTAAAAAGAAAACGATTGCTGTCTGTAATAACAGCTGAAATGGATTATTGTAATATGTCCTCCTGCCTTCAATATATTCTTTACTTACTTTCCCGGGTTTAAATATCAGTGGGATAATTGTCCTTAGAAACCTGGAATCGAAGGAATAAAAACCTGCCAGGGTTGTGTGCAGAAAAATTTTCAGGCTGAGTCTTCTTTCATCGTTTATTTGACCGCACTCAGGGCAATAATTCTCATCATTGAGCAACTCATGACCGCAATTCAGACACCGCTTACCTTTTTTTTCAACAGAAATCCTATTACCTTTCATTTCCCAATATTATTGATTTTTTTGTTATCGGTTATTTATCGTTTACACAAATCCAACCAACCCTTTTCACCCTACAACCCACACTCTGTAAGCAGCAACCCTCACTTCTCGCTCCTCGTCTCACTGCCTTGCATTAAAAAACACACTAGTAATTAATTCTATCAGAAATCCGTAAATCATGCCCATAACAATTGTAGCAGTAAAAATACCTGCAGGAGTAAAATCCGCATTTTGAGCTCCCATCATTGCCCCTAGGCCGGGAGGAATACTAAAGATCAAACCCATTACCAATCCATGCAAAGTCCAGTGCTTTAGACGAAATTTGCTAATTCCTATGGCAATTCCAATCAGCATTCTGCCGGTTATAATATTTGCTGCAAGAACAGCAGTTACTTCATGACCACCACCTGATGCCATACCATAACAGGCAAAGCCAAACAAAATTCCCAGAATAGTGGCTATAATTAGTCTTTTCATAATAATAAGTTTATGTTTTAAAAATCTACATATCAATACAAAAGTAGTATATTTAAGAATTAGTTGGTTTTTTTTTTAAAATTATTTCCGGAATCAATTATTTATTTTACAAATCCTATTTCCATGTTAAATAAAACCGTCAGTTACCCTCACAGGATTTGTTGCCTTGCAATAATTCAAGCCAACCACTTTCTGATAAAACAGTTTACCTTTTTCATTTTTTTTCCTAATTTCGCACTTTTAAAAAAAAATAAAGTAAATATATTGAAATAATGAGCCTTGATTTTAAAGAAATTGAAAAATATTGGAAAGATAAATGGGTTGAAAACCAGACATATAAGGTAGAGATTGACCATGAGAAACCAAAATTCTATATCCTCGATATGTTTCCTTATCCTTCCGGGGCAGGACTGCATGTAGGTCATCCACTGGGATATATTGCATCCGACATATTAAGCAGATACAAAAGAATGTCCGGATTTAACGTTCTTCACCCTATGGGTTTCGATTCTTTCGGTCTTCCAGCTGAGCAGTATGCACTCCAAACCGGAATTCATCCTGCAGTTTCCACTGATCAGAATATAAAAAGATATAAAGAACAGCTATTCAATCTTGGACTGGATTATGACTGGGACAGGGAAGTAAGAACATCAGATCCTGATTATTTCAAATGGACTCAATGGATATTTTCATTACTGTTCATGCACTGGTACGACAATAAGCAGGGTAGGGCAGTTCATATCGATAAACTTACTGAGATTTTTGCCATTTCCGGTAATCTTAATGTTGATGCACCGGACCAGGGAACAGCCAAATTCGATGCTGCAGAATGGAATTCCATGACATCAGCTGAAAAGGATGCTGTTTTAATGAATTACAGGCTAGCTTACCGCAAACTTGCATATGTAAACTGGTGTGAAGAACTTGGGACTGTGCTGGCAAACGATGAAGTGAAGGATGGACTCAGTGAGAGAGGTGGATTTCCAGTAATAAAAAAACCGATGAGGCAGTGGTCGCTCAGGATAACAGCCTATGCTGAAAGACTCCTGTCCGACCTCAATAATATAGAATGGTCTGAGTCCCTCAAGCTTATGCAACAAAACTGGATCGGCCGTTCTGAAGGATTGCAGATGTTCTTCGATATTGATGGACATCAGGAGAAACTCGAGATCTATACTACCAGACCCGATACAATTTTCGGAGTAACATTTATGGTCCTTTCGCCTGAACACCCATTTGTTGATCTGATCACTACTCCCCAAAATCAGCAGGAAGTAAATAAATATAAATCATATTCTTCATCACGTTCAGAAGTTGAACGAACAAGCGAGAAAAAAGTTACCGGGGTTTTTACCGGAGCTTTTGCCATTAATCCATTGAATGATAAGAAAATACCTGTGTGGGTGAGTGAGTATGTATTGATGGATTACGGTACAGGAGCTATTATGGCAGTGCCAAGTGATGATGAAAGGGACAGGCTTTTTGCTCAAAAATTTGGTCTTGACATCATCCAGGTAATTGATAAATCTGATTATCCGGGATCTGTATCGAAGGACAAGGAAGGAAAAATGATCAATTCGGGTTTTATCAATGGCATGGAAGTTCCTGATGCTATCGAAACCGTAGTCAAAAGAGTCGAGGAAATGAATATCGGCAAAAGGCAGATCAATTATAAACTGAGGGATGCCAATTTTTCCCGGCAGCGCTATTGGGGTGAACCATTTCCCGTTATTTATGATGAAGAAGGGGTAGCTCATCTGCTTCCGGCTCAGGAATTACCTGTCAAACTGCCTGAGATTAAGGAATTTAAACCTACTACTGACGGAAAATCCCCGCTTGCAGGCAATCCTCTTTGGGTACAGCAATATACAGGCTATGAGAGAGAAACTGATACAATGCCCGGTTTCGCAGGATCAAGCTGGTATTTTCTCCGGTATATGGATCCCTCCAATAACACACGGTTTGCTTCCGAGGAAGCTCTTGGATACTGGAAGGATGTCGATTTTTACATTGGAGGTACAGAACATGCTGTAGGACACCTCATGTATTCAAGATTCTGGCATAAATTCCTGTTTGATCTCGGACTGGTGCCTACTGTTGAGCCTTTCAGGAAACTGGTCAATCAGGGAATGATTCAGGGTATAATACAGTATTTGTATCTGAAAAAAGAAAAGGAGGATGGAATCAATGTTTTTGTATGTGCCTCAAAGGTCAATGATACCAATAAGGATGATTTTACGAGAATTCCCGTATACATAGACTTTGTCAGCGATCATGGATCACAGAATCCATATGTTGACAAAGAAGGGATCGACAAGTTCAGGGAATGGATTCCTGAATACAATGATGCAAGATTTACATGTGAAAATGCTACCTATCAAAATGGCACGCTGAATGGGTCAGGTGAGTTCAGGATCTATACTTCGCATGAAATCGGGAAAATGTCCAAAAGATATTATAATGTAGTAAATCCTGATGATGTGGTTGCCGAATATGGTGCTGATACTTTCCGGATGTACGAAATGTTCCTGGGGCCAATAGAACAATCCAAGCCCTGGGATACCAAGGGAATTGATGGTGTCAGCAAATTTATCAAACGATTCTGGAGCCTGTATGTTGACAGGGAGGACAATTGGTTGCTGACATCTCAGCCTGCTGACGGTGAAGAACAAAAGATATTGCACAAAACCATAAAAAAAGTCACTGCCGATATTGGAAATCTTTCATTTAATACTGCAATCAGTGCTATGATGATATTTGTAAATGAAATGAAAAGGCTTGAATGCAGCAAAGAAGAGATACTTTTGCCGGTGATACGCCTGGTAGCTCCTTTTGCACCATTTATTGCGGAAGAATTATGGTCCAGGGCAGGGTTTTCAGGAAGTGTGCATCATCAAAGTTTTCCAGTACATGATGACACTTATCTCGAAGAATCAACAATCGAATATCCTGTATGTATTAACGGCAAAAAAAGAGGTTCAGAAGTATTTCCAAAGGAAATGACAGATGCAGAACTGCAGAATAAAATACTGGCACTTGACTATATAGACAAATGGCTTGAAGGCAAAGCAGTCCTGAAATTCATTATAGTACCCGGGAAAATGATAAATATTGTTGTGAAGTAATTACACAGTTCAATTACGAATTATAAGTTACGAATTACGAATTATAAATTACGAATTACGAAGTATTATCCGGTGCCTGGAAGATGAATTGTGTGTTATAAATTTCTTAATCAGAAGTGTGTATATTGCAGGTTGATTTTTATACCTTAAAAGGGATTATATTGATAAATATTATTGAAGTTGTTTAATAATTGATCGAAAGGACTGTGCGAAATTATGTTTGAGCTGGAGAATGCAGGAAATTTTACCGAAACCTTGTAGGTAAAATTTTCATAATTGAAAACGATATAACTTGTTGTTTTATAATAAACAAAAGGTTTGCGAGTTTAATTTCGCACGAGTTTTTTGCTTCTTTTTGACGGATCAAAAAGAAGAGAAATTTTAAAAACAAAATAAAGTTTATTATTTACAAAATAGGTTACAAAATAAAACAAATATTTTAAAGTGCATTTACTTAAATATCAATAATATACAAGCGTTTTAAAACATTTATTTTCAAACAACTTCATTATTAATCGAATTTCCTGAATATTACCAAATGATTCTGTACCTGTGGAAATGCTAATTTTTTTCGCAAAAGTTAATTCATTGTAAGATAATTGCTTTTAATATCGTTATCTTTGATGAAATTTTTGTCAATGCATTTTTTTACACAATAAAATATTTTCAATTATGATTAAAAATAAAACATTTAATATAATTGTAGAGCAAGGATCAGATGGTTATTTAATATCCTCAGTTATTGAATTGCCAGGATGCCATACCCAGGCTAAAACCTATGATGAATTGCTTTCCAGGACGAAAGAAGCTATCGAATTGTACCTGGATACAAAGAAAACATTCAAACCGGCCAACAGGTTTTTAAGTTTCCAGCAAATCTCCGTTTAATTATGTCCAGATTGCCCTTGTACACAGCAAAAGAGCTAATGACAATACTCTATATGCTTGGGTTTGAAATGAAAAGGCAGAAAGGCAGTCATAAATTTTTTCAGCATAAAGATGGACGAACTACTGTAATACCGGATCATGGTTCTGAAAAAATTGACCGTGGCCTGCTAAATAAAATAATAAAACAGGATCTTTTAATGTCAGTCGAAAATTTTTTATTAGTTTCAAAAAAATAAAATGCTGTTTTTCAGGGCAAGTTCTTTTCCAGGGCTTGTTTAAAACAAAAATTTTGTTTTAAAATGATTAAATGGGATTATATATCAGACAACAAAATAGCACATTGCTTCCGATTTTGACCGAAAAAGTATACTGACCATATTCCTGCATTATCACATTTGACCGAGGGTTATGAATTTTTTTTAATAAAATATTGATATAATTTAAATTACAGTTACTTGTCATTTACAATTAACCATTTACAATTAACAATTAATAATAATCCTCCTCATCCTTATAATATCCAGAATCATAGCTGTCTCCACCGTAATCGCCATAATCTCTGAATTCTTCGTCATCATCAAATTCGAAATCATCTTTTTCGTAGTCTATTATATTGCTGTGTATAAGTGCTTCATATGCATAAAATGAAGAAAGCTTGAACAGGTCCTCATAATCCATATCCTCATCAGGATTATCGTATTCCTTAGCTTCAATTGAAAGCCTGTATCCTTCCAGAAGGTCTTCCTCTGTGATGTCACGGTATATATCATCATGATTTCTAAGTTCATTCAGTATATCTTTATCAATTTTCATTTTAATATATTTAAGAGTTATTTAATTTATAATTTTCGGCTTCAATCGTAAAAACTTAAATTTGGTTTAACAAAATTATTCTTTTTTTCAAAAACAAGAATATCTGAATGCAAAAAAAAATTAAGTTTTTATATTTTCAATAATTATGACAAATTTTTTTTCATTTTTTTTTATTTCTGCCTTTCTTTATAATTTATACAGGTATCCGAATTTATTTTCCACAGACTCACCAGTAATGTTCCAGGCGGTGCGAATCTGTTTTCTAACCCTCAAAAGTCGGGCAATGCAATTATATTAGTCAATCAAATAAAATTCAGGTTATGCAAATTTTGCATTATGTACAATAACCCTTTTGCCGGAATTGCAATTTATCTTTATTTGCCGATAATGATCTCGAGTCTGAGCAACAGAAAGCAGGAAATCTGACCAAAACCTAAGAGGTAAAATTTTCCTTATTGAAAACATATAAGTTAATGTATTTAAATCCTGAATAGTTTGTGAGTTTTTCCCGGCACTCAGGTCGGGATCGCACTGTCCTTTCGTTGAATTTTTAAACAACTTCATAATATAAAAATCTGAGTTTTTTAGGAAAACCATCATTTAGTTAATGAATCATTACTCTAATGAAAAAATATTCGGTTTTTTACCGGTATGTTTAGTTTTAAATTATTCTTTTAAAATATAAACACCGGGAATACAATTTTATTAATGTTTATTCTTGTACCGGACGATTCTTTTACGGTAAATATTTAAGAATAAATAGTTTTCAAACCGGCCGGTTTAAATGCTAAAAAATTTGCACATTACCTGGAGGTTATAAAGTTTTGCGAAAACACTTAAGAAAAAAAACAGTTTTTTGTCAGTATTGAAGATAGAGCTGCTAAAGTACATCATTTGTGGTATCAGTTTTGATTAAAATGATATTATTTTATAAATGTTTAAAAATTTTCAAGAATAAAGCAGACGAAATGTTAAATTATAAAAGAAATACTCAAAATTTGGATATTTCAAAAAAAATGTATATTATTGCAACTTATATAATTTCCTTGCAAAAAAAAATCTATTTTGCAAATAAGATAACATTCAATAACTAAACCAACAATCATGAGAAATTTAATTATTTTGAGAAAAAATTCAAGAATAGAAAAAAAAGCCTTTTTTGTCTTCACTTTTCTGTTATTAGTCGTGAGTATGGTTGCTCAATCCTTCACCGATTTTGAATCCTTTTCATCAGGATCAGTTGATTATCAGGGATCTGGGGGCACTACGACCTACAATTCTGTACCTGCAGGGTATGTATATACTGTCCCAAGTCCTTATGGAAGTCTCTGGACGGTAAGTGATGAATGGGGATTCGTCAAAACTCCTCCTTCTTTTGACCAGTCTGTTACAACTGATGGAAGCAATAAGGTCTGGAGGATATCAAATGCAGTGACTTCTGGAGGATTTGCAAATCAGCCTAATTCGCCCAGCTGTGCATTACCTGCAGGGGAAACTACTTCGGCACTTTATAATGACAGGGGTTTGAATCATACTACTCCTCTCAGTCCGCCAAATCCACGAGCTATTGCTGCTTCAAGATATTTTCACGGAGGATTTAAATTCAAGTCGGCAACCGGTGCTGCCCAAACAAATCTTTTCATGACTATCAACGCTGCTCCCAGGCAATCCAATGTAAGGATGAGCTATGTGGGTATCAGAGATGTGGGTACCGGCTTCAACCTCGAATTTTATGAAACTATGGCGGGAGGTGCGTTTCCGGCAGCACCAACTATAATAGCAACAAATCTGTGTTATACAGCCTGGTACCAGCTGGATTTTTATATAGAATTTGTCGATGGTTTAAGCGGTGGTAACGGAAACGATATAATGAAAATCTATCTTAATGGTATGTTGATACATACAGGTACCACCTGGGAAACATACTATGCTTCCCCGTCATGGACAGCAACACCATATCCTATAGCTGTGGATGCTATCATGTTCAGACTTGGAGGAACGGCTGTTGCAGGTAATTCAGGAAATGGGTTTTATATCGATAATGTTTCATGCGATAATGCTGCTGTCCCAGCTTCATCTCTTGTACAGGTTTATAATGGACCTATCCTTGTATCAGGCCATTCTAGAATTACTGATGCAATCAAAGCCTGCACAACATTAAATGGTTTTACCATCAATGTTGCTCCTGGAACCTATAATGAACAGGTAATTGTTGATAAAGAATTGACAATTATAGGGACTGGAGGTCAACCAACGATTGATTTTACGGGCACCCCAACGGGAAAGCTAGCATTATTTGACATTACTGCAAATAATGTTACGATTGAGAACATAGATTTCAATGTCGATATGTCTAAGTTGAGAAGCGCCATTATAGCCAGTTCTGTTGGATTGGAAAATATAATCATTAAAAACAGTAACTTCGATCCCTATAATACTCCTACAGGATCTTATGGTGATCGCAATGCAGTCAGCATTAATTACGGAGGACCGACAAATTACCGTATTGCAGCCGGTGGTGTAAACAATATCACCTTCCAGGACAATACTGTAACTGGAAACGTGAGTAGTTTCTTCCGTGCAGGAGTGGCAGTTGACGAAGCTGGAGGTTCTTTCACAGGGAATACTTCAATGACCGGAAGCCATGATATCCTTGTCCGTTTTGCGGGTAATGGCCCTGTTACCATATCAAACAATAACCTCAATGGTGGTGGAATAGAGCTATCCGATCAGAATGCTGGAGCAGGTTTAATTACTGTGGCCACAAATATATTTAATGCCGGATTCAATGATCCGAATATAGGCTTGCTCAGAATCAAGAATAATTATAACAATATTGCTCATGCAGTTTCAGGTAATACTTTCAATAATTATCAATGGGCAGTTTCACTGGAAAATATGAGATCAGTTACTCTTGATCAAAATACCTTTAATTCTTCGGTCGCAAATGCTCATGGAGTTGTGGTAAATACTAAATCATTAAGCACTAATTCCAATACTATTGTTCAGGTCCCTGTTGATGCTGTAATGACCAATAACAATTTTAATGGAACCGGTTATGGGATTTCTTTCCTCAATCATGATAGTGATAATGATTCATATGGTACCTTCACTATTGGGACATCAGGTAATGAAAATAGTTTTGCCTCCTCACTTACTACCTTCATCGACCTTGATAATCAGACAGGTTCTTCAATTGGATCAGCCTTCCCTAATTATGATGCCATCATCGGAACTGGAACAGGTGCTGGAACGACTAAAGCATGCTGGGACCAAAATATTGACATACGGTCCAATAGATTCGATGTGGGCTCCGGACTTCAATTGCCTTCTGCTATGAATTTTACACAAAGGACTGCACTTGAAGCAAAGTTGATACACAAACCTGACTTTGCCTGTCTGGGATCTCTTCAGTTCTTCCTGCCTGTACATAACCTGACGCAAAACACGTATTTTGCTACTATACAGCCTGCGATCAATGCCGCAAATCCTGAAGACGTGATTGAATTATCGGAAGGAACCTATAATGAAACAGTTACAATTACTAAAAAATTAACTTTACAGGGTATCGATATCGATAAATCCAAACAGGTAATTGATGGTACAGGCTTGGGTATTACTTCAGGTATTGTCATTGCTAATGGAGTACAAGGAGTGACCATAAAAAATCTCACTGTACAGAATTTTACAGGTACAAACGGTAATACTAATGCTGGAATCTATGCTATTGGAGGAAATAATGATCTCACTGTCACTAATGTTGCTCTTATGAATAATTCAAGCGCATCAGGTTTCTACGCCAATGGCCCAATCAATAATGTATCAATCACAAATTCAATGGCATCCAATAACGGATCCGGAGCAAGAGGGATTGTGATATGGAACGGACTCAAAAGCAATATAACAATTTCAGGCAATATGCTGGCAAATAATAATTGCTGTGGAATTGAACTTCAGGATGGAGATGCTTCTGCTGTTAATATTTCAGGAAATACAATAGATATTCAGGGAGGAGATAATGCGATTGGTTTAATCGGTTTAAATAATTCGATTGGATCTAACTTGATAAATAATAATATAATTACAGGTGGTGGCAGATTTGGAATAGAGATAAAGAATCCTGCAGGTGGTGTCACAGTCAGCGGAAACCAGGTTACAATGACCACTCAAAATGGAGATCTCAGGGACAGAGCAGGCATTGCAATATTGAGAAGAGGTGTATTAGGCAGTAATGTTGATGTACCTAATAATGTGACAATCACAGGTAATACAGTGGATGGATATCAGCAATCTGGTGCTGAGGAAGGTTTTGGAATTGTAGTTGAAGGTATAAATCATACAGTTACTGGAAATACTGTTCAAAATTGCGAGGTAGGGATTCTACAACAACAAAATCCTACTGATTATCCATCAGATGCTAATACAGGGTCAGGCGGATCACCAGTTTTATCTCCAAACCTGTTTGGCCGAGGAAATTCCCCAATCACTTGTGGTAATACAATAAGCGGAAATACTTTCAGTGGAAATGGTACAGACACAAGGGATATCGGAGTCGGATACGGAGTGGTGACAAATACAAATACATCTGAGTATTTCTGTTCAATACAGGCTGCTATTAATGATGCTCAGACTTTGGATGGGCATACCCTACAGGTCAGTAGTGCGACATTCGGAGAAAGTGTTACTGTTAACAAACGACTTACAATTTCAGGTGCCGGTAACACCACCGTCGTTCAGGGTGGTGCAGGCACTGCATTTACTTACACTGCAGCCGGTTCAGGAGCATCTTCCGCAAACAGAGCCTACCTGAAAAATTTAAAAATAAGCGGCTCAACCAAAGGACTTTATGCCAATGAGCTGGTTAATTATCTCACTCTTGATGGCGTTAGTATAGATGGGAACTCTTCTTATGGAATCCACTTAAACAACACTTCAGGTGTTATGAACGACTGGGTTTTGACCAATTGTACCTTTAATGCCAACTCAGACGGTTTCCGCATGGGAATGGCAGCAAATGTAAATGGGCTATCCATAACTGGGACTAATTTTTCTAATCAGGTGAATTCTGCAATTTATATACCTCAACAGGCTTCTCCAGCTGGCGGATGCACTAACGTTACTATCAGTAACAATACTTTTACTTCAAATGGTGCAAATGCCAATAATCAGGCAGCTATGTATATTGAAAAACTAACAAATGGCTTGATTTCAGGCAATACAATGACAAATAACGGACTAAATACAAATCCGAGAGGTATTATTATTAATCTGAAATACGGAAGCTATAATAACATCACTATAAGTGATAATATATTTAGTGAGACAAGGGGTGCGACCCAAACCAATGGTTATGGTATAAACGTCCAGGGCAGAAATGATGCAACGTCCTATAATTCAAACCCAGGCTCTTTGACATCATTGACTGTTTCCGGGAATGAAATTACCGGATTTTACAGGGGTATTGAAGTCGACAATGCTGTCGATTGGAATACGACCCAGATTGAAAACAACTTGATAAATTCATGCAATTATGGAATTCTTGGAGTGATCTATGGTACTGGAAATAGTGCAAATACGGGCACTAAAATGGCTGTTCATAATAATTCAATCACAGGATTAACAGGAACACCACCTTATGCCATTGTAAATTCCAATCCAAATAGTGGAAAAATTGACGGAACATGTAACTGGTTTGGTACGACTGATGCTGCATCCATAGCTGCTATGATTTCTGGTGATGTGAAATATGGTCCATGGTTGGTTTCAGGAGGTGACGGTCCCGGTGTAGGCTTCCAGCCTGCCGCTACATGTACAGGATGCAATACCGGTGTACTTGTATATATCGTTGAGACAAATACCTATTACTGCACATTTGCAGAAGCTGTTTCGGCAGCGGGACCAAATCAAACCATTGAACTGCAAATCGGTACCGTTACCTTGACAAGTCCATTGACAATTGGATCAGGACAGACTTATTTGATCAAAAGCGGTACAACCTTGATCAACACCGGTCAGACCATTACCAATAACGGTACAATGACTCTGGAGCCGGGTGGTAACTTTACCAATACCGGAATTTATCAGGGAAACGGAGAATTCAACGGTAATTTTATTAATAATGGAACTGTAAGACCAGGTAATTAGTAAATATTATTTATGTGATTCGGGGCATAATCCCTGATTATTATTTTAAATGATCCTTAAATTTTAAAAATCGCACAGGCACTCCGTCTGTGCGGTTTTTTTTTGTCAATTTCAGCTAAAAGATATAAATCAGGACCGGCCGGTAGATAGGTATCAGAGGATTATAATATTGTCTGAACCGTGGATTACACTGATTTACTGATTGCACGGATCAGCAGAATACAAATAAAAAATCAGTGAAATCCAGTAATCTGCTAATTCCGAAAACTTGCGGAAGTGATTCTGAAAAAAATTGCTGCCTGAACCTGCCGATAATCTGGAATAACGATTTAAGGATTCACAGGATTACTCAAAACTCCAAAAAACTAATCATGGAAATACCGGAATCCGGAAATCCCGGATTGTGGGAATATATAGACAAAATATCAGAATCCGGCTTCGCAGGATTTATCTACTAATTTTTTCAACCAATCATCATCAATTATTTATACTTGTACCAAATTAGATGATGAAAACACAAGAAAACGGAGAAAAATTTTTAATAATTGTAATTAACATATTTTTATTATAATTTTGATATTTTTAATTTTTTTAGATTTTCAATTGAGTTTGTTTTTCTGAATTTGGCTTCATGATTGTTACAATTAAAAAAGTTTTTGTCATCTGATCCAGATTTAAATAAATAGCAGACCTGGTTTAAATAATTTAATTATCAGTTTTTTTAATAATTATTTCTACCAAAATTGTATAACTTTGTTAAACTAAAACCAACATGAAAACTATTATTACACTTTTTATTTTAATGACGACCACAATTCTTTTTGGTCAAACCAATCAGCCGGTAAAAATTATAGAGGACTCAGATGGGAGGAATAATAAAATGACCGATTTGATCCCTGCAGACACACCAATGGCTTACGATTTATCAGATGTTCTTGTGGATAAAAGCCGGTCGACCGATGTCCGGAAACTATTGAAAGATGTTATCGATAAGCAGTTAAAAACAAAAGGTAATGTAGTCCTTGATCTGTTTGTGATGAGCCAGTGCCCATTTGGAGTGATGGCAGAAAAATCGATTTTGCCGGTGCTTCAGGAATATCAGGACCGGGTAAAATTAAGACTTAACTTCATAGCTAATGAGGATCAAGTTAACGGTAAACAGGTATTCAACAGTATGCATGGGCAAACTGAAATTGATGAGGATATACGTCAGCTCATCATTGCCCGCGATTTTCCTGAAAAGTTATCTGGCTACCTTGATGCAAGAGCCGGAAATTACCAGGATGACAATTGGGAGGTAGCAGCCTTAAAAGCTGGTCTAAATAAAGAATCATTGAATATTGCTGTAAATGATCCGACAACCAAACAACTATTTAGTGAAAATATTAATTTTGCCATGACAAAAGGCATTAATGCTTCGCCAACATTGTTGATAAATGGAATAAAATACACAAATCCTCTATTCGATGTGTTTGCTGAATCAGCTGTTCCCTGCCAGACTGGGACGGATCCATTTACAGGGGCTCCTTATAAAGTTTGTACTGCAACACCAACTTATGCCTGGATAACGTCCGTAGGTATAAGTGGTGGTGTTTATCATGCTGAGTTTATTTGCAATCAACTTGGCTATGCAGCTTTGGGTAATTTTGGTGGAAACTGTTCAATTGAATGTGCCTTTTGCACTAGCGGTTATAGCTGCACAAATCCACAGAGCAATACAACTTTTGATGGATTGGGAGCTGGTTGCGGTACTAGTCCGGTTGGGCAAAAACTTTGTTATACAGTTCATTGGGAGTGTGTTGGATCATTATCAAGTCCTGCCATTAACTCCTTCTCACCTACATCAGGATGTGCAGGAATTGATCAGGTTGTTATAACAGGGACAAATTTTACTAATGCTAATTCAGTTACCATTGGTGGTACAGCAGTTGCTTCATTTACCGTCAATTCTGCAACACAGATTACTGCAACTGTTGGGAATGGTACTACCGGTACTATTGCAGTTACTACTCCTAATGGAACAGCTACCAGTGCGGGTACATTTACGGTTTATACTCCAACCACTTGGTATGCAGATAATGACAATGATACTTATGGAAATCCTTCCTCATCAATACTTGCTTGTGATCAGCCATCAGGTTATGTCGTAAATAATACCGATTGTAATGACAATAATTCATCTATACATCCCGGAGCACCGGAGTTATGTGGAAACGGCATAGATGAAAATTGTAATGGAAATACAGACGATGATTGCAATAATTATCTTGTAGCATATTATCCATTTAATGGTAACAGTGAGGACCAGACCGCAAATAATATTGATCAGGTTGCATATGGTACCGGTCTTACCCTGACTACTGACAGGTGTGGAAATCCTAATAGTGCTTACCAGTTTGCATCAAATTCATATATGAAAACATCTGCTAATATGCTACCGATTGGAGATAGAACTATTTCTCTATGGTTTAATGCATCAGATGTAAATAATAAACCAGGTATATTTTCATACGGTGGTGGATTTTGCGGTGCTACATTTTTTATGGGTGCCAATGTTTCAGGACTTAACTCTTATATGGTGCAAGGTCATTGTAATTATAATAAAGCAGAAGTAGCATATACAGTTCCACCGGTTAACAACTGGTATCACTGGGTAGTAACAATTTCTGGAAATAGTCAGAAAGTTTATATAAATGGAGTTTTAAAAGGTACTTTTAATTCCTATAATACACAAAATTTTGTGGCAGGAAAGGATTTTTCACTTGGTGTCATAAATTCTCCAACGGGGTTTGCACCTTATACAGATGGAAATGTTGGATATTTCAATGGAAAACTTGATGATATCAGAATTTATAATGTTGCTGTCAGTGAACAACAGATATTAAACCTTTATAATGAAACATTACCCACACCAACATGGTATGCTGATGCTGACGGTGATACTTACGGTAATCCAGGCGTGACTCAGACAGCTTGTGGACAACCCACAGGTTATGTCGCCAATAATACAGATTGTGATGATACTGACAACACAAAATATCCCGGCAACACTGAAATATGCGATGGTAAAGATAATAACTGCGATGGAAATATAGATAATCTGTTGATATACAATTCAGTAAATTCAGGTTCATACACTGATGCAGGTACGTGGGCAGACGGATGTGTGCCACCAAATACTATTCCTGCTAATACAACAGTCATAATTAATATTACTCATAATGTAATAAATCCATCTTGGAATACCATCACAAACAATGGTACCATTACATGTAGCACTAATTTTATCAATAATGGCACCTACCAGGGTACAGGTACATTCCAGGGCAATTTTATCAATTACGGTACTGTAAAGCCAGGAAATCAATAAGCAACTGAGATCTTCATTAGTATATGATATACCGCACAGACTGTTTGGTCTGTGCGGTTTTTTTTTTTTTTGGTCAATTTCAGCAAACAGATATAAATCAGGATCGGCCGGTAGATAGGTATCAGAGGATTAAAATATTGTCTGAACCACAGATTAAACAGATTTAATGATGGCACAGATGAGCAGAAGAAAAAAATCAGTGAAATCCTTGGGTCGTCCAAATAGCCTTGTGAGATTGCAATTTCAGCTAAGGTTTTTATCTTAAATAATTATGTTATTTTAGCCGCACAGCAAATAAGATACAGGACAGCACTGCACGTACTTTCTGAATACTGAAATAAAAAATTTGTAGACTAGATAGCAGAATAACAATTATATATGTATAATATTTATATTGTATATATGTATGTTTTATATATATGTTGCGTTATTGGTGAAAACTCATGCATTGACAGAAAATATAATGGATTGATACTAAATAAAAATTATAGTATTCCAAATTTTGGATTTATGCTAAAACTTACTTTTATTTTGCATTTCGTTCAAAATAAAAACAAACTCAATGTATCTTAATTATTTAATGGCGCTTGTTATACTGCTAGGAGCAAATATGTCCTTTTTAAATGGTCAGTGTATAACTTCCTATACCTCATCTTCAGGTGGTGATTTTGCAACAGGGTCTAACTGGATTGGAGGAATTGCCCCTGCCAACCCCATTCCTCCCGGGGTAACTGTCACGATCAGTCATTCTATGACAAACAGTGGTATTCTGGAAAACAACGGCACCATAACGTTGAATGCACCTGGATCGTTTACTAATAATGCCGGAGCCATATTCAGAGGTGATGGCACTTTTAATGGTGAGTTCATCAACAACGGGACAATGGCACCGGGTTCAACAGTGGTATTGCCTGTACTATTTACCACTACTGTGAACTCAATTGCTGGGATAACAGCGACCTCAGGTGGTACCATCTGCTATGACGGAGGAGAAACTCTTAGTGGCAGGGGAGTCTGCTGGAGCACATCACCAATCCCGACAGTCGGATTACCAACAAAGACAGTTGATGCAGGTAATCCCTTTGTCAGCAACATGACAGGACTAAATGAAAGAACAACCTATTATGTCAGGGCATATGCGACCAACAGTGCGGGAACGGCTTACGGTAATGAATTGACATTCACTACCAATTGCGGACCGGTAACTTTTACCTACAACGGATCTTCCGTGACTTATAGTACGGTAGTAAGTGCCAATAACCGTTGCTGGCTCGATCGTAATCTGGGTGCTGCACAAGTAGCCACCAGCAGTACTGATGTTGCATCTTATGGAGACCTTTTCCAGTGGGGCAGGCTGGATGATGGACATCAGGTCAGGACAACACCTACTTCCACCGCCATAAGCAACAGCGATGTTCCCGGGCATAATATGTTTATTTTAGGTTTTAGTAACTATTACTTTGATTGGCGGGCACCTCAGAACAACAATCTTTGGCAGGGAGAAAATGGTACAAATAATCCATGTCCCGACGGATACCGTCTTCCTACAGATTCTGAATGGAATACTGAAAAGATAAGCTGGCCCAGCAATAATGCAGCCGGTGCTTTTGCTTCACCGATTAAGCTGCCTATGGCCGGCTGGCGCGAACACGATAATGGTACTTTATACGCCATGGGTGCACAAGGCTTCTACTGGAGCAGCACGACAAATGTATATACCTCATATTTCATCCAGTTCTACAGCAATTCGTTAGTCATCGATGCTACAATACGATCACGCGGGTATTCGGTCAGGTGTATCAGGGAAGAAGGCCCTGAAGGCTTAATCGGCAGCCTGGATTGCGGAGTAGCAGTAATAACTGGTACATTGACACAAGGTGTAGCTGCCAGCGGTGTATCAGCCTCAGTTCCATATACAGGAGGCAATGGAGGATCGCATGCAGGCCAGACCGTTGTATCAACAGGTGTGACCGGGCTGACTGCATTTCTCTATCCGGGAGTATTCAATAATGGTTCAGGAAGCCTGATCTATTCCATCTCAGGCACACCCTCAGGTTCAGGAACAGCATCCTTCGCACTTGATATCGGAGGACAGACATGCAACCTGGAAATTCCTGTTACTTTTATCTGTGGTACGTCAACGGTCAGCTTTAATTATAACGGATCTCCCGTAACATATGGTACGGTAATTAGCGCTGGTCGCTGCTGGCTGGATCGCAATCTTGGAGCCACACAGGTAGCCACAAGCAGCACGGATGTTGCATCTTATGGTGATCTGTTCCAGTGGGGCCGATTTGCTGAAGGGCATCAGGTCCGTACAAGTGGAACAACTTCAACCAATGCAACTACTCCTGTACCTAACGGGGGCCACAGCTGGGATGGTCTGTTTATACCTGAACCAAATTCCCCATATGACTGGCTTTCTGTACAGGATAATGATCTTTGGCAAGGAGTTAATGGCATGAACAACCCTTGTCCGGATGGATACAGACTACCAACGCAATCAGAATGGGATGCAGAGCGTATAAGCTGGAGTATCAGCAGCGCTAGCAGTGCCTATGCTTCGCCACTTAAATTAACCGTCGCGGGCGCTCGCGACTACTTGGATGGTTCGATCGACGTCGTGGGTTCCTATGGCCTCTACTGGAGCAGTTCCGTTGGTGGAATTGGCGCGTGGGTCCTTATGTTCGTCAGCTATGATGCCTACATGTACAATGACCGCCGGGCTCTTGGGTTCTCAGTACGTTGCATTAAGGATTGATCGTCAGAATTACGGATTAAATTATGGTCTGAATCACGGATTACACTGATTAGCAGATTACACAGATTAAAAGAAAACAAATAAATAAAATCAGTGGAATCCATTAATCCGCTTAATCTGTGATTCAGAAAAAAGGAAATGTTGTCAGAATCACAGATTACACTGATTAACTGATTGCGCGGATGAGAAGAAAACAAGAAAAAAATCAGTGGAATCCATTAATCCGCTTAATCTGTGATTCAGAAAAGAAATTGTCAGAATCACGGATTACACTGATTAGCTGATTGCGCAGATGAGAAGAAAACAAGAAAAAAATCAGTGGAATCCATTAATCCGCTTAATCTGTGATTCAGAAAAAAGGAAATGTTGTCAGAATCAAGGATTACACTGATTAACTGATTGCGCGGATTAACAAAATACAAATAAATAAAATCGGTGAAATCCATAAATCCAGTTAATCCTACTTCAGACAAAAGACACTTCCCCCTTTGTCATATTTTTAGTTAAAATTGCGGAAATATTTTTTTTTTTCATTTATAAAATGCAACTTTGCAGGGTATAAGGATTCAATCAGGGAAATACAATTTCAAGCTGGCAGTTTTTTGATTGCCATGTACTGAATGTATCTGCCTGCCTGATAGCCATAAAGCAGTTTTTTTGCCTGAGAGTGTAATTTTTGATCATGAATTCCTTCATTTTTCGATTCCTGTCATTGTTCAGCTCAGACAAAGAAATTACTAAACCTGACTATCTGATTTTTGAAAACCATTTTTTTAAGAAATATCATTATTACTAAACATGAAAATTGATTGTTATGAAAAATTTTGAAAGACCTTCCTTCACTTGGAATGCCAGTTTTGATTTTAAAAATATATTGACCTGGGTCGGAGTGTTGCTGATCTTTTTTGTGATGGGGGTGAATGTAATTTTTGGACAGACAACTATTTTTACAGAATCTATGGGTTCAGTCGGGGGAACAACAACTATTGCTGCTCATGAAGCTGCCAATGGATTTGATAATGATGGATATACTATGACCCAAGGTGGAGCAACTAATCCAGGAGATATTAGAAATACTACTCCTTCTAATGGCTATAGTGGATCATCTGGTCTTGCAAATGTTTGGTTAACAAATACATCTGGATCTTATGGATTTGCTATTGAAGGCATTAATGCTTCAAATTTTAATAACTTGAAAATTCAATTTGGATATTTCAAAAATGATGCAGGAAATTTACCAAATCTTTCTTTGGATTATTGGGACGGTACTTCGTATGTTAATGTACCATTTAATTTTAATGAAGCTTCAAATGCAACTTCTAAATGGTATTTGAGCCCTGTAATTAATTTGCCAGTTGGTGCACAAATTAGCAATTTGAAATTGAGATGGGTAAAATCAGGTTCAACAGGTGTTCGTATCGATGATGTAAAATTAACAGGTGACCCTGTAGTCTGGTCTCATATGCTCACCACAGGTACTCCGGCAGCAACCAGATATCTTGGAGATAAACTTAATACTGGTGGAAGTTGGTATATTCAATTTGAGATAGGACAGGCCTCCTGGAATCAGTCAGATGCAGGAATAGGAAAAAGCAATACAGATCCTGCTGCATGGTCATGGCGAACAGCCAACTGGTTTGCTGATGGCACCGGCTCAAACAGGCAAGTTCAGGCTGATTTTGGAGATTTTCAGTTTACATCTACAGGCAACTGGTATTTCAATGGAAGGGTGAAAAATGCTTCCGGTGATCCTTTCAGCTATTCAAACAATAGCACATGGCAAGGGACAACGACATTTAGTCCACAGTATTATTTTGCTGTAAATTCATTAAATGATCCGAACACACAGACAGCGACAGCAGTTTCTACAACGCAGATCAACTTATCATGGGCAAAAGATGCTCAGGATCACAATGTGATGATCGTCAGAAAGAAGTCAACTGAGAGCTGGACAGAACCAACACAAGGCACAGCATATACCGTAGGAGCTTATATAGGCTCTGGGGTTGTAGTTTATAACAGCAATGGCACTTCACTCAATAATACCGGACTAGATCCAAATACTACCTATGATTTTAAATTTTATTCCGAAAACTGGAGCTATTATAGTACAGGAGTCACTGCCAGTGCGACAACATTGGCTGAATATACCGTCACCTACGATGGTAACGGCAATACAGGAGGAACAGCCCCTGTGGATGGCAACAGCCCTTATGCTTCTGGTGCAACGGTAACCGTATTGGGCAATACAGGCTCACTGGTTAAGACTGGCTATACATTCAATAACTGGAATACAGCTGCAGATGGCAGCGGCACATCCTATGCCCCGGCAGCAACATTCACAATTTCAGCCAATACCACCCTCTATGCACAATGGACAGCCAACACCTACCAGGTGGCATTTGATGGTAATGGATCGACAGGTGGAACAATGTCGAATCAAAACTTTACCTATGATGTCGCTCAAATCCTTACAACAAATGCTTACACCAGGACAGGATATACATTTAATGGTTGGAATACGCAAGCAGGAGGAGGTGGTACATCTTACACAGACGGTCAGAATGTCACAAATCTTGCTACAGGTGGAACGGTTACGATCTATGCACAATGGACAGCCAACACCTACCAGGTGGCATTTGATGGTAATGGATCGACGGGAGGTTCAATGGCAAACCAGAACTTTACCTATGATGTCGCTCAGGACCTGACAACAAATGCTTACACAAGGACGGGATATACCTTCAATGGATGGAACACATTAGCAGGAGGAGGTGGTACATCTTACACAGACGGTCAGAATGTCACAAATCTTGCTACAGGTGGAACTTTCACACTATATGCACAGTGGACATGTGTTTCTACCACCTGGTATCTGGATTTTGATGGAGATACTTATGGGAATCCTTCAGTATCCCAATCAGCTTGTACTCAGCCAATAGGTTATGTTGCCAATGATGATGACTGTGATGACTCAGATGACAAAAAATTTCCAGGTCAGACCTGGTATAAAGATTCAGATGATGATGGTTATTATGCAGGGGCTCCAGTTACTTCCTGTGATTCTCCGGGTGCAGGATATACATATAATATGCCAGGTGGCGGTGGAGATGACTGCAACGATGATGTTGGAGCTATCAATCCTGGAGCCACCGAGATCTGCGATGGAGTGGATAATAATTGTAACGGGAGTACAGATGAGGGTTTTTCGGATTATGATATGGACGGCATAGCTGACTGTGTAGACCTTGACGATGATGACGACAGTGTAGCAGACTTATCTGACTGTGCACCTTTTGATAACACCAGATGGCAGTCACAAAATCTTTATATAGATGCTGATGGTGATGATTACGATGCCGGACAACAGGTAGTTTGTTATGGAGCAACAATCCCGGCAGGGTATAATGATACTTCTTATGGAAGCGACTGCAATGATAATGATGATACTGTCTACCCCGGAGCTAACGAATTGTGTGATGGTAAGGACAATGACTGCGATGGAATGATCGACGACGGATGTCCTGCACAGGCATTGCATTTTAGTTCAGGATCCAATTATATCAGCCTGGGAACTTCACTGGGTAATTTTGGGACAAGCGAATTTACAATCGAATTATGGTTTAAAACGAACTCAGGGGCACAATCACATTTATTATCAAAAAGAGGGGGTTGTGGCTATTCCAATTTATTGGATATGAGGTTATTGGGTGGTCAGTTGCTTTTTAGTGTTTCTGATGGCTCAACTGATTTAAATTTATATAGTCCTAATACAGGCTATAATAATAATGTATGGCACCATGTGGCAATAGTGCGAGATGGTATTAATTTTAAAATGTACATTGACGGGAATCTCGAACAATCAGGAAATACATCAGTTTTATACAATATTAGTAATAGTCAGCAATTTAGAATAGGTAATGGTACATGTGATCCGAACCAGTTCAATGGATATATTGATGAACTGAGGATATGGAATCGTGCAAGATGTCAGGCTGAAATACAGGCATCAATGAATTGTCAGTTTGCTACCACATCCACAGGTCTTGTATCAAACTATCATTTCAATCATGGAAATGCATTCAGCAATAATGCTGGAGTTATCACATTGGAAGATGCTACCGGAAACGGAAATGACGGTACACTTTTTAATTTTACACTGTCAGGTACAACATCAAACTGGGTACTTCCCGGTGCAGTTAGTTCAGGTTCGAGCTGTACCCAGCCTACACTTACCACCTATTACAGGGATGCAGATGGTGATAACTACGGTAACGCTTCAATTAGCAGGCAGGAATGCTTTCAGCCAGTGGGATATGTGACTAATAGCACCGATTGCAACGACAATAACGTTGCCATTAACCCCGGTGCGCCTGAAATCCCTTCAAATAATATTGATGATGACTGCGACGGATTAATTGATGAAGGCTGCAGTTATATAACTGTTAATAATGGCCCTTATAATGATCCGAATACATGGCCGGTTGGTTGTATGCCTCCAAACCCTATTCCTTCCGGTTATACCGTGATTATTCAGCACAATGTAACAAATCCGGCAGGAAATACAATTACCAATAATGGCTTAATGAGCATTGGGGCCGGTATTAATTTTATCAATAATGGTATCTATCAGGGTACTGGGACGTTCAACGGTAATTTTATTAATAATGGAATTGTAAGACCCGGAAATCAGTAAATATTAAAATTATCTGTTTAAAAATGATTTAACCGCGCAGGCACTTTGTCTGTGCGGTTTTTTTTATTGCAGAAAATTGTCAGAATCTCCCGACTCGTCGGGATCACAGGATTAGAAGATTGTCTGAACT
>JBLMZC010000019.1:0-2558 GCA_050258615.1 Deltaproteobacteria bacterium | reverse complement strand
GACTGAAGACTGCTGACTGAAAATTTTAAACTGCTGTCAGTTGTCTGTTAAACTGTTGTCGGTTATCGGTTTTTAAATCTCAAACCTTATAATCTTGTCACCTTTCCACCATTTTACCTTTCAACCTTTCAACCCTTCAACCTTTTTCGTAATTCGTAATTTTTTTTCACCATGTAACCTTTCCACCCTTCAACCTTTCAACCTTTTTCGTAATTCGTAATTTCTAATTCGTAATTTTTTTTCACACTCACAAAACCCACATTTCGCACTTCATTCTTTCTGTATTAACAGTTTGAAACCGCATATTTAAAAAATCAGCTTAAAAATGAACCACTATTTCACGTATTTTTACACTATGTTTTTTTATAGGGTGAAAGACAATCTAAGAAGCAAAACCGTTTTTTTGACCAAATTCAAAAGAGCTAAATTTCATTTGTAAAGAAAATAGCCTGCTTCAGAAAGTTTTTCCCCTGCTTGGTAAAAAAGTTGTATTAAGGTATCTATTTAAAATGTAATTTTGTAATTATTAATAATTTAATTTAAAATTTTGTATTATGAAAAAGAAATCTAACTTTCTAATTGCATCTTTGTTCATTTTCGAAATGCTTTTTAATGCTTTCATTTCATTTGGACAACCAGTTACACCATTATCTGATGATGGACTTAAGTTTAATTCAGGCCAGATCGATTTTGAAAATAAGAATGATGGGTATAAAAGGGATGAAGATAAAAATTATCCGGATTTAGACAAAATGTTCAAATCATATGAAATATTGGATATAAATTCAGCCGCTTTTGTAAATTCAATACTTACAGGACCAACTGAAGTAATAATAACTTTACCTGTAAATAACGGGAAAATGCTTGATTTAAAAATTCAATCATCAGGAATTATAGGCACTGAACATTCAACTTTGGTTTCTGATGAAAAAGGCATACAGGAAATTCAAGGAATAAATGCTTTGCCGATGAAGGGAATTGTCAAAGAAATGCCAGATAGTGAGGTGAGTTTGACATTTAATCAAAATTTTATTTATGGCTTTATTAAAACAGATAAAGAATTTGTTTTTATTGAGCCTCTTTATCATTTTGTTAATAAAGCTCCGTATGATCAATATGTAATATATAATACTGAAGATATTATTGTTGACACTGAACTAAGATGCGGGCTAACTGAGATGGAATCAGAAAGAACAAAGTTAAAAAAAGAAAATATTGATATAAGAGTGAGTCTTTTAGGTAATTATTATTTGGTAAGATATAATACGGCTTCAGATTTTTCGATGTTTAATCATTATGGTGGAATTACACAAGTTCAAAACCATAATACAGGAGTCTTGAATAATATGCAATCAAATTATGATAATGAATTTAACGATGAAATTAGATTCCAAATGGGGCAACAATTTGTATCTACTTGCAATACCTGTGATCCCTGGACCAATAGCACAAATGCTGATGTTTTATTAACTTCTTTCAGAAATTGGGCTCCAAATGGATTCAATCAGGCGTATGACTGTGCTTCTTTATGGACCCGAAGGGACTTGGATGGCTCAACAATTGGCATTGCTTATAACCCTGGAATATGTAATGGGACTTTAAGGGTTAACGTTTTACAGGATTGGAGTACAAATGCACAATTAAAAAGAGTTATGCTAGCACATGAAGTAGGTCATAATTTTGATGCAGATCATGATGCAGAAAACAGTAGTTTTATAATGACACCTACCAACAATAACACTAATACATGGTCAACTACCTCAATTAATACAGTTGGCAATTATTGTGATAATATTAGTTGTTTATCAGTAGCTAGAAGGCCGGCAAACGTCACAGCAAGTGATGGTACATTTTTTGATAAAGTGACTATAGGATGGACGGGTCAAGCAGGAAACTTTTTCAGGGTATACAGAAACACTACAAATAATTCAAGTACTGCTACTGCTTTGGGTAGCTGGCAAACTAATACTTTCTATTACGATTTAAGTGCTGTGCCTTTACAGACATATTATTACTGGGTAAAAGCCTCCTTAAATTCCAGCGGAACTCAATGTAGTATACTCAGTATATCAAATACAGGCTGGAAAAATGGAGTGACAATTCCAACAAATGTTCTGGCAAGTGATGGAACATATTTTGATAAAGTACAGATAACCTGGACAGGAACATCAGGACATTATTTCAGAGTGTACAGAAATACATCGAACAATTCCTCCACAGCAACAGCTTTAGGTAGCTGGCAGACATCTACTACATATAATGATGCTAGTGCAAACCCTCTAGCAACATTTTATTATTGGGTAAAAGCTGCATCCGATGGCAATGGCTCAAATAGCAGTGCCTTCAGTTCATCAAATTCAGGATGGAGGAATGCAGTACAGTCACCCACCAATGTTCAGGCATCAGACGGAACCTATTTTGACAAAGTAATAGTTACCTGGAGTGGCTACGGACCATATTTCAGAGTGTATAGAAATACAACAAACAATTCCTCTACAGCAACAGCTTTAGGTAGCTGGCAGACATCTCCAACATATAATGATGTTAGTGCAAACCCG
>JBLMZC010000018.1:0-22885 GCA_050258615.1 Deltaproteobacteria bacterium | reverse complement strand
AGTTAAAATCGTCTCACGGAATATTCCGACTGACTCTACAGAGTTTAAAAACCCATATGAGCAACTATACAAGGGTAATATTCATTGGAATATTCCGACTGACTCTAAGGAGTTTAAAAACAAAAATTCTTCTCTTTTCATTGTATTCAATTTTGGAATATTCCGACTGACTCTAAGGAGTTTAAAAACTTTGAAATTTTTTTAAATGTAAAATAAAAATAAACTAAGGAATATTCCGACTGACTCTAAGGAGTTTAAAAACGGACAGATTCCTTTTACCATATATCAAATTTTTGTTGGAATATTCCGACTGACTCTAAGGAGTTTAAAAACAGAAGAAAAATTAAATTTTCCACAATTAATATTTTGGAATATTCCGACTGACTCTAAGGAGTTTAGAAACAGTAAAAAGAATTTCTTTTAATTTTCATAATTTTTAGGAATATTCCTCTTAGAACTGAGGTTCTTAAAATAGAAAGATGATAAAAGTACTTAATGATTGATTAAAGCATTAATCCCAACATTTTTTCCAACTTTAAGGAATATTTGTAAAATTGAAAAGGTCATTAATTTGGATAGGTAAAAAAAACTATAGATATTAATAAGCTAGGCTTAAAAATATAAAAAAAATTTAAATTAAGTTAATTCAGATATAAAGCAATTACTAGCAATCACATAAGTGATCAACACAGCAATCACCTCTCAACATCAACGCTAAAACTATTTCCTCAGAATTAGTTTCATCTTCGACTGCTGCAAGTACTTCATTTTCAATAACTGGTTCTGAAATTATTTTCATTCAATCAAGCCACACGTTTCATTTATTATTCGCAGTTGTGGAATTTTTTGACGCTGCTGCGATTTTTACTTTAATAAACACAAAGTTATAATATTTTTGATATAAAGTTAAATTAAAAAGCTTTTTTAAAAAAATTGAATGCAATTAATTTTAGTACGTAATTTGCATTTGTTGGTATCAATGCACAGGAGCTCATTTTTCCACCAATATTTAATCGTTTTTTTCTACATCCACCCATACACAATGGAATATATTTACACTCCAAACAGAATTCTTCAAATAAACTTAAATTCATCCATTCATTCCATTTCATTTCATCTTTTACAAAGCTACCATCACTTTTAATAAATCCTTTACGATTGAGTGATTCAAAATTATGGACACTGCATTTGAATACATCACCATTATAGTTGATTATATACTGATTTTCCCTTTCTGCATAACAATATACTAATTTGCCTGTTCGTACTATATTTTTACCACTAATAGAATTAAAACCTGATTGTTCTGCTAATTCCAGATATCTTGAAAAAAATAACCCTAATTCTTCTGATCCGATATTATCAAGAGCATTATACTCACAGTCGCCAAATACAGGCTCTAAAGAAATACGAAGTTGACTCCTCAGCTTTTCAGGAAAAGATTTAAGTAAATCAGGGATAGTGTGAAAATTTGTATGATTAAAATTTATTCTGATAGTTACTTTTACTTCATTGTTTTCTTCAGCCAGCAAAATTATATTTTGATGTACTTTTTCAAAACTAGCTTTACCATTTTTTAGTGGTCTCATTTTATTATGAGTATTAGCTGTTCCATCCACAGTAATTTGAAAATCCTTTACACCCAATTCGACAAGAGATTTTATTTTTGACTTACTTAGAAGGTACCCATTTGTGGTTATGTGCTTTACAATTATTATTTTATTTTTAACTTCAATGTCCTCAATGAACTGTAATAATTCAATAAGCTTTTTGTAGTATAATAAAGGTTCACCACCAAAAAAACTAAAATAAACTACTTTGAATTTTGGTAATTCTATCGAAAGCCATTTTTTTAGACCTACTAATGTTTCATTATCCATTTTGGATTTTTTATGTTCTTCATAACAATAAATGCAATTGAAATTGCAATCCTGAGTTGGCATTATTATAACATCAAGTCTGTTTTTGTCAGCTATTCCTTTAAGTTTTCTATTTTTAATAATTCCCATTTCATCGAAATTATCTTCAATAAGGAACTTTTGAGATATCAGAGTTTCATAAATAATTTTATTTTCATCAAAATATTTATTTGGATTATCAAGCATTTCACGGACTATGTCTATTTCTTGAGTAGTAAAAGAAGTCATACTTCCATATAGAGTGTTAAAAAGTACAATGCTATTTTGATCTTCACTATTAATAAATAAGTTGTAAAATGAGCTTTTCATTATTATAATAATTTATTTTTCATTTAATAATAATTTGTTTTCTAAAGTAAAGAGTTTTAACAATGATTGTGGATAATTTGAATGTAAAGTTATTAAAATTTTAAATAAACCATGTATTTGAATGTCTTTAATTAATCGTTTATTTCTAATAAATTACCGAATTCATATGCCAAATTTATTGTTCTGTTTTCAGAGATCATAAATCTTAGAAAGTACCAAAATATTTTCTTTGAAAAAGCAGGTAGTTGTAATATTGTTGAGTATTTAAAAAATACAATATGGTATTTTTAAATGGTTTATTTTCTTATTTATTAACTTTTATCAAAATAATGAAAAATAATGAGGGTCTTGAAAATCCTGTTTCCAATACAAACCTATCACCTCCCAATCCCCCTCACTCTCTGATCATATATATCATTGAACCAGAGCCTTTTGAACATCAGGTTTACCTTATCTTCGGAAAGCTTATTGTAGAGTTCCAGCTTGGTATTGATGAAATTGAGTAATTCGTTGTCTATTTCCTCATTGAATTTGTCCTGGATATTGTCTTTGCTATTCATGATATTAAAGAAGCTCATCAATTCCTCATTGGCATATATGTTCTTTCTCATTCTTTCAAATTCAACCTTGTCTTCTTCCTTCAGATCCAGTCCATAAGTGTCGTTGAGCACTTTTATTATTTTTGTGAGCCATTCGAGTTCTTCTTCCTGTTTTTTTCCTGCACCTCCCGGAGTCATGCCCTGCATACCGGTATCACCACTATTTAATTCTATATCGATAGTAAACTTATGCTGTAGCTTATAACTATCCAGGTCTATTTCCTCAAGTACTTCTGTAGGCAGGTGATCGGGATTAGCAGGAAGTTTTTTATAGAGAGCTGATAGAAAAACATAATATTTTTCCAGTTGCACATCTGTAAATGTTATAATCTGTGATAGAAATCTGTAAAGCCTCACATAGCTTTTTATGTAAGCCTTGAACTCGTGTTTCTTATCAGCATCCAATTCTTTATTGTATCTTTCAACCACTTCATTCAATATGGGTTGTAGTTTTTCCATATGATCACCTTTTATAAAGAATAGTCCGGCAAATGCTTCAATATCGTTTTTGTATATGATATTATAACCATCTATTTTGTTCTGAACATCATACAAACTGTTTGGGTCCGTCAGATCATCAAGTTCCATATAATTGCTGCCATAATACATCTGAAAGTCTTCCTGAACTTTCTCAGGATCATTTACAAAATCGAGTATCATGGTATTATCTTTACCCGATGCAGTTCTGTTGAGTCTGCTCAATGTCTGGACAGTATTGGCACCTCCCAGCTTTTTATCTACAAACATCGTATGCAGCAATGGCTCATCGAATCCTGTCTGGTACATATTTGCTACTATCAGTATCCTGTATTGAGGCAATTTGAAAGCATCAGGAATTTCAATCTTTCCTCCGAGATTGTTCATGTTCTCCTTGGTGTAGTCATGGCCTGTTTCTGCATCAGTCACTGTACCACTGAATGCAACCAATGCCCCGTAAGGCAACTTCATCTCACGCATGATATCATCAAATTTCCTTTTGAATCGAACTGCATGAAGCCTCGATCGTGTTACCAGCATTGCCCTGGCTTTGCCTTGTATTTCTTTTGAGGTTTGTGAAACGAAATGCTCAATCATGACTCTCGCTTTCTTTTCAATAGCATGATCCTGAAGATCAACATAAGAAGAAAGCAACCTTACTGTCTTTTTCTTTTCATATTCCTTGTCTTTAATGTCAGTTCGTTTTATAAGTTTATAGTAGCGCTTCCAGCTCATATAGTTTTTAAGGACGTCTTTAATAAACCCTTCTTTGATTGCCTGTTCCATAGTATAGAGGTCAAAAGCTTCTTTTTTTTTCCCTCTGGTAGTACCAAACAGCTCCAAAGTTTTTGGTTTGGGAGTTGCAGTGAAAGCAAAAAAGGAAATATTGGCCTGATCACCTTTTCTTCTGATTTCTTCTTCAATTATTTCATCAATATCTTTTTCCAATTTGTCAGCTGATTCTGCTTCTTCCAGTGACAGTGCTTTTCTCAGATGCCTTGCTGATTCTCCGGATTGAGAACTGTGTGCCTCGTCAATTATTACTGCATAGGTCTTATCCTTGTTTTGAGCGATCACTTCTGAAATTACAGGAAATTTCTGAAGAGTAGTGACAATGACTCTTTTCCCTCTTTCGATTGCAATTTTTAAATCCTGGCTTGATTTGTTTTTATCGATATATTCTACTGTTCCCGGCATTTGTTCGAATTGCCTGATATTATCCTGAATTTGTTTATCCAAAACACGACGGTCTGTCACAACAATGACGCTATTGAACAGAGCTTTTTCATCATCAGGATGCCTGTAAAAATCTGATAGTCTGTGGGCTAACCAGGAAATTGTATTTGATTTCCCCGATCCGGCTGAGTGCTGTATCAAATATTTATTTCCGATACCATCTTTAGTTACTGCTTCGAGTAATTTTTGAACTGCTCTGCGCTGATGAAAACGAGGGAATATCAACACAGGATTTTCTTTTTCCTTTAATGCTTTGGCCTGATTGTCAAAGTATTTCTCTTTGTTGATCTGAAGATTGATATAATTCTGGATGAGGTCAAGAATTGAATCTTTTCTTAACACATCCTTCCATAAATATGAGGTTGCATAGTCATTGTCATCATGATTGACCAATGCTTTATTAAATGGTAAAAAGAAGGTGTTTTTCCCTTTCAGTTCGGTACACATACTTACCTGCTCTGTACTGACTGCAAAATGCACCAGGCATCTTTTGAACTCAAACAGTGGCTCTTTTGGGTCTCTGTCCTCAATATATTGTTTAATGGCATGATGAAGATATTGACCAGTCAGTGCATTTTTCAATTCCAGTGTTGCTACCGGTAAACCATTTACAAATAGTACCAGATCGATAGCGTTCTCATTCTTTTTGGAGTATTTAAGCTGACGGATCACAGTAAATTTGTTTTTAAGGTAACCGGACTGATGTTCAGGGGTTTTGCTGTGAATTGGTTTGAAATATATTATGTCAATTGTCTGGCCTCTGTCTTTGACCTTTTCTCTGAAAACATTCAAAGTTTTTTTCCGTTTTACTTCATCTGCCACTCTTTCTAATATTTTTGTTTCAGTATCAGGCCCATATTGAACGGAAAGAGCTTCATACTTTCTGAGCTGGGTGTCTTTGATAAAACTTATCAGATCTTCGGGTATCAGGCATAAATCCTTATCATAACAGGAAGTGTCTTTTTCTGTATATTCAGGAAATTCGGGCTGAGCTATTTTTGTAAGGTATTTTACAATGTGCTCTTCGAAATGTGATTCTTTTGTTCCTTCTGACATAATTATTCATTGGTTTGCTCTGGCAATTCCTTACCAATAGCATTATTAACAATTCCCTTTTGGAGTTCTTTTTTCGTTTTTAAACCCAGATTTTTCAATTCATTTGCCTGTTGCACCAAATTTCCACTTCCTGAATTTAACTGACCCTTTGCATTGTTATAAGCATCTGATGCTTCTTCGATTTTCTTTCCAACTTTGTTCAGGTTTTCGACAAATCCAACAAACTTATCATACAATAATGCACCACGCTTAGCTATTTCAAGGGCATTCTGATTTTGATACTCCCGCTTCCACAAGTCAACTATCAACTTTAGAGAGGTAATGAGGTTGGTTGGACTGAGTAACAGAATTCGTTTATCGTATGCAAAATTCCATAAGTCGGGATCGCCTTGTAAAGCTGCTATATAGGCAGGTTCACTGGGAACAAACATCATTACAAAATCCAGTGCTTTATCATAGTCATCATACCCCTTTGCACTTAACGTCACGATATGCGATTTTACAGCTGATACATGGGCCGCTAACTCTTGCTTTTGTTCCTCTGCATCAGCAGATGCAATTAACCTTGAAAAGGCATTCAATGATACTTTTGAATCAATAATGACGCTTCTGTTATCAGGGTATTTAATGACCGCATCAGGTCTCATTTTCTTACCCTCTGAATCGGATTTCAATGGATTGCCGTCTGCATCCAACAATTCATGTTCCATAAAGTATTCTCTGCCCTTGACTAAACCAGACTTTTCCAATATGCTTTCCAATATCATCTCTCCCCACCGTCCCTGCGTTTTTGCCTCACCTTTGAGCGCTTTGGTCAGATTCTTTGCTTCCTCACTGATGATCTGATTCAATTGTGCCAATTCCCTGACTTTTTCACCTAATGAAAATCTCTCTTTTGACTCTGCCTGGTATACTTCACTTACCTGTTTTTTAAAATCATTAATATTCTGACCAAGAGGTTCCAATATCGTTTTAAGGTTTTCGCTATTCAGTTTAGTGAATTTTTCTGTTTTGGTTTCCAGTATTTTATTGGCAATGTTTTCAAATTCGGTGTTGAATTTCTTGCCCAACGCTTCTATTTCTTCCTTCTGCGTTTGCAACTTTTCATTCAAAGCATCATTATTTGCCTTTGCGATGGCTAAAGCCTGATTGCTTGCAGTAAGGTCATTTTTTACAATTTTCAATTCTTCTTTTAATGCATCTGATGCTGCATTTTTATCGAGGATGGTTTGATTGGCTGCCCTTAAATCGGCATTTGCAATGGACAATTGATTATTTAATCTTGAAAGCTCTATAGCATCAGCCTGATTTGTCTGTTTCAAGCCGGCAATCTCATTTAGCCGTGCATCCAAATTTTTATTTGCTGTTTGCATTTGTGAAGTACTGGTTGCCTTGTAACCAACAAATTCTTTTTCCAACTCACTGTATTTTTGCTGTGCAGCATCTTTTTCTGCCTGTATAACCGGGGTGGTTATTGCTTTAGCAATTAACCAGCCCAGAATTGCTCCGATAAAAATACCTGCTGCTACATATATTATCTGTTCCATTGATTTATTTGTTTGTCTTGATTTTATTGATCAATCGTTTAAACTCCAAACTTTTTGCCCCAAAATTAATAAGCAGTCCAACCTCAATATTATATGCTTCCAGATAATTTATAGCTTGTGCCAAATGAATATCTTCCAATTTTGTAATTGCTTTTAGTTCAACAGAAACCACATCTTCTACCAAAAAATCAACTCTCCGGGTTCCTATTTGTTGTTGCTTGTAATAAACAGGCATTTCATGTTCACGACTAAAGGATAAACCCACATCTGCCATTTCTATTTCTAAGGCTCTCTGGTATATCACTTCCTGAAAACCATTGCCTAATGCTGAATGAACCTTCATTGCACAACCAATGATTTTGCTTGTTAATTCAGAATGCTTGTACACTGTCTGAACCACAGATTTATTTGATTTTTCTGATTCCATTGATTTTATTTTAATACTTGACTCCTCATCATAGTTAATCCATTAATCTGCGTTCATCTGCGGTTCAGACAACTTCCAATCTCTTAAATCAATCTTCCCTGTTACCGCTTCGGAAATGAGAGATTGACGGTATTCTTTAAGTCTGTCAATTTGTATTAGTAGTTTATTTGAAAGCTCTTCAATTTTTCTAATAGACTCTTCAATATAAAATACTATAGCTTTTTGTTCACTTAATGCGGGTAACAACATTTTATATCTACCCATTGCCTCCTGTGTAATACCATAGAAAGTTGTACCTGTTTTATTTAATTCAACATGCTCTAAAAATAATTGAGACATTAATTGATAATATAAAAACTTGGGTATATATGAATTGTCAGTAGGTCTCAAGACGAGAAGGTGACTATTCAAACTTGTGGGGCCTGGCAAATAATCAATAAAAAGTAGTTTTCCGATTGTACCATCTTTTGTCATTAACACATCACCCTCTCTTAATTGTATTTCTGGAGCTTCCTCATATCTTTCTTGGGAAATATGGTAAACTTCATCCCACCTAATTTTACCATCTTTAAAATTCATACCTGTAATAAGATATGGGCCAGTTTCTATAAATTCATCTTGTCTTAATCCTTGCCATCCAATCCTACCCTTCATATAAGTATTGTAGGAAAGTTTTTTAAATACCCAATGCTCCGGCACTTCACCCAACCACTCAACCCCACTATCCTTCATTTTAGCATTGGGATTAAGCCCTTTGGTTACTGCTTCATTGATAATGGCCTGTCTTTTTTCTTTGAGCAAGGCTATCAATTTTTCCTTTTGTTGAATTAGCTGGTCAATGATGGCAGTTTGGTGATCGAGGTATTGGGCGATTTTGGTTTGTTCATTCAAATAAGGGATAGTCAAAAATAAGTTTTTAACATTCCCATCATTTATACCCGCTTGAGCTCCTCCTGACTGATGTGTTAGAATTTGTTTCCGCATATCTATAAACATGTAAAACAAAAATCTACTGTCTGCTTTATCTCGAAATTCGTCAATTGCGATGACAGATTGATTAGCACAAGCTTTAAATCTTAAATACCCTATGTTTGCACAAGTTGCTCCAGTTAGAGCGATGAGTGTTGTATTGGGTTTAATCCACTTTGTAGAACTATTATTTAACCCTTCTTCTGTAATAAATTTTTCAGCTGTTGTAATATCACAATTCTGCAGTTTTCCTGAAGGCAACCATGGGATATTGCCATTATCCCAAAAATCTAGTCTATCCGTAGAAGGAGTGCCTCCGGCTATGGTGTGGGAAATATATTTAACCTTAGTTAAAATCCAATGGATAGGCAATTCAGGAAACCAAACATTCTTGGTAATTTTATATTTATCATATTTCTTCATTACCCTAAAAGTTCTTTTAGAAGATCTGTGATGCCTTTTTGGCCGTTATTGCCAAACTCCAGAGCCTCAATTTCTGCTTTGATTTCGGCTGATGGTCTCAGTACTTTATACTCGTAGAAGTATTTGGTAAAGTTGATTTCAAATCCGATACGGGTTTTGTCATAATCGATCCAGGCATCTGGTACATGGGGTAATACTTCCCTGTTAAAATATTCATCAATATCCTCACTTAAAGGGATATTCTCACGGTCTCTTTTTTTGGGATCTGCTTTTTTATCAGTTTTATTCGTTTTTGCCTTAATTTTCTTTAAACCATAATCGCTATCTGGTTCGGCTACATTGTTTGAACCAGTTGAGTTTTGAATCTCATAGTTCTCATCCATTGGCCTCTCAACAGTGATCTGGTAATAGCCAAAGTCATCATTATTGAATATTTTACAATATGGTCCTTCCTGAAAATTGGTATAGATTTCAACCAGCTTTTCAATATGGAAGGTTTCAATTTTGTTTCGTTTGTTCCCAAGACTTCTCTTTTCAGGACGGCAAAAGCCCTCAATACCAGCTGCCTTGTCTTCTGGCACATTGGCATTAATTAACTGCACTTTACCTCTGCGGTTTTTAGGCTTATTGTTATTTAAAAACCAGATGTAGGTATTGATACCCGTATTATAAAAAAGGTCTTTCGGCAATGCTATGATGCAATCGAGCCAATCATTGCTGATTATCCATTTACGGATATCACTTTCTCCACTGCCTGCATTTCCTGTGAAAAGTGGTGATCCGTTGGTGACGACTGCAATTTTGCTGCCTTCCCTTTCCATTTTACTGATCATATGCTGTAGGAAGAGCAATTGTCCATCGCTTGTGGCAGGCAGACCTGCATAGAATCTGCCGGCTGGATTTGCACTTTCGTTTATTATAAACTGGGCATCCTTGCTCCAGGTTACACCGTAGGGTGGGTTGGCAAACATGTAGTGAAAATTTTTACCTGGAAAGTGATCATAAGTAAAAGTGTTGCCATGACGGATATTATCTGCATTTTCACCGGTGATTAATGCTTCTGATTTAGCAATAGCATAGGATTGCTCATTAATCTCCTGTCCGTATGTTTTTAGATCCGGCTTATTATTACATTCTGCCAGTAATTCATCCAATACATAGTTCTTTGCCAGATTCACCATACCACCTGTACCCATCGCAGGATCATAAATAGTACGGATTATCCCTGCCTGTGACAGTATATCTTTCTCGGTACTGAACACAATCTTTACCATCAGCTCAATCACATCACGTGGTGTAAAATGCTCACCCGCTGTTTCATTGCTTTGTTCATTGGAGATACGAATGAGTTCTTCAAAGATATAGCCCATATTGTGGTTGTCCACTTTGCTTATGTGAAGATCCACCTGGGATATGGCATCGATCATCTGATAAAGAAGCTTGTTCTTCACCAGCCTTGCGATAACTTTCTCAAACTGGAAATTGTCAATAATATCCCTCACTTCTTTGTTGAATCCATTCAGGTAATTGTTAAAATCGATTTCAATTGTTTTTGGATTCTCTTTCAATGATTCCAGGGTATGCCTTGAAGTATTATAGAATTGTAAACCACCTGCAGCTTTGCGCAGTATCGGATTAAGCTTTTCATCACTCACCTTATCCTTAAAGTTTTCGTAAGCTGCCCTCACTTTCGCATTCACAGGATCCAGAATGCAATCCAGCCTTCTAATGACCACAAAAGGAAGCAGGACATCCCCAATTTCATTTTTCTTGAATACATTCCACAGCACTTTATCTGTGATCTGGAAAATGAAGCTTACATCAACTTTATAATTATTAGCCATTTATTTTTATTGTTTAATAATGCAAAGATATGACACAACTGTGCAGTGGTTCTGCATTGTTATTTTTATTTTCAGACATCGTTGATCAGTCTGTTTTTAACAGATTTGTCAGCGTTGCAATCGCCCATAATTCTATAGTTTTTATCATTAGGTCTGTTTGAAATATACTGTGCTACAGTCTCACAGATTTTTTTTATGCCTTCAAGACTATATTCAGCATTGAAATATTCGGTATCACCTTCATTTTGGCTGATTCTATGAAAAATACGATCAATCTGAATTTCTGTTTCCTCATGAACAATTGATAAATCATCTGATTTGAAAATAGCAAACCCTTTATCAGGAGTAATTGTGAAATAATTTGAAATAGCGATTCTCTTGTGAATTGTTTCAGCGAAGATCATTTCAAAAACAATATTGTAGGGTTTTTTTAAATTGTTTATTGCTGTTTTTATATCTCCAGCCAATTTATTGCACCAGTCAGCATTTTTATTCTTATGCTCCTGGGCAATAAGAAGTACATTAAAATCAGTACTTAATTTATCCGGAAAAACAGCTTCAAATAGTTGTACTATATTTTTATATCCTCTTATACCATCTTCATTTGTAAAAAGGAAATTGTCTGAAATGACTATTGAATTTATTGGTGGTATTCTATTTTTTAATAAATGGTTCCAACCGGTATTACCATCTGAGTTGCAAATTGTATTTATGGGAAGAATACGATAATAAGTATTTCGAAGTAAACTATCATCTATTGCTTCAGAAGATTGAATTAAAACACCATAGTTTTGTTGAATTTCATCTGCTGCATTTTTACTGATATCAAGAAAATATACAGCCCTTGGAGTAGAAACTACCGTTGAAGAATCAGCATAAACATTATCAAAGTGATATTTAAGAGGTTCAGGCTCTCTACCTGTATTGAGTTTGATAAATTCTTCTAAAACCGGATTAGTCAGTTTTTCCACTTCGTAATCATCATCAGACATGTTAATAAACACTTTACAGTGTTCACTAAATAACTTAAACCAATTGGGAAACTTTTCCGGGTATAACACTATAGTCTCAAACGGTTGTATGTCGGAAAAAATCTGCATCATGCTTTCTTCTCTCTTTTAATTCTCAATAATTTTAATGTATCTAATGAGGCAGTATCAAAAAATCCTGTTCCGAAATTTTTATCAAATGTGCCATCAGGCTGATACTTTAATTGATAAGGTATTTGGTCCATTTCTTTTGGAAAATAATGAACACAGAATGGATTACTATTCGGAAAAATCTCTAATTCATTCTCTGCGACTAAAACCTGTGACCTGCGCAATACATATTCAGAATGAGTTTCAATTATAAAATCAATCTTATGTTCCTCGTGAACTAATAAAAACAAATCTGCCAGTTTGCTTTGCAATGCGGGATGCAAATTCAACTCAGGCTCTTCGATGATTATTGTTGTTTTGTTGATATGATTATAATAATAAGAAAGTTGTTTTGATTCTTTGCCATCCAGGTAATTTGTTGAAGCTGATTTTTTTTCTTGTAGATTTTTCTTTCTTATCGCACAAGCCATTCTCATTATTAACAACATTGCCTGAATTGAGCCCATCCCTTTATCAGCTAACTGAATTTCAAAATCACCAGATTTGATCTTTAGCTCATAGGCTTCACCTGCATGCATAACAATTGTAAAATCATCTCCAACTTCAAACTCCTTCATCCATTTCATTACAAACCTGTGCTCTTCCTCACCTCTCTCAATATTTAATTGCTTAAACTCATTAATAGCCTGAGCCAATGCATTATTTTTATCACGAATAGCAAACAAGGCTGATTGTTTAATAGCATTTGCTCCTAAATAAGTCAAAGTGTTATTGTGGGTCAAATCATAGAAATCATTAAAAGAGGTCTCTAATTCGGATTTTTCCTGTTTAATTCCACGATAATCCTCGAATTCTTCTACGGTTTCCAGACCTTGTTGAGATTTATTAAATTCAACACCATGTAAATCTATAGCTTCTTCTATGGCAAAATTTATTATTTCCTTTAGATTTTTCCCTTCCGGATAATGAGTAGTGAAAGAGTAACTGCTTATACTTTCGGTTAATGGCAAAATTTCAATATCTTCTCCTGATTCGGAAACATTACTATCTGCATCATTATCAATGGGGTAGATACCATGAACTATCTGATTTCTTTTATTTTTGAGATTATTCAGATTGTCTAAAAGGTCGATATATTCTTTGCTTGTTTTTTTGAGTTTTGACTTGGAAATTAAATTGTTTAAATTATTGATTTCTTTGTCAAAATCAAGTAATAAATCATCTTTTTCATCTGCTTTAATATCATTAAAATTTTTTGTTATTGTGACGGCTTGAATTTGAGGTGTAAATGTAAAATCAAAATAAGTAGCCCAATCCCATATTCGTAATTCATTTACCCTGGCATAAGTATCATTATCCTCGCCTGAGATTGTTACATCAAAATAGAAATTCTCTATACATATAGTAAATACAATTAAGTTTTCTTTGGTTTTATTGTATTTTGCTCTGCTGAATGTAACAATATTTGCATCTTCCAATATGTTATTGCCAAATGAAAAACTTTTTATATCACCTGATTTAAAATAATTATCAAGTAGTAAAAGTGCCTTTACTACAGTAGATTTTCCTGAGTTATTTCTGCCTACAAGAAATGTTATTCCTGAGTATTCAAGCAAGTTAAAAGTCTCAAACCGTCTGAAATTTTTAAGTCCAATTTTTTTCATAATGCAAATATAATTTTTAATAGTGCAGCCTATATGCACTATTATTTATAGTTTTCGAACATTTTTTCAATCCGCTTTCTGATTTTTTCTCTCAGAGAATCTGGTTGAATAATTTCCATGCCTTCCCCATAGGACAGAATCAGAGACTCCAGTTCATAATTGGGAATCAAATCAAGAGAGATAACCGTATATTCCGAACCTTTTTCTTTCAATTTTTGTGAACCGTGAATAGGTTTAGTCTTTATATATGGAAAGAGGTCATTACTAACTTTGAGAATTATTTTTTGTACAGTGCTTTCATTATTTAATGTAACTCCAACTATATCTTCAAAATATTCATTGAAATCAATTGAGATATTGGTTTTGAATTTCTTATCACTCTCCTTAATAGATGATATTCTGTCAAGTGCCAGGTTCAATATGAACTGATTTTCATCATTCATTCCATAAACATACCACCTGTTGTTGTATTGCTTTAAAAAGTATGGGTGAAAAATGATTGAATGGGACATATCCTGTTTGAAACTTTTATAGTCAATAATTAATACTTTTTTGTAAATGATAGCATTATAAACAGGTGTTATGTGTTCCAAACCTTTTAGATAGTAGTTTTGATCAAATTCAATAATTTTATCATTGGTTTGAGACAAACCCAGGCCTGAATCCAATCGTGCAGTGATTTCATCAATCCATTCAAATTGTGGCATCCCTTTGAAACGTGACAAAGTCAGAAGAGCTTCTCTGAGCTGATTCTCCTCCATTTCATTTAATGGTTGGTTATTTATGGAAAAAGATCTATCCGAATACCTGTAATATACCTTGTGTCCATCTCTTATCTTTTCCAGTGGAATACTCCAGCCTTGTGAACTTTCCATGAAATTAATATCTTCGAAAATTTGTCTGCGTGAAATTCCTATCTCATTTCCTGTATATTCATATAGTGAGTTATTACAGGCTTCAATCAGATCACCTATATAATATCTTCGCCCGGGATTACTAAAGCATTTATCTAGCGTTTGGTATCTGATTATTGCCTGTTTATTTGTTGCCACAAAGATTTGTTTTATTTTAAAATTAATAATTTAAATTAAAAATTTAGATTTATGATTCTATACAAAAAGTGCATATTTTGCATCAAAGAAATATCACTAAAATATTTTTTTATTTTAATCTATTTTTTAATTGAATTCAATTTAAAAATATAGTAGGCAAATATAATGATAAGAATTAATCGAATATATTTTTATGTTTAAAATATATAATATAATGACTTTTTTAACTAAGTTAACAATTTAATTTGCTTAGATTTATATTCGTTTTAAAGGTAATGTTTAAAGTAAATAATTGTCAATTTTTAAATTTACTTACTTAAACATATTGAGGGTAATCTATTATTAGTTGCTTATTCTGCTAACTGATTACTACAGCCCAAACACTCCAGCCATCCAACCTTCACCTTTTCACTTATAATTTTTCACTATTAGTTTTTCACTATTAGTTTTTCACTTCCCGACCCATTCCTTGAATTCGCTGACTTTGAGTCTGCTTATCACGGTATTGAGGTTTTCGGTGGGTGGTGTGATAGTTCTGTTTTAAGTACCATTTCTTTGCCTGATGAGAGATTGAGTCCATTCAATGTTATAGTGTTGTAACCAAGATATGACACTACAATTCCTTGTCTGCCAATGGTAATATTTTTAAAATAAAATATCCGTCCATGTCAGTGCTTGTACCCACTGCCGGATCTGAATTTAATAGCACCACTGTTGCCCCCGGCAATGTGAGTTGAGAGTTTTTATCTACAACTGTTCCTCTTATGGTCTGAGTAAAATTATTTTGAGCAGCTATATTTAAGGAAGTTAGAATAAGTATGATATAAAATGATATTTTTTTCATAAGTCCTAATATTTTTAATTGATAATTGAAAATGGATAAATGATAATTGATAATTGATAAATAGTTTTTTTTAATTGATAGTTCATGATTGGAAGATATCAAATCAATTGCTGACCAAGTTTTTCAACTTTATCTATCCATTTTTTCCTTTTATTTTCATCAGCATGTCTGACAGGTGAAAAAGAGGTAAATCTGACTGGATTAACTCCACAGAAATTAAGAATGCATTTTTTTATGGAATTATGTCCAGGCATTCTGTAAATAAGCCAATTATACCAACCGGGAGTATCCATTGTGACTATGACTCTGGCAGTTCTGCCTTTAAGCAATTTCTTCGGTAGTGGTGAGTTTTTCTGGTATTCAAAAGCAAATTTAGGCAGAAAGACTCTATCGAAGAAACCCTTAAGTAGAGCAGGGTAGGTGCCCCACCAGTTTGGATAAACAAAAACTAGGTGATCTCTTTCTTTTATTTCACTTTGCATCATAAGCAGATCTGGTTCAAGTTCATGCACTTTTTTAAAACCGGTCCGTAATACAGGATCAAAATCAAGATCAACAAGATTCACGAGTTTCGCATCAGCGCCGGCAGATTTGGCACCTCTCAGAAATGCCTGAGCAAGTTCTTGTCCCAGGCTCTCTTTGTCCGGGTTAGCATTGATAATTAGTACTTTTTTATTCATTTTGTATAGTTTATGGTGCAAAGATGAAGCAACTTGTGACCATAATGCAATACTTATCTGATGAAATGAATAATTTGAATGATGAACTGATTATTTATTAGTAATCTTTTAAAACATTTATCAAAATATCTTAAAGATTATCTTCTGAAGTATTCTTACTGCCTCGCTCATATCTCAACTTTAAAAGAAAAAATATTTATCAATAATTACTTTTTTCAAATGTTTTATCCTTTTCAAAATATATCAATCAAAATTGCTCTGGAAAAATTTATAATTCAGAGAAAAACATTCCTGTTCCTGGGCAGTTCATTTCAACTTTAGGAGAGTTCATTAATATAAATAAGGTGCATTTTTACATAGGCGGGTAGGGTAGATATAAAAAAAATATAGCAAATTCTGTATAATACTTACTTTTGCACAGTACAATAGTTTTTATGTAATTTACATACTAAAATGCAAATAAAAAATAATGCCAATTGCTTGAATATGCTTTTGAGAACTGTGTTTTTTCTTTTCCTGATGTTATTGGATATATTATCATTTGCACAGGAAAATCAACAGGCAAAATTTTCTTATCCATATCAGGATGTAAACCTGAGTTTTGAAACCCGGGCAAAAGACCTTGTCAGCAGGATGAGCCTGGCACAAAAAGTCGGGCAGTTGCAACATGAAGCTCCGGCTATAGAAAGTCTTGGAATTCAGGCTTATAACTGGTGGAATGAATGCCTCCACGGAGTGGCAAGGAACGGCCTTGCTACAGTCTTTCCGCAGGCTATTGGTATGGCTGCAACATGGAATACAGAACTCATCAGGTCGCAGGCAGATATTATTTCAACTGAAGCCAGGGCAAAATATTATCAGGCCCTTGAAAATGGAAGTACTGGTATTTACCAGGGACTCACATTCTGGTCTCCCAATATCAATATTTTCAGGGATCCAAGATGGGGCAGGGGACAGGAAACTTATGGGGAAGATCCCTTTCTGACGGCAGAGATCGGCAAAGCATTTGTTCATGGCCTTCAGGGCGATGATCCAAAATATTTAAAAGTGATTGCTACAGCAAAACACTTTGCCGTCCATAGCGGGCCTGAACCAGACAGACATAGTTTCGATGCATGGACATCAGAAAGAGACCTTTTTGATACATATCTGCCTGCTTTTGAGGCACTTGTAAAAGAATCAGGAGTGCAGTCTGTCATGTCAGCTTATAACAGGGTATATGGAATACCTGCTCCTGCCAGTGATTTTTTATTAAAAGATATATTGCGCAAAAAATGGGGTTTCAAAGGTTATGTAGTTTCAGATTGCTGGGCAGTTTCTGATATTTACGGATATCATAAGTTTGTACCAGAAGTCACAAAAGCATCTTCTCTTTCATTAAAAGCAGGTACTGATCTTACATGCGGACCAGAGTATGGTTCATTGCTTAAAGCCCTGGATTCAGGTTATATTGCAGAGAATGATATTGATACAGCTCTGGTGAGGTTGTTCACTGCACGCATGAAGTTAGGTATGTTTGATCCTCCTTCAATGGTACCTTATTCATCAATTGGAAAATCACAAGTTGACCTGCCCGAACATCGAAAAATGGCACTCGATGTTGCAAGAGAAAGCATTGTATTGCTCAAAAACAAGGATAAAATTCTTCCATTGAAAAGTAGAATAAAAACGATAGCTGTAATAGGGCCTTACGCAGCTGATACTACAGTATTGCTTGGCAACTATAACGGCTCACCTTCTTATATGGTCCCATTACTTGAGGGTATAAAAAGAGGCGCAGGAAAAAATACCAAAATAATATATACACAAGGTCTTTATACCCCTGAAAAAGAGATCAATGCAACTCAAAGTGAAATAGAATTTTTAGCTGAAGAAGTATATAAAGTAGCAGCTAAGTCCGATGTTGTGATATTTTGCGGTGGTATAAGCCCTGTACTTGAAGGTGAAGAGCTGAAACTTGAAATTGATGGCTTCAAAGGAGGTGACAGAACGCATTTGAATTTGCCTGTTTCCCAGACAAATATGATAAGGAAGATAAAAGACATGGGCAAAAAGCTTATACTTGTTCTGACAAATGGAAGTGCCTTGTCAATAGTAGAGGAAAATGACATTGCAGATGCTGTAATTGAGGCCTGGTATCCCGGTCAGGAAGGAGGTAATGCTGTAGCTGATGTGCTTTTTGGAAAATACAATCCTGCAGGAAGATTGCCTGTAACTTTTTACAATTCAGTAAATGATATACCCGCTTTTGAGGATTATTCGATGAATAACCGTACTTACCGGTATTTTAAAGGCGATGTTCTGTACCCGTTTGGATATGGATTGAGTTATACAGATTTTGAATACATGAATATGGATTGCTCTGTTGAGGAAAATGGAGATATACTGGTAACAACCGAAATAAAGAACACAGGTAGATTTGACGGTGATGAAGTAGTGCAAATCTATCTGAAACAACCTCATGAGATATCAGGTCAACCTGTAAAATCCCTGGCAGGTTTCGAGCGGATATTTATTGGTAAAGGAGAAATAAAGAATGTGAAAATAAAAATACCATCTAAACAATTACGGCATTATGATCCTGAAACCGGTGACTATAAAATATCACCAGGAGAATACATACTTATGGCAGGTGGTTCTTCTGCAGATATAAAATTGATAAGAAAAATAAAAATTGATATTTAACTCCAATTAACCTTTAATAGATATCCGATACTATCCTGCTGATGTCAATAAATTGAATTTCTTCTACAAAATAAAATCTGTTGAAAGAAAACCTGAGTGTTTATTTTTCAGAATATCATTCAGAATTTGCTTATTATGCTCTGTTTCCTTTAGTGCAACTAATGTTCTGATGGAAAATACTCTTAATGCATCAGTTACCGAAAGTGTTCCTTCTGCGGAATCTTTTCGTCCTGTGAATGGAAAAGCATCAGGCCCTCTCTGACATTGAGAGTTGATATTTACCCTGCATACCTGGTTAACCAGTTTGTCAGTGAGAGCTGCAATTTGTCTGGCATCAGAACTGAAAATACTTGCCTGCTGGCCATAATTCGATTTTTCAACATAATCAAGAGGTTCTTCAATTTTACTGAACCTGACAACAGGAATTATGGGGCCGAACTGTTCTTCGTGATAAATGCGCATCGTTTCATTAACATCAGAGAGTATAGCCGGAAAGAACATAGATCTTTCATTTTGTCCTCCATTCTGATTTACAAGTTTTCCTCCTTTTTGTAATGCATCATTGATATATTCCATCATTTGTTCTGGTTTCCCGGGTTCAGGCAATGGAGTTATGTTCACCTGATCGTCCCAGGGCATTCCAGCTTTAAGTTTTTCTACTTCTGAGGAGAGCATATTTATAAAGGGCTTATAAATTCCATCCTGAACGAACAGGATTTTGAGAGCAGTACAACGCTGGCCATTAAAAGCGAGTGAGCCTGAGATCACCTCTTTGACGGTATTTTCAATGTCTGCATCATTGAGTATTATAGCCGGGTTTTTTGCTTCGAGTCCAAGTACTGATCTAAGTCGGTGAGGAAGTGGATGCTGCTTTTTTAAAATATCAGCTACCCTGCTTGTTCCGATGAAAGCAAGAACATTTATCTTTCCGGATTCCATCAATGGGCCGATAATTTCTCTTCCATCCCCATATATTGTATTGACGACACCCTTAGGAAATGCTTCGCAAAATGCTCTCAGCAATGGTGAATGAAGTAAAACACCAAGTTTTGGAGGTTTAAATATTATAGTATTTCCCATGATCAGGGCAGGAATCAGGGTAGTAAAAGTTTCATTAAGAGGATAATTGAAGGGACCCATGCAAAGGACCACTCCGAGAGGTGCTCTGCGTATCTGTGCTATTATTCCCTGTTTTATTGTAAATCTTGATGCATCCCTGTCGGCATCCTTGAGTGCAGCGATGGTGTCATTTATATATTCTATTGTCCGGTCAAATTCCTTTTCAGAATCAGCAAGCGATTTTCCTATCTCCCACATCAGAAGATTTACAACTATATTCCTCTGTTCTTTCATCAGAAGAACAAATTTATTAAGGCAACTTATCCTGTTTTCCACGCTCATCGAAGGCCATTCTCCATTTCCATTGTCATATGCCTTAATTGCAGCTTCCAATGATTTCAGTGAAGTTGATCTGTCCATCAAGGGATATGTGCCTATTTTGTTCGTATATTCATCATTTAATTTAAAATATACCGGAGAGTATACTTCTTCCTTTTCTCCATTCCATTCAAGTATCTCTCCATTTAAAAGGTATTCTTTCTGGTCATACGGAATGGGAATCATGTATTTCCCGGATATATTATTTATTTGCGGGAAAACTTCTTTTTTAATGGGATCCATTTCTTGATTTTTTGACTAAAAAAAAATTAATTTATTCAGAGAACACTGAAATGCCTGATTATTTGAGCTGTTGTCATGATTTCAGCGAATTCATTGTTCAGGCTGGCTAAGGACGTATCATGAATGAGTTCAGCTGAATAAAGCTTTCCATCATGCCCCATTGTATCAAATGCCACACAAGCATCAGAAACAACATAGGTTTTAAACCCTAGATTTCCAGCCATCCTGGCTGTAGTGGAAATACAATGATTTGTGGTGAAGCCTGCAATTATGACTTGTTGAACCTGGCTCCTCCTTAGCATTTCAAGAAGCTCAGTACCTATAAATGCAGAATTTACATTCTTTTCAATTACAGGTTCGATGTCCAAAGGTTCAATCTTGTCTATCAGATCATTTCCACGTTTTCCTTTCGCTAATGGTGATCCGGGATTGACTGAACAATGTTTTATAATAAACACCGGCATCCCCGATTTTCTCCAGTGGTCAAGAAGAATTGAGGCTTTGAGTTCCGCATCAGGGTTATTCCGGTTTCCACCCCAATATAATATATCTTCGAATCCTTTTTGTATATCGATTAGAAGGAGTGCTGAATTTCTGTTTATATCCATATTTTTATTGACTAATAATTCCTGGAATATTCCTGGTTTTCTTTTAATATCTCCGTTTTTTCACCATTCCCTGTTAAAAATTTGGTAACAAGAGTTATTCTGTTTTCAAATTTTTGGCGGTAAACAACCACATGAAGATGCGGGCCCTGGCTGTATCCTGTATTCCCGCTGTAGCCAATTAACTGGCCGGCAGCAACAATATCACCGGGATTAACAAGATTTCCGTCTTTAATTAAATGTGTATATTCTGCAAATGTTCCGTCAGAATGCATTATTGTTATAAAATTATTGTATTTAGCGCATGATCTTGAATAACAGTTCCTGTCATTTGAATTTACTATTTTTACCACAGTCCCTTCTCGCATGGCATATATTTCAGTTCCTTCCGGCATATTGAAATCGAGGCAGTTTTCATTTTCATGCGTTGCTTTTCCGTAATAACCCTGAACGACCCGGAAAGTTTTCTCTTTGCCAAAAGGAAGATAGTATTTATATTCCCTGTCATAATCATTTAATGATGAATTTCCCTGAAATACTTTTGAAGAAAATGAGCTGTTGGATGGTTTTTTAGGATTTATAACTGCCAATTCCAGGAGAAAATGTTTCTTCGCCAATGGGGGTATTATGTAATATGATTGCCTGTTATTCAATATCTTAACATTAGTTAGCTCCATTTCTAATTTTAAAGTAAGTGGAAAGTATTCGGCATTATCGATATAATAAACAAGATTATTGCCAGATTTTTCTGAAAATATCCGAAAACTTGCCTGCGTATAAACTTTAACATTTACTGCTGAAATAAAAAACAATAAAATAATGATTTTCAGATTACAATTCATAATAATTATATGGTTAAACAAAATTACATTATTATTTTAGAAGTCAAAATTACGAAAAAAGTATAAAGTATTGTATCAATCAGTTGGTATTTTAATGAGTTATTGAATTATTGAGTTATTGAATTATATAGTTATTGAATTAATGAGTTAATGAGTTATTGAATTAATGAGTTAATGAGTTATTGAGTTATTGAATTATTTAGTTATTGAAATATTAAGTTAACTCCCGACTCCCGACTGCCAACTACCAACAGCCAAAAGCCAACAGCCAACAGCTGACTTCCCCCTGCCAACTGCTGACTGAGATATTGATTTATTGAATTATTTAGTCGTCTGTGGACCTATGGGTTACTAAATTAATTACACTGAAAACCATTGAGAAGCCACTTATTTTCACTGAGGAAGTTCCTCTAAAGATTCGCTTATTAAAGTTTTATAGAAGTTAAAATAAGTATTTCTTAATTGTCACCATAAAGAGTTGTAATGAAGTTTACAAAATGATATTACTCATCTTTCATATAAATTATTTTATTAATAATAGATATAATATATATGTGCCTTATTATCAATAATGAATCTTAAAGTTATAATCTGTTTATTTATTTTGTTAAATAAATATCTCAAAAAATCTAAGAGAAATTATTAATGAAAAAATGCAAGAAAAAAAACTTGCAGTTATTGAAGTTGTATAAAAACAAATGTTTAAGACGCTTGTAAATTATTGATATTTAAGCAAATGCAGTAATATATATTTGTTTAATTTTGAACCCTATTTTAAAAACACTTAATTTTAATTTGTCTAAAAATTTCTCTACTTTTTGCGCCGGCAAAAAGTAGCAAAAAGCTCGTGCGAAATTAAACTCGCAAACCTTTTGTTGATTGTAAAACATTAAGTTATAACTATTTCAGTTACGAAAATTTTACCTA
>JBLMZC010000017.1:0-19509 GCA_050258615.1 Deltaproteobacteria bacterium | reverse complement strand
AATTGAAAATAGTACTGACATTTGCAGTCAGCACAAATCCGATTTAAGAACCCCAATTCCCCCAATTTCAGTCGGCATTATATATTAAATGCTGACCAAAGTGCCTGTACTGACCAAAGTGTCAGTGTCAGTGCCAAATTATTGGAATATTATATAAATGAATTTGGTATAAATTGAAAGTAAAAAAATTATTTTTTACCTAAAAAACCTTTCAAAACTGCATCGAGTCCCATCTGACCCAGATCGTCCATCACATTTCCATCGCCATCTTTATCGAGGAATGAAGTAAGCAAACCTCCAAGCATGCTGTCTTGTTTAGCAGGTTCAACTGTTTGATTCAATGCATCCTGTAATCCGGATTCATCGAGGTTGTTTTGCTTTTTAAGCTTTCCGAGCATACCCATTGCTATTGGAGCAAGCTTAACCAGCAACCCTGCACTTGAGTTTTTATCTATCCCAACCATTGAAGCAACCTGCTCAAATACTGAATCCTGCTTATTTCCGAGTAAATGCCCCAAAATACCTGCACCATCAGTAGTTTTAGGATTTGCTGTCTGAGTATTGCCTGTAAAATAACCCATAACATCATCGAGTATGCTTCCGTCATGATCCCTGTCAAGCACACTGCTCAAAATTCCTGCTCCGCCACTCTGCGATGCATTCTTTTGCAATGCACCCATGAGAACTGAAAAAGCTCCTGTAGCAGCATTTTCAGCTTTGTCAGGCTCATTGATACCTACCTGAGATCCGAGCTGCTGCAGTAATCCTCCACCCATTTGTTCTTTAAATAAATCCAATAAATTTGTCATTTCTGGTAATTTTAATTTGTAGTTAAAAAAATTTATACGAATATAATGTAATTAATAATCAATAAGTTCAATATATGCAGTTATATTTATTAAAATTTTGGCATTATTTTTGATAGCAATATGTATATTATTGTATTTTAATAAATTAATGTGAAATGAAGAAATTTTTAGTAGTATTAGGAGTAATAATGTGTTCCACATTAACAGGGCAGGAATTTGTAATTAACTATATAGAAAAATACCGTGACATTTCAATTGAAGAAATGAATAAAACAGGAATTCCTGCAAGTATAACTTTAGCCCAGGGAATGCTCGAATCGAACTGGGGCAGAAGTGAATTATCCACAAAAGCCAACAATCATTTTGGCATCAAATGTGGGAATAACTGGACGGGGAATACTATGTACTGGAACGATGACGAATATAAGGACGGTGAATTGGTTGAGAGCTGTTTCAGGTCATATACTTTTGTTGAGGAGTCATTTTATGATCATTCATATTTTATAACTTCAAAATCAAGATATCAGACCTTGTTTTCATATGACATCACTGATTACCGTTCGTGGTCGAAAGGTTTGCAGGAAGCGGGCTATGCCACTGACCCAAATTATGCTGACAAGCTGGTAAAAATAATTGAAAAATATGGGTTATATGAGTATGATCTAAAATATATTCCTTTAAATAAAACCCTGGCAGCAGCTATTAAAAATGAAATTGAGGATAAAAATTATAGTATCAGGTACATTAACGGAGCTAAAGTAGTTATTGCCAAAAAGGGAGATTCTCCGGTTTCCATTTCTAAGTCAATAGGCATTCTGGCTGAAGATTTACTTAAATATAATGACAATATCAAAAGAAAATACCAGATTTTTGATGAAGGTGATTATGTGTTTCTGGAAAAGAAAAATAAAAAATATAATGGAAATGAAGATACATACAGGGCTAAAGATGGTGAAACCCTGGATGAAATTTCTCAGAAATTTGGCATAGACATTAAATATTTGTGTAAAATTAATGACATAAGGCATTCCAAAATCCTGAATAACGGACAAGTAGTAAAGCTGAAGGATATTGCCAATCCTATTGATAATGAAGACAAATGGATTGCAAAAGCAGGTACAGATTCAAGATTTCTTTTCGAGGAGCCTCTAACTCCGAAAAACTGATTATATTTGTTGCCAAAACATAAAATATGATAAAAAAGCTCTTAATCGTTTTTGTTTATAGCATTTCACTCGGTTTTTGCCATGCTCAAAGTTATTATTTTGGGCTGAAAGGTGGCCCATCCATTAGTTATCAAAAATGGGAGGCCTACAACCAGAGTACTTTATTAAGCTACAATATAACAACTTTTGTGGAGTCTTATTCAGAAGAAAATCCTCTGAATGCATTGTTTGCTCAGTTTGGGTATCACAACAGGGGAAGTGCTTTGAGAGGTGCAGGATTTGTTTTCAACAATGAATATTACAGGATGGCTACACAGAAATTTATTTTTGGCAATCTGAGTCTTGCACTTGGAGCAAAGCGGAAACAGGAATTATCAAAAAAAATCAAGTCTTTTTACTCATTTGGACTGAGGGGGGAATATAATATATACAATAATCTTAAAGAATATGAAAAAGTCAACACATATATATCTTCTCCCTATTTTCCGGTAGGTGCTTATGTTAATAAATTTACTTATGGTGCTCAGGTAGGTGGGGGTCTTGAATTTAGTTTTTCTGAATTACTTGAAGGTTTGTTTGAAATTACTGTTAATCCCGACCTTTCTAATCAATATGACCAACCTGAACTTTATGGGGTGATCAATCCATATGAACCTGCAAATACTACAACCCTACCACGAAGAAGAATCAAAAATACAACAGTGGAATTTACATTTGGACTAAGGTTTATGAATAAGGTGATATATCTGGATTAAGAAATTCACCTAAAGGGAAAAGTTGATAATTTTAGTAATGACGCTGATCAGAATAGCATTGTAATATAGATTTTTTTGTATTTAGAGTGATGCTTCATATTTCAATATTGAAAACTTTTAACTTTTTTCAACACATCAATTGAAATAGAATTCTATCTTTGCCATATGAAAAATTCTAAGAGAGCATCCATTTTGGTTTTTGTTTTTCTGACTTATCAGTTAGAGCTGAATGCTTTTATGAAGCAGTCATTCAGTCATTCTCTGTTTAATCATGAAGATAATTCCGGTGATTCTCATTATTCACTCATGTCAGCCAATCTGTACTGTCTGCCCTGGAAAACCGAAGATCAGAAGGGACAAAAATCAAATGCAGGCACAAATAATATCAATAGCTCAGGTATAAGTTTAATGCTTGATGATTTAGTTGGTAATATTTATTTAAAATGTAGCTTATCAAGATATATTTTATATACAGTTAATATAGTAATTCATTTTAGAAAAAATGATATAGTTTTTCCGTTTCATTATTTTTGGTAATCTGTAATGATTGGTTTTTATGTCTGTAATTACAGGCAATTTTTATTATATTTTTTAAAATTTAAACTTAATTATTATGGATCTCAGCACAATCATTATGGCAATAATCATTTTAGGAATTTGCATATTGCCATTTGCAATAATTTATTTCAATAGCCAGAAGAAAAAAGCTGGTTTGGTTAAAATATTACAAGCCTTAGCTTCAAAAAATAATGCAGTTATTTCCAGATATGATCTATGGAAAAGCAATGGAATTGGGTTTGACGAAAATAAAAAGCATGCTTTCTTTTTTATTTCCGGTAAAGATGGAATTAAGGAATTCAATCAAAAACTGAGCGAAATTAAAAAATGCAGAATAGATAAGCACGGCAGAAGTATTAAGTCAAGCGGTGGAAGTTATTCTGTTATTGACAAGCTTGACCTGGTTTTTGAAAACGAAAATAGCATTGTTTCATCATTTCCATTCTTTGATTCAGCACAGTCCATGCAATTGACCAATGAACTTGAAATTGCTACAAAATGGGAAAAGATATTTAAAGAAGCAATTAAATAAAAAAAAACCTTGCCGAAATTAGCATCCCGACAAGGCAACGAAATAACAGACACCCTATGACTAAAATAAAGCACAAAGATAATACTTTTTCTTATTAAAAATAATTTATATATAAATAATTTATATGGATAAGTAAAAAAATAAAAAACCCCACTGTTGGGGTTTTTTATTTTTTATCCTGACTCTGGATTGAAATTATACCAATTCCATATAATAGGTCAGTACCATTTATTATTTCATGTAAGTATTACATCACATTTTATTTTCTCATAGGAGATGCATCTCTCCTTTCTTTCATTTTTTCGAGTAGTTTCTCCTTAAATTTCCTTTCTGCAAAATGCAATTTCACCACTTTTGAAGCTGGTATCACCATTTTGAATTTCTGATAGTAGTTTTTCATCAGCATCAATCTTTTCTCTTCATTCTCAAAAAACTTACCTATAATTTCATTGGCTTCAGCTTCGCTGAGAGCCTTAGGTCTTTCTTTAAACTCAGGCCTTAATTCCCTTTCCTTTGCACTGTACTCGTTGTAAAGTGGCCAGAATTTTTGCGATTCTTCGGGTGTCAGATCAAGAGCTTCTGTAATAAAAGCTATCTTATGTGATTCAATTTTATCGGCAATTTTTTCTCTTACCGGTCTTTGTCCAAAAGAACTTATTATCATGGACAGAATAAAAATGATTGAGATTAAATACTTCATTGTTATTGTTTTAAATTTTAAAAAAGTTGTTCAATGTCTATCTTATCAAGGTTTTCAGGATTTTCTTTAAGGTAAGTTTCAATGGTTTTATCATCAGGAAATGATTCATCCTCATTAACTAGTAACGATTCATCAATGTATTCAATGAACAAATCTGCATCAATATTATCAAGATTATGATTGAGATAATCATATGCATCTTCATGAGCAATGGCATTTGACTCAGTATTATTTCTGAAAACTAAAAAATAAATCCCCAGAATCAAAAGTACAGATGCGGCAATTCCTGATACATTTGATTTTATAAATCTCATTATCAGGGGTGCAGGGCGTTTTATACCAACACGGGCAATTACATTATCCTGCATTTTCCTGAAATACCCGGAATCTGCAGTATAGCGCAATTTTCTTTCATTTTCAGTCAGGACAGAACCAAAATCCTGTAATTCCCTTTTTATTTCTTCTTTCATTTATTAATAATGATTTTCAGATATTAATTTAATATGATTTTCAATTTTTTTTACCGCATGATGATATGACGCTTTGAGAGCTCCTACTGAAACATCCAGTATGGATGACATATCATTATAGTTCATTTCCTCATAATAGCGCAGGCTAAAAATAGCTTTTTGCTGGTGTGGCAGTTCTTCAATAGCCCTATCAATTGCTGTCTGAATGAATTCACCTGATATATCCACACTTTCATAAAAAATATCATGCCTTCCAGCCTCCAGACTTTCAACCACTTTTTTTTTCTTATTGCTCTGAATATAAGTAAGAGATTCATTGGTTGCAATCCTGAAAAGCCAGGTACTTAAAGCAGATCTTTCTTCAAAACTATTAATATTCCTGTATGCTTTTATAAATGTATTCTGCAATACATCATCTGCATCATCATGATCACCTACAATAGACCGGATCAGATTATACAATCTTGACTGATACAAATTCATCAGCATCCTGAAGCCTTTTTCTACAGACCTTTCACTTCTGATAAGTTTTAAAATTGTATCTTCATTTTGCTCCATTCTATCGTGTTATCCGTGATTTTGACAAATTAATTATTAAAAGGTTTAATCGTTGTGTCAAAAATTGAAAAACAAATAATAATTTTTAGCTTCTTGTGGGCTGTTTTATAATTCTAAAATATTCCGTTGAAAATCCACCATTAAATAATCTGTTACACAAACTTAAAAATTCATATTACCATTAATCTTTACATTCAGGTTTATAAATTTTTGGATTTTTAATATCATTGAAAAAATTTTCATTTATTTTGAATTTTGTTTCCGCAAAATTCAGGATATGAACCAAGAAAAACCCGATAATTATTATTATGAACTGAGTCAGAAATTTATCAAAAATGAAGTTTCCAATGAAGAAACCGAATCGTTAAGGGAATTGATCAGATTTCATGAATGGAAATACTATATCAAAAACGATCCGGTGATTACTGATTTCGAATATGACATATTATTCAGGAAACTCCAGAGAATAGAAGAAGAAAATCCGGAAATGATCACTTTGGATTCTCCAACTTTAAGGGTTTCATCAGATCAGGTGGCAGGATTTCCTTCAGTAAGCCATATGACACCGATGTTGTCACTGGAAAATTCATACAATGAAACTGACCTGAAAGAATTCGATGATCAAATAAAAAAACTTACAAATCAGGATGAAGATAATAGAATAGACTATTCGGTTGAACCAAAATACGATGGAAGTACTATTGTGCTTGTTTATGAAAATGATTTGTTTGTACGTGCAGCAACCCGTGGAAATGGGGTTGAAGGAGATGAAATTACCCAAAACACCCGGATGGTAATGACGGTACCTCTGAAAGCAGAATTTTCTAAATATGGTATCCAAAAGGCTGAAATAAGGGGCGAAGCAATGATTTATAAAAAAGACTTTAACACGATTAATGAATCAAGGGCTAAAAACAATGAACCTTTGTTTGCCAATGCCAGAAATGCAGCTTCAGGAAGTCTGAGAATGAAAGATCCGGTTGAAGTAAAAAAGAGGAGGATCACTGTTGTCTCATATCAGATCAGTTATTGTACTGATAAAAATGGAAATGATGTTTTAAAAAATTTCAAAACTCATTCTGATACAATTCAATTATTGGAAGATCTGGGTTTTAAAACCCCTTTAAATTCTTCAAAACTATGCAGTGGAATTGAAGAAGTAATCGATTTTTGTAATTCGATGGCAGAAAAAAGGGAGAATCTTGAATATGAAATTGACGGAATGGTCATTAAACTTAATGATATAGGTCTGCAGGATATTTGCGGAAGCACACTTCATCATCCAAGATGGGCGCTTGCATTTAAATTCGCGGCTATGCAGGCAATTTCAACCTTAGAAAGAGTAGAATACCAGGTTGGAAAATTTGGAACCATCACACCTGTGGCAAAAATAAGTCCTGTTCAGCTGGCAGGAGTGCAGATTCAGTCCATATCGCTTCACAACGAAGATTTTATACTAAAAAAAGATCTCCATCTTGGTGACAAGGTTGTAGTAGAAAGAGCCGGTGAAGTAATCCCTTACATTGTGAAAGCTATTCCTGAGTTGAGGACCGGAAATGAAATAAAGATTGCATTTCCTCAATTTTGCCCCGTGAATACTACTCAGACCATCATACCACTTGAAAAAGCAGACGATGAGGCAGCCTGGTACTGCAGTAATTGTATTTGCGGACAGGTGAATCTGCAAAAAATGATATTTCATGTGTCTAAAGACGGGATGGACATTGAAGGATTCGGAGAGTCCATAGTGCGCAGATTCTGGGAATTAGGATGGCTTAATGATTTTTCAGATATTTACAATCTCGATTATTCGAAGATCCTGCTTCTTGATGGATTCAAGGAAAAATCGGTTGATAATCTACGAAAATCAATACAGAATGCAAAGTCCAACCCCCTTTGGAAATTGCTGCAGAGTCTGAGTATTAAAAATGTTGGTAAAAAAGTTTCCCGCACTCTTGTTCAGCAAATAGAAAATATATATGAACTTGGACAATGGGATGAGGAAAAATTTACTCATATAAAAGATATTGGTTCAGGTGTAGCTCAATCCGTTATTTCATGGTTTGCCGACCCAAATAATATTTCAATCCTGAAAAAAATGGAAGAATACGGTGTGAATACTCATCAAACTGAAGAAGACAGGCCGGTTCCAACAGTTGAAAATGCTGTTTTCAGAGGTAAAACCATACTTTTTACCGGCACATTGATGCAGATGAACCGCAAAGTGGCCCAGGAAATGGCAGAAAAAGCAGGGGCACAAAATATCAGTGCAGTATCAAAAAACCTGAATATACTTGTTGTAGGTGAGAATGCCGGTTCAAAACTTACAAAAGCCAGGGAACTGGGAACGATAGAAATATTTACTGAGGACGAATTTATAAGCAGGCTTAAAGAAGCAGGACTGATATGACAGCTCAGTCAACAGGATCAAAATACTTACCTGTTTCTTTATCTATAGGCAAATGTTTATTTTTCCCCGGATTACATCTTGTCAGCCTGTCAAAAGAATTTAGCAAACCAATGAAAACACCATTTTTCTTTATGTTTTCAATTGCGTAAACAGAGCAGGAAGGATGCATGACACAGGATTCGATATCCTGTGAGGACAATACTTCCTTGTAAAGGAAAAACAATACTGAAAAAGTGAAATTTATTTCATTATCATTATTCCTTAATTGTTCTGACCAATTATGTTTATGTGGTCTTATCTCAAAAAAATTTTCAAAACGGCTAAATTCTGATGATGTTTGGCTAAAAAGAGCACAGGGCATAAAAAAAACACTACTGAGTATGATAATAAAAACAAAATATTTAATCATGATAAACTCCTGTCTTTAGCCGGATTTGTCCGATATTTAAAATAAATTTTCAAAATGCAAATATGCTTAATTTTCTATACCTTTTAAATTTTCTTTATCAAATCAATAAAATGATTTCTTTGTTGAAAACTTAACTTATTGTTTTGTGATACTGAAATCAGGTACTTGTTTTTCATAGCTTCCACTTCTGATTTCCTGTTTAGTGTCTTTAAAAGTAACAATTTCTCAATCCAGAACACACAGTTCTCAGGATACATTTTTATAAGTGTATCTACTTTGCTCATTGCCAGACCGGGATTCTTTTCAAGAACTGAATAGATCTTCATGAGAAAATAATTTGACTCCGTCCTGATTATCTGATTTTTTGATGTTGTACAAGCTTCAAGATTATTTATGGCATTTTGCTTGTCAGTTTTCTTAGCTCCCGGCTTAAAAGACATGTTTATAAAAAACTTGTCCTGAATGTGTCCGTACAGGCTATAATAAACTCCTAAAGCAAACAATATATTTTCATCCCTTATTTTAACTTTTTCAAGAGTATTAATATGTTCTTTTGAATTATAAAAATAAAATAGAGATTTGAATTTGTCGGAAGTAAAATTTTTAAGCCTGGATTTCAGAGAATAAACAGAAATATAATTAAGAGCCAGATTTGAATTATATTTTTTGTCCTTATTGAGGATTGCAAGTAATTCATCAGTCAGATTATCACAGCTTTTGATATTTCTCTCTACATCATCGCCTGACAGAATTCTCCACCAGGCCAGGTATGTTTTAAATGTAAGCAGCAACTTTTTGTCTGTTACTTTCGATTCATATACCTTAATTAATGAGTCAGCTTTTTTAAAAGAAAGATTATAAACTTCATTCATGAATTGAACAGACAAATGAGTTTCTCCCTTTTTCAAATAAGTTTGAGAATAACCAGGAAACATCAAGCAAGTATTAAAAATAAAGCAAAATGTAATCATGATTCCCATAGATTGCCGGATTGATTTTATTTTTCTAAACCAGAGATCAGCCACTGCTTTAGCTATTTATTAATTTAAGAATCCGGTTGTAGGTTTTATTTCTGTTGTTCTGTCTCTTAATTTGTGCAAGTCGTTCAGATTTCAGGAATCCTCCAGTATAATATCTTTGAAACCAGGGCATAACAGTTACAATTGCATATAATGGATTATAAGTGTTTATACTATTTACAAAAATCCCAATTAGTGTGGCTGATAAAAAAAATGAATTTATTCCATCACGATAATAGCCCGAGTAAAACTGTCCTGTCCCTGGAAAAATAGTACTCATTATCCTTGCCTTTTTTGGATTCGGGGAAAATAAACTCTTCTTTGAAAACAACTTTTCAAGTTCATAATGATGAGCGGGATCGATACATTCTTTAAAATAACTTTTAGATTGTTCAAAATCCTCAAGTCCAAAATAACAAGTACCAAGATAAAAATTAACTCTTTGTTTTGTTTCTGCTATAGTATCATCCAGTGTTAACAGGTCAATAATTGCAAACTCATATTTATGGTCTAACATTTGACAATATGCCTTCTTAAAAATAAGCTCCCTTTTCAGACTATCATTTTCAGTCTGATTGTATGCAAATCCATAATTTGCCTGGGCAAGATCGAAATTATCATGAACGAATGCCAGGTCAGCCACTTTAATAAACAGTCCCGGATCTGAAGAATCATTAAAAAATGCCAGTCTCTGATATGTTTTCAGGGCTAATTCATAATTGCCCTCCAGGTATTTCTGATCTGCAAATTGCAGTGTTGCATAATAATCCTGGGATGATAGAATGCTCGAAAAAAGGAAACTAAAAACTATAGTATTCCAGAAATTCATAAACCTGATTTTTGACAGCATCTTTTTTTAGTTTATTATGCTTTTTTGCAGATTTTGCCGATCCATAAATATTGCCAATATAAAATCCAAGTGTAACTCCACCAAATATCCAGCCAGAAATACTGTTTAACCCATTTTTTTCGAAACCCTTGTAGGATTGCCAGGCATTACTCGCAACAAACAGTAATGAGACCAGACCATCTGCATAATCACCGGTATAAACTTTGCCTGTACCGGGAATAATAGCCGAGAAAGTTGCAGCAACGACTGGATTTTTAAATTTTATCTTTTCTGAAGATTTGGCCAATTCAAATATTTGTGAAGGAAATTCCGTGTTTTCATTTTTAGCAATTTCCACAAATTTGCCAGCTTCCTTATAGTTTTGACTGAGGAGTAAATTGCATGATCTGAATACCAGATTATTATCTCTTCCAATTACAGCATTACTTTTCAGAAAACCATTTGCTTTGTCCAAAGAATCAGTGTAAATAAGCATAGTAAGATATTCAATAGATAATCCTTTGTCAATCTTGTTTATCTCACCCCCAGATAATTCGTAAACCCTTTTAATTCCATATGAATAATTAGCAGCCTTTCGGTATGATGAAGTAAGCTTTATTTTATAATCTGGATTCTTTGGATCCATAAATACCAACCGCTCATATTCTTCTGCTGCCAATTTAAACTGATTGGATGAAAATAAAAAATCAGCATACACTTTGCTATGTTCAAGATCGTAAATATCCTGACCACTTGCAATAGGTCTCAATATTGGAAATAACAATATGAATATGCAGAAAATCCTATTTCGCATTTTTAGGTATTTTGTATGAATATTTATCCTCTGAATAATCATTTATTACCGTATTACTATATGTTGTTATTTCGTATGATTTTTTTCCCTGAATATAGTTCTCCCTGATAATTTCCTGTGGGAACATAAGACCTTTATTTTTTTTATACTTCCTAAAAAACTGTTTGCTTACCACAGCACCTTCAGTATTCTTGAATACTATACCTGTAAGTTCCTGTCCGGAATTCATCATTAGCACATTTCCGAATAATTTTTTCATATCAGATGGAGGTTCCCATGTTGAAATAACACCATCTTTTGTTTTTTCTACCTTTTTAAGTGAAAAATTGGTTTTCTTCAATCCATAATCAGCAAGATTGCCATTAAGAAGCAAATGATAAATAGTAAATTCAATCATATTGGGAATATTTTGCTTTGAATCCAATTTGGAATTGACTATCTTATACAACAAAGTATCTTTCTGCACCCAAATTTCCCGCTGAGGAAAACTGATTTCGTAAACGATCTGTTTAATATTTTTATCATAATAGACTTTTCCTAAAGTAAGCTGTTGTTTACCTTCAGGAGTTTTTGACTTAATCTGAAAATCAGTTTTGATCCTGAAATAATTCTGTGAAAACAGTGAAAAGCAAAAGGGAAATATAAAAATTAACAATAATGACCGGATCACGTTGAAACATTAAAATTAGGATAGTAAAATAATTCTGAAAGGGCCTTATCCCTATAAAAAATTGTAGAGTTCAAAAATATAAACCTCACAACTTAATAAAGCTGTGAGGTTTTATATTTTAAACTACTGAAACAGGAATCAACCTGTTGTAGATGCTGCAGCAAATAAACTACCCCAAACTAAAAAATAAAAGATAGTTGATACAACAGCTGAGGTAATACAACCATACAATGCTTTTTTGGCTTCGCCACTATCCTGTTCAGTTCCAATATAAACTACCACAAGACCAACTACACCAAACACACAACCCCACAGGAATGAAGGAATTCCTAAAACAGGATCTCCTTTACCCATTGGCAGGGCACTGTCAGGAATCAGATTCACTGATTCAACAAGACCGGCATTAGATTCCATCAATCCGGTATATGTCATTTCAGGATTAGCAGCTAAAATATCACTTACCTGATTCAGACCTGCAAACTCCTGCTGAACAGCATCATAATCAAGATTAAATAACTCTGCATCACCCGCCTTCACACTGATACCTGCTATCAGCAACAAAAAAGTAAAAATCAAATTTTTCATAATTCACATTTTAATGACTAAATAAAAAATTATACAAAAATCCATTCATCAGGATTTCTATATGGCAAATATACCTAAATATTTATATTTTCAAAAAAAAATGAAAAAAATTGATTTTTTTAATTTTCTTTTCCTTTAGATTCCAGAGTATGAATGCCTAGTCCGCTCCTCAGCTTTGGTTCAAACCAGGTGGTCTTTGGTGGCATTATATTGTCTGAATCTGCTGCAAAAAAAACAAACCAAATATTTTTAAATTCGAATTTTATAATTATGTTTGCTTTTTATTATTAACTCATTAAATATTTAAACAATGAAAAAATTATCTTTAACTTTAGCTTTTGCAATTATTTCTGTTTTTGCTTTTTCCCAAATCGGTTTTCGTGCTGGCTTGAATTATTCAAGTATTAGTATTTCAACCGAAGACGAATCAGAAGATCTTGTTAAATACAAATCAAACATTGGTTTTCAGGCAGGTATTGATTATGAATTGGGACTTACAGAAAATCTTTTTTTCAATCCGGCTTTTTTGTATTCCCAAAAAGGGTCTAAAATGGAAGTAAGTTTTTTGGGTGAATCAGCTGAAGGGAAAATGATTTTTAATTACATTGAACTTCCACTTGACTTTGTTTATAAATTCGGAAGTGATGATTTAAAATTTGGTGTTTTTGCAGGACCTTATGTTGGTTATTGGTTGAGTGGAAAGTCTGAGTTTGATGGAGAAGAAGAGGAAATTGAAGGAGAAGACGTGAATAAAATCGACTTTGGAGCTGAATTTGGTGCAGGAGTTTACTTCAACAAATTAAATTTAAGAGTTTATTATAGCCTCGGTCTTTCTAATATTGTTAAAGATGTGGAAGAAGGTGAATTTTTGAAAAATAAAGGATTAGGACTTACGGTGGGTTATAGGTTGTAAAAATATTGAAATCATAAAAAAGGAGGGTAATATGAATTATCCTCCTTTTTTCTTTTTATAATGAATTCCTACTATTCCAGGCTATGAATCACCAGTCCGCTCCTCAGCTTTGGTTCAAACCAGGTGGTCTTGGGAGGCATTATATTGCCTGAATCTGCAATATCTATCAGTTGTTTCATAGAAACAGGATAAAGGGCAAATGCAACTGCCCAATCTCCGGAATCCACTCTTTTCTTCAATTCTTCCAAACCACGTATACCGCCTATAAAATCTATCCGTTTTGATCTTCTTAAATCCCGGATATCCAAAATCGGTTCCAGCACATTGTTGGTCAGTACAGTTACATCGAGAACGCCTATAGGATCGTTGTCGTCAAAAGTACCTTCATTTGCCTGGAGCAAATACCATTCACCATCAACATACATGCTGAATTCATGCAATTTTGAAGGTTTTAAAATCTCTTTACTAATATCAATAAGAGTGAATTTCTCATTGATCTTAGTCAAAAATTGTGCCTTTTCTATTCCATTCAGATCTTTGACTATACGGTTATAATCCATAATTGCCAACTGATCATCCGGAAAATGAACAGCAAGGAAATAATTGAATTCCTCCTTTCCTGTAAAGTCAGGATTTTGTTCTCTTTTTTCAATCCCTATACGAGCAGCCGCTGCAGTCCTGTGGTGGCCATCAGCAACATAAGTAAAGGGGATTTCCTTTTCAAAAATCTCTGTGATTTTATTTATGATGGATTTATCATTGATCACCCAAAAATGATGGCCTATATTATCTTCAGCCACAAAGTCATATTCTGGGGCTTTGTTCAAGATTATATCATTCATTATTGTATCAAGAACGACATTTTTTGGAAATGCAAAAAATACAGGTTCGATATTTGCATTATTGTACCTGATATTTATCATCCTGTCTTCCTCTTTGTCAGGTCTTGTAAGCTCGTGTTTTTTAATTATTCCCCCAAGGTAATCATCGACATTGGCTCCTGCCACTAGTCCGTACTGGGTTCTGCCATCCATAGTTTGTCCATAGATATAATAGTATTCTTCATCATCCTGTACTAATATACCATCTTTCTGAAATTTATCGTAATTTTCTCTTGACTTTTTATATACTTCATCACTATGCTCGTCAAATCCCTGAGGAAAATCAATTTCAGCCTTTGTAATATGCAATAGTGAATATGGATTTCCATCAGCCATTTTCCTTGCTTCTTCGGAATTCATCACATCATAAGGGAGACAAGCTACTTTTTCAATTAATTCTGCAGGAGGCCTTAAGCCCCTGAATGGTTTTATCTTTGCCATAAATATTTATAAATTAATGATTTGCAATAAACTAATAACAAGATTGCAATATTAAAAAGAAATCTTAACTTTTCAGAATTATTTTCAATCAGAAAACTTTATTTATTTTTAAATTAAATATCAAATAATACAACTTAACAATTTCACCGTCAAAATACCTGGCAGTGTAGTTTTATAAAGCAGAAAATTATTTATTGATTCACATTCATTACTGCTCCCCCTCTTAGTACCAGATTTGAATTATTGAATATCTTCAGGGTTTTACAAACTGCGGTCTGACCAGTAAATACCATGCATTGCGGACTGTTTGCAGGAATAATTACAGTATCATTGTTGTCAGGAATACCTCCACAGTCCCAATTTGATGCATTGTGCCAGTCTGTATCAACAGCACCTGTCCAGACTATTTCACGGGCACCATTAAAATTTATTTTAGCTATTGCATTTTTTGCACAAAGCCATTTATCCGGATCAAATGTTGCGGTAACTGGAAGAAAATCAAGCTGCTCAACAAAATTAATATCTCCGGGTGAATTCTGATAAAAAACCTTAGTGATTTGTTGAGTCCCGTTTGAAAATCTGACAGGTACCGGCATTTCAAAAAAAGTACCCATACCTGCTGAATGTGATTGATTGATAGATATGTATACTTTGTTGCAGAGATCATCAACAGACCATTGTATGTTATAATTTGGCCATCCTTGTCCATATAGCCAGTCGTTAAAGTATTCTGTAAGATTTGTCCCGCTTACTGCCTCCATATGTTCTTTGAAATCAGATGTTACGGCATAGTTATATGCCAGATCGGGGTCCATGATATAATTGAACATACCCTGAAAGAAAGCTGCATCGCCAAATTTCAACCTCAGCATGTGCAATATCATAGCTCCTTTGTTATATACCAGCCTCTGATTGAAAATATTCGACACACTGCTGATATCATATACATATGTTGAACCGAAATTATTGCCTGTTACACTATTGATTTTCCCTGTCTTCCAGTTCATCCAGGTCTGATCTCCTAGTCCCTGTTCGCATGTCAGTCCTTCGAGATATGTGGCAAATCCTTCATTCAGCCAGATATCATTCCATGTACCGCAGGTTATCTTGTCGCCAAACCATTGATGAGCAAGTTCGTGCCCCATAAGCATTTTACTGAACCCACCCATAAAACTCATTGTGGAATGTTCCATCCCTCCTCCGAATCCACATTGTGCATGTCCATATTTTTCATTTTCATAAGGATATGGACCAAACTTCTCGATATAGTATTGAAACATAGGTGTCATCAAAGGTGTTTGCGATTGTGCATAAGATAAACTACAGGGATATACATAATTCAGCACATTGATAGTATCCCCGGGCATACCGGGAACTGGTACCTTGTCGGTATAAACAGAGTAATCAGCAACTGCAAAAGCTACAAGGTAAGCAGGAATAGCATAACGATGTTTCCAGAAATAAGTGATCTTACCATTAGCAGTTGTCTCAGACATGAGTAATCCATTGCTTCCGACCCTGTATGGTGTAGGGCAGGTAACAACCATATCGAGAGAATCAGCCTTATCGTCAAGAGTCTCTTTGCATGGCCACCATGTTTTTGAACCATAAGGTTCTGACAGGGTCCACATCACTTTGTTGTTTGCCCCCCCACATGAAGTTGTTCCAATGGCAAATGACCCAAATCCATCATTATATGGCACTCCCCTGTAATAAATTTTTACTGAGTCCAATACAAAAGGTGGTAACACTGAGGGAAAGTCTATTTTCAATAAAACCGAAGTAGGAAATGAATAAGACAATGATATTCCGTTGTATCTGACAGAATCAATTGTCATATTATTCCTGAAATCAAAATAAATTGTATTAAATCCTGCACTTAATGGATAAAAGTGAGTGCAGACCATTCCCTTGTTAATTTCACGAACTGCCGGGTTTACCTCAAGTTTCAGCCGGTGATATTTGATATCATAATTTGAAGTCAGTGAGTTTGCAGACCTGTCAGAGGATATTCCGCTACTTTGGTTTAATAATAAGCGCACATCTTTATCTGTGTCCTGAGACAATATGAGATTATGGCAGATAGCTTGAAATACTATAATTAAAAAAAAATATTTTAAATACATTTTATTATTACTTGGCATATGATTCTTCTTTCTCCAAAAGTATAACAAAGTTGATAAAAATCATCATTTAATATTTCCTTAATCCACTTTTCCGGCAAATATATATAAAATAAATAATTTTAGCATTTAAAACAGATAGATCAGTTTGAATCATATTTTTTAATCCTGATGTTTTGAGGGTTTATACATACTCCTATTTGTGAGGCTTACAAGTATTGAATGATTTTTAACAAATTCCCAAATACTCCCGAAATGAAGCAAACAGTCCTTTATTGATGCTAAAAAAAAATTAAAATATTCTAAGAAATATAATCCTGAATATTCATCTAATTACTTAATTTTGGGAGTTAAATAATTTTGATCCTTTAATATTGATTAAAGTAGTAAATTCAGGAGTGTATTTTTTTGGTGCAATTAATTTATTGAATATGAGGCCATTTTTAATACTGTTGCTCATCATTATCTATCTTAGTGCCTTCACTCAGAAAAGCATATATATATCTTCAAAAAATGATAATTCGATAATCAGGTACGATATCGATACAAAAAAGCAAATCAGGATAATTGCATTGGAGAATATTGCAGATTCAGAACTTGATGAGGGAATGCAATATCTGTTCTGGCTTGACAAGGGTAATAAAAAAATTGTGAGATTTGATATTCAGAACAATACACAAACCAATGTTCTCACAAGTCTTGGTGAGCCCCAGGGCATTTTCCTGGATAAACAAAGAAAAAAAATCTTTTTTTCTGATTTGTCCGGCAGCATCTCTTATGTAAATTATGATGGAAGCGGGAGAAGGACATTAGTTAATAATCTAAGTGATATTACTCATTTTGTAATGGATTTTCGTGATAGTACAGTGTATTATATATCCCAGTCAAAAAACAATTTAATAAAAACAGATTTTAATGGTAAAAATCCTAAAGTGCTGTTCACCAAAGCTTTTGGTGTAACCCATATGGTCATTGACACAACAGGTAAGAAAATTTACTGGAGTCAGAAAACCAGTTCTGGTTCAACTTCAGGTCTTAAAAGCACTGATTATTCAGGAAATCAGGTAAATGGTGTTATTGATGGCTTGTTTGGCCATTTCGATATAGATTTCAAAAGCAAGACTATTTATGCTTCATTGATCTACGGAGATATTTTTTCCTACAATTTAGATGGATCAGCAAAAACGAATATAATTACAGGCAATATAAGTTATCTTAACTTCAATTCTGTTACAAATACTATTTTATATTTTGATTACAAAGCAGAAGAATTGTTATTTGAACTCAATCCTGTAAATAAACAGATAAAACTTCTTACAACGAGGGAATGCAGGCAGCCCCAAAGCATAAGGCTCGATACCATGACTAAAAAAATCTACTTCGTAAACGAATCCGAAGGACAGGACAATGTGGATGAAGGTTCAATAGTAAAATCTGAAATCAATGGAAAAAATCATAATTTTCTGATAATCAATGATCCTTTATGGATAAGGGACCCTATTACTATTGAGATTTATAGCCCTGACAATAAAATTTATTGGGCAGATAAGAAATTGAAGTCAATTTTTTATTCTGACCTGGACGGAAAAAACCCGAAAAAAATATATAACACTTCATTTTTTTGGCCCGGTACAATGAAAATAGACCAAAAAAATCTTAGTTTATATTGGTCAGATTATTACAAAGGAATTTTAAAAAGTAACCTTCTTGGACTTGAAGTGGCAATTCTTTATAAACCAGCACCTCTGGAACACATAAAATCCATAGAAGTCATCGGTGACAATCTCTACTGGCTGGAAAATATCAAATACAGCCTGAAAAGGAGTGACCTGACAGGAAAAAACATTGAAGAGCTTCTCAGTAAAAGTGATTTTACCAGTGAACCAACGGGCCTGGCAAAACTCGACAGTATTACTTTATTAATATCAGTACCGGGAGAAGATAAAATCATGAGATATGATATAAGTAAGGATACTTTAACGAATTTTTTGGAATTTCAAAACGGATTCAGTCCATTTGACATGCAGGTTATAGAAACCGGATATTTTCCGCTGGATTTTGATGGTGACGGTTTTTTTGAAAGCCAGGATTGTGATGACAGTGATATAACATTTAATCCTGATGCTGAAGATATATGGTACAATGAAACAGATGAAAACTGTGACGGGACTTTCGATCCTTATCTTGATTTTGACAATGACGGTTACCTTACAAATGTTGATTGTGATGATAATAATGAGTTGGTCAATCCCGGAGCAGTCGAAATTCCATATGATGGACTCGACAATGACTGCGACTCTCTGACACTCGACGATGATCTGGACAGGGATGGGTTCAACATTGATACAGACTGCAATGACAACGATCCTTCGATATACCCCGGGGCACCGGAAATACTGGATAATGGTATAGACGAGGATTGCAACGGCAAAGATCAGAAAACCAAGACCTTTGAAATCAACAATATAAAAATATCAGTTTATCCCAACCCTGCTTATGAGGTGATCTATATCGAAACTGACCTCAATTTTATAGCATCACTTTACTCAATCGATGGATATAGAATGTTACATGAACTAAATCCTGAGAAGTTATCACTTGACAAAATACCCACAGGAATATATCTCCTCGAAATCACTGATAAAAGTACGAATCAAAAAGTAGTAGAGAAAATAATGGTGAGAAGGTAATATGGTAACCTGATAAATAAATCCGTGAAATCCGGAAAGCCATTTAATTCAGGATTCAGACAATAAGGGAAATAAATTACGAATGATCAATTACGAATTACGAAAAAGGTTGAAGGGTTGGAAGGTTGAAAGGTAAAATGGTAAAATGGTTACAGGGTTGAAAGGTTACATGGTGAA
>JBLMZC010000016.1:0-135310 GCA_050258615.1 Deltaproteobacteria bacterium | reverse complement strand
TGACACTTTGGTCAGCATTTAAAATATAATGCCGACTGAAATTGGGGGAATTGGGGTTCTTAAATCGGATTTGTGCTGACTGCAAATGTCAGTACTATTTTCAATTTCATGTCGGTATAATACATTTTAAATCCTTTAAATTACGGTATTAATATTCTGACAAAAAATATTATTTCTGAAGTTTTTTTAAAAAAAATAAGTGGCATTTTCCATTCCCAAATTCCCTCTTCTCTTAATCCCACATTTTCACATTATCTAATACATTCTCATATTCCCATATTATCACATTTGCTAATTCTCACATTCTCAAATTGTCAAATCAGCTAAAATCAATTTCCTTGGGTCCGCTGCCGAGATAATCTTTGATGTAATCACCGTCCTTACAGTATTTAACAAGTTCATTATCTATAAAAGCAGAGACCTTATCAGCTATTTCATTTGGATAAAGCAGGTGCACATTTGGTCCCGCATCAAGACTGAAATAAACTGGAAGTTTCTTTTCTTTTCTGAACAATTCTATTTTTTGTAATATCTTTAAGGTATTAGGTTCCATCAGCAGATATGCAGGTTCTGAACTCATCATGAGGCTGTGCAGGGTCATAGCCTCATTTTCGGTAATTTCTCCAAATTTTTCAAGATCCCCGGTTTCAAGCGCTCTCAGCATAAAATGCATACGTTTATTTACCTGCTGTATTCTACCATCTTTAAATTTATGCTCACTCATTATCACATGACCTTCACTGGAAGAAATGCTTTTCGCTATTTTGCTAACAATCAGGATATCATCATGATAATTCCTGAAATTTTTGTGGAGATAGTCTTCCATTGGTATACCAAAATGATTCGATGATTCGGGTATCTCATTAACTTTTCCCCAAAGTGATATTTTAGGAAACATTGATCTGCAAGCACTGCCACTTCCTGTTCTTGCTAAAAATGAAGCTTTTTTCAAAAATTCATCTTCATCAAGATGAACATGGAAAATATTCCTTTCTATTGAACTAAGGCAAAGAGCCAGGCTGCTCATACTGGAAGCAGAAGAAGCTATGCCAGAGGAATGTGGAAATGAATTATCACTGTGGATCTCAAATTCAAGTTGTGTCAGAAATGGAAAAATATCGAGCAAACTTCTGAAATACAGATTTATTCTACGTGCGAATTCTGGTTTTTGCTTACCTTCAAAATAAAAATCAATAGAAATCTTTTTATCATCTTTTTTCTTCGTTCTGTACTCACATATAGTTTGAGTGTATGCCTGGCTAAGTGTAAAACTTACAGATGGATTCATTGGAATCTGCCCCCTGTATTTTCCCCAGTATTTAATTAATGCAATATTTGAAGGGCTTTTCCAGCCTACTTTTCCCTCAAACTGACTGCTTAGGTCAATTTGAAGTTCGCTGTTATTTAAAAAATCCATTTACAGTGTAAATATTTAGTTTTTAAGAAAAATGCGCATATTTCAAAACTGATATAGATCCGGGACTATCAAAGTTGGTGCGAATTTAATGCATAATAATGCAATGTTTATTTTTTTACCTCATTTTTTTTTAAAACCACATTAAACAATGGGCTGTCTTCGGGTTTGAAGTAGTAATCCTTGAGTACAAGGTCAAGTACCGGATCATCACCTTTATTATACCCCTGTTTGAGATCATAATCATAAAACTTACCCAGCTGATGCCAGTAAAAAGCTGAAAAACCATTTCTGTTCTCTTTGATAATAGTATAAAATGGTTTTTTAGTTTCTCTTTCTATCATTTTTATCATTACCCTGCCTTGAGTTTTAGTAAGATTTTTGATCTGTTTTTTAAAATTTGCTTCCAGTTGTCTGTAGGTCATATCCTTATATTCTTTTCTCCTTGATGCAGTCATATTTTTAGTTCGTTCATCAAGTTTACTCAGTATTTTCAGCGCGTCTTTTGCGTAGGGATATGCCACCCTGGCACACCTTTTATAAAGATTATATTTTCTGATTTCTTCGTCATTCATTGGACGCGTAGGCTTAATGGTTACTGTTTCAAGATCAGCAATTATCAGAGTGTCCTCTCCGATGATCATGGTTTTGTATATTTTTCCATCAAATATAATAGTGCCGTATTCCTCATCATTCTGAGCAATCAATGAAGAAAAAGAAATAATAAATACCATGCACATAAAATTTTTTATCAGGCTCATAATATTTTTTTCCTTTACAAACGTTATTGTGATATGAGTATTTTATTTATTATATTATTATTTTCAGAGAAATAATACTCCTATTCAAAGCAATATCATAATTTTGCACAAAATTTTAAAACATTAAAAAATGTTGATACAGATAAGAAAATCAAAAATTCATAAAGCCACCGTCACCGATGCAAATCTCAATTACGAAGGAAGTGTGACTATCGATGAAGACCTGATGGAGGCCTCAAATATTCTGGCAGGCGAAAGAGTTCAGATAGTGAATAACAATAACGGTGAAAGAATCGAAACATATGTTATCAAAGGAGCAAGAGGCAGTGGTACAATTTGCCTCAATGGGGCAGCTGCCCGCAAAGCTGAGATTGGTGACATCGTGATAATCATTTCTTATGCATGGATGTCAATTGCTGAGGCTAAGGAATTCATACCTGTCACAGTTTATGTTACTGAGAAGAACCTCATAAAGCAAATAGATGCGCAAAGCTTATTATAAGAGTTTTCTAAAGTGGCTACTATTTTTGGGTATAGGTGTGGCTATTTTGGCTTATGTCTATTATACCCAAAACAAAGCTTATCAGGAAGATTGTATGCTTAAGGGTATCAAACCCGGAGATTGCAGCCTGATAAAAAAATTGTATACTGATTTCATTAGTTCAAGTTTTTTTTATCTCATTCTTGTAAATTTTCTTTTTTTTATATCCAATGTTTCAAGAGCTTTAAGATGGCAAATGATGCTCAAATCAATAGGCATAAAATCAAGATTCAGGGATGCTTTCAATACCATTATGTTAAGCTATCTTGTAAATCTGGGCTTATCGAGAGTCGGAGAATTTGCACGGGCAGCTGCATTGGCTAAAAAGGAAAATCAGAATTTCAATAAAATAATGGGTACTGTTATCCTGGACAGGACAATTGATGTTATCAGCCTTGCTATAGTTTTTTTAATCACTATCGGAGTTTCTTCCGGTCAGCTCATTTCCTTCTTAAAAAGGAATAATAATCTCGCTGACAAAATAAACAGTATCGCTTCTGATCCTTTTATCTGGTTATTTGCAGTATTATTTTTGGTCGCATCATTTGTGGTATTGAAAAGCAAAAGGTTCAGGCAAAATCAGATAGGTCTAAAGATTGTCAATTTTATTAAAGAAATAATTGTAGGATTTAAAAGCATAAGAAATGTAGAAAAACCATGGTGGTTTCTATTTCATTCCATCCTGATTTGGGTGATGTATTTCCTCATGAACTGGGCTGGCTTTTTATCTTTTGGTCCAACTTCTGATTTGGGACTTGTGCCGGCAATTTTAGTTTTTACTTTTGGCAGCCTTGGTATCCTTATACCTTCACCCGGAGGAATGGGTACTTATCATTTTCTTGTTATTGAAGCTCTGAAACTGTTCGGAATAAGTGGCAGTGACGGTTTTTCATATGCCAATATAATGTTTTTTGCTGTTCAGATTTTTGGTGTTATCTTTTTTGGAATCATTGCTGTTTTGATGTTAAATATGAGTGCTAAAGAAATTGAAGATGAACTACAAAAACAAGATATTTAATTCTGCAAATGCATCATGCCTTAAAAAGATCAAGGCCTGGAAAGAAAAAGAAAATATAATAGTCTTTACAAATGGCTGTTTTGATATAATACATGCAGGCCATGTCGAGTATCTTCATGAAGCAAAAAAACTTGGACATAAACTAATAGTGGGTTTGAACAGTGATGCATCAGTCAAAAGGCTGAAAGGTGATACCAGGCCTGTGAATTCACAGTTATTCAGGGCAGAAGTTCTTGCTTTCATGGGAGATATTGATATGGTGGTAATTTTTAATGAAGATACCCCATATGAACTTATCAGCACGATAATGCCTGATGTTCTTGTAAAAGGAGGAGATTGGAAGGCTGATCAGATTGTTGGGTCCGACCTGGTTCTCGGTAAGGGTGGTATAGTCAGATCCCTGAAATTCAGGGAAGGGTTTTCTACTACTTCAATTATTGAAAGGATTCATGGCAATTAATTTTTTTATAAATCTTCATGTCAAATGATCATAAGGGAAATAACTGATTTTTTGGAAAGTATTGCTCCTCTCAATATCCAGGAGGCTTATGACAATTCAGGTTTGATAATTGGAGATCCTGATGTGGAATTTAATGGAGCTCTCATCTGCCTTGATACAACTCCAGAGGTGGTTGATGAATGTATTGCTCTGGATTATAACCTTATAATATCCCATCATCCGGTTATTTTCAAAGGATTGAAAAAAATCAATAATGATACTTACATAGGCCGTGCAGTTATTAAAGCAATCAAAAATAACATTGCAGTTTATGCTATCCATACCAACCTTGATAATGCCTTCAAAGATGGAGTCAGTGCAAAGATTGCATATAAACTTGGTCTTCAAAATCTCGAATTGCTAAATCCTGTATTAATCCCATCTTCAGGAGAAGCAGGATATGGAACCGGAATTGTAGCTGAATTACCGGAACCAATGCATGACCTGACATTTTTATCATTTTTAAAACATAAACTCGGACTGAAGTGTATAAAATATACAAACCTGCCAGGAAAACCTGTAAGAAAAATTGCAATTTGTGGTGGATCATGCAGTTTTCTGATTGATAAGGCATTAAATGCCGGTGCAGATGTATTTATTAGCTCAGATTTTAAATATCATGAGTTTTTTGATGCCGAAAATAAGATGATAATAGCAGATATTGGTCATTATGAAAGTGAAATTTTTACTATTGAGTTAATTTTTGATAAATTAATAAATAATTTTAGTAACTTTGCAGCCCGTTTGACAAGCGTAGTAACAAACCCTATAAAATATTTATAATATTATGTCTAATAATCAGATCCAAAGCGTTGAAGAAAAATTGACAAATCTCTATCAGCTTCAGTTTATCACTTCCCAGCTTGATGAAGTTCTGAAACTTCAGGGCGAACTTCCTATGGAGGTGAGAGATATGGAAGATGAAATAGAGGGACTAACAAAAAGATTTGAAAAACAGGAAAATCAAATCAAACTTCATGAAGAAGATGTAAAAAAATTCAAGGAGAGCATATCCGTTTCCAATACCATGATTGAGAAATATAAAGCTCAGCTCGACAATGTTAAAAATAACCGTGAATTCGAAGCACTGTCCAAAGAAATAGAATATCAGAATCTGGAAGTAAAACTTTCTGAAAAGAAAATTCGTGAGATTAACGAAAAAATCGAAAAAGTAAGCTTGCAAAAAGAAGATATCGCTGCTGGTGTTGAGAATAAAAAACTGGAACTCGAAAAGAAAAAAATAGAACTTGAGGAAATTATTCAAAAGACTGAAAAGAAAATAGATAGCCTTGAAAAGAAAATACAAAAACTCAACAAGCAGGTAGACGACAGATTGCTAAAGGCATTTGAAGCACTGAGGAAAAGATATGGAAACGGACTTGCTATAGTCACTGTAACAAGAAATGCCTGTGGTGGATGCTTCAATGCTGTGCCACCTCAGATGCAAATTGAAATATCACAGAAAAAGGAAATTATTGCTTGTGAGAATTGCGGAAGGGTTTTAGTGGCAGATGATATCGCTACTTCTATTGATAAAAAGGAACGTGTATCCGATATAGAGGATTTCCCGAGAAGAAAAATGAAGCGCACATTTGAATTTGATTAACTTGATGGGTTTGTGAAATTCTTTGTATTTAAAATAGACAGAAGAATATTGCCAACAGCAATGTTCTTCTTTTTTTTTATAGGTTTTACCTATTCTCAGAATCATTTTAAGATCTCGCCTGGTATTAAAAAAGCATATACCACAATCCATAATCTTAAACTCACCGAAGGTCAGAAAATTCTTGATTCGATCAAAAGAACTGAACCAAAAAATATGATGGTTTATCTCATAGAGGATTATATCGATTTCTATAAGGTATTTATTAATGAAGATTATAATGAATTTGTTGAACTTGAAAAAAATAAAAATCGTAGGCTTACACTTATTTCCACAGGCGACAAAAGATCACCATATTACAGGTTTTGTGAGGCTGAAATCAAATTGCACTGGGCTATCAGCAGGCTAAAATTTGAAGAATATTTTACTACTCTTAAAGAAATAAAGAGCGCTCACGACCTACTGACCGAAAATTCTGAAATGTTTCCTGATTTTACTTTGAATAAAAAAAGTTTGAGTGCCATACACGCCCTGATCGGCACATTTCCAGATACATACAAAAATCTTTTAAGCTTTTTCAGTGGTCTTACCGGCTCCATCAGACTCGGGTCAGTTGAGGCACAGGAGGCCATGGATTTTACCAGAAAAAAAGAGTGCCTGTTTAAAGATGAAATTTTCACCATAGCTGCCTTTATAGCCCTTCATCTTGAAAATAATAAGGAAAAAGCATGGAAAATAGTAAATACTGCCAGGCTAAATACTGCCTCAAGCCCACTGGCATGCTTTGTGGTCTCAAATATAGCTTCAAAAACCGGAAGGAATGATCAGGCAATAGCCATTCTAACTAAAAAACCAGTTTCAGCTGACAGACTGCCTTTCTATTATCTGGATTATATGCTTGGCAAAAGTAAACTTTACCGCCTTGACAGCGATGCTGACAGATACCTTTTGAGGTTCATCAGCAATTTCAAAGGAATAAATTATATTAAAGATGCCTACCTTAAACTTGCATGGTTTGAGTTGATAGTCAATAACAATCAGAAAAATTACATTAAATATATAAAACTGGTTTTAAGTGAAGGAAAAGCAATAGTTGATGAAGATAAAACAGCATTAAAAGAAGCCAAATTGACTGAAAATCCCAATTTGCACCTCCTCAAAGCCAGATTACTGTTTGACGGAGCTTATTTTACAAAAGCTTATAAATATCTTGATATTAACAAATCGAGTTTTCCTGCTGCCAGCAAGCATTACCCGGAATACAACTACCGGATGGGAAGAATACTTCAGATGCTCAACAATAATATTGAAGCCCTTGCCCGATTCAGTAATGCGATACAAATAGGTAGAAAAAATGACTTTTATTATGCATGTAGCTCGGCATTGCAGTCTGGAATTATATATGAAGGAATGAATGATCTGAAAAATGCAAAAAAGTATTATAATACCTGCCTTCAGATTGAACCAGAAGAGTATAAAAACAGTTTACATCAAAAAGCAAAAGCAGGATTGCTCAGAATTAAATAAAAATTTTGAAATACAAATATTTTTTTTTTAATTTGTAAAATATTTTAATTTCTTTGATTAAACCATCGATCAATAAACTGTAATAAATGAAAATAGACCTGAAATCACTTTTTGGATTCAATTCAGAATTTGATGAAAAAAGTATGAACGCTTTGTTAAGGGCAATAAATGAAGCTCACATCAGTGAATTTGACTATCTTAAGTTCAAATCCTCGGTTCAGAATCTGACAAATCTCAAAATGGACGAGCAGACAAGTATCAAATCAACTTTTACCACAGCCCAGACACTTGGCATCACTAAGGAATACCTCCTTAAGACCATTTTGCATTACAAAAATATAATCGAAAAAGAAAAAGGAAATTTTTCATCTGCTCTAAAGAATACACTCGATAGTTCTATCAATAACAAAGTTAAAGAAACAGAAGACCTGAAAGTCAGGATTGCAGATTTCGAAAAAAAAATAGTTGAATTGCAAACTGCTATTGAAGAAGGTAAAAACAGGATAGCAAATGTCGATTCAGAGATCGGAGAGATAAAAGCAAAAATAGAAACAACAAAAAATAATTTCATGAAGGTCATAACCCATCTGGAAAATACTATTAATGATGATGAATCAAAAATTAAATCAATTCTGTAAATATTAAAAATTAGTCCTATGCAAAACAATTTACCTGAATATAAACCCAGATCATTCTGGAAGAGACCCGAGGGTACACTTGGGGCAATTTTGCTTTTTGCCCTGATAGTAGGTGGTGGATATCTGCTGATAAATAATATTGCTGCCATTACTGCCTTTATGGGCAATGTGCTTGGACTGGCTGTGGTTATTTTGGCTTTGGGAGTGCTTCTTTATGTAGCTCTTGATCCTAAAATGCGAACCCTGCTGTCCTATATGTATAAAAGCGCAATGCGAAAAGTAACGAGTATTTTCATTACCATCGATCCTATAGGAATATTAAAAAATTACATCGATGATATGGAAAAAAACCTGTCAAATCTGGACGGTCAGATCAGCAACCTGATGGGTCAGATAAGAAAGATCAATACTCTTTATGAAAAAAATGAAGATGAAATAAACAATAACTTAGCGCTGGCCAGAAAAGCAAAAGAACTTAATGATGAAAAACATGTGCTTCTTACCACACGAAAAGCAGCAAGGCTTCAGGATGTAAATGAAAAGTATCTTGTCCTTCTTAAAAAAATGGATATCCTGAAACGACTGCTAAAGAAAATGTACGATAATTCTGAAATTCTGCTCGAAGATACTAAAGACCAGGTCAAGGTAAAAGAAGAAGAAAGAAAAGCAATCAGAACCTCGCACTCAGCTATGAAATCAGCTATGAATATTCTGAGAGGAGACAAAGATAAAAGAATGATGTTTGATCAGGCTGTAGAATATATCGCAGATGATATAGCTGCAAAAGTAGGAGAAATGGAGCGAATGATGGAATTGTCTTCGAGTTTTATGGAATCAATAGACCTCGAAAATGCTCAATTTGAGGAAAAGGGACTTGAAATGCTCGAAAATTTTGAAAAGAAAAGTACTCTTCTTATGCTTGAAGGCCCTAAAACAAAAGCTGATGAATTCAGTCTTGATAACCTAAATATTCCTGAAAAAACAAGTACTTCCAAACCAGGTTCGGCTTATGATGACTTGTTCAAATGACATTAAAACAGTAAAAAACAATATTCTGAATAGCTAGTGCTGATGTTAAAGGTTTGTTGATGGCAAATGGACTAATCCATTAAAATGGAAATAGATTTTGCAGTATTTACCTTAAGATGATTTTTCATTTAGACATTCAATTATTAAAAAATCCTTATCTCTTATGAAAATGCTTGATTTTGACAAATACAGTGGTGTGGAGACCACTAATAGCAACAGGGAATATATCAAGGATCTCTGGGTGGCACTGGTCAGCAGGGAAGTAAGTATAACCGGCAGGAGAGAGGTGTTGTCAGGAAAGGCAAAGTTTGGGATCCTTGGTGACGGTAAGGAGATAGTACAGATAGCAATGTCAAAATCATTTCAAAAAGGTGATTACAGGGCAGGATATTACAGGGATCAGACATTTATGTTTCATAAAGGGCTGGCAACAGTCAATGATTTTTTCGCTCAGCTCTATGCTGATGCCGGAAGGGATCCTTTCTCCGGAGGTAGACAGATGAACAATCACTTTGCAACTCCGTTCATTGATGAAAATGGAAACTGGCTCAATCTGAGGGAAAGGTACAATGTGTCAGCTGACGTTTCTCCTACCGGAGCCCAGGTAGCAAGGGCCTTTGGTATGGCTATGGCTTCAAAAAAATATAAAGATATCCCTGATGTGAAGGATTCTCATTTATTTTCTGATAATGGCAATGAGATCTGTTTTTGCACCATCGGAGATGCCAGTACCTCAGAAGGTACATTCTGGGAAACTCTGAATGCAGCTGCTGTCAATGAGATACCGCTTGCAGTAGTGGTATGGGATAATGGGTATGGTATTTCAGTTCCAAAGGAAATGCAAACAACCAAAGGTGATATTTCTTCAGCGATCTATGGTTTACATAAGGAAGATGGTTCAAATGGGATTGTGATTTATAAAGTAAAAGCAGGAAATTATCCTGAACTTGTTGAGACATTTAAAACAGCTACTGAAAAATGCAGGTCGGAACATGTACCTGTTTTGATCCATGTTGTTGAGGTGACGCAACCGCTTGGACATTCTACATCCGGCTCACATGAAAGATATAAATCAAAAGAAAGACTTCAGTGGGAAAAAAGAATGGATCCCACTGAGTTGTACATCGATTTTCTCCTTCATAACAAAATCATTGATGACAAAACTGTTGAAATACTCAGAAATAATGCTAAGGAATACGTTAAAATAAAGAAAAATGAATCCTGGAATGATTTTACAAATGATCTCAGAGAACTGAGAAAAGAATTCAGATCTTTATTTGAAGCAGCTATTCAGGAATTTCCGGGTAATGAGAAAATCAAGGAATTGCTTGATCAGTTTGGCAATGTTCAGTATCCCGTTATTTCTACAATTCTTAAATACCTTAAAAGACTGAAATTTGCTCTTAATGGAATCAATAATGCTATTATCGGGAGATTGGATAATATTATAGGGGAAATTGAAAATATAGGTGAGGAACGCTATCATACCCATCTGTACAGCAATTCAGAAAACTCAGCATTAAAAGTAAGGGAAGTAGCGAAAATATTCAATGATGATTCTTCTGAAGTGCCCGGATATATGGTTTTAAATGCTTTCTTTGATAAAAAATTTGGTGAAGACAACCGGCTGCTTGCATTTGGTGAAGATGTCGGACTTATTGGCGATGTCAATCAGGGATTTGCAGGATTGCAGGAAAAATATGGTAAAGCAAGGGTTTTTGATTCAGGTATCAGAGAATGGACAATAATGGGAGAGGCAGTTGGTTTGGCAATGAGAGGTTTCAGGCCTATTGCAGAAATACAATATCTTGATTACCTGATATATGGCCACTCTCCACTTTCCGATGATCTCGCTACCCTAAGGTACAGGTCAGATGGAACTCAAAAGGCCCCGGCCATAATCAGAACTAGAGGACACAGGCTTGAAGGAATATGGCACGCAGGTTCTCCGCTTGGTATGCTTATAAATTCTCTCAGAGGTATTTATATACTTACCCCCAGGAATATGGTTCAGGCTGCGGGTATGTATAATACCATGATAAGTTCCGACGATCCCGCAATAATTATTGAATGTCTTAACGGATACAGGTTAAAGGAAAAAGTACCGGCTAATCTTGGCGAATATAATGTTCCGCTGGGTAAACCGGAGATTTTAATCAGCGGCTCTGATATTACACTTGTCACTTATGGTTCAATGGTACGTGAAGTGGAAGAAGCTATAAAAATACTTTCCGACCTTGATATCGCAGTTGAACTGATAGATGTTCAGACCTTATTGCCATTCGACCTTGATAGTATAATACTTGAATCTGTTAAAAAAACTAACATGCTGGTTGTAGCAGACGAAGATGTACCCGGAGGAGCTTCGGCATATATTTTAAAATGTATCATTGAAGATCAGGGTGCTTTTGAATATCTGGATCATCCTCCATTGACAATTACAGCCTCGGATCACAGACCACCTTATGGAACTGATGGTGACTACTTTTCAAAACCAAATCCGGAAATGATAGTTGAAAAAATTTATGAAATGATGCGGGCATATCATCCATCCAGGTATCCTTCATGAAAGAAAAAATGAAGCTTTTATTTTTAACACGAAAATTTCCTTTTCCTCCGGTTGACGGGGAATCATTGCATTTATCTTCTTTTTATAAATCTTTGAGCAAAAGTGTCCCCGATATTGATATTCTATCTTTTAATACTTCAAAACATTATTTTGATCCGGATAGTATTCCAGCAAATGAAAATCCATATAAAAATATATGGCTTGTTGATCTTGATAACAGGGTAAAACCAATTGATGCTTTCTGTAACTTGTTTTCAAAACAGTCATTTCATATTTCACGGTTCATCAGCAGGGATTTTGAAGAAAAACTAGCTTTGATCCTTTCACAAAACACTTATGATTTAATTGTATTTGAGAGTATTTATCTAGACCCATATTTCAGTATTGTAAAAAAATATTCAAATGCAAAAGTCATCATTAGAGCACATAATGTAGAATATGAAATCTGGGAAAGAGTTGCGACTAATACTAAGATTCTACTATTAAAAATCTACATTAAGTATCTGGCCTCAAAATTGAAAAATTATGAACTCGCGAATATAAACAGGTATGATTTATTAATTGCTCTTACCGAAAGAGATCTTGAAATATATAAAAGTAATGGCTTAAAGATCAAAAGTTGTGTTTTGCCTGCCGGAATTGAAGGAGAAAAATATACACCTTTAAAATTGATTCTTGACAAAAAACTTAAAGTGTCATTTCTGGGCTCACTTGACTGGATTCCAAATATTGAAGGATTGAAATGGTTTATCGAAAAATGCTGGAGCAATACTGCTATAAAGGAAAATACTATTGAGCTACATGTAGCAGGAAGAAATACTCCCGGATGGATTTATAAATATTCCGGTGAGAATATTATCATTCACGGAGAAATCCCTGATTCAAGGGAATTTATCAATTCATGTCCGGTGATGATAGTTCCATTGCTATCAGGTAGTGGTATGAGGCTTAAGATACTTGAAGCTATGGCTTTGGGACGTGTTATTATAACTACTTCCTTAGGACTGGAAGGGATTAACGCTAAAGATGGGCAAGAAGTGCTTATTGCCGATGATCAAAGTGGTTTTATTGAAAAATTGCTGTTTTGCAAAGATAATTTTGAGGCAATGAAAGAAATTTCAACAGGTGCAAGAGAGTTTTTTATCAGAAACTATGATATAGATACCGTGGTTGAAAAATTCCTCAAAATTGTTCAGGAATAATTATCTTTTTTTTCGATACCTATATTTTTGTTGACATACCTTCAATATTGCGACTTAATATATGATTAAGATTTTCACTTTTTTTTCAAATTACACATTCTAAATTTGGAAAAAATAAAATTTGAGCATATCTTCGCATTCTAATTTTGAAATGGCGGTTATAGCTCAGTTGGTTAGAGTAGTGGATTGTGGTTCCATTGGTCGTCGGTTCGAATCCGATTAGCCGCCCTTCTTTCCCTTTTTTATTTTAATTCCATTACCCTATCAAGTAGCCACTGTTTATCAGGTATTTCACCTGCAGACTCAATATTTTGCTTCAGTTTTTCAACAGCTTTTTTATCACCAGGATTTATTGTTATCAGTTTTTTAACAAATTTTATCAGGATCTGATGAGCTTTGATTTTTTGATCTGGTATGGTTTTCTTATTACGGTTCAAAAACATATTGAAGCTTTCAAGCAAAGAATATAAGGGATCATAATCATCTGTATCATAATATGTTGCTATCAACATCGATTTTGCACTTAACTCGTATGCCATATCATTGAATTCAACATTTCTGAGGTATTTTTTGACCCTGTCAAAATCCCTTTTATAAAAACTTAATCTTGCAAGGTTGAAAGTCACTGCATTTTCCCTGTACTTTTCATCAAGTTTATCTTTGTATTCTTCGATAAACCACTCCGCCCATTTAAAATCATTTACTCTTAAAGCTGAAATTACAATATTCCTGAATCTTGTCGGATCTAATTTTTCACCTTTCAATAGAACGTTATTTTGAATCATATTTTTATAAAGTGATAAATACTCAAGATAGAATTTACTCTGACCGCTATTTATTCTGTTCACACAGTAATTTAATGCCGATTCGTAGATATCAAGAGCTTCTTCAACCGGAAATAAATGTATAAAACCGGTGATGAGTTCTTTAAGCTTATAATAATGTTCTTCTATGTTGCTTTCAGTCAGGGTGAGGTAGATCTGATAATATAATGCTACCGGAGGGAACTTCCACAATTCATTTGCACGTACATATTGCAATATCTCATCCATGAAACTAAGTTCGACATCTATCTTTTTTATACTTTTTGCACTCAGTAAAGTTGAGTACAATTTTAATTTTTCACTAACGTAAAAGATATCAATATTATCACTTATTTCCTTTATATTGAGCCAGTTGTGTTTTGTTTGCTTTTTAGATTTTTTTTCAAACTCTGAGGTGAAATTGAATTTATTTTTTTCAGTTAGAAATTGCTGAAAATAGTATTCCGAATTTCTATTGTAATTTCTATGGATTAACCTGTCAGCATTTGCTATGGCAGAATTATACATTTTAAATGCACCTTTCCTGGTGATTCCTTTTAGGAGATTATTGTTCAAAAGAGTATCACTTTCGTCATAAACCTGCTGAGCTATAAATCTCTCCAAAAGCTTTAACAGATCGGAATTTATTTTCCGGAAATATTTATCATCAAAATCCTGGTTCCCGAATAGTTTTTCCCAAACCTGTAATTTTTCGATCTCAATGTCCCTTTTGTTTTTTAAAAAAGGAAGTAAAATCCTGTATAGACCAGTCAATTTTTCATTCTGATTAAAATAAGGAGAATTAATAAATTTATCAAATGCACTTAATTCATATATATCTAAATACTTCAGGGAATTATATAATTTTGTACTTTCCATAATTCTGAATCATTTTTTCATTTAATATAAGTAATTCAAAGATAATAATTTTTTTTATATTAACAGGAATTTTTGTTAAAAAATTCAACATCAGGTCTGTAGACCTTTGCTGCGGAGAACTATCCCTGATGAACATTATGATGAATCCCGACCAATAGTCGGGATCGACCTCTCATCGCCAATAATTTTAATTAAAAATTAAAACATTTTGCAGCATTTTTATTTTTTTTGCATCATTATTAGCATATTTTGTAAAGTTTTCCCATGAATATAAAAATTATTTGTAAATTATTATAATAATTATAAAAACTATTTGTACCTTTGTTGCAATAACCAAAACTATGTACCGGACCATGAATATAAAGTATATGCAAGGCATGCTGATTGTCCTGATGTTTTATATCTCAGCAGGTCTTTTTGCACAGAACCAGCCGCATCTTCATCTTAAAACTTTGAAGAACGATACATTGGAGTTCCTCCTGAAAGCATACATGACCCCAAGCGATAATCTATATGGACCTAATCACGGTGTTATTAATCAGTTCGATGTTGTAAATAATGAAGGTAATCTGAAAACCTACAATGTAAAATATGTACCACATCCGGATTTTACAGGCAAAGACACAGTCATTATAGAATACAGGGGATACCCTGGTACATCTATAATGAACTGGAAATTGAAAAAAGTAACAGTTTATATAGAAATATCAAATTCAATAATAGAAGTTAAAAATGATATCAGTTTTCCTCAGCTAAATTCCACAGGCGATACTATTGATGTCCTCGCAAATGATTTTACAACAGATAGTACCCTTTTACTTGACGGGATATTTAACTTAAGAAATTGCGAAGCAAGTATTACTGACAACAATAAATTATTTGTCAGACCTCTTTCCGGCTATCAGGGTGTGGCATTCCTTAATTACAGGGCTACAGATGATTCCGGATCTTCTGCTATCGGTCATCTTATGATGATTGTGGGTAACACCGGTCAATTGCCTGATACATTGACTTATTATGTTACCAATACTAATTCCCTTTCTTTTGTGCCTGGACCAGGTAACTTTATGCTTGCTGGTGATGTGCCTGTCTTAGGAGAATTGGATCTTAGTTCGTCACCAGAAATAATTTATACTCCTTTTGTAGATTCATTAGGTACAGAAATATTCAGACTTGTTGAATCTGATGATACTATTGTAATTGTAGTTAATGTAATTGAAAGTGATATCAACAGTAAACTTGTTATAGATGATAAGGTTTTTACAGCAGGACAAACCCCGGTGAGTTTTAATGTGACAACTAATGATTTTAAGAAAAACAGCTTTATCACATCATTTACTCAACCTCAACATGGTAGTGTTGTTCATTCCGGGCAGGGTAATTTTACTTATACACCTGAAAATGGATTCCTTGGTTTTGATGAGTTTACCTACACTCGTCAGTTAAATTTTTCGCAATACCAGACTGCAACAATTGAAATCCTTGTAAATGACTTTCTGCCCTATAATGATGCTACTTACAATATCAATATATTAAAAAATAAGGAATTTGTTCTTAATTACGATATTCCTATTCAGGGATATTCATTCGAAATACATTCTCAGCCGGCAAATGGTAATTTACAGATTTTTCCGGGAACTGATACTATTACCGTCAACTGTGAAGAAATAACCGGAAAAAATTTAATTTTATTTTCCCCGCAAAATGATTTTACAGGCACCACAAGGTTTGAACTGAGGTATTGTGCACCAAATAATATATGTAATACTGTAAAAGTTGATCTCAATATTCTTGATGTTGCGTCAGACCAGTCATGCTATTGTGCTTCATATCAATGTATCTGGGAGGGTGATGTTGACAATAATGGGATAGTAAATGTGAAAGATATTATTCCTCTCGGTAAGTATGCCGGTACCAGTGGAATTACACGTTCGGATATAACTGAACAATGGTTGGGTCTGAATGGTGATAACTGGAACGATGATAACACTTCTGCAAAGTTTGATTTAAAACATGCTGACTCCAACGGAGATGGTTTTATATCAGACCTCGATTCACTGAATATTTTGTCTAATTATAACAGGATACACAACCTGTATTTTGACGGAGAAATTGAAAGAACCAAATTTCCGGTTTATATTACTACTGACCAGACAGAAGTTGATAGTGGCGAAGTACTTACACTGTTTATAAACGCAGGAGATGAGCAGTATGTTGCAAAAGATGTTACTGCCTTATCTTACATTCTTCAGATTGAACCTGAACTGGTAGATTCTTCATCGCTGCATCATTCGTTTTATCTTGATTCATGGCTTTCAGGAACCAGTGCATCTATGCAGATGTCAAATCATGTATTTACAGGTCAGGTAGAAGCTGCATTTGCAAAAGTGGGTGTAAAGGGAGTTTCGGGTATAGGAAAAATTGGAAAATGTGATTTTATTATTGAAGATGATATAATAGGATTGAAAAGGGATGTTATCCGAGATAATTTATTGCCTGTCAGGATTAAGCTAACCAATATCAGTGCATCTACCGGAAATAATGCTGAATTCAGATTGCCTGATTCAGAGACTACAGTATTCCTGAGATTAAAAGATAGAAAAGTAAACAGCAATGAAAATAATATCACTGTTTTTCCAAATCCGGCATCTGATAAAGTAGAATTGTATTTAGAAGGCAATGAAGTGATTTCTGGTTTCAAGGTATTTAACATTCATGGAAAAATACTTCAAAATACAAGGGTTAATGGAATGAAACAAACAAGTATTTACACCGGAAATTTGATGAACGGAATTTATCTTGTTGAAGTTATTACCGATAGGAATAACCGTATTGTAAAGAAAATTGAGATACTCAGGTAAAAAGATTTATATTTTGGTCCAACATGGTTATAAAAAAGCTACTGCAAAGTAGCTTTTTTTTTATAATTTTTATAATTTTGCTTTCCCTTTTGATTGAAAAGAAAAAATTATCGAAAACTTGTCAGAAAATAAGATCACTCCACTGATGACCCAATATCATCAGATGAAGGCTAAACACCCTGATGCCATTCTGCTTTTCAGGGTAGGGGATTTTTATGAGACATTTGGTGAAGACGCAGTGAAGACCTCCCAGGCTCTGGGTATTGTGCTTACTTCGAGAAATAATGGAGGAAATGATGTCGAACTGGCTGGATTCCCATTTCATGCACTTGACCTGTATCTTCCAAAACTTGTTAAATCAGGATATAGGGTGGCAATTTGCGAGCAACTGGAAAAACCTGTGCCAGGCAAAAAGATAGTAAAACGGGGAATTACAGAAATTGTTACCCCAGGTATTAAATCTGACGAAAAGCTTCTCGATTTCAATGCCAATAATTTTCTGGCCTCAATTCATTTTGATTTAAAAAATGATTGGGGAATTTCTTTTCTGGATATATCCACCGGAGAATTTCTTACCGGACAGGGTCCCAAGGAAGTTATTGAGAAACTGATACAGAATTTTAATCCCTCGGAGATCATTTTTTCTAAATCCTTCAGGAAACAGTTTGAAAAACTTTTCGGTAATAAGTTTTATGCCTATCCTCTTGATGAATGGGTATATACTTACGATTTTTGCCGTGAAAACCTGCTTGAACATTTTGAAGTAAATTCAATGAAAGGCTTTGCTGTCGAAGAAATGGAATCAGCACAGATCGCTTCAGGAGCTATCCTTCATTATCTTAAATCCACAGAGAATAAAAACCTGAAACACATTAACTCTCTTCAGAGAATTTATGATGAAAAATTTGTATGGCTGGACAGGTTTACTATCAAAAACCTGGAGCTAATAAATCCGCAGTTCAATTCTGGTGCCTCACTAATAAAAGTTCTTGACCGGACAACATCTCCAATGGGTGGCAGACTCTTGAAAAAGTGGCTACTGTTACCTCTTGTTTCTCCAGCTGCAATCAATCAAAGACTTGAAATAGTAGAATTTTTTGTCAATAATGTTTTTATAGCTGAAGATATTATCCACTATCTTAAAAAAATAGGTGACCTCGAAAGGCTGATTTCCAAAGTTTCAATGGGCAAAGTAAATCCAAGGGAATTATTAATGCTCAACAGGAGCCTTCATGCATTGATCAACATAAGGGAAATACTTGAAAATTCAGAAAATGACCATGTAAAAAAAATTGGCAACCAGTTGGTTCTTTGTGAAGATCTCAGGATAAGGCTTACTAAGGAGATTATTGAGGATGCACCAGTTTCAGTTTCCAAAGGAAATGTAATTGCCCCCGGAGTATCAGCTGAACTGGATGAGATGAGGTATCTGATTTCTCACAACAAGGATATCTTAAATCAGATTTTGGAAAAAGAAATACAAAGAACAGGAATCGATAAACTAAAATTGGGTTTTAATAATGTATTTGGCTATTTCCTTGAAGTCACCAACAAATATAAAGAACAGGTACCTGATGACTGGATTAGAAAGCAGACTCTGACACAATCAGAAAGGTATATATCACCAGAATTGAAGGAACTGGAATTAAAAATACTGAGTGCTGAGGAGAAGATCTTAATTCTTGAAGAACAATTATTTCAGGAAATCATAGCTGAAACTATGAATTATATTAATCCTGTTCAGTTCAATGCCACTTTGATTGCTCAGATAGATGTTTTAATTTCCTTTTCTGTTCTCGCTTCACGAAATAATTATGTTAAACCACTTGTTGATGATTCTTTAGTGATTGAGATCAGGGACGGGAGACATCCTGTAATTGAACAATTTCTTGAACCGGGAGAAAATTATGTGCCTAATGATGTTTTTTTAAGCAATGATGATAATCAGATCCTGATGATCACAGGACCCAATATGTCGGGTAAATCAGCGATTTTGCGTCAGACAGCCCTGATCGTACTATTGGCACAAATTGGTTCATTTGTGCCCGCAGGTTATGCTCATATTGGATATATTGATAAACTATTCACACGGGTGGGTGCTTCAGACAATATTTCAAGCGGAGAATCTACTTTTATGGTGGAAATGAATGAAACATCAAATATACTGAATAATATTTCTGACAGGAGTTTGATCATTCTCGATGAAATAGGAAGGGGTACCAGCACTTATGATGGGATTTCAATAGCGTGGGCACTTACTGAATTCCTTCATGAAAATCCCAAAGCAAATCCCAAAACTTTATTTGCAACTCACTATCACGAGCTTAATGAACTTGAGCCAAAGTTCAGCAGGATAAGAAACTTTAATGTTTCTACTAAGGAAATTGGCAATAAGGTAATTTTTCTCCGAAAACTTGTCAGAGGAGGTAGTAAACACAGTTTTGGCATTCATGTTGCCAGGATGTCTGGTATGCCCCGATCTATAATTGATAGAGCTTATGAAGTTCTGGTGCAGCTTGAACATAAAATGAATGAACAAAATGAAAAATCTCCGGATCTTACAAAAAAGCTAAGGGAGATGGAATCCAGGAATACATACCAGCTAAGCATTTTTGATACAATAGATGAAACTGGAACAAAACTCAAAGAGCAATTAGCAAGCCTCAATATCAATTCCATGACACCTATTGATTGTATGATAAAACTAAATGAATTAAAAAAAATTATTGATGATCCTGATCAATAACTCTTTTTTTGCCTGATTGCTTCATAGATAGTCACAGCTACTGAAACTGATACATTAAGTGAATCAACGATTCCTTTCATAGGAATAGTGAATGTCTGACTTTCACCATCAAGCCAAAAATCTGATAATCCATTTGCTTCAGATCCAAAAATAAATGCGATGTTGCCGGAAAAATCGAGCTCAAACAGGTTTTTATACGATGGTAATGCTGCAGAAAAAGATGTGAATCTATTGGAGGTCAACCATGCTCTTACATCTTTGTTTGAAGACAATATTACAGGAATTTCAAATACTGCACCCAGACTTGATCTTATCACATTGGGATTATATTGATCAATAACTGTTTCGGTTAGAATAATGGCTTTAATGCCAGCTGCATCTGCCGACCTGAGAATGGCTCCCAGGTTTCCGGGCTTTTCTATTGACTCAAGGATCAGAACTATATCTTCTGCCCCGGGATTTATATCATTTAATGTGTATGTTTTCTTTTTGAAAAGCCCTATAATTCCTTCAGTATTATCACGGTACGCTAATTTCTCATATACTAATTTGTCCAGATAGAAAATTTCTGTTTTAGACGGAATGATGGATAAAAAATGACTTAACTCATTTTTCGTGATAATTTCCGGGGAAAAATAAATGGTTAAAAGCTCATATCCGGAATTAATACCTCGGGCTACTTCTTTTTTACCCTCAGTAATGAATACATCAGAGTTTTTCCTTTCATTGTTCTTAAACAGCTTTCTGAGAGCCAGGATGTTCTGATTATGTATGCTTGAGATCTTCATTCAAATCTTAATCTATTCCAATAGCTTTGCTTTCATTTTTGCAAATTCTTCATCAGTTATTATCCCTTTTTCTTTTAAATCTCCCAATTCTTTCAACTTGGAAATCACATCATCAGTAAATTTAATGCCTTCCTGTTTTTTTTCAACTTCTTTTAGAATATCTTCCTTGGCTTTTTGTTCCCTTGAATAATTTTCTGCAACTTCCTTGCCTTTTTCAAATTTTTCTGTATACATTTTTTTCAGGGAGTTAAGATCTATATCAAGAAAAGTGCCTCCTTTATCAAAATGTCTTTTGAAAGCATGACCCAGGGCATATGTTGAGGCTCCCGACAGAACTGCTGTAGCAACCCCTCCCAGATAGGTACCGATAATGGGTATAAATTTAACTGCCCTGGCAGCACCTGCCTTGGCTAGTCCTGCAGAGGTTATTGAGGTTATGACAGCTTTGCCTTCGGTCTCCTTGAAATCTATTTCATATATTTTTGCAAGTTGCCTGATCATGTCAAGCTGAATATAACTGACCGCTGCAAAATCAAGAAGTGGTACCGGTATGAATCCGGCTCCCATTGACCATACCATATGATTTTTAATGATCATTTCGGCACTTTCATTTTTTACATCATCAATATTTTTCATTTTCTTTGTTTTTTTGTTGGAAAAACCATTGTTAATCTTATTTATTGTCTTAGCGGCAGTAATAATAAGATCCGGAATATCTTTTTTCAATTCGAATTAATTTTGTTTTTTATTAAATCTATTATTTTATCAGTTTCTGAAGGATTTATCTTAATCCAGCTATCTTTGTTATTGAACCAGGTCAATTGCCTCTTTGCATAACGTCTGGTATTCCTTTTAATCAGTTCAACTGCCTCATCCCAAGTGATTAAACCGTCAAAATATTTAAAAAGTTCCCGATACCCTACAGTTTGAAGTGATTTAAAGTCTTTAAATTGATAGAAATGCTTTGCTTCTTCCACCAGACCGGCATTTATCATCTCATCTACTCTGTTATTTATTCGTTCATATAACTGCTTGCGAGGTATATCTAAAAAAAGATTTATGACATTGAATTCTCGTTCAGTATTTCCTTTTTTGAGAAAATGCGAAAATGGAACCCCTGTTTCCCTGCATACACTAAGTGCCCTGATAAGTCTGTGGGGATTATTTAAGTCTACTTTATTATAATAGTCAGGATCGCACGATTTCAATTCATTTTGAAGGTATGCCAGCCCTTTTTCAGCTAAGTCAACTTCAATTCCTGCTATGGTTTCTTTATTAATTTCAGGAAAACTGTCCAGCCCATTTAAAACTGCATCAATATAAAGACCAGTTCCGCCACATAATATTGCTATATTTTTAGCTTTAAAATAATTTTCCAGGAAGATAATCACTTCCTTTTCATAAGTTCCTGCATTATAGTCGGTTGTAATAGAAATGTGATCAATAAAATGATGATCAGTTTCTTTTAAGATCTTTTGTACGGGTTTTGCAGTACCAATATTCAATTCCTTATATATCTGCCGGCTGTCTGCAGAAATAATGCATGCATTGAATTCTTTTGAAATTTGAATAGCCAGATCTGTTTTTCCCGAAGCTGTGGGTCCGGCAATTACAATAAGCGTTTTATTTTCTTTTTCTATTTTCAAAAGAAGCCATTTTTTTACAAAAATAACCATCCTGAATTAAAGTCCGGATTATTTTCTACCAATACTTGTAATTTCCTGATTAATTCCACATGTGCCTTAATGGAATTTATTAAACATGGGTCTTTATGAAAACGTGGGAATAATAATGCTTTCCAGTTTTTTTTGCCAAATGATTTTTAAACTTGAATTTGCTTTTAAGATGAAATTTTCATTTCGGTTTATAGTCTGACAGTTTAATACTGTGTAATTCGCAAAACTCCTTTAATTCTATCAAATTAGGCATAAAAATGATTTTATGACCAAATGAAGTTTTCCCTTTGAATTTCATATGGGCAGCTTTCAGTATAAGATGATCATATATTATTATCTCATCTATTGAGTCAATTGAATATCTGTAAGTTTTAAAATAATTTGTTATAAAAACAAAGTCTCCTTCAGCATCAATACGCTTAAGTCTGAAAAAGGTAAAAATGAAAAATATAATGCCTGATATTACAAATATTATAGCCTGCAATCTGAATTTATCACTCGTAAATTGTGGCACCTCAAGCCGGCTTGTAACAAATGAGGCAATTACAAATCCTCCAAAAAATGAAATCCAGAATACTGGAAGAAATATTTTAAGAAATAAGGTCCAGTTTGATGAAAGTCTATGCATCTTTTCTTCGTTTTTCAATTCCCCGGGCAATTATTATTCCAATTTCATATATAAGTAAAATAGGGATACCAACCAGAATTTGTGATAGAACATCAGGAGGAGTAATAACGCCAGCCAGGATCATAATGATAACTATCGCATGCCTTCTGTATGTTTTTAAAAAACCTGAACTGATTATTCCCAATTTACTTAGAAAATAAATTACAAGCGGCAATTCAAAAATAAGTCCTGCAGGTAAAACCAGCATGGTTAAAAAACCCACATAAGAATCAAGTGTAGGCATTGTCTGCGCAAAGTCACTTACAGTATATGTTGCAAAAAATTTAATAGCAAACGGAGCAATAATAAAAAATCCAAACAAAATGCCCAGGAAAAATAATAATCCACCTATTATAATAATCCTGCCTGAACCATGTCTTTCTTTTAAATTCAAGCCAGGGGATACAAATTTCCAGATTTCCCAAATTATCAGTGGAAAAGCTACCACAAATCCCAGAATTGTAGCTACTTTAAAGTGAACCATGAATTGTTCTCCCATCTGACGGGTACTAAGGACTAGTTCCGGAGCCTTAATGCAAAATTTCTCACCCAACAAACAAAGGAATCGAAAAGTAGGAAAATCATCATTTAAAAATGCAAAAATAATCTTATCAAAAATGAATGATTTATTGACAAAGGCCAGGGTTGCAATAACAATAATGTATAATAAGGAACGGAAGATTGTCCACCTCAACTCTTCAAGATGATCGATAAAACTCATTTCCTTAGTTGGATTTTTATCTTTACCCGACATGTTTTTTTTACCAGAAAAAATCTCCATTCATTAAATTTTCGCAAAACTAATTATAATCTGTCAATAAAAACAAATTAAAACATAAAGAAAGGATGTTCATTTTTTTTAATTAATACAACATTATAAAAAAAATTGTGTTTAATCAAAGATATATTTTTTTTATTACCAAATTTTTTAATTGACATGCAGTTTAAAAAGTTATTTATTCTTTTGTTTTTCGTTTTTTCAGGTACTCTAATATTTGCTCAGGCCGATTGGACTTTGGATTTTAATAAATCCATGAGTGATGCGAAGAAGTCTAAAAAACCAGTTTTATTATTATTTACAGGTTCAGATTGGTGTCCTCCCTGCAAAATGCTCGAAAGAAATATTCTGGGTACTGCGGAATTTGAAAATTATGCAAAAGAAAATCTGATTCTTGTTAAAGCAGATTTTCCAAGGAGACCCGAAAATCAATTATCCAAAGAACAAAAGGCACAAAATGACAATCTCAATATGAAATTTGGAATCAGAGGCTTTCCTACAGTAGTGATCCTGGCACCAGATGGAACAGAATTGAACAGGGTGGTAGGTTATCCAGGTACTACATCATCAGCTTTTATTCAGAATATTACTGATAAAACTAAGGGGATTTCGAAAAAATCATAATTATATTTGCAAAATGAAAACCATTGCAATAGTTGGTCGTCCAAATGTTGGCAAATCAACCCTTTTCAACCGTTTATCCGGTGAAAATCAGGCAATTACTGATAATGTTAGCGGTGTTACAAGGGACCGGATCTACAACTTCTGTGAATGGAATGGAAAGGAGTTCAATATTATAGATACCGGAGGTTTTGTAAAAAACTCAAATGATGTTTTTGAAACAGAGATCAGAGATCAGGTAGAAATTGCGATCGAAGAATCTGATGGTATAATTTTTCTGACAGATACCACAACCGGTATTACTGATCTGGATATTGAAATAGCGGATTTATTGCGAAAGAGCAAAAAAACTGTTTTTCTTGCTGTCAATAAAGCAGATAATTTTGAGAGATTGCTTAGCGCAAATGAGTTCTGGAGCCTGGGTTTTGAAAACACATTCTTTCTTTCAGCTATAACCGGTTCAGGTTCAGGAGAATTGCTTGATGCGGTCACTGACTTTATAGGAGATAAGGAAGAAAATGAAAGAGATCTTAAAAAATACCCTAAAATAGCGGTTGTAGGTCAACCTAACGTTGGAAAATCATCATTTATAAATGCCCTAATCGGAAGCAAAAGAAATATTGTCACCGATATAGCAGGTACTACCAGGGATTCAACTCATACACTGTATGAAAAATTTGGAAAAGAATTTTTGATTATCGATACAGCCGGAATCAGGAAAAAGAAAAAAGTATTTGAGGATCTTGAGTTTTATTCTGTATTGAGAGCTATCAGATCAATAGAGGATTCAGATGTGGTGATTATTATGATAGATGCAAAAATGGGACTTGAATCCCAGGATATGAGTATTATCGATCTGGCTACAAAGAGGAAAAAAGGAATTGTCATATTGATCAATAAGTGGGATCTAATTGAGAAAGAAACAAATACTGCCAAGGAATTTGAAACAAAAATCAAACAGAAATTAGGGCAGTTTAATGATATACCTGTCTTGTTTGTGTCAGTGCTCAATATGCAGAGAATATTTAAGGCTATCGAAGTTGCCCTGGATGTTTATGAAAGGAGGTCACAAAAGTTTAATACCTCAGAATTGAATGAATTCATCCTTGAAGCCATTACCAAAATACCCCATCCTTCCTACAGGGGAAATTATATAAAGATAAAATATGCATCTCAGGTGCCAAAAGAATATCCCGCATTTGCTTTTTTCTGTAATTATCCGGAAGAAATAAAAACAAATTACCGTAATTATCTGGAAAATCAGCTACGAAGCCATTATAATCTTTCGGGAATTCCCATCAGTATTTATTTCAGGAAAAAATAACCTGAGGATGAAAGTTGAATTTACAGCTATAGATGGAATTATCGTTTTTTCTCCTGATGTATTTTATGATGAAAGAGGTTACTTTTTTGAATCATTCAGTTATAAAAAATTCAGGGAATCAACTGGATTAGACCTTTTATTTGTTCAGGATAATGAATCTTTTTCAAAATTTGGTGTTCTGAGAGGACTTCATTATCAGTTACCACCTTTCGAACAGGGCAAACTGATACGAGTCATTAAGGGAAAAGTTTATGATGTTGCAGTTGATATCAGGCCTGGATCTAAATCATTTGGTCAATATTTTGGCATCGAACTTACGGATGATAATAAAAAACAGGTTTATATTCCTCCGGGTTTTGCTCATGGATTTGTAACCCTGAGCGAAACTGCTGTTTTTTCATATAAATGCACAAATTATTACGATAAGGCTTCAGAAGCAGGTATTAAGTATGATGATAAATATCTTGGAATAAACTGGCTGATAGAACATCAGAATTTAATAGTTTCAGATAAGGATAAAAATCTCCCTCCATTTGAAAAGCATGCCCCATACGGCTTATGATAAATATTGGAAAATGGAAGGAAACAAAAATTATAAAATTTTGGTCACCGGTGCCAATGGACAATTAGGAAAGTGCATTTTTGATGTCAAGGACAAATTCCCGGCATTTACATTTTTGTTTACCGATATTGAAGAACTAGATATAACAGATAAAAAATCAGTGTTTGCTATTTTTGAAGATTTCAAACCCGATTTCTGTATAAATTGTGCAGCATATACAGCAGTTGACAAAGCAGAATCAGAAAGGGAAATCTGTACAAGTATTAATAAAACTGGTCCCGGAAATCTGGCATTAGCATGCGATCATTTTGAAACTACACTAATTCATATCTCTACCGATTATGTGTACCATGTAAGTGACAATGAAATTATAACCGAAGAAAGTGAATTAAATCCAAAAAGCCATTATGCAGTAAGCAAACTAGAGGGAGAAAACGAAGTGGTAAATATTTTGCAAAAACATATCATTATCCGGACATCCTGGTTGTATTCCGAGTATGGTCATAATTTTGTTAAAACAATTTTGAAACTTGCAGTAGAAAAACCACAAATTTCAGTTGTGGATGATCAGATAGGAAGTCCTACTTATGCAGGTGATCTGGCAATGGCTATCTGTGAAATAATCAAAAATGAACCCAAATATGGTGTATTCAATTATAGCAATGAAGGATTTATTTCCTGGTATGACTTTGCAAAGGAAATAATTCAACATTCAGGATACGGTTGCAGGGTCATTCCGATCTCATCTGATCAATATTCAGCTCCTGCACCCAGACCTGGGAATAGCAGACTTTCAAAAGAAAAAATAAAATTGGCATTTCAGATTTCTATTCCTTACTGGAAAGATAGCTTAATCACATGCCTCAGAAAAATATAATTTTCACAAAGAGTTTGTTTTTTACACTTGTTTCAATAATTTGTTTGTAAGAAAAAGTTTCTTTTTCAATATTGCGAATATTGTTTTGATTTTTTTAAATTTCGAATATTTAGATTTGTTAAAGCCTATATTATTTGGCTAATTTAAAATTATATTTTGCCAAATATCACACTTTTTTTTACCGAAAATTTTAACTCATATATATAAACAACTTATTGTAAATTTTATAAATATTACATATTATTTATATGTTATTTTTTTTTTTAAAACATTAATTTGTATTTTTAAAACATTCTTTTTAATTTTGATTAAGCAAATTCTTTATTGATATTTGTAAAGTATTTTTTTATTTTTTTTAACAAAAATGTGTGATATGAAAAAACTCTTACTTTTACTATTTTCTGTTCTTATTGCATCTTCGTCGATGATGGCACAAAGAACAATAAATGGTACAGTTGTTGACGATTCCGGAACACCATTAATTGGTGCCTCTGTTGTCGTAAAGGAAAATCCTACAGTAGGTACCATCACAGATTTGGATGGTAAGTTTAAGTTGAAAGTAGATGCGAATGCAAAGTCAATTCTTGTTTCTTTCATTGGATTTATGCCATTACAGGTTGAACTGGGCTCATCGAATGAATTAAGCATTACTTTGATTCCGGGTGTTCAATTAGAAGATGTCGTTGTTACATCTTTAGGTGTCACTAAGCAGAAGAAATCACTTGGTTATGCGGTACAGGATGTAAAAGGTGATGAGATTGCTAAAGCAAAAGAGACAAATATTATTAATTCTTTGTCCGGAAAAATTGCAGGTGTTCAGATCACTAATTCTTCAGGTGCTGTTGGTTCTTCATCAAGGATTGTAATCCGTGGGGCTAATTCACTGAAAAGTAACAGCCAGCCATTATTTGTTGTTGATGGTATTCCATTCATAAACTCTGAATTCTCGGGAGATGGTAATGAGGGTGTTAATAGAGGTAACGGAGCAGTAGATATCAACCCTGATGATATTGAAAATATTTCAGTGTTGAAAGGTCCTAACGCAGCAGCTTTGTACGGATCTTTAGCTGCAAACGGTGTAGTATTGATTACAACAAAAGCTGGTTCTCTAAGCAAAAAATCTTTTTCAAAGGGTATTGGTGTTGAAGTTTCAAATTCAACTACTTTTGAAAACCCGCTTAGATTGCCCAAATATCAGAATGAATACGGTCAGGGCTCAGGAGGTGAATTTGAGTATGTAGATGGAGCTAACGGTGGTATAAATGATGGAGTTGATGAAAGCTGGGGTCCTAAACTCGATGCCGGCCTGAAAATTCCACAATATAATTCACCTGTAGTGAATGGAGTGAGAGAAGCTACTCCATGGGTTTCCAGTCCTGACAATGTTAAGGATTTTATGGAGACTGGAGTTACTTCTACTACAAATCTTGCTTTCGGAGGATCTGCTGCTTTTGGTTCATTCAGAATGTCATTTACCAATATGAATCAAAAAGGTATGATTCCAAATACAGATTACAAGAAAAATACTCTGGCATTTGGTGCTATAGTAAATCCGGTTCAGAAACTGACTTTATCTGCTACGGCAAATTATGTGCTTTCAAACAGTAATAATATGCCTGGCTATGGTTATGATGCCCAAAACGTAATGCAACAGTTTATCTGGGCTGCAAGACAGGTGTACTATCCTGATCTGAAAAACTATAAGAATGCCGATGGAAGTAAATACAACTGGAACTATAACTATCATAATAATCCATATGCAACTTTGAACGAAAATACAAACAGGTTGAACAGAGACAGGATATATGGAAATGCTAAAGTACAATACCAGTTTACTAAAGATTTTTCAGCATTTGTGAGAGCTGGAGCCGATGGCTATAACAACCTCAATACACAGAGAGCTGACTGGGAAGATATTGACAATGCTTTCGGATACTATTGGGAAGAACTTTCAACATCTAAACAAACAGTTCTTGATTTTCTATTGATGTATAACAAGAAATTTACTGATAATCTTGGTTTTGAATTTAACGCAGGAGGAAGCCGAACTGATAAAAAATATCATAGGACGTTTGGAGCAGCTGATGAGCTTGCTGTCAGGGGTCTTTATAATATTAACAACTCTAAAGTGCCAATCAGATCAAATAACAGGACTGAAGAGAAAAGATTGAATTCTTTATATTTTGCTGGTAAATTTTCATTTAAGGATGCCCTGTATTTTGATTTTACAGGTAGAAATGACTGGTCCAGTACCTTGCCTGCTGAAAATAATTCATATTTTTATCCATCAGTTCAGGCCAGTTGGGTTTTGACTGAAATGCTTGATATGAAATCAGATGTTTTATCCTTTGCAAAGATCAGGGCAAGCTGGGCTCAGGTTGGAAGTGATACAGACCCATATAACCTTGCTCCGGTATTGAACCTTGGCGACGGTTGGAATGCATCAACGAAGTATTTAAATCAATTCGTGCCAAACAGTTTGCCAAATGACAAACTTCAACCTGAAAAAACTTCATCAATTGAGGTTGGTACAGAATTGAAGTTTTTAATGAGTAAAATAAGTTTGGATCTGACATATTATAATTCCAATACTTCAAATCAAATCATCAATATTCCGGTATCAGCAGCTTCAGGATATACCACAAAATTTATCAATGCCGGGGAAATCAAGAATAATGGTATCGAGGTTTCTCTTGGTTTCTGGCCTTTTAAATCTGAAAAGGGATTTAACTGGAATATAAATTTGAATTATGCAAAAAACAATAATGAAGTTGTTGAATTAGCAGAGGGAGTTGAGCAATATGAACTGGGTACTTATTGGGATTTGAAAGTTATGGCTATTCCAAAACAGCCATTTGGTTCCTTATATGGTGCTGATTTTCTCAGGGATCCTGAAGGAAATATTATTCACAAAGATGGAGTTCCAGTTAAAGGTGATCTGAAAATTTTAGGCAATTATCAACCTGACTGGACAGGAGGAATTTCCAACGAATTCTCGTTTGGCAACCTTATTGCAAGTGTTTTAATTGATGCACGAATGGGTGGAGAACTTTATTCTATGACAAATGCATGGGGTAGGTATGCAGGTGCACTTGAAGAATCTTTAATTGGCCGTGAAGGTGGTATTGTAGGTACCGGTGTAAAAGAAGTAATTGGATCAGATGGAAAAATTACTTATGAAAAAAATGATGTTGTGGTAACTGCTGAAGAGTATAACCACGCAGCATTTTCCAATAGCATCCCTGCAGGTAGTATTTTTGATGCTAGCTATGTCAAACTGAGAGAGGTAAAATTAGGATATACATTTAAAAAATTAGGAAAACTGCCTATTAACGAAATAAATATTTCACTAATTGGTAGAAATTTGGCTTTATTGTATAGTAAAGTTCCTCATGTTGATCCGGAAACTTCATTCAACCTTAGAAATGCACAGGGTCTTGAGTTTGGACAAATTCCTTCTTCAAGAGCCATTGGTTTTAATGTTGGAGTGAAATTTTAGTAATTATAAATTGTATTAAATATGAAAAAATTAAATATAATAGGAAAATCATTGATCTTGATCATTATCTTCTTTGTTGTTAATTCTTGCACCACAGATTTTGATAAGATCAATACTAATCCAAATGATGCCGAATTGGCTAAAGCTTCGCCTTCAATGCTTCTTACCAACAGTATTGAGAGTATGACCGACAGAGTACATGAGATATTTTTAGGAGAGGAAATGGGAAATTGCTGGGCTCAGCATGAAGCAAAATGCCAGTATACTGATGAAGACAGGTATATTTACAGGACTTCTGTTGTGAATCTTTCCTGGACAAGTTTTTATGCAGCTAATGGTATGGATGTGCAGACATTATACAATGTAGCTGTTGCACAGCAACATAAAAATTATCAGGGAGTTGCATTGGTTTTGAAAAGCTATATTGCATCTTTGCTTACTGATCTGTTTGGACCCGTACCTTATTCTGAAGCATGGAAAGGAGCTGAAAATACTTTACCTAAGTACGATTCACAGGAATCAATTTATAAAGATGTTTTGGCAAAATTGGCGGAGGCAAATACATTACTTGATGACCATGGCAGCGCTATCGAAGGTGATATTCTATTCAACGGTGATATTCTAAAATGGAAAAAATTTGCCAATTCCTTAAGAATGCGACTATTACTGAGGATGTCAGGCAAAGATGCAGCAACGGCAACAACTGAATTGACTAAAATGGTTGGAGACCCTGCAAAATATCCTGTTTTTGAAAATAATGATGATAATGCTGCTTTAAAATATCTCGGATCAGCTCCCAATAATCATCCTATGAATGAAAACAGAAAAACAAGGGATGACCACAGAGTCAGTAAAACTCTTGTTGATATAATGTGGACAAATTCACCGAATCTGGATTACCGGATATGTATTTATGCTGAAAGGCTTGGTAATAGTTTTGAAGGTATGCCAAATGGATTAACATCTGCAAAAGCATTGGCATATAAAGGAAACGGTATTAAAAATACCAGTAAAGTTGGTAGTTATTTTACACAAGCTACCGCACCTGGCATGCTGATGAGCTATGCTGAACTTCAATTTATACTTGCAGAAGCAGCCTTTAAAGGATATATTCCCGGTGGAATGGCTAAAGCTGAAGAATACTATATTGGTGGGATCTATGGATCATATGCTCAGTTTGGAGCTGATTTAGTAGCAAAAGTTCCTGCTGCATGGTTACCTTCAGCAGAAGCTAATTCTGATTCCCTTGCAGCAGATTACATCGCTAAAGATATTTATGGCTGGGATGCTGCCAAAGGTTTGGAATTGATCGGGACACAAAGATGGCTTGCATCATTCGATCAGGGACTGCAAAGCTGGATCGAATGGAGAAGAACCGGCTTCCCTGCTCTTGTAGCTGGTGAAGATAACGTTAACGATGGTAAAGTACCTGTAAGATTTCCGTATCCTACTGATGAGGCTGCCAGAAATCCTTCAGCTCTGGCAGAAGGTGTCAAATTACTTGGCGGACCTGATAATCTTAATACAAGAGTTTGGTGGGATGTTAATTAATTTAAATAATTAAAAATTCTTAAAGATGAAACTAAAAATAAATTTTTCAATTTTAGCTTTTGCATTTCTGATTTTACTTTTTGCCTCATGTAATAAAGACGAAGATCTGGTAACGTCAGATGCAAAAACAGGTGGACTTGTTGTGCCAACATCAGGTATTCCCTATAAGTTAGGAGCCACCCCTACAGTAAATGTCAGTGTGGTAATTCCACAGGGACCGGCTATATCCAAAGTAGAAGTTTATAATATTTATACAGGAAAAGTATCAGGGGCAAATAAAGAATCGAACAAGGTTCTGATGACCACTTTTGATATAAACGGAGAAAATGCTTCAAAAGATGTAACTAAAACTTTTACAGTAAAATATGCTGATATGATAAAAGGTCTTACATTTAATGGTGCAGCTTTACCGGCAGACGAAGGCCAGTTACCTATTGGTGATTTCTGGACTTTTAGTTATACAAGCATTCTGGCTGATGGTTTTAAATCGGTCAATAATGCTAAAACTAAAATATCAGTTGCAAATCAATATGCAGGGTTTTACCAGTGTACTGGTGTTTTTACACACCCCACTGCAGGACCAAGACCAATTGACGAAGAGAAATTCCTGACTCCTGTCAGCGCATATTCATGCAATATTCCTGCCGGAGACCTTGGAGCATCCGGATATGCTGTTGACATAACAGTTGATCCTGCCACAAATGAAGTTTCTTTTTCTAATGGGGTCCCTACTGCTATGTTTGCTCAAACCGGCAAAAAATCCTATTTTGAACCATCAACAGGAAAGTTTTACCTCCATTATTTTTATGTAGGTGCAACAGGAAACAGGGTTATTGACGAGGAATATACTCCTTTAAAGTGATATTCTACATATATTGTTTAAAAAAGGGCTGCCATTTGGCAGCCTTTTTTTTTACTTATGCATCACAAATAAATAGAAATACTTATTTTTGTATTCGATTATCAATAATTTATTTTTTAATTTCTTTTGAATTTAAAACTTAAACATATGAAAAATATCTTCAGGGTCACATTTTTGGTGTTTGGTATGAGTATTACGTTAAATCATTACATAATTGCAGGTGGAGATCCGATTAAATGTCCTCCAGATATTACAATCAATTGTTGTCAGGATTTCAATGATACAAATATTACGGGACATCCCGGAAAAATAAATTATGTATTTAATAACTACATATATTCTGACTCTGTTGGCATCAATGAATGCAGGGTTGGAAAAATTAGAAGAATTTGGACCGGATACAACGAAACAGGTCAGTTCAGTTGTAAACAGTATATATTTATGGAAAGAAATGACATTTTCAATGGAAATATTCACTGGCCTGCTGACTGGTCGGGTTCATGCGAAGATGTTATCCCTTATAATGAACCTGTTTACAATATTGGTTTTTGCGATCAGATTGCACATACATTTAAAGATGATACTTTCAGATTTGATGAAAATTCGTGCATAAAGATACTTAGAAACTGGAAAGTAATTGACTGGTGTCTATTTAAACCGAATACTTCCCCTGTTAAGGGGCTATATACTCACACACAAGTACTAATGGTCACCGACAAAATAGCTCCTAAAATAACAGCCTGCAACGACCGGATTGTTAAAGCACTTGGTTATGATTGCACAGCCGATGCCTTATTCAGTCAGTCAGCTACTGATAATAACTGTGGAAAAGCTTCAGGTCTGAAGTGGATATTTGAAATGGACATCAGGGATAATTGCAGCCTTGATACAACTATAACCATCTTTGGACAAAATCCTGTTGTAACGATAAAAAAATTGCCAACGGGTAAACATCTTGTCAAATGGAAAGTTTTCGATGGATGTGCCAATGTGAGTACATGTACGGAGAAGATAACTGTAGTAGATGGTAAACCTCCTGCTTTATTTTGCTACTTATCAACAACTGCCAATCTCATTCAGGGTGATGATTCTATAAGGCTGCCAGCCAGGCATTTTGTAAAGGAATCATATGACAATTGTACATCAAAAAGCAAAATAGTTTTCTCTTTCAGTCCAGAGAAAAAAGATTCTTTTCTTACATTTGACTGTGATGATACAGGTTTTCAGTTTTTAAGGATTTATGCTATTGATGAAGCAGGAAATTCCGATTATACATTTATCCTTGTAAGGATCCAGGTTAATGAACCTTGTACTTCCAACTCAATAAGTGGACAGATAAGAGATCTCAGAAACAATCCTGTTCCGGATATTTTATTGTCACTTGAAGGAGCAGGCAAAATTTATAACATCGCATCAACTGATCAGGACGGTTCATTCAATATTCCGTATAAAGAAAATTATATAAGACCAAACCTCAGATTTTCAGCTTCAGGAAATATTTATTCTCAAATAAAATATGAGGATATATTATTACTGAAAGATTACCTTCTGGGTAAAACTGATCTTAATGAAATTCAAAAACTTGCAGCTGATCTTAATAATGATGGTTCCATTTCTGCTCAGGACCTGAAATTGATGAGAAAAATGTATGAAGGTAATTATAGCCCTGATGATATTTCAGAAAAAATAAGATTTTTCCTTGTAAAAGACGATGGCAGTTTTTCAGAACAGATTGACTATATCAATGATTTCAGAAATTTTTTAAATATCAGGTGTGTGAAAACTGGTGAGATTTCTGGATATTGATCAATTTATCACTATTTTACATCTCATTATTTTCTTTATTTTATGACTAAAAGCTGGAGCAGGTCTATCAGATATTTATATCGATAGAATTGATTGTTTAGTCTAATATAGTTTTGTATTAAGTATCATCATGATATATTTGTGATATCAAAATAATATTAAAAAAACAAAACAATTAACAATGAAACAGGAAAAAATCATTAAAGGAACAAATGCGTATCTCATTCTTCTTTTGCTCGTTGTCTTAATCGGAGCAGGCATTTTCATGGTATTCAGGATGCCAGTTGGAGGAATAATTTTTTTTGTAATAGCATTTTTTATTCTACCTGGATTTTCAATAGTAAATCCTAATGAATCTCTTGTACTTACTCTTTTTGGAGAATACAAGGGTACGATGACCGACAATGGATTCTGGTGGGTCAATCCATTCATGATGCGAAGGAGGATATCACTGAGGGCAAGGAATTTCAACAGCGAACCAATTAAGGTAAATGATAAGATAGGTAATCCGATCATGATAGGTGCCGTAACGGTCTGGAAAGTAAAAGATACGTTTAAAGCAGCATTTGATGTTGATGATTATGAACATTTTGTCCGTATCCAGACAGAAGCTGCCGTAAGAAAACTGGCAGGTATTTATCCATATGACAATCTTGAGGATGAAGATGCTAAGCTCACTCTCAGGGACGGAGGTGAATTAGTTAACAAACAACTGGAGCAGGAGATATCTGAAAGACTTACAATAGCAGGTATTGAGATAATGGAAGCCAGGATCAACTACCTTGCTTATGCTACTGAAATTGCAAGTGCAATGCTAAAAAGACAACAGGCTGTTGCAATTATTGCCGCAAGGACAAAGATTGTTGAAGGAGCTGTCAGCATGGTGGAAATGGCACTGGAACAATTGAGTAAAAAAGAGATAGTTCATCTTGATGAAGAGAGAAAAGCCCAAATGGTCAGTAATCTGATGGTGGTTCTAACTTCTGATAAAGATGTAAGTCCTGTAGTAAATACAGGATCACTTCATTGATTAAGAAATTTAACTTAAAAAATGATGTCTAAGAAAAAGACATTTGCTCTGAGAATAGATGAATCGGTCTACAGTTCGGTTGAACAGTGGGCTAGTGATGAATTCCGAAGTGTCAATGGCCAATTGGAATGGATGATCCGCGAACAGTTAAGAAAAGCAGGCAGATTGAAAAAAGATCCTGATATTACAAATGGTTATTCAGATGAGAACAACCAAGGATCAGAGAAAATACCTGGAGAAATTCCAAAGGAATAAAATTTATTGTTAATTATTGCATGGATTTAAAATACAATGCATTAAGCGCTCAGAAATTAGAAATATTTTGGTTGAGCTAAAAATGATTATTTACGGTAAGGTTGTTATTGACCTTGCCGTAATATTTTTATATTGCTATCTTACTGATACAACATGCCAAAATTATACCATTTCTATATTAAGGTGATACGAATGATTTCATAGTAACTATGATTAGCAGTGATTGATTTGATCAGACTATTATCCAAAATTTGCAGCAAGAGGACAAAGCCTGTGCCGCATCTGCGGCAAGTCCTTTGCTGCGGAGTCCCGCTCCGTGATAAAGGTCTTACTGACACTGACACTGATACTGACACTTCGGTAAGTACAGGCACTTTGGTCAGTACAGGCACTGACACTTCGGTCAGCACAGGCACTACGGTCAGCACAAGACTGACCTCTTATCACAAATAATTATATTATTTAATAATAGAATTGATATTACTTTGCCTACACGAATTAGCTTAAACTCAAAATCCGATAAACAGAATTTTAATAGTTTTTAAACATTAAATCTGAAATGCATAACATCACCATCATGAACAATGTATTCTTTACCTTCTACTGCCATTTTTCCGGCTTCCTTAACTGCATGTTCAGATCCATATTTTACAAAATCGTTGTATTTAATGACTTCAGCCCTGATAAATCCCTTTTCAAAATCAGTATGAATCTCACCGGCAGCTTCAGGGGCTCTGGCACCCTCTCTTACAGTCCATGCCCTTGTCTCTTTTTCACCTGCAGTAAGAAAAGTTATTAGATTTAAAAGTTTATAAGTAGCTTTTATAACACGATTTACACCGGGTTCTTTTATTTCCAGTTCATCGAGGAACATTTGTTTTTCCTCCTCATCTTTGAATTCCATAAGGTCTGCTTCTATTGAAGCACAGATATGTATGACCTCAGCATCTTCACCGGCTACAGCCTGTTCGAGAGCCTGGGTATATTTGTTTCCAAATTTCATTGATTTTTCATCTACATTCAAGACATAAAGCACAGGTTTATTTGTAAGCAACAACATATCACCAAGTATTTCTTCCTCTTCAGGTGTATGGCATTTGTAGTATCTTCCCGGGTTGCCCTTTGCCAGAAAATCATAAATATGCTGAGCTAATTCGGCTTTCCTGATATCTGCTTTATCACCACTTTTTGCATTTTTTTTATACTTTTCCACTTTTTTCTCTGCAGTTTCAAGATCCTTAAGCAAGAGTTCTGTGTCTATGATTTCCTTGTCACGAACAGGATCAATGCTGCCATCAACATGGACAATATTCTTGTCATCAAAACATCTGATAACATGAAGTATAGCATCGACTTCCCTGATGTTTGCAAGAAATTGATTTCCAAGGCCTTCTCCCTGACTTGCTCCTTTTATCAGTCCTGCAATATCAACAATTTGAATAGTAGTGGGAACTATACGTTTGGTCTTGACAAGCTTTCCGAGTATATCCAGCCTTTCATCCGGAACAGTAATTACCCCAATGTTGGGATCTTTGGTAGCAAAAGGATAATTGGCAGCTAAAGCTCCAGCTGCTGTCAATGCGTTGAATAATGTCGATTTCCCAACATTTGGCAAACCAACGATACCTCCTCTGAGTGGCATAAATATTATTTTAAATAGTGCAGTTTAACAAAAAATCTTGAATCAAGTGCTCCCAGCGTCATGGCAGCTTCGGGCGAAAGTACGACTTTTACATTATCCGGATATGTATTTGCAGGAATATTTCCAATTACCCTGGCAAATATTTTTCTCTGAACCATTGGATTGCTTATTTCAATCATTGAATTTACAGCAGCATCTTTGCTTAGAACATAGACACCTTTGACCCGGCTACTTTTATTCCACAATGCAACTCCACTGTCCCTGTGATATCTTAAAATGTGTTCCTTATCTTCTTCTTGTCCATCATCTTTTTCATCAAGACTGACCGGCCTGCTGATTATCCCGACGAATTTGGTTTTCTCCTTTTCAGGTTGTTCATTTTTTGTTTTTGCAAATACGGATTCATTTATACTGCGGTTCTCTGCCTCTGGTTCATCTGCCTTGATCACTGACTTTGATTTATTATTTTTTGAAACTGTTTTCTCATTTTTGGCAATTGATTTTTTTTCATCTGCCGATTCAGGCTTTACTTTTAGTTTTTTTGATCCTGAAGCATGAAAGGATTCATTAACAGAAACAATTTTTTTAAACACAGGTGCTTCTCTTTCAATAGATTCAATGGTTTTGATCTTTGATTTTGGAAGTGCATCAGCTGCCAGCTCCTTTTCAGCTATATCGGGCTCAAGGTAACCAATAAATAAAAGCTGACCTTCATTAATATCATTGTTTTTTATATTGTTCAACCGGATAACATCTTTCACTTCAATTCCAAGATTTACTTTTGCTATTCTAAAAAGAGTTTCTTTTGCTCCAACTTTGTAGAAAACTCCCGGAAGCTTTGAATTCTTTTTTTGAATATTTCTTTTCACAATATCTTTATTATATGGAATAAAAATATTCATGCCTTTGTTTAATGGTTTTTTATTCAGGCCTGTGTTAAGCAAGTAAATTTCATCAATATCGGTTTTGTATTTTTTCGACAGACTAAAGACAGTATTGCCGGATTTAACAGTGTGCTGGAATAATACTCCTTTCCCAGGCAAACTCATCACCACAACCGTATCAGGATAAATCTGTACCTGCGAATATCCAAATCCTCCGAATAAAAACCATAACAGGATCAAGAATAATTTTTTTTCAGTATATTTGTTTTTCATATTGTAGTTTTCAACCTGCAAATATATTACAAAATTTTATAATATGTTTAAAAATTAATAAAAAATGTCAAAAAATATAGTTATAATACCTGCCAGGATGGGTTCAACACGTTTTCCCGGCAAGGTTCTTGAGAAAATTGGAGATAAAAGTATATTGAATCTGGTATGGGAAAATGTAAAAAAATCATCTCTGATCGATGAGATCATAATTGCTACTGACGATGAAAGGGTATTAAAGGAAGCAGAATCTTTTGGCGCTCAGGCTGAGATGACCTTTAGCTCACATAAATCGGGCACTGACAGGTGTGCTCAAGTTTCATTAAAATACTGGTCTGATGATATAGTTATCAACGTACAGGCTGATGAGCCATTTATTGATGCAGGGCTGATTGATCTTCTTGTCAGGAAAATGAATGATGATGATTGGATTGAGATATCAACTTTGTGTACCAAAATAGATAATCAGGCTGAAGCAGCTGATCCAAACATTGTGAAGCTTGTAAAGGACAAAGCATCCAAAGCATTGTATTTTAGCAGGGCATCATTGCCTTTTTACAGGGATGGTAGGGGGCCTGATGATTTTGGGTATAAACACATTGGTATTTATGGATTCAGAAACAAGGCATTGCAGGCAATAACACAACTTGAAGAATCATATCTGGAGAAATCAGAGAAACTTGAGCAATTAAGGTGGATGGAAAATGGGTTTAGTATTCATGTTTTTGAGACTGAATACAAAGGAATAGGAATTGATACTCCAGAGGACCTGGAAATGGCTCGCAGATATCAGTAAGATATTACATTATTGGGTATTAATCCGGCATTGATCGTTTTAATAAGCAGGCCTTTTTTTGTATAAATAAGGACCTTGCCCCTTGATGCAAAATTCAAAGCATCTGTAAGGTAAACCAGATTTCTCTGATTATCAATATTAAAACCATAGAAGTTTTCCTTTTGTCTTTTAATTACCGGTTCAGTCTTTATCTTGCCGGTTGTTGATATCATCATAACATCGTTGTAAAGGACAAAAAGAGAATCTTTCTTTGAGTTCATATTCATTCCTGTATTAAAAATGTTCAATACCTGATCAAAATGCACGGAATCCACATTTTTTTTTGTTTTCAGATCAGTTTTGAAGAGGCTGCCTTTAATGCCTTCAATAGAATTTCCTGCACACAGTGTCCATAAATATCCATTTTTATCTATTGAAATATTTGTCGGGTTAATACCGGTAATCAGGCTATCAGTGATTTTATCGCTTTCCGGATCTATTTCATAAACAATCTTTGATATGGGCTTGCTGAAAATCCAGGGGCATGTAACATAAACCTTTTCATTATTTGAAGCAAAGTTTTCTGTCCACCTGCCGGTTAGTATTTCGCCTGTTATCTTGTCGTCAGGCAGTGAATAAATTTTTATTTTGTTGGAAAATATATCTGAAATATAAGCTTTTGTATTATCAACTCTGAAAAACTGTCTTGGAGATACCAAACCCGCCACTAATTGTAATTGCTTAAAATCCTGAAGGTTTACTTTCCTTATCAGGCCTGAATTATTGATAACAAGGTAACCGGTGTTATCAATGATAAACATACTTTGCAGCACATCTCCTGTTTTTTCATTGTTTTTACTTTGAAAAATATCTTCGTAAATACTGTCCTTATCAAAATTATAATAAAAAACTGATGCGTTGGCCTGATTGAACAGTCCTTCGTTCAATATGAAAATCCCTTCATTTTTATTGAAACTAATATTATTATTTTCTGATGTATCATCCGGATCACATGAAACAAATACGAATATAATAAAAAGATATATTAAGAAAAAAGTAATGATTTTCATAACCAATCTTTAAGCGAAGGACACCTGATTTTAAAAATATGTTAATTCAATTATGCATTTTTTACGAGGGATATCCACCTGGAAAACAGAACAAAAATCTTACTAAAATTCAAGAAATAAAACGATGAGTTTATTCCGAAAAGTGTTTTTTAGGCCACAAAGCCACTAAGACATTAAGAATTGCAAAGTATATATTATTGATTATCTGTAATTTGTGTAACATATAGCCTTTGTTTCCTGGTGATATCTTTTTTGTTTTGACTTTCTGGAGTGGACTCAACAATTGGATTTTAATTATTAAAATTATATGAATGCATTAATTCTGCAATAAATAAATATCAGGATTATCCTATTCTCTGAGTAAAAATTGTAAAATATTTTTCAATATAATAAAAAAGACTGCCTGTATTTAATTACAGGCAGCCATAAAACACTATATTATAAAAACACTATATTAGCAGACACTAATAACCAGGATTTTGTTGCTTTGCCAATGTCGGGTTAGCATTGATTTCAGTAAGTGGTATGGGCCATACGAATTTAAAATTATCATATGGTACATTAGCTATACCAAATTTTTCGTCAGTTTGAGTTCCAAATTCCCCTGCATTGGTAAACCAGGCAGCAGGTACCGGATTAAGGTTAGCTATCTTGGCCGGAATGCCTTTGATCGGGAAATAGGGACAAAACTGAAGTCGGTGAACATCAGGCCAACGACGACCTTCCATTGCAAACTCAATTCTTCTTTCAACCAGAATAGCTTTTAATAAAGCTACATTGTCAGCGAAAGAAGCAGCGGTATAAGCCTGGGTAGCAGGATCAGCGAGAGCTCTGTTTCGGACTTTGTTTAAGAGTTCAAGGGCTTTAGTTACATCACCTGAGGCATTTCTACGCGCAAGGGCTTCAGCATGATTTAATAAAACTTCCGGAAATCTCATCATCGGTGATGGATCTGTATAGTTTACGTCATCTTTATATTTACTGGTATAAACCTGGCCATTGCTTTTAAAAACCATTTCAGGATCTTTTCTTCTTTTATCATCAGGTAGCCATGATGCATTTCTCCATATTATAGGGCTTACACAGACAAGCAATCTTCTTTTATATTGAGATGCCAGAGCTGCATTAACTCCCGGATTGTTTGTTGCAGAATTCTCCATTCCGAAAACATATTCATTGCTGTTATAATCATTCCACATGGTCCATGGATTTGCTCCAAGTGCGTATTCAGCAGCATATGGTCCACCTGTATAAAACTTGTCTCCTTCCTTAGCAGCTTCATCCCATTTGTACATATGTTGATAAATCCTTAGTTTGTAAGCGGCGGCAGCTCCTTTCGTACCTCTGGTCATCTTATATGTTCCAGTCCAGCCTGCTCTTAAAGGTAAATTTGCTTCTGCATAATCCAGATCTTCAAGAATTTTGCCATAGACAAACGCAACTGTTTCGCGACCTTTAAGCATGCCTTCATTAATACTGGCAATGGTAGTATAAGGTTTGTCATGATAAGGAACACCTACGTGTGATGCATCAGCGGTATGCTTATATGGTCTGGCAAAATGCAATAATAGTTCATGGTATAAAGCAGCACGTAATAGTTTTGCTTCGCCCTCATAAGCCTTAGCTGCTGATTCGGTTATTACACCATTTGTAGCTGCTGTCTTAACACCATCAATAATAATATTACATCTGTTTATAGCCCTGTAAGTATCCTGCCAGTAATATTGGTTATTGGCAGTTGTTGCATCATAAGTACCTTCATATGTAAACCTGTAAAAAGCTTGTTGGTTAACAGCGTCTTCAGCACGGCAATCACCTTGTTGAACAAAGGCTGCTCCAAATGGGTAACCACGGAAATTACCGGCATAGTCACCACGTTGTGCGGCATTATACATTCCTACTACTGAAAGTTCAACCAGAGATGGAGTGGTAAATGCAGTTGTTTCTGATACCTGGTTGTATGGGTCAAGCTCAATTATTTCTTTGCATGAATCCAAATAAAGCATACTTAAAACCAGGGCTGGTAAAATCAGAAGCTTTTTTATTTTATTTAATTGTATATTTTTCATTTGATAAAGTTTTATAGTTTAAAATGAAATGTTCAAACCTAAAGTTAAGGTCCTTTGTCTTGGCGTCAAGTTGAAATCAACACCGTTATTTTCCATTTCTGGGTCAATACCGGTATAATCAGTCAACATATACAATTCTGAGCCCTGAGCATAAATTCTCAAACTACTGATTCCTATTCTGCTTAACAAGGATTTAGGCATATTAAATCCGATAACTAAATTTGAAAACTTCAAATAATCACCTTTTTCGATGAATCTTCCATTACTTTGGTTAGAAATATTAACAAAGTTTCCTCCCTGGGCCCATAATCTTGGTGTCCAGCCATCACCCGGGTTGTCAACACTTTGCCAACGGCCCAGAATTTCTGTACTATTATTAGTAAATGAGTGCTGTGTAAGGTCGTCCCTGGTACGGTTCATTATATAATTACCACCGCTATATCTGAAAAGAGCAGAAACATCAAATGCCTTATAGCCGACTTTAATACCAAAAGAACCGAAATATGTAGGTAATGAAGGACCAAAGACCTTTTTGTCAGTTACTGAACTCAATGAAGAAGCTGTTGCAACATTACCAGGCTCATTTTCATTGTAAAGCACATAGGTAGAGGTAGCAATATTTCCCTGAACCAGAGTTCCATTTTGTTTTCTGTAGATTGGATTTCCATTAGCTTTGTTGACTCCGATATAATCATAACCATAAATTGAGTTTATTGACTCACCCTCTCTGATTATTGTATAGGTTCCTGTGATGTCACGACCCAGATATAATGAATCTACAACATTGCTCATCAATGTAAGATTAGCGTCCAACGTAACGGAGAAATCACTCTTGTTAAAAACTATAGCTTCACCTGAAAACTCATACCCTTTATTGGTCAATTTACCGATATTAGCTGAATATGAATTGCCCGGAACTCCTAAAGTTGGTGGTGTTGGCACTGAAAGAATCAAACCATCCTGATTGTTAACAAAGTAATCAAAATAGAATTTATACCTTCCTTCTGCTAGCATCAAATCAAAGCCAATATCCATTTTTTTACTGGTTTCCCATTTCAATTGATCATTACCCATCTGAACAAATCCTAGTCCATTTTTGTCGCCATATTTTGCGCCGCCATAGAGACCTGCATAAGGATAATTTCCTACTGACGTATTACCAACCTGTGCATATGAAGCTCTAAGTTTCAGGTCGCTGATAAAGCTGAGACTTTTCATAAATGGTTCTTTTGAAATAGTCCAACCGACAGAAGCACCCGGGAAAAGACCCCATTTATTTGCAGCCGGCATTGACGAAATTCCATCTCTTCTGAGAGACGCCTGAAGATAATATTTTCCGTTATAGTTGTAATTCAATCTACCCGCATACGATATAAATCCATTTTCAGCAAGACTACCTGAGAGATTTGGAGTTCCAAATGATCCGGTGATCACATTGTGCTGGAAAAAGCTATTGGAAAGGTCAGTAGCTGCTGCTTCAAACCAGTTATTCCTTTGTTTTTGGAATTCCTGTACAACAGTAAATCCAAAATTATGAACATCTGCAAAAGTCTCATTATATGAAAGTGAATTTTGCCAGTTCCATCTGAATATATTTTGGAATCCATTTTGAACTCTTCCGTTTACACTTTGTCCATCGCCATGTAGTGGATTCCAGTATAGCAAACCTTCAGTACCTAATTTGTCAACACTGAATTGTGTCCTTAAAACCAATGAAGGAAGGAGATTAATATTTGCATATGTACTGGCCAGTGTCCTCAAAACTTTATCCTGATATACATTATTATCAATGACATAAACAATATTTGGAAGGTTATCTCCAATGGTTGTAGCATTATTATATCTGCCTACCAGACTCGGGGTTATTAAATCAATGTTATAACCGGTAGGATGGTTTGCATTATAAATTGGAGTATTGGGTAATTGCCTTATTGCTGAGAAAATATTACCTGATAATGAATTTTCTCCTGAGTTCAATCCAAAAACTTCTGACTGTGTGAGACCAATGTTTGCACCAAGTGTAAGCCATTTTTTCACTTTTTGTTCAATATTTGTCCTAAGGGTGTAACGCTTGAAAGCATTGGGTCGGGTAACTCCATCCTGGTCAGAAAATCCAAGTGAAACGTAATAATTTGTCCGTTCATTGGCACCTGAAAAAGACAGGACGTGGTCATGCTGGAAAGCATTTTCCCTCAATACAGCTTTTTGCCAGTCTTCATCTACTGCAGGACCTGCAGCTCCTTCAGCTATAGCTATTACTGATTGACCTCTGTTAGTTCTTTTCTCATTATTAATGAGAATAGACTCTTCAGCATTTAAAAGATCAAACAATTTTGTAGGTTGAGCAACTCCGACATAAGTATTATAATTAACTTTGAATTTGCCTTCCTTACCTTTTTTTGTTGTGATCAGCATAACACCATTTGCTGCTCTGGAGCCGTAAATAGCAGTTGCAGAACCATCTTTCAGTATCTCAATAGATTCGATATCTGAAGGATTGATATCTCCGAGTGAGTTAACTCCATCGTAGAAAGCTGTGTTGCCGGTTACGATTGGGAGACCGTCAACCACAATTAGTGGATATGTTCCTGAAGAGATAGAACCAACTCCTCTGATATTTATCCTTGGAACATCCCCAATAATACCTGATGTAGTATTAATTTGAACACCAGCAGCCCGGCCTGAAAGTAACGACTCAAAACTTGGAGCAGCTAACTGAGCTATTTCATCTCCTTTTACCTGGGAGATTGAACCTGTAACTTCGCTTTTCTTTTGAACTCCATATCCAACTACCACAACCTCTTCAAGGATCTTAGCGTCAGATTCCAGCGAAACAGAATAGACACTCTGAGTACCTAAAGCAGTTTCCTTTGAAATAAATCCAACATAGGAAACAGACAAATTTTTAGAATTGGCATCAATCTTCAGGCTGAATCTACCTTCAGCGTCAGTAAGAGTGCCAATTGTAGGATTTTCTTTGACAATAACGGATGCACCTATCAGAGGTGTGCCGGAATCATCAGTAACTGTACCACTAACTGTCCTTTGAGATAACAAAGCTGTTGTTGTCAAAAAAACAGAAAATAGTAAAAGAAAGAGTTTTTTCATATCACACATTTTTGTTAATAAAAAAATTAATTACATATTTCCGCAACAAATATATAAAAACAACCGATAAAAAAAAATTTTAAAAAATAATTTTATATAAAAGCAGTAATTTTTTTTTAAGTTATTCCGAGAATAATGTCAAAATTATTTGTACATAATGTACGTTAAATCAAATTACCGGGACATTGCATGAATAAACTCTCATTATTCCTTTTCTGCAATTTCATACCATCTTTTCTGAGTAAACTCCCTTCCGAACATATCTTTAGCCCTGATCTCAATCAGATGATCACCAGCTTCAATATTGGTCGGGATCCGTCCTTTCCAGAGGTGACTGCATTTATCAGGATTTGAAGGTCTTTTTCCATCAAGCAATACATCAGCATAATCCCATTCATTTACAAGTTTTAAAAAAGATGGATCATAATCAAAAGTATATTCCATTGTTTTCCATTCCCCATTGTCAATCCTGTACCACAGAGTATCGGTGGGAGACCCGATAAAGAAATTGGCAGTAACATAAGCAGCAGGCCACCTGTTTTTGAGAACAACTCTTGGAGCGAAGATTTCGAACCTGTAATCCATTGGTTTCCCTGCAACTTTATAATCGAATGTATATTTATTACCTGAGAAATTAAGGTAAACATATCCTTTAGGAGTTCCATCCCTCATAGTCGATACAGGAACACCTTCATCATCAAGTCTGCCGCTATACCAGTCACCACAACTCGCACCAACATTCATATGATGGTGATTCCCGGGTTGGGGCCATCCTTGCTTTTCAGTAAAAAAATCCTGGCTCTGCCAATGAGTATGGGCTGAAAGGGATAATGTGAATGGATGATTTTCGAGGAGTTTAAATAGCCTGTTTCTGTGTTCATCATTAAATGGATCTCCTCCTTCTCCTTCGCTGATTGGAATATGGAATGCAAGTACAATGAGATGATCTGCTGGTATATATTTGAGGTCATTTTCTATGAATTTGAGCTGTGATTCCCTGAACCCTCCCCAATATCCATTTCCGCCTCTTGGATCCGGATACATAATATTGTCAAGTAGGATAAAATGAACCTTTCCATGATTAAAAGAAAAACTGGCAGGACCAAATTCTCTTTCAAATGATTCATCGGCTAATGTATCATGGACTACATCATAATTCATGTCATGGTTACCCATAACATTATACCAGGGTACTCCAATATATTTAATTGCATTTTTATAAAGACCAAAGAGGTCAAGATCATCCCCAACCAGGTCACCCAGACTGATGCCGAAGGCAACCTGATCCATATCCCTTATATCCCTTATAATACCATTGAAAAAATATTCAACCTCTTTCTCGTTGTATGGCTGAGGATCTCCGAAAACCAGGACCCTGAAATTATTTTTTGTCACTGAGGGTATCAATCCAAAATTTAAAGATTTTGGCAATAACCCGGTTGGTGAAACCCCTTCATATTGGAGACGCGGACTTCCTTTTGGTTTATGGTTATAAAAGAACTGTGGCTGATTATGCGAATTAAGAGGAACAAAATAATTGGATGGCTTGATTACAAAAATAATATTATCATTTCCGATTCGAAGAGAATACTCTCCTTCAGGACCGGTTTGAACTACATCAATGCCATTGGAAACACCTACACCGGCAATTCCTTTTTCTTCCTTGTCTTTTAATCCATTTCGGTTGATGTCTTCATAAACAAATCCTTTTACCTGATTTTGGGAAAAAATTATATTGTTAACTGAAAACAGAACAATAATAAAAAGAAGATAATTTTTTTTCATGATTGAAGTATTTTATTGAGTTTGCCATATAGTATTTGCATCCAACAAAATTATAAATTTAAATTGAATTGGAGAAATAATAAAGAAATTTATAAAGCACTTAAGAATTTATTAATCAGGAGATGCCAAAATTTTCTATTTATAGCATTTTTTTCCCAAAATAAAACATTTGTTTCTAAACCCTATTCCCCAACCCTTCGATAAAAATGGAGAAGGAAGTTTGTCATTGATTTGTAAATAAAACTTGCAAATAATAGTATCGCATTTTATTGTGGAATTGGAATAGAGAAACATTCGTGAAAATCTGTCAAATCATGCCGTTGGCTTGAAAGGTTCAGTGTCATCCGTGTGCTAATAAATGGATAATTGAGAATGGATAATTGATAATGAAAATCCTGCTATCCTATAATCCTATGAATCATAGTTCAGACAGTAATTTGTAATTTGTTTCGGTTATCAGTTGTCAGTTTTTCAGTTGTCGGTTATAATTCAAAACTCGTAATTCGTAACTCGTAATTTGTAATTTGTTTCGGTTATCAGGTATTGGTTTGGCAGTTAAAATCAAAACTCGTAATTTATAAAACTTAATCGACTTTTGGGAGGTCATAAATTCATGAAAATCCGTCAGGTTCAGCAACATCTGAGTACAAAAATAATGAACACGGACAACACAGATGCAACGGATATACACAGATCAAAAAAAGAAATGAGATTAAAACTTTGAGGGTAGGGTAAAAAATGGTGGAACTTATTGATGTTTTAGTCTGATCTTTAGCAAAAAAAAAATGCCGTTCGGGAACGGCATTTTTTTTCATATTTTCTGTTTTTATTTATTTTGCTTTATATCTGTCACCTGTTTGTTTGATAATATTTCTCAAAAGGCTTTCATTATAACCAGGTTGTTTTGGAGAAGGAGGGATATTTTTTCCATTTCCGTTGTCCAGTAGCTTCATTCCTTCAGTTTTCTTAACATTGCCATCAACAAATTTTGAAAACAGGAAACCATATAGGTTAATCCAGTGCTTTACAGTTTTTTCACTTTCTGAAACTGAATAATTTGTTATGAAATCGATAGCTAAATTTTTATCAGCAGAAAAGATTTTAGTAGCTGCCTCTGATACAGGATCAATCGATTTAAAAAATTTATCAGTAAGCATTGCCTGATGTTCTTTGACAATTGGTCCGATCTGATTATATCGAGAGTAAGCAAAGTTGGAAACCTGATTGAATACCCAAAAGGCAGCGTCGGCTTTGAAATCGATCATACTGCCATAACCTTGTCTGTAATTTAGTGGAATTTCAGTAATACCACAGAAGATAGGGTTATAGACAGAAAAATATGAATCATCGACACCAAACCATAAAATTCCTCCGATGGGGTCCGGATATTTATCCCTGCTCTGTGCAATGAAGGTAAAGCCTGTCTGCTGAGTTGAAGTACTCCTTTCATGGAAATAACCCACACTGTCTATTTGCCATGTCATAGGTCTCCACCTGTATGGAGATTCATAAGGTCCTGCACCTATGTCCTTACTGAAATCCATTTTTGTGCCCTCGTAATGATCACCCATAAAATCCATCATATCTTTAAGGCTGATCTTTCTTTCCGGTTTTACAAATAGCGGCATTCTGTTTGTAAGATCGTGCCCCATTGCATAGTTTTCGTACTTATCCATTTCGCTGTTCACCTTTCTGAACATAGACCAAACTCTCGCTTCGCAAAATCTTGCTGCACCAAAATCAACAGGAGCATAGACGTCAGAAAAGCTGAAATTCTTGTCCTCACCGGTGTAGTAACCATATTTTCTGGCAAATGAAACCACATCCTCAGAATAGATGGTTGTTACTTTAGGGTCGAAAAGCTTATCCATTTCTTTTGAAGAAATAGCACCTTCCTTATATTTTCGGGGAAATTGCAATATTCTTGCCTGATTGGCATGAGCACAAATGTAACCATCAGGAACGAGCATTGCAACCCAAACTGCTCCTTTTTCATGTTTGCCTTTTCCGATAAGCTCCATAATCCACACCTCATTCTTGTCCATAATAGAAAATGATTCTCCTGAGCTGGCATAGCCATATTCTTCCATAAGGTCAGCAATAATTTTAATCGCTTCCCGGGCTGATTTTGATCGTTGTAATGCAACATAAATGAGGCTGCCATAATCCATAATTGCTCCTGGTTGTTCGCCTAGTTCTTCTTTTCCCCCGAAAGTTGTTTCACCAATAGCTACCTGAAATTCGTTCATGTTTCCGACAACATTATAAGTTTGTCTTGCCTGAGCGATCTTACCCAAAAATTTTCCTGTATCCCATTCATATATATCAAGTAAAGCACCCTCAGGATAAGTAGTGGCCGGCCAGTGATATAGTTCTCCAAATAAAATATGAGAATCTGCACTGTAACTTATCATTGGTGTGCCTTCAACTGATGCACCTTTGGTGATCAGGAAATTAGTGCAGGAAAATCCCTGATAAAACAGGAATGAAAAGATTATAGCAATAAATGTTCTTAGCATAATAAAATTATTTTGTATTAAAAAATGCGAAAGTGTGAAAAATATTGTAAAAATGACTGTAAATTAGTGAAAAAAAACGTTTTTATAAAATTAATCTTAACTGTAGAAAAAACTTATATGGTCAGAAATAATAATATTTTGGTTAAAATGATAATTCTGATGTGCTTTCATTTTGTTTCATGCATTGACCCATGCAAAGAAAAAACTTGTTATAATGGTTATTGTATTGAGGGAGATTGCTTTTGTCATGAAGGATACTCTGGTGTCAATTGCGAGATAAAGGAGAGTGATAAATTTGTTGGGAATTATAGTGGAAAAATAATTTGTCCTGAGGGACAACAGCCGATTAAAATAAAAATCACAAACAGTCCGGATGACCCAAGGAGTATTTCAATACTTCATGACAATTTTGGTCAAAAAATAAATCTCAGGGGAAAAATAATTAAGGATAGCATTTTTATCCCCAATCAGTGGATAAGCGGGTCAGGATTTACCAACCTTTTTATGCCTTCCAAAGGCAAACTTCAGAATGGATCGATTTTAAATTATGACCTGATTTTCTATTATAGTGATGATGAAATTGACACTTGCAGAATTGATGTGATCCGGAATTAAAGTTATTCGATATCGCAGTTAACCCACTCTCCATCAAGTCTAGCACCATATTTTTTATAGAATTCAATGGCATCAGTATTCCAGTCGAGTACCTGCCATCTGATCCTTTTGCAATTGTTTTCATTTCCAAATTCTATCACTTTGTCTAAAAGCTTTGTTCCTATTTTATTACCTCTATATTTTTCTTTTACTACGATATCATCCAGGTAAAGTGATTTTCCAACCCAGGTATAATATGCAAAAAAATATATTGCCATTCCAACTATTTCACCATCTTCTTTTTCTGCAACAAGAGATTGGAAATAATGATTTTCCTCCTGCATAAGTTCGACTGTATTAGTAACTTTTTCAGGTGCTCTTTCAAAAAGTGCAAGTTCTTTAATTAACTCCAGAACTGCAGGATAGTCTTTTGGTTCGGTTTTTCTGATTGTTATATTCATTTATAGTTGAAAATTGATAATGGAGAATTATTTCGGTTGTCAGTTGTCAGTTTGACGGTTAAAAATCTTAATTCGTAATTTATTTCGGTTGTCAGTTGTCCGTTGTCTTTTAGTTCGTAATAAGCAGGAATCAATTTACATTTTACGAGTTAAAAGATTTCTTTCTCAAGGTTTATAAAATATGATTTCAGGATTTCCATGTTTTTAAGTCTTGGAGTAAAAATTTCTAATAGTGCAGGTCTGTTGTTTTCCTGAATTGAAAAAAAATCAGACAGTTTTTCATTTAATTCAATTTCATTAAAAGCTGAATAGTAATTCACATTAAATGCTTTTGCAATAAATTCAGCTTTGCAGTTATGATGGGATTCGAAAAAGTCTTCAAGTTGATCTGTTTCAGAAGGACCCGGAATGTATCGAAAAATATTGCCACCTTCGTTATTAAAAACTATTATCCTTAATTTTTGTGATAAATATTTGTTCCACAATGCATTTGAATCATATAGAAAAGCAACATCTCCTGTAAATAGCACAGTTAATTTATCATTTATCAGAGCTGCACCTGCTGCAGTTGATGTACAACCATCTATTCCTGCAACACCCCTGTTGGAATTGTAAATAATATCGTAACGTGATTGCATAAGTTGCACATAGCGGACAGCTGCACTGTTGGCCATATGTACATTAGGGTTTTCAGGCAGAGAATTGCAGATTATACCATAAGCTTTCAGATCTGACCATTGAACATTTGAAAGGTATTTAAAATGTTTGTTTTTTACTAAATTTTCTTTTTGTCTGTAAATTTCAGAGTAATCTGATTTTGAAATTTTTCTTTTATCAGTCAGTCTGATTATAAATGATTTCACATCACTTTTGATATGCTTCGTGAGTGATTTGTATGTGTCAGTGATCTTGTCAGATTCATCGACATCCCAATGCTCATCAGGATTCCACTTCCGCAATAATGACTTGATCTTTTTTGAGACAACATGGCTGCCTATTGTGAGCAATATATCAGGTTTATATTGGTCTTCTTCTTCTTTGTTGATACTCATGATGAACCTGTCGATATTGTTAATAAAAGATTCATCAAAAATATTGGAAGTAGTTTCAGTCAAAACAACAACCGAAGGATCCTCTGCTAATTTTTTTATCAGTCCTTTTAGTTCAGGATCGGATGGCATGACCCCTGTAAGTATCATTTTTCTTTTTGATTTATGCCAGATATTTGTCAGAAGTTCAGCATCAATATCGGAAATAGAAGGACGGGGAGATATATTTTCAATGATTTTTACATGATTTTCCTGAAAATTATAATTTTTCTGATATAATGGTTCTCTTAAAGGCAAATTGACGTGTACAGGTCCGTAAGGTGCTATTTTACACAGATTTATAGCTTCATTGAACATTCGGGTATTGTACCATAATTCATCAGGATGGGTCGTTTCCTGAAAAATTTCATAACTTTCCTTTATAAAATTGGCATATATTTTATGCTGCTTCATGGTCTGACCTTCTCCCTGGTCAATCCATTCAAGGGGTCTGTCGGCAGTGATTACAAGCAAAGGAATACATTGATAATAAGCTTCTGCAATTGCAGGTGAGTAATTGAGAGTAGCCGAACCTGAAGTACAAACAAGTGCCACAGTTTCTTTCAATTGCTGAGCCATACCAAGGGCAAAAAAACCTGCTGATCTTTCATCATGGATGGAATATGTTCTGAATCCACCATGTTCATTGAAAGCTATGATCAGTGGTGCATTCCGGCTACCACTGGAGAAAACCACGTGCCGTATTCCTTTTTGGAAAGCTATAAGGACAAGGTCAAGGACTGATTGTTTATGTTCGGACATCAACTGATTCTATTTTTTTTCATTTTTTATGTATGTTAATAATTTATATTAGTTGCGACAAATCATTAAATTTTTATCAATTCCCTATGTTTAATAATCTCATCTTCATTTTTTGTATATAAGACTTTGCATGGATTGCCTGAACAGACTGTATATTCGGGCAAATCTTTGGTTACAACAGAATTTCCACCGATTACAGCCATTTTACCAATATGCACACCTGGTGTTATTATGACATTGTTGCCAATCCAGACACCATCCTCAATAATTACGTCACCTGATTTTACAGGTCGCTGATTTTCAATGCCTGTCGGAATTCCTGTATCATGTGTTATTGCCAGAATTGTAACATTATATCCAATTGCACACCAGTTGCCAATCTTAACTTTCGAATTTTCATTTGTGGAAATATATCCGCTATTAAAGTAACTGTTTTCTCCTAATAGGAAGTTCTTACCAATAATTTTAACATCACCTATTGCTGCATTTACCGGGATATTGTGTTTTAACCTCTGCATAATAAGTGTTCCTTTCTTTGCACTTTTTACAATAAAAATGCAAAATAAGTAGAAAGGAATTAGCGGATTTTTATAAAAATGAGATAAGAACAAGTGTTTATTTTTTTTAATCAGGTATAAAAAAAGATTTTATTGTTTAAAATCACAAAAATCATGCAAATTTTGATATCGAATTCTGAATAATTAAATAACTGATACGAATAGTATAAAAGTTGAAAATATTATTTGATAATTCTTCCTGGATTACCGACTATTGTAGCATTGTCAGGAACGTCATTGATGACTACAGTACCTGCACCTATAGTGACATTATTGCCAATTTTTACACCCTGCTTTATCACTGAATTTGCTCCTACAAATGTCATTTCACCAACATGAACATTTCCAGCTAAAACAGCTCCAGGTCCGATATGTGAGAAGTCTCCTATTTTACATTCATGTTCAATTATACTGCCTGTATTGCATATAACTCCATTTCCGATCCGGGCCAGAGGATTTACAATTGAACCCGCGGCAAACATGGTACCATAACCAACAGAAGCAGTTTTGCTTACAACAGAATTCTTATGAAAAATAGTCAACGGATCATGTAACCCTTTTGCAAGCATTGATGTTATGATTTTGTGCCTGATGTGGTTATCTCCGATTGCAACAAACCAGTTATAGGATTTTAATGATTCCAGAGAAGGTGGCTCATTTTCATCTCCAAGATATTCAAGAGAGTAAGGATTGTAATCTTTTTTATTTTTATCAAAATATCCTGCAACTTCTGAACCCATGCTTTCAATAATATCAATAACAACATAAGAATGGCCTGAATATCCGATAATCGCAACTTTTTCTCTCATATTCTTTTGAAATTAAAAAATAAAATTTTTAAAACAAATAATACTATTAACTGATAATTTCTCTATTCCACAGATTTGTAAGGAATTTTTGTGTAGAACAATGATATCCTCTGTCATCATTCTGGGTGATGGATCACTTGTACAATTATTTTCTTTCTGACACAAAATAAGTGGAAAAATTCTAACCTGATCATATAAGCTAACTTTAAAATTACATGCAATATTCAAGGCGAAATTTGTTTTTTACTACTATAATGACAAGAAACTGAAAATAAAACAGACATTACATTCAAAAAAAAAATCATACATGTTAATAAATTTGATGAGATTTTGGGAAATCAATTAAATATTTTAAAGGATACTACAAAACTATTTTCATATTTATAAGGCTAATGACATCTATTTTGAGCAATGATGGGTGTAAATATGTTGAAATGATTAATAAAAATTTATAAATCAATAATATATTTTATTATTCTATCAGAAGTCTTTCCATCCCAAAGTTCAGGAATTGCACCTTTTTTCCAATTGCCTGAGGTAAGTTTGTCAAGATATGGTATGATATTATCCGGATTAGTTCCTACCATTTCATTAGTTCCAATTGTAACTGTTTCAGGTCTTTCAGTTGAATCTCTCAGGGTCATACATGGAATACCTAAAACTGTAGTTTCCTCAGTAATTCCTCCACTATCTGTGATAACACCTGAAGAATTTTTTATTAAAAAAATAAACCTGAGATAATCCATAGGGCCAGTTATGAATAGATTTTGATATTTTCTGTTTAGTTGGTTATAAATTTTTTGAGTTCTGGGATGCATGGGAAAGATCACTTTATAATCTTGGCAGTTATCATTTATTGCTGATAAAAGCTTTTCAAGATTGTCAGGGTTATCGACATTGGAAGGTCTGTGAAGAGTAGCTACAAGATAGTGTGATTTTTCTAATTTTAGATCATCAAAAAAATCAGGTTTTTGCAGATTTGCATTATTTGCCAGCAATGAGTCAATCATAGTATTACCAACAAAAAAAATATTAGTTGAATCAACACCTTGTTTAATAAGATTTTCATTTGCTTTCTGAGAAGTTGTGAAAAAGTAATCTGTAATACTGTCAGTAACTATCCTGTTTATTTCTTCCGGCATAGTCATATCGCCTGATCTGATACCTCCTTCAATATGAGCAACTTTGATCCATGCTTTTTTGGCAACTATAGCACATGCCATAGTTGAAGTAACATCTCCTACTACTATGCAGAGTTGAGGTTGCCAATACATCAGTGCTTTTTCGTAACCTGTCATTATTGCAGCTGTTTGTTCTGCCTGAGTGCCTCCTCCTGCTCCCAGATTGATATCAGGTTCAGGAATATTCAATTGTTGAAAGAAATTTTCACTCATAGCTTTATCATAATGTTGACCGGTGTGGATTAACCGATATTCTATTTTACAGTCAGAGCTCAGATTGTGTTTTTTTATAGCATGAATTATAGGACCAATTTTCATAAAATTTGGACGTGCTCCTGCTATTATATCAAGTTTAGTCATTTTTCAGCTAATAAATTTAATCAAAAAAGTTTTTATTTTAAGAAAATTTAATTTGGAGCTAACATAGTAACAGTTCCCGAACCACCTTTATAGTAAAGGGCGCCATCGGTTCCCTGAAATACTTTGCCATTTGATACCCCGGAACCATCTGGAGGATACTGGATAGAGAAACCTAACTGCCCTCCTATCATAAGTTCCTGTAATGAAAAATCACCTCCAACTAATGGAGTTAAGGTATCAGAATTTGCGATAAATAGTTTATTTGATTGTCCTGTTGAATTTATTGAGCCTCCTGCTCTATGTCCTAAAAACACATTGCCTGAACCTATACCTGCAAAATGACCGGCTTCAAAACCAATTGCAGTATTATTGTTCGGGTAATTTGATAGTTGAAGGTCTCTGACCCTACCATCACCAGTTACTGTATTTCCATTATAAGTGAAAATTGTTAGAACCTCGTTATTTTCTGCTCCTAAAGATACAAAATCTGTAGAAGGGTTTCCTATGCCAAAAATTTGATATTGGTTCCCTGCAATCATATCTATTGCCTGGAAGGTCTGCAAGAAATGCAGAGCGCTTGTTCCGATAGCGACATTTCTGCTTCCATGGCCATTGTCATGCATTACTCTTGCTCCAACACCAGTATTTTCATTGGCAAGTAATGCCTGGTCGTTTGCACTTTCTCCGACCAACACATTGGCTGTGCCATTATTTTGAAAACCTGCTCTCCAGCCTAAATATGTATTTCTTTGTCCGGAAACATTTCCAAATCCTGATTCATTTCCTAATGCGACATTCTCAAATCCTGTTGTATTGTTTTTTAAGGCAGCTTTACCAATTGCTAAATTTTCTTGTGCCTGACAATCCATCAATGTTAATCTGCCGATACCAATGTTATCAACTGCACCATTTGCGTTGAAGCCTGACTGATCTCCAATAAATATTGCGTCATTAGAATTAATGGCATTTCTACCAGCCTGAATTCCAAAGTTTATCATATAATTAGAATTTGCAGAATATCCTGCTTCTTTTCCTATATTGATGTTCGCACTCCCAGTTGCAGTTATATTTTGTCCAGAATCCTGACCAATATTGATATTAGCATTTCCCTCCTGATTTTTACCAGCTCTTAAGCCAATATTAATATTCGGATCGGAACCGGATGTCATATTGAGCCCTGCTTCATAACCAATATTGATTGAAAAGTTTGACGAATTATTTGTACCAGAATGATCTCCGATATTTATAGCAAAATTACCGCTATTATTAAGTCCGGTATTTGTACCAATGTTTATACTATTTAATCCAATATTATTTAAGCCAGATTCACTTCCAATGTTTATTGAATTTTGTGTTAAATTATTTTTTCCAGCTTGAAAGCCCAAATTTATAGTGTTACTTCCATTGGTTGATTGACCAGCCATGTTTCCGATATTTATAGAATTTATTCCATTTGATGAAAATCCAGAATGTGAACCAATATTTACACCATTTTCAGATGAACTTTCGTAACCTGATGAGTTCCCTATTGAAACAGAATTAAAAATAGATGAATTAAATCCTGCATTATTACCAATAAATTGTGATCCTCTACCATTGTCCAACCAAATTGTTCCTCCAATATTCAGTTTATACCTGTTATCAAGACCTGGCAGACCAATATTAATACTTCCTTTCCCGTGATAAAGTGTATTTGAAGAATTTACAATATTATTGGTAATTGAAAAGATTTCAAAATCTTCAGAAGTTTGCCAATGTTCTTTAAAATTGGAGCCCAGCCAATTATATATGTTTCTTGTGTTATCAGCTGCTTGATTTCCACCTGGATTTACATTTCCTCTTTCTCCAAATAATCCTGATGTCAATAAATTATTTCTAAGTGCAGCTGGAGTTATATAGTTAAAATTCCAATTTGAACCATCATAAAAATAATGTACTACTGCTCCATCAACGAATCTCACAGTAATTTTATCACCATTGATTGATTCTGAAGGTTGCAACCAACCAGACAAAGGCAGTTCTGGATTGTAGTTCTGATTTGAAATAATATGTGTAAAATTGGGTGAATTTTGGCAATATAGCATAGAATAAGCACTCAGCAGAAAAATTACCAATAGTCTATATTTCATGGGAATAATTTTTTTCAAAACTAAATAAATAAAAACCTTTTACCAAGATAAAAATTTTTGAGGGAAAAAAATAAAAATCTCCTCAGAATGATAAATCCTCAACAAATGTTTTTTCACATATTTTGATTTACCCTGGAATTCTTAAGAATCTTGTACAACCTGAGGAATGTGAAAATATTAATTGAATTCAAATTTATATCAGAGCTGACCATTATTAATGCAAAAAATGTTACTTTAATATAGTCTATAATAAAACAAATGTCAATTTTTCTCAATGATTGATTATTAATATTTTGTAACATATATCCATCGGGATTGTCCGATTGAAGACATACTTGTGACAGTCCGTTATTGAGAAGTATATCTGGACTCTCTGAAAGAAAAATTCTGATGAATTTTTCATGTTAAAAAATTAAAAATTCTGCAAAAAAGGTTGATACTTAATTTATACCCAACGTTTTAATGAGAGGAAATTATTATTTTACTGCTTTGGGATTGCATCTGCGTAGTTACAAAAATACATAAATTTAAAAATTTCGTTTAGGCAGGTCAGTGAAAATATTTTTAATAAGATCTGATTTTGGAAAAATAATAATCCACGCAGTTGAAAAAATGATTTTGATATCTATCATAAGACTTGCGTTTGATTGATACCACATTTCCAGTTCACCCTTATATGGTAAAATAAAGTTCTTATAAAACTCATGTTTATCAATTTTTGTAATGGAAACCAATAATTCTTCATCTCGAAAGATCAATGAACCAATACCAGTAATTCCAGGTTTTACATTATATATTTTTTCTTTGATGTGCTCCGGATATTTATCAACATCTTTTTTCATTAATGGTCGAGGTCCAACAATACTCATTTCTCCTTTCAACACATTCAATATTTGGGGTAATTCATTGATTTTGGTAATTCTTAAATATTTTCCAAATTTTGTCACTCTTGGGTCGTTTCTTAATGTAAGTGTTCCCGTCCCTATGTTAGGACTATTTTTTAGCATAGTCGCAAATTTATATACATTAAAAATTTTGTTTTTAAAGCCGACTCTTTCCTGTATATATAGAATTTCCTTTTCTCCGGTCATTGATAATACTATTATTACAAAAATAAATATCGGTAACAAAATTATCAAGGCAATCAACACTATAAAAATATCTAAAAGTCTTTTTAAAAGATGATACATACTCAATATTTTATAAAGAATCTGTTACCGTAATTATTTATAAACCTAATTTTCATAAGAATAATAATATATAAATGGAAGTCAAATAATGATTTCAAATTAGAAAAATTATTTCCTTCATTTAATAACAGGCCAATATTTTTTCAACAATTGCTTCGAGTTCTTCAACAGTAATATTAGTTGAGCAGGGAATGCTTAAACAGTTAGAATATATCTCATTTGAAACATCAAAATGATTAATATATATATCATTTTTGAACATATTGAGCTGATTCATTGGGACCCAAAAAGGTCTCGATTGCATATTACTTTCATTTAATACTTTAAGCAGTTCTTTTTGCTTTTGTGTTTTGAAAGTGAACAGCCAAAAATTTGGATTTACATCATCTAATACTTTTTGAAAGGAAATATCACCAATACCCGATAATGACCTTTTATAGAAAGCATCTATTTCATGTTTCCGTTTCACAAATTCAGGTAATTTTTCCATTTGGGCAACTCCCATTGCAGCTAATACATTGACCAGTCTATAGTTATAACCGATCTCATCATGAATGTACTCAAAAGGATCAGATTTCGCCTGAGTTGTCAAATGCTTAGCTTTCTTTGCAAGAACTTCATCATCAGTAACTATTACTCCTCCACCTCCGGTTGTTATTATTTTGTTCCCATTAAAAGAAAAAGCACCTAATATGCCAAATGAACCTGCATGTTTATTTTTATAATATGATCCCAAAGCTTCGGTTGCATCTTCAACTATCTGCAGTTTATATTTAGATGAAAGTTCCATCATTCTATCCATATCGCACATATTTCCCAAAACATGGACAGGCATAATAGCAGGAATTCGTCTGTTATTCTTTTTTAAGAATAAATGGTTTCCTTCTATGTAGGTTTCTTTTTCAAGAAATTCTTCAAGAATATTGAGATCCATTTGCCATGTTTCAGCATCAATATCAATCAGTATTGGATCTGCTTTAGTATATTTTATTGAATTAAGACTGGCAACAAACGTCACATTAGGTACAATAACATAATCTGAACTCTTAACTCCTAAAAGTTCCAATGAAATATGCAATGCTGAAGTACCATTCGAAGCAGCTATACCAAATTTGCAACCTGCAAATTCTGCAACCATCTGTTCAAATTTATTGACATAAGATCCAACGGAAGAAACCCATTGAGTATCAAGGCAATCTTTTATGTATTTCCATTCATTGCCTGAAATGTTAGGACCCGATAAAAGTATCATGTTAAATATTTCTGAATTTTTCTGAATATGCATCTGTTATAAGACCAGATTGCATTATTTTGTAGATTTCCCTGATTCCATCGGGAACTCTTTTAGTGATAGTAAAACCGAGCTTTTCTTTGATTTTGTTACTATTAACCCTATAATCGCGAGGGTCTTCTGCTGCTTCAACATAAACAGCTTTGGTCCATGGAATTACTTTTGCTATTTCTTCCATCAGATTTCTTTTGGTATAATTCTCATCAGTACTGCCGACATTAAAAACTTCTGATCTGACTTTATCTTCATCAGACTCAATCGTAAGAACCACAGCTCTTGCCAGATCATCCACATGACAATATGGTCTGTTGAATTCAGGACCCCAAATTTCCTGTTCACCTTCTAAATATACATTTCGGGTAAATTCATTGACAGTAAGGTCAAATCTGATGCGGGGTGAAAATCCATAGACAGTAGAGAAGCGTAAGGCAGTAGCACAAACAGGTGAATCTTTCATTTCTTCAATTAGCCATTTTTCAAAAGCTACTTTGAGTTCGGCATATAAAGATACTGGCTTAAGTTCCGATGTCTCAATAACAAATGAATCAGGATCCGACATTTTTCCATAATTTGAACATGTAGAAGCAAATACAAATCTTTTCACGCTGGCTTTTTCAGCTGCAAGAAAAGTATTTTTAGATGCTGTACCATTTACTTCATTTGCTTCATCTGAAAATTTTTTGCAAGCAGGATCTCCTACTATGGCTGCAAGATGAGCTACAGCATATATATCAACCATTGCTTTATCAAGATCATCATTATTTCTAACATCCCCTTTTATAAATTCAAAATTTGGATTTTGAACAACATCATACAATGCATCACCACCAAATTTGAGTGAATCAAGTACCCTCACAAAGTATCCTTTATTCAATAATTGCCTGACCAGGACACTCCCGATATAGCCTGCTCCACCTGTTACAAGTATTTTTTTGATCATATGTTTTTGACGCAAATTTAAGAAATTATTTAATATTTCAAATAGTTGTTACGACTTTGCTGATAATTTCAGCTTATATAGATTTAATATATTAATACAAATCAATTGAATTAACAATGAAATACAAAAAATGTAGGCTAATTATTTTTTTTTATCAAGCTTTCAAGGTGGTTGAGATATTTTTTTGCCAGTTTAGTTCTGTCAAAATTTTCTTTAGCAAAATGATAGCCATTTTCACCTAGTTCTATAATATATTCTGGGCTTTGTTTTAAAACATATTCAATTTTTTCAGCAAAATTCTCCGGATTTTCCGGTTCGACATAAAATCCGCAGTTTGCTTTTTCAATTAAATCTTTTGAAACCCCGTCAATCAGTAAGAACACAGGTTTTTTGCAAGCCATATAATCGAAAGTTTTATTCGAATAAATTGTTTTAAATGTATCAACTTTTTTTAGAACTGACATTCCAAAATTGGAAGACATAATATATTTAAAAACTTCGTTTTTAGAAACAGAATCAATAAACTGAACATTATTAAGGTTGAAAGCCTTCGTTTTTTCAATCAGCATTTCTTTTTGCATGCCTTCACCAATCATCACGAATAATACCTGTGGCATAGTTTTTTGAATTAATAAAGCCGTATCAATCACCTGTATTAAATGATTTGCAACACCATGAGCACCAACATACAAAAGAACAAAGTTTTCTTCCCAGCCTAATTTTTTTCTGAATGCCCTAACATCAAAACCGTCATCTATTAATCTATCAGAAATCGTAAAATCAGCAGCATTTGGGATAAAAATAATTTTGTCGGCAGAGACATTTTTATTTGCTATTAATATTTCTTTAAAAGCTGGTGTAAGAACATTTATTTTCTCTGAATTTTTATAAATTATTGATTCAAACCAATAAGCAAATTTTATAATGAATTTATTGCTAATAACACCGGTATCAATAGCAGATTCAGGCCATAAATCTCGTACTTCAAAGACTAATGGCAATCTTTTTAGCTTTGATAAAATATAACCTGTTATACCGACAAATAAGGGAGGAGAAGTTACCAATATCAAATCGTATTTTCCCCTCAAATGGAAAAATCCGGCATAAATGCTGGAGAAAACGAAAGAAAAATACCCCCAAAGCCTGCCTAAAAAATTTACGTTATATGATTCAGATACATGGCATCTGATTACTTCAAGACGAGTATTATATTTATCTGAGAAGATGAATTTGCCCTTATATTTGGCTGGTTTTTTACCAGTGTTGTAGTGTACCATTCCTGCTAATACTGTGACCTCATGTCCTTCTTCTGTCCATGTTTTTGTCATTTCATTAAATCTGCTGCCCCCTCCATCATCTCTTTCAAGGAACATTTGGTGTATTAGCAATATCCTCATTGTTTTTTATTGTATTCTATAATGAATTCATGGCAGTTTCCAGTTATATCTGTTTCAAAGTACTCAATTTCAGATTTATCCATATAGTATAAGGATTCAAAAGAAATGTTTTTTTTGTAGTTTTCCAGTGCATTTATTAAAATGCTGCATTTTTTAAAGTTGCTTTCAATATAGTGAATCCGAAATACTGCTCTTTCTTTTGATTCAATTTTATCACTAATTTTTATCAGGTAATCATCTATAGTTAATTTTCGAAAATGGTAATTAGATTTAAAGTCCTTAAAACCTGCCTGAGCAATGATTTTATTATCATTTTTCAATATTACAGGACTATTTATTGGTTTTATCCATTCTGCATTTAAAAATCTACTAATCTTAGGCATTTGCTCATGATCATCAAATTGAATAGTATTGTGCGATTTAACAGATTTAAAAACATCGGATTCAGTGGTTGAGTTATAGGAATAAGTACCTGCATCAACAAAAATTCTTTTCCCGGAAATCCAGATATCAATATGTAATCCATCATTTCCTGGCCTAAAAGTATCTTCAGGAATTAAAAATAAAATATTGACATCATTTTTTCTTATAATAATTAAGTGATTATCAATTATCTCATGACTATTTAATTCAATTATTTCAAGTGGTAACTTAGAATAATCTTTACCAATTCGCCAATATAATGGTTCACTTAAATCATTATTGTCGTAAATCCGTTTATTTATTAATAGCGCAAAAAATAATTGAGTAGAAACTCTGAAATCCCTATAACCTGATGAATGTAAATTCTCAATCATAGCACCGTCATTCGCACCATAGTTTGGAACATCACCGTCTAAACCAAAAGTCAATTTGTATTGCCATAAACCTAATTTGTAAAGTCTTTTTGCAATATCATCATTAAAAAATGGTTCTTTCAATAATTTCAACATATGCATTACAAAACTCAAAGTGTCTATGACAACTCTCTGATAATTAGTGGACTTCTGTGCAAATGTTCCATCATGTAAAATAAGTTTCATCAGTGATTTCTCTAAAAGTTGTCTGCCAAGTATTGAAATCCTTTCAAATTTTACATTATTGGGATCAATTCTTTTTAACCATAACGAGCCAATATACAATGCAGATGATTCACTAATGATATGATTATTATTCTGGATTTCTGCATATGTAAGGTTTGACTTTATTCTATCAAGGTGGAATTTTATTAAAATGATTAGTTTTTTTTCAGGTTTTTCAAACTGATCAAGAATGAATGAAGTAGTTAAAAGTTTCATTATTCTTATCGAAGCTTCCTGTCCACATTTCCAGTTTGGCCCCTGATTAAGGGGGTTTTTTTCGGTCCAATCTGTAAGTAAAAAATTTAATCTTTCCAGATAAATATTTTTCCCAGAGATTTTATATGCCCTGGCAAGATCTGTAACCCAATCGAATCTTGACAATTCCCAAATAGTTTTTATATCCCCTATTCCTGAATTGAAATCATCAATTTCTGTCCAATGCAATTCATTTTTTTTTAAAATTTGATTACTAAAAGGATTATAAAACCAGTTAGGTTTTTCCCCTAAATCAAATTTGTGATGACTGAAATATGTAAAAACTCCATTGTTTATTTCATTAGCTTTTTTTAAAACTTTTTCAACCCACAAATCAGGAAATTCACTTTCGGAATTACAAGACCTGAAAATGATGCCACCAGGAATTTTAATAACAGGAAACCTTTTTTTTAAAAAGCCACGTTTTAATGCAATTTTATAATAGACATTGTATATGACATTAAAAAAACCAAGTTTTGGTATAAGCCTTATAAAATAGTAATATTTAGTAAATATATTCAAAGGTGATTTAATTAATATCGATCCATTTTCCAGTTTTTAAACTTTCTATCGCAGAAAAACTAGTTACTGCAGAATTGATAATTTCATCAAAAGGTATTAAAGGGCTGCCTCCTGTTTTACTTCTATTCACTAATTCTGTGAATTGAAGTTTGTGTCCTTTATCTAATTTTGTTTTTAATCCAGAAAAGCCTTTTATTCCATATGCTTTTGTTTTTCTGAAGTTGTCCATAATTATAGTCTTCTCATCAAAATATATTTCAAGCCTTTCTTTTGAATATGACTTATTGCCGTTTGAAAAATAGTTAATTATGCCGTTGTCTCCATTTTCAAATTTAAGTATTATACTGGCATTATCGCTGTTTTCAGAGGGATTTTTGCCTAAGGATGACATTAATACAGACTTAACTTTACTGCCTGTAAGAAATATTAACAAGTCAATAAAATGGCATGCTTCACCTATTATTCTTCCCCCACCTATAAGCATATCATGAATCCATACATTTGATGGTATGAAACCAGCATTCATTGTAGCAACTATATTTTTAGGTGAGTTGACAGGTAAGAATTTTTTTATATTTTGAATATGAGGTGAAAATCTTCGATTGTAACCAACAGTTAAATTTTTATCATGCTGATTGTACTCTTGGACTATTTTTTCCAACTGTTCTTTATTTAAAGCCAGTGGTTTTTCAACAAAGACATCTTTTTCTGCCTTTAAAGCTTGAATTATCATTTCAGCATGCAGATCATGCCTGGTAGTTATAATTACCAGTTTAACTTCATTATCTTTTAATACATCATTGAAATCAGTTGAACTATATGATATTTTGAATTTTTTTGCCAACATTTTAGCAGACAAACCTCCTTTACTGACTATATACTTGATTTTTGCATTTTTTAGAGCTGGCAACATTGTCATTTTTGTAAAGTTTCCTGCTCCAATTATTCCAATTTGTCCACTGTTTATATTATTGTCAGAAAATACTTTTACTTTTGAGCTTAGGTCAATCTCAGATTTATACTTCAAAATATTTGCTATGCTTGTTGTTGAACCGATATTGTTGTAGATTTTTTTATAGTCTTCAAAATCTACAATTTCAGATATAAGATCCTTTAAGTTCAATTTACCTGCTGATATTGTTGACAAAATGGCTTCAAAATTTCTTTTTTCTGTCCATCTCACAAAAGGCAGCGGATAATCTTTCCCAAATTGTTCATATTGTTCATCATACCTACCAGGCCCATAACTACAAGATACCTGGAATGACAATTCCTTTTCATAAAATTCGGACCTGTTTAATTCAAGACCAATAACCCCAACTAATACTATTCTCCCTCTTTTACGGCTCATTAATGCAGATTGTGAAATTAATGCATTAGTCTTTGCTGAAGCAGTGATTATTACTCCATCAGCTCCAATGTTGTTGGTATTATTATAAACGAACTTTACTACATCACCTTTTGTTGAATTGAATGTTTTTACGCCCCATTTGTTAGCCAATTGAATTTTGCTTTCGTCAACATCCAATCCAATTACGTTGCAGCCATTAGCTATTAATAATTGACTTGTCAATAATCCGATTAAACCCATTCCAGTCACAACTATTGTCTCACCAAGGGTAGGGTTGATAAGCCTTATTCCTTGAAGTGCTATAGAAGCAATAACAGTAAAAGAAGCTTCATCGTCTGAAACATTTTCAGGTATTAATGCACAAAGATTTTTGGGTACGCTAACATATTCAGCATGTGGACCATTTGACACAACCCTGTCGCCAATCTTAAACCCATCAACTCCCTTTCCAATTCCCACAACTTTGCCAACATTACAATAACCAAGAGGAAGTGGTTGATCAAGTTTATTAAAAACAGCCTCAAGAGTTGGAAAAAGTCCATCACTCTTAATTTTATCTAATACCAGTTTTATCCTTTCGGGTTGTTGTCTGGCCTTTTGTATCAGATTTGCTTTACTAAACTCTACCAGCATTCTTTCTGTACCCAGTGATACCAAACTTCTGGTAGTTTGTATTAATAATTGGCCTTCACTAATAATTGGGACTGGAATTTCCTCCTGAATAGTTTCACCTGTTTTTAGATTTTGTATTATTTGTTTCATAGAATATTTTCAGTTTTTTTTGATTTATTCATTTCGATCAAGAATCCAGGTCTCAAGTAATAAATCACAATAATTTTGGTCTATTAGTAATACTTTAAAAAATAGTCTTGCAAGATTTTCTCTTTTTCTTCAGTTGATGGGTAATTGATCAGGACAGCTCTATATTTCCCTTTAAAAACAAATAAACTTCCGGCCGCAGCACCAATAATTCCATATTTTTTTATTAATTCACCAATATCAAGATAAGAACCCGCTCCGCCTAAAATAGTAAGGGGAACATCAACAGCTTCTCTAATCTTCTCGACAATATTAAAATCAAAACCTTTCATAGTCCCATCGTTATCAATTGAATTGATCGTAATTTCTCCAACCCCGTTATCCTCCATTTTCTTTGCAAAATCAACCGCATTAATGCCAGTATTTTTAATGCCATTGTTTATAAAAATTTCATATTTAGAACTTAAGAATTTTTTCTTAACATCTAATATTACAACTACACTCTGATTGCCAACTTGTCTGGAAATCTTTGAAACTAACGATGGATCATGGATAGCTGCTGAACTAACAGATATTTTTTCAACACCCAAAGAAAAAATTTTTAAAGCCTGATCAATATTTTTTATTCCTCCTCCATAACAAAGTGGCATCCTGCATTCAAAGGCTAAATTTTCAATCATAGTATAATTGGGTTCCAGGTTTTTTACCGTTGCATCAATATCAAGTACAACTAATTCATCAACTTCTTTCTCGTTGAAAATTTTAACTGCATTGATAGGATCACCTACATATTTTGGATCCTTGAAAGTTGTTGTCTTGACCAACCCTTTGTTTTGGACTAACAAACAAGGTATAATTCTTGGGTGTAACATTTATATTAAAGTTGCAAAGTTTTTTAATACTAAAATTCCATTATTATGACTTTTTTCTGGATGAAATTGAAAACCATAGATATTGTTTTTTACAACTGAACTTGTAAAATTAATTCCATAATTAGTAACTGATAACTCATTTGATTTCTCTTTACATTCAAAATAATATGAGTGCAAAAAGTAAAAACGAGAATCGGGTTTCAATTCTGTGAATATTAAATTATCCTTAACCGGAATTATTGAATTCCAGCCCATATGAGGAATATGTGGTTTAAAATTAATTTTTTTCACATCAAAAACTCTGACTTCGGCATTAAACCAGCCCAGTCCTTGTAGATTACCCTCATCACTTGTATTAGCCATTATTTGCATTCCAACGCAAACCCCCAGAACAGGTATTTGTTCTTCTATCACTTTCTTTTCTATTATATCCCTCATACCCGAACTATTTAAAAGATTTATTGCATTATCAAATGCACCAACGCCAGGTAATATGAGTTTTTGAGCATGATAAATATCTTCCTTTTTTTTTGCAATTTGAAATTCGATATTCAATCTTTGATATATATTTGCAAATGCTCGGATATTTCCTAATCCATAATCAATAATTGTAATCACCTTTTAATAGATTTTTCTACACCAAAAAATTTTAAAACCTTTGCGCCCAACTTAAATATTGATTCCTGATTTTTGTAATCCCAATAATATTTTCTAGGCATTTGAAGATAGTGTGTCAACTCTTCTGACGAAATTCCAAGTTTAGTTGCTATATAATTGAATTCATCCATTATTTTTTCAGAGTCAAAAGCAGGTTTTTTTAATTGTTCAAGGGCATCTTCTCTTTTCATCTGACCTGTAAGAATCAAGCTTGAAAATTGTACTTTTCTAGTATCAAAACCAAATCTTTCAGGCAACCAGTAACCTTCATAAAATTTTGTAAACCTTGATTCAAAATGTTTTTGAGGATATGGCTTCCAATCATATTCTTTTTCCAAAAGAGACAATGCCTCTTGTTTCTTATAGGGTCTGTAATTCAACATTTTTACTACTCTAATTTTTCTTACATAAGGAAGGTATATCTTGTGCCAAAAAATAGAACTGAAAGGATAAGATTCCATTTTAACTGTTGAAAATCTATTCATAATGTCTTTTAATTGTACCATGTCAGTCCCATAATATAACCATTCCATAGGATTTCTAACACATTCTGTAGAAATATTGCCCCCGTTTAATATGTATTTAATATTGTATTTATGAGCAAATTTATAAAGAGTTGCAATAAAAGCATGATCTTGAGGGATATCAATATGAGGAACGCCAGATTTAAAGAATGCAAGCTGGAAATCTTTCATTTCTTCCCAATTGATGACTTCAGTAAATAAATCCAAACCAAGTTTGTCAATCAGAACATTGATATTATGGACTGCCAGTTCAGAATTCCATCCTCCGTCAACATGAAATACAAGAGGTCTAAGTCCAAATTCTTTAACTGCCAAATGAAGCATATATGAACTATCTACTCCACCACTTAACCCTAGTAAACAATCAAAATCTTTATTTTTGCCATCTTTTTTAATTTTTTCAACAATTTTTTGAAACTGTAATCTACCTTTTTCATCAGGATGCCATTGTGGTTTTACGTTATTATAAAAATCCAGACAGTGATCGCATACTCCATTTTCATCAAATTTTATGCGGGAATCTGTTGTGTCCATTACACAATTGGAACAAATCCGGTATTCCTTTTTCATCTTAATTTATTAGTTAATAAATACTAGTTCAGAAATTCTTTATTATCTTTAATAACATTTTTAGTGTCTTTCGAATGAGAATATATTATATATTTTTTACCAAATTCAGTTTTAGGAGTATAAAATGTGTTACTCCTGATAATTATAGACTTTGTGTTTTCTTTCAAATATATTGCTGATATTGTTTTGAAACTGGTTTTTATAGAATTATTTTGAATACTTACATTTTTACTTTTATCCGCTATCAAAAAAGCCATATAGTAATCTTTGTCTCCATCTTTGGCATAACCATTTATAACATTATCTTTTATTAGTGCATTTTCTATCTGACCATCCAAAAAGCATTTTCCAATATCATATCCTTCATTATTAATGACACTTAAATCTCTTATAAAAGAACCTCCTGAAGTTCTTATTGCAAACTCTGTATTCTTTATTCTATTGCCTTCAATCTGTAGATCCTGAACCATATATTCATGATTTGTAGCAATACTGATTTTACATGAATCGAAGAAATTATTTTTGACATGGACTTTACTGACAGGAGAAGCCTGGGTAATGCCAATTCCGGCATGGCAATGTAAAAAATCATTTTCAATAATTTCAATATCTGACCCTGCCTGGATCTTGATGCCTCTTCGGGTTATTAAATTAAACCTGCAGTTATTAATTTTAATATTTTTTATCATGGTTTCTCCCGGGGCATGTATATGGACCCCATCACCATCATCTTCAGGTGATTTTACACCAATATTTTGAAAAATGCTGCCTGTTATTAATATATTTTCAGTTTTAAACTGAGGCTCCGATACAATGAAAACTCCATCAAAGCTATATAAAAAAGGAGCAATATTTTCAGGATAAGGCGAACCAATGTTAGAAAAAAATGAATTGTTTATTTTTATGTTACTGGAATTGCATATTGATAAAGGAGTAAAACTATGGTCTGAAAATTTTATATTATTAATCTTAATATTTTCAGAATTCTTTATGAACAAAAGATTTTTTTCCATCTGCTGACTATAATAAGTCAAATTATAAATTGATCTGGATCCTGTCAAATTGAGATCTGAGATTTCAATATTTTTTTTGTTTACGACATTGAACATATTTATAGCTGGGTTTCTCAATATTAAAGTGGCATTGCTACCTGACAAAACTGTTCCCGAAGGGATTTCAACCGGACTTTCAATTATATAAGTTCCATGACCCAGAGTGATCTTACCTGTTTTTGACTCATCAATTTTTTTTTGTATGTCTTTTGAGGTAAAATAAACGTGTTCAGTTAAAGCCTTTTTTGAGTTACAACCGAGCAAAAACAATGCAAATAATGTTATAAATATCAATCGCATTGAGAGTAATTTTAATCTGATATGATTAATACCTGTCATTATATCTCTTCAATAGCTGTCTTGGCAATTCTGCTATAGGAGAAAGTTCTTACTCCTAAATTTTCAGCAACTTGTTTCATTGTGGAAAGATTGATGTTACCGTCTGAAATATCATCTAGGATATTAATAATAATTTCTTCTTCCGCATTGTCCAGGAATATGCAATTTCCCCCCAAATCAACATGTTCAATTCCCTCCCATCTTTTAAAAATACATGGCAATCCCAAACCTATTGCTTCCTCCCATAGTACTGAATGTGTGCCCGGAAAGAATGCCAGATCTGCGGACAAGAAATATTTGTAAATGTTTTGTGCATTTAACCAGTCCAGATGAATTATCTTTGAATTATTGATGTAATAATCAAAAATGTTGTCCATCTCAGAATTTGGTTTTCCGAATATCAATAATTTGAATTTTGCTTCAGGATTTTTTATAGTAAATTTATCAAATGCGCTTAGAAGAATATGAATTTTTTTTCTTTCATCAATTTTACCTCCTGTTATTATTATTATTTCATTATCAGAAAAATTTAGCTCTCTCCGGATTTGATTTCTTATTTTCTGTTTGTCAAATCTGTTAAACAGGGTATCATCGGCACCGAAGGGCAATAATTTTATTTTATCTCTGTCCACACCATATTCAGTATGCAAAAAATCATTTCTTAGGGGAAGTGTGCCATAAAACCAAGTAACATGTTGTTCGATCTGTTTGGCACAATATCTGAAAATTATTCTGTGCAAGATATTTTTTGATAACCAGTTCCTCCCACTGTTAATGTAATCTGTATGGCTGTCAACATATATTCTTACATTATTTTTTTTTGCATATTTGGCTATTTCAATTATACTTAAAAACTGACAATCATGTAAAAAAATTATTTCAGGTTTGAAGTTTTCTAAAACTTTTCTTATTCCATTATAAATTCGAAGTTTTGTTCTTAATATAGCTGGTAGCCAATTTATATATGGAATTCTTGTTACTTCAATACCATTTTCATTTATGTAAGTTCCTGGTTTTATATAGCCGAGTTTTATATTATCAAGATATGTTTCGGTTGATGCAAGAATATTTACCTGAAGACCATTAATTTTATGGATTTTGGGTAAGATATTTTCCTGATAACTAAAATTATCAATATAAAAAGCAGCCAAACAACAATGCAATATTCTCATTATTTTAATTTTTTGAGAAATTCTTGAGGTTCATTAAAATATTTGGCATAATTGTTCAATTCTTTATCAGAATAATCCCACCATTTGGATTTTAATAATTCATCAATGGTTTCACTATCAAATCTTTTTCTGATTTCTTTTGCCGGATTGCCACCAACAATAGAATAAGGTTCCACATCTTTTGTGACTACACTTCCCATTCCAATGACAGCTCCAGTTCCTATTTTGATGCCTTGTTTTAATATTGCATATTCACCAATCCATACATCATGGCCAATAATAGTTTTTCTTGGAGGAACCCTTTTATGCTCAGAAAACTTTTGTTTGACACTATCTTTACCTTCATAAAACACCGGAGAAGTAGATACCCATCCCATGGGGTGCATCCCTCCACCAATTACTACTCTGTTTGCAATCGAACAAAATGAACCTATATCACAATTAATAATTTCGCAATCATAACCACAGAACGAATGTTTATCCATTGTAGAATTTATAAATTCACTTCCAGCTTCAACTTTTGAAGTATGATGAATTTTGGAATTCAGAATTGCTTTATATTTAATTTTTTTAAAAAACTTAGCCCAATAATAAAGTATTTTTTTCATTACTCAATTTTTAAAGCAAATTTAATAAACAAGTAATTAATCAACGAACTCCCGAAACCAAAGTTCTACAGATAATAATCTGAATAATAGTGTTCCATTGTACTTTTTGCCTTTATTGTGATCAGTGATCAGTTTTTCTAATTCTTTTTTTCTAAAAAGATTTCTGCTTATACATCTGTCCGAAAGCAGTATTTCGACAGTATTACTCATTGTACCATTGCTAAAAGAAAATTTGTCAGATATCGGTGTGGTAAAACCAAATTTGATTGTATTGTTGAGAATAAAATCCGGAACTATATTTTCCATTGCCAATCTGTGAATATATTTAGTCATGGTATTAAATGACTTATAGCTCCATGGAAGACTGAAAACAAATTCAACAATTCTGTAATCCATAAAAGGTAAACGGCTCTCTAATGAATTTGCCATTGAAATAGCATCTCCATAATGCAGCAAATTAACCAACCCACCGCTATGTTGTTTAATCAACTGAGTATTAATTTCATCTTCTGACCTTGCAATTAAGTCCGGATAGTCTTTTATAAAATCGTATTTTTTCAGATTTTTACCATATATTCTCTCATTGCTATCTACTAATTTAAAAAGTCTCCTAAGGAATGGGCTGATATTTAACAATCCCCTTATGTAAAGTAAAACAGCATATTTTACTGAATAAACTGCTTTAAATTCTCTGAACAAGGAAAGTATGGGTTTCAATTTAAGCTTTTTCAACAAAGACTGAACAATTAGGATAAAATTTGGATTTAAATATCCAAGTAATAACTCATCTGCTCCCTGACCTTCCAGAACTACAGTGACTTTCTTTCTGGCTTCCTCCATTACCTGCATTAACGGGAAAGTGGCAGGTGAACTGTTTCCGCTTTCTAAAAAATAGATAATATTTTTAAGTTCAGTGACGAAATCTCCATATCTTATATCAATAAAAGCAGGAGTTAAATTTAAATCTTGAGTTTCCTTTTGTACTAGTTCAGCTTCATTGATTTCCAAATTTGTGCTGGCGTACATAGATTTATCTCCTTTATTATAATTGTCAGGATTGAATCTTGCAGTAAATGTATTGTGTTCACCCTGATAAAAAGTTCTTAATACACTAACAATTGATCCTGAATCCAAACCCGAAGACAATGTAGTGCCAACAGGAACATCACTTCTCATTCTCAGTCTGACAGCATCGATGAAAAGGTCTTTATACTTTTTAGTAGCTTCTTCAAGTGAAATTTTCCTGTTTATTTTTGTAGGATATGTCCAATATCTGTATTCCGATATTTTTTTATCTTTGATAACAAGATTATGCCCCGGTTGAAGACGGAAAACATTTCTGAACCACGTTTCCTTTATCTGTGCTCCGGTACTGGTCCGGCAATAATTTGCGATAACATTGTAATTGGGCTCTTTAAGTTGAGGGAAATAGGTAATTATTGATTTTATCTCAGAAGAAAAAATAAATACGCCATCTGTAAAGGAATAATTAAATGGTTTTACTCCAAATCTGTCCCTTGAGCAAAACAACTTTTCCTCCACCATATCGTAAATAGCAAATGCCCACATACCATTGAACTTTTGTACGCAGTTTTCACCCCAGTGCTGATAAGCTCTTAAAAGTACTTCTGTATCACTTTCTGTATGAAAACGAAAATTTCCCTCTTTGATCAATTCATACCTGAGTTCAATATAATTGTAAATTTCACCGTTATAAACAATCCAAAATCTGTTGTCTATCAGCATAGGCATATTAGATTCAGGTCTGAGGTCGATTATGGAAAGTCTTACATGACCAAATATTGTATTGTCATCAATTCTCTTATATCCATTGAAGTCAGGCCCTCGGTGATCCATTTTCCGCAGTGACTGATAAAACAAGCTTTCATCAATTGGGAATTCTGAATTCAGAGATTTAATTCCAAAAATACCACACATGCGTTTAAAAATTTAATTTATAGAATTTTAAATTGTATCCAAGAGCAACCCACCAAAATGCACAGAGCTGAAATCCTCCAAAAATTACGTTTGGCTCAAACATGGATGCAAGCAATACTGAAATTAAAATGCAAGAATTGACCAGTATTAGCCTTGGTACTTGCTTGATTCGTAATAGCTTGATACTAATATAAAATATATAAATGACCAGAAGAACAACAATAGATCCAAAGACTATACCATGATCCACAATAACTCTCAAAACAGAATTATGCATTTCAAATTGATTGCCAGTATATTGAAAAATTCCTGCTTCACTTCCCTTGTACCCCCATCCAAATATTGGTTTATCATTTACTAATTCATTGAATATTCTGAACTGGGAGAGCCTATAAGAACTTATATCTTCAACAGTGTTTGTTCCTCCACTTGTATCATATATCCTCATGGCTATAAATACTTCCTCTTTAAATTGATTTATTATAAAATATGCAGAAGTGAAAAAAACAATGAGATACTTTAGGCCAAAATAAGCAATAAATGTTATGATAATTGATATTAAGCTTGCTAAAAGACCGCCACGGCCTCCAGAAACTGCCTGTGCAGAAACTATTGGTGATACCAAAATTATATAATAAAGAAAATTTATCGAAGTCATTTTTTTCTTTTCTCCAAATAAGATAATAGCCATTGGAACAAAAAGACTTAATGAAACAGACCATCCGGTACGAGAAAAATTAAAACCGGAATACCAAAGAAACTCATCCATAATGTTTCCGGAATTCACTGGGACTTTCCATTCTGGATAATTATAAACAAAATTTGTAAATGGCGGAATAGAAATCAATAGAACAGAAATAAATGAAATTTTGTAAATCCAAGTTTTGGTCCGAAAATGATCAAAATAGTTGTATGCTAAAAGTGCTATTAAAAAGCCAAAAAATAAATTCAGATAATAATTGAATGACTCAGAAATTGCCTTTCCATTATTTAAGGAAATAACTAAAAATGGTAATAAAAGAAGTATAAGTGCTAATAATGGTATTGATAAAATGTATGGTAATTCTAATTTCCTTCTTCGATATAAAAAAAACTTCCATAAAAAAATGAAAATGGCAAATGAAATTATAGCTATTTTAATAGGCCTGATAATTGAATATGACAAATCAGGGACCCAATAAATAGGTGATGTAGCTAAATATATACAAAGTAAAACAAACAGAAAAGTCATTCTATTTCTGTATTGTCCATGCACCGTATGTGAATTATTGGTATCCAAACATCAATATAATTTATATTTTTAAAATTTGCATTAAGTGATACATTAAGTGTTTCAAATCATTCCTGAAAATCAAATAATATAAAACTAAGTAGTATAAAACAACTAAAACAATGTAAAAAACAAGTTTACTAAAATTGCTATAGTCAATTAATAAATATAGGTCTGATAAAAATGATAAACCAACAATAATAATACTAATTAATAAGTTTTGAAAGAGTTTTTTTAATAATGGTTTAATTTTTAGCTTTATAACCTTGTTAAGAGAAAACAGCATTATTATTAATTTTAGCGGGCTTATCAGCATTACTGCCAAAGCTACACCTTCCAATTTATATTTTATGGCATAAACAATAGCAGTGATTAAAACAATTCTTATTAATAAATTGGTCCTGAATAAAACCTCAGTTTTGCCAATTGATAAAAAAAAACTATTTGTTATTTCTGATAATGAATAAAATATTCCTGCAATTGAGAAGTATTTTAAAATAGTGATCATTGCAGTCCAGTTTTTGCCTAATAACAAATAAACAAGTGGTCCGGATGAAATTAATAATAGTGTTAGTAGAGGGAATACTACCAGGTTCACATTTGAAAAACTTTTTTCAAATGTTTTTGATAAATAATCTTTATCTTGTTGTTTCTCAGATAGTATGGGAAATAATACACTATTTAAAACACGGGAAATATTATTAACAGGCAAAAGCATAAAAGAGTATGCTTGCCTGTATATGCCAAGTGAATAATCACCAAGAATTCTTCCAATAATCAATTTATCGACATTATCCATCCAATAATTTAATGATTCATTTCCAAAAAGATTAATGCTGAATTTGAAAATTGATTTAAGCGAGTCAAATCGGAAATTAAATTTTGGTTTCCACTCTTTAACAATAATTATTGACAATAATGAAATAAGTAATGTTCTGCTTACTTCAATGAAAACCAAAGCCCAGATTCCATAATGTTTTGCTAAAATGACCCCGATTAGTCCTGAAATAACAACACTAGCCAATCTTATTTTCGTAAGGGTCTTGAAATCAATTTTTTTTACTAATATTATTTGAGGTACAATGCTAAATGAGGATAAAAAATAATTCAGAGATAATACTATGGTTAATGGTTTTAAAATTGGTTGGTTGTAAAATAAAGCAAAGTAGTGTGCCCCAAAGGCAACTATTAAAGTTAAAATTCCTCCTGAAATCACGTTAAACCAGAAAACTGTATCGTAATCAGTATTAGTTACATTTTGTTTTTGTATTAATGCCTGACCAAATCCAAATTCTAAAATGATTCTGCTAAATTCAGAAATCACTAAAATCATTGCAACAAGTCCAAAGTCATTGGGAGACAAAATATTTGCCAAAACAATTGTCAGTAAAATATTGAAACCATGATTTGCAAATTGTAAAAACATGCTCCAAAATAGACTTTTATGTTTTTCTGATTTCAAATATTAAATAAATAATTAAAAATTATAAAAAGGTAATTTTATAAATTAATTTGCTAAAACTCTATAAATCATTTATTTCGTTTTTAGATTGTTAATCACTGACTTTCCTGTTTTGAAATAAATCTTTTAAATTATCAATTTGAAATCAAATATCAAAAAAAATGATATTTTCATATCCAGTTTCATTATTTAGAATCATCATTCATTTTCAAGTAACCTCATTCAGTTGAATTTGATAAAATAGATATATTTACTCAAACTTATTTTTAATCAAAATCCCGGCTGAATAATCCATACTCTAAGATTTTGTGAATCTTGACTTCCAAATCTTAGGAATTTTCGGGTATATTTAACTTTCTGAAATTACCCATTATCTTAGCTATTGCCAACCTATCTGTTATGTCCACTAACTGCCAGAATTACAAAAAACCAAAATTCCTTTGTAACTTATGAATTCATTATTCCTATTTTACCAAAGTCTTCTCCCATTCCCATGCACTTCTTGTCATTTCTTCGATCCCAAATTCTGCCTTCCAGCGTAGTTCATAATTTGCATAAGTACTATCAGCCCATATTTGTTCTATATCTCCTTCTCTTCGTGGAGCAAACTCCCAATTAAGATTTATTCCTGTGCTTTTTTCAAATGCATTTATAACTTCCAGTACTGAAAAACCATTGCCTGTGCCAAGATTGAATACTTCATAGTCAGTATTCATTTTTTCATTTAGCATTCTCTCTAATGCCTTAATATGGGCTTTAGCCAGATCAACAACATGGATATAATCTCTTATAGCAGTCCCATCAGGTGTATTATAATCTTTTCCGTAAACTTTAAGTTTGTCTCTTTTGCTTATTGCTGTTTGTGTTATAAAGGGCATGAGATTATTTGGAATTCCTATTGGCAATTCTCCTATCAAAGCTGAAGAATGTGCACCCACAGGATTGAAATATCTAAGTGAAATTGCTTTAAAAATCTCTGTGGCATTTACAGTATCTGAGATGATATCTTCTGATATTTTTTTTGTATTACCATAGGGTGAAATTGCGGGTTTTACCGGAGTCTTTTCAGTGACAGGTAAAATTTCCGGTTGACCATATATTGTACATGAAGATGAAAACACCAGGTTGTTAAGATTGTGGTTTTTCATTTCTTTTAAAAGATTGATCAGACTGGTAATATTGTTTTCATAGTATTCGAGTGGTTTCTGTACTGATTCTCCTACCGCTTTTGATGCTGCAAAATGAATGACGCCATTGAAATCATTATTGATATGGAAGTATTCGTTTAATGCAGACCTGTTTTTTAAATCTAATAAAGCAAAATTAGGTCTGATACCTGTAATCTGTTCAATTCTATCTAAAACTTCAATTGATGAATTGGACAGGTTATCAATTATAAAAACCTCAAAACCTGATTGCTGAAGTTCAACTACAGTATGAGATCCGATATATCCTGTACCTCCGGTAACTAATATTCTGGAATTAATATTTTTCACACCTTCTTGATAATTTTTCAGGCAGGGGTATAGAGCTGGAAAGGTTTATAATTTTTTCAAGCAGAGCACTGATGGTTATATGCTATATTTCAAAATAATCTGCAATGAATCCAGTAATGATTATGCTGAATCAATCCTCAAATATCAGAAAAAACATTAAAATAGATAGAATAAAAAAAAATAAAAAACATTAAAATTTCGTAAGATTCCGAAATAAATCTTTAAAAATTGTAACTTTTTCAAAAAACTTAGATCTATACAATCTACTGAAAATGAAAGAGATAGACTCAAAAAATAAAAAAAATAGTAAAAATTATACGGCTTCGCCGTCCTTAAGTCGCAAGGGCTTATGGTAAAAATTCCTTTACTCCGAAGGAAAAAACTTTGGCAAAAATAATAAAGTTTTCCTAAAATAGGATATGAAATCAATAAAGAATAAAAAATTTAACAATTAACGATCAAAAGGGTGCTTTTCAAGTGGCAATTTACATAGAGGATGAAAATCACCAATGAGTCCAAGAGGGCTGCTTTGACGTATATCGTGGACAATTTTAATAGCAGTTCGGGCATCATTCATTCTGAAACCATTTCCGGTAAGTATGTGTTCGTAGCTTTTAGTATGCAGGTCAGTAAATCCTCCGCTAAATTCAAAAATCTCATTTTCAATTGTTATTGCTCTGTAAGTATTCATGCCTTTATTTCTGGCTTCCTGGGGCAGTGTAGAACTATTTATGCTTAAGAACCAGCGAACTCTGGCTTTTTCAAATTCAAGAAACCCGGCTGCTCTGTCATGTGTATGCAAATGAACAGTGTTAGATTTTACTTCACCAAAAATCCAATTAAGCATATCAAAGAAATGAACTCCAATATTTGTTGCGATGCCTCCAGATTTATTTATATTGCCTTTCCAACTTGTATAATACCAATGTCCACGACTTGTAATATAAGCCAGATCGATATCAAATATTTTCTTTGGATCGGAGTTTTGCACTTTGTTTTTTAATTCTATAACACTTGGGTGAAGTCTCAATTGTAGTATATTATAAACATTTTTACCTGTTTCCTTTTCGATTTCTTCGAGGGAATCAAGATTCCATGGATTCAAAACAATAGGTTTTTCGCATATCACATCTGCATTATGCCTGAGTCCAAATCTGATATGTGAATCGTGAAGATAATTTGGTGTACAAATGCTCACAAAATCTATTTTTTTTCCACTTCGTTTAATTTTTTCTACATGACGATCAAATCTTTCGAATTCTGTGAAGAAATCTGCCTCAGGAAAATAACTATCCATGATACCAACAGAATCGAATTTATCCAGAGCGGCTACAAGTGTATTTCCTGTTTCTTTTATAGCTTTAAGGTGTCTAGGGGCAATAAAACCTGCTGCTCCAATAAGTGCAAAATTTTTCATGTTTCTTTTAATTTTCAATTTATGATCTTTTCCTAAATTTTGAGTCTTGGTGGAAGAAGCAAAACCTCTGATTTTTTTGCCACAAAGGCACTATGCTAAGAAAATAGATATTCAATAATGACATACATTTACTTTCCAATTGCTTTGACTATGAAACCTATTTTTCTTAATATATCGTGGTCTAAAATATTTCTTCCGTCAAAAATATATGCTGGTTTTTGCATGTTCTCAAATACTTTTTCCCAGTTAAATGTTTTGAATTCATCCCACTCTGTGATAACAGCTATGGCAAAAGAATCTTTCATTGCATCATAAGGATTATCCGAATAATGTAAAAATCTTTCATTTTCAGTTTCACTTCTGGTATTTAAATAGTTGAGATCATCGATCATCCTATGTTTGCTGACTTTTGGATCATAAACAAAAATTTCACCTTTGTCTTCCATTAACCTGTCAGCAATATAAATTGCAGCTGATTCACGACTGTCATTTGTATCTTTTTTAAAGGCCCAGCCCAGGAATGTAATTTTTTTATCGGACAATGTATTGTTTAGTGCTTCCAATATTGCATCTGAAAATCTATATTTTTGAAAATCGTTGATCTTCAACACATTATCCCAGTAATCAGCCACTTCATTCAAGCCATAGGATCTGCAAATATATACCAGATTGAGTATGTCTTTTTGAAAGCAGCTTCCACCGAAACCGACTGAGGGTTTTAGAAATTTTGATCCAATTCTTGTGTCCATACCTATAGCTTTAGCAACCTCCTCAACATTAGCTCCGGTCTTTTCACAAAGTGCTGATATAGAATTTATTGATGAAATTCTCTGAGCCAGAAATGCATTAGCAACAAGTTTCGACAACTCAGAAGACCAAATATTAGTTTTAAGAATTCTTTCCTTAGGAACCCAATTTTCATAAATAGAAGCAAGAAGATCAATTGCCTTTTTACCATTCTCACTTTCTTCACCTCCTATCAATACCCTGTCAGGGACATGAAGATCCTGTATTGCAGTACCTTCAGCAAGAAATTCCGGATTGGAAAGTACCTGGAAATTAATACCATTATCTGAATTTGCCAATATTTTTCTTACAGCTTGAGCAGTTCTGATAGGAATTGTAGATTTTTCAACAACGATTTTATCTTTATCAGCGATTTTAGCTATCATTCTAGCACTTGCTTCTATATATTTCAAATCTGCAGCCATTCCTTTACCTTTACCGAAAGTTTTAGTAGGGGTATTTACTGACATGAATATCATATCTGCGTCTTTAATTGCTGCCTCCATCTCATTAGAAAAGAACAGATTTCTGTTTCTTATCTTTCCAACTATTTCATGTAGTCCAGGTTCATAAACGGGTATATTATTTACATCGTTACTGTTCCATTGGTCAATCTTTTCTTTGTTGATATCGACAACTGTAACTCTGATGTCAGGACATTTCTCTGCTATAACTGTCATTGTAGGACCTCCCACATATCCTGCTCCAATACAGCATATTGATTTAATTTTATCTGGAAAATTCATAAGTATTAATAATTAGTTTTAACCATTATTAGTATTTTCAATTTTTATTTAATTTTATAAATAGCGCAAAAATAAACAAATTATTGCTCTTTCTACTTTATAAACTAAATGGATGCTTAAATTGATGCTAATTTAATTTATTGAAAATTTTACTTTGTACAAGTGTAAAAAAGATAATTGATTATATTTTGTGGTATTTATTAATTTCTGTCTATTATGAAATTTTTAGTATATATTTAAATTATTGATAAAATGATTTCAACTAATTTGAAATAAAATATTTTATAAAATTTGTAAGCATCAAACATTATTATGGTATTTTCGTTTTTACTTTCAAAAATCAGACATGGTAAGAGGGATTTTATATATATATTTTTTATTTTGGTTTAGTTCTTCATTTTGTCAGGAGTTTATAGAGGAAGTGTCTACAGGTTCACAAGAAGTTGATCTCGAATCTAATTTCATTCTGGCAATGCAGGATGTTGTCCTGGAGAAATATGATGATGCAATCGAAAAATTGAGGAAACTTTCCAAATTGACACCCGAAGAAGGTATTACAGAATTTCAGATAGCTCAGATTTTGTTAAAGCAAAATAAAACTGAAGATGCTATGTTTCAGGCGAAAAAGGCCTATGAGAAGAATCCGGATAATATTCATTTTAAACAATTGCTTCAGGATATATATGAAAAAACAGGAGACTTTAAATCGGCAGCGGAATTGATGGAACGTATTATTACTGATCACAAATTTGACCGGAAGGAGTATTTTGAACTGGCAGAACTTTATAGTAAAGCCAATGATATAGATAAAGCAATTGAAGTGCTTGAAAATCTTGACAAAAAAGCCGGTTTTGATGTTCAGACTGATTTTCAGAAAATAAGCTTGCTTATCAGATTCAAAAATTACGAGCATGCAAGAAAGATTGCTGAACAGCTCGATAAAAGAATGCCGGGAAATTCGGATGTTATGCTTAAACTTGCAATGATTTACAGGTTGACAGATGATGCGAGAAATATGGAACTTGTTTATCAAAAGATATTGAAAACAGATCCGCAGAATCCACAGGCATTATCATATTTCTCGACAAGAAAAAAAATAAATCAGTCCGACAAAAACTATTTTAATGATCTTGCACCTTATCTCAATAACATGGAGATTGGACTTGATGAAAAGATTCTGACACTTGCACCATATGTGGAGAGTTTAACAAGCACCAATCCAATTTATAATGATCTGAAAAATGCAGCTGAGATCTTATTAAAGTTATATCCCAACAGTGCGAAAACCAATGCTCTATATGCAGATATATTATACAATTCGGGTGAAGTAGGGGAAAGTGCAGGATATTACAGAAAATCTTTAAAATATGAAAAGGGCAATTTTCTGGTTTGGAAGCAATTGATGATCATTTATACTAATCAGGAAGACTGGAGCAATCTGGAAAAGCTCAGCATTGAAGCTATTGATTTTTATCCCAATCATGCATTGCCTTATTATTATGCAGGGAGAGCAAATTTTAATACAGGTAAGTTGATTCAGGCTCATGAATATCTTGATGAGAGTTCTTCGCTTTCTTTGCAAAATGAAAAGTTTCTAAATGAAATCCTGCTAATGAAAGCAAATGTATTTATCAGTGAAAAAAATGTGGGTGAAGCATCGAAAATATTGGAAAAACTCAACGAACAAATCAAGAATAATCATCCATTTTATTTTGAATTGTGCGGAGATATTGAAGTATTGAAGGGTGACAGGATGAAAGCCATACAATACTGGCAGAAATCCGTGAGTCTGGGGAATAATTCAATAAGACTGGCAGAAAAAATGAAAAATCAGTAATTATGAAAAGCTTTTTTATCGTTGTTTTTACAATATTGTTCAATTATTCCTTCGGACAATTCTCCAGGTATTTTGAAGATAATACACTGAGAATGGATTATATGCACAGTGGTAATTCCTCAAGTGAAAACTATGCTTTCTCTGCTTTTAAAAAAGAAAGTGGTTGGGCTGGATCGCAAAATAACCTGCTCGAAGACTTTGAATATGGAAAGTATTTTATTAAGGTAACAGATGCAAATTCTGGAGAATTGATTTATTCCAGAGGATATGGAAGCCTTTTTCATGAGTGGAGTGCTACCGATGAGGCAAAAGAAATAGTAAAAAGCTTTGAAGAAACTGTAATAATGCCTTTTCCAAGAAAAAAAATATTTATAACTTTATTTTCAAGGGACTTAAAGATGCATTTCGAAGAAAAATTCAGTATTTCTTTTGATCCGGCAAAAACATTTTTCAGTGCCAGGAATGATAATAAAACCGAAGTAACTGAAATAATAAAAAATGGGCCAAAAGATAAAAAAGTCGATATTGCAATTCTTGCAGAAGGATATACCGAAAATGATTATGAAAAATTTATTAGTGATTGCAGGACTCTGATGGAAAAGATGTTTTCCTATCAACCTTTTAAAAAGCTTAAAACAGAATTCAATGCAAATGCAGTTTGGAGTCCTTCAAAGGATAGCGGAAGTGATGATCCTAATTCTAATACGGAGGTTACAACAACTTTTAATTCCAGTTTTAATACTTTCTATTCTGATCGATACTGCATGACCCTGTCACATCACAAGGTAAGGGACTATGCATCGAATTCTCCTTATGATCAGATATACATACTTGTAAATACAGATAAATATGGTGGAGGTGCTATTTATAATTTTTATTCAATTAGCGTTAGTGGAAATCTGAATTCTCCTAAAGTTTTTATTCACGAATTCGGTCATGCATTTGCAGGGCTGGCTGACGAATATGCTTATGAGGATTCATTTGAAGATATGTATGAGAAAGGAGTTGAACCCTGGGAACCCAATATTACGACTCTTGTAAATTTTGATAAAAAATGGAAAAGCATACTTGAAGATGATATTCCGGTTCCAACTCCGGCAACAACGAAATTTAAAGACAAACATGGTGTTTTCGAAGGTGCTGGTTATCAGGCAAGGGGAGTTTACAGACCAAAACAGGATTGTCTCATGAGATCATTCAATGGTGAGGTATTCTGCGATGTTTGTTCAAAGGCAATAGAGAATATGGTCAGGTTTTATAGTGAATAAACCATTTTATCCACATATATAAACGTTTGGTCGAATAACAAATCAGATTTAAGCTGGTATTATATAATTTTGAATTCTGTTGACAAAGCAGGTTGTGTAAGTTAATGGTCAGTATGACCAAAATCAAATTTAATCATACAATTATAAAAGCTTTAAGATGATGATAGAAGAGCTAAACAACAAGCAGGACCTTACTTCTGACGATAAATTGGGAAAACTATATTTTCAATTTGGAGAACTCCTCAACGAATTGCGAAAAAGAGAATTGTCTGAAAAAATTGAAGGGTTAATAAATGATTGTGTCTGCCAAATAAATTCTTCAACACTAAATGGAAAACAATTGGCAAAATTTATCCGAAAAAAACAAACTTCTATTATAACGCAAATTGAAAAAGAATATAAAATTGTTCCCAAAAACTATTACCGGAATTTATGGATGATTCTTGGAATGGTATCGTTTGGGGTTCCTGTAGGTTTAGCATTTGGCTTAAGTGTTGGGAAAATAGGACTTTTCGTAATAGGTTTACCCATAGGTCAGGCTATCGGACTTGCTTTTGGCACGGCTTTAGATAAAAAGGCATTGGCTGAAGGCAGGCAATTAAACACTGAAATTAAAATTTAAATTTAACTGTGAAAAGATAAAGCCGAACTGCTAACCCCCGATTATCAATATTGGCAGGGGGGAAGGTGTTCAATTTTTGAAAATAAATTATTGATTAAATGATAAATAATGCTGATATGGCAATATTGAAAATAGAGAATGTTGTAAAAAGATTTCAGTCCAAAACCGCTGTAGATGGCATTTCCATGAAGATAGAAAAAGGGAAAATATACGGCTTACTTGGACCAAATGGAGCTGGAAAGACCACACTTATAAGAATGGTAACAAGGATACTCCATGCAGATGAGGGTAAGATTTATCTGAATGATGAAGAGCTGAATGATCTTCATCCTGCTTTGATTGGATATATGCCGGAGGAGCGTGGTCTGTACAAAAAAATGAAAGTTGGAGAACAATTGCTCTATCTTGCTCAACTGAGAGGTATGTCCTACAGTACTGCAAGAAATTCATTAATTGATTGGATGACACGTTTTGAAATGAAAGACTGGTGGAATAAAAAGGTTGATGAATTATCGAAAGGAATGCAACAAAAAGTCCAGTTTGTTTCAACAATCCTGCATAATCCTGAACTCATTGTACTTGATGAACCATTTACCGGCCTTGATCCGGTAAATACAGAGTTGATAAAAAAAGAGATCATAAACCTTAAAGATAAGGGTACTACAATAATATTTTCCACACACAGAATGGAACAGGTTGAGGAGATTTGTGAAGAAATTGCACTAATCCATCAGGGTAAAGTGATATTGCAGGGCAATGTAACCGATATAAGGAATACCTACAAAGAGAATAAATATGTTCTTAAGCTAAATAAAGGACCTGAGGCGGATATTCCATCAGAGTTTCAGTTGATCTCCCAAGACGGAATGAATATGATAATTAAATTAAATGAAAATCAGAATTCTACAGAATTGTTGAAATTCTTCATTGATAATAATGCTGAGATAAGTTCATTTAACGAATCATTGCCATCATTGAATGAAATCTTTATAAAATTGGTAACCGAAAAATAAATAAAATGAATAAACTCTGGTTGATTATTAAACGTGAATATCTTGTTAGAGTAAGGAAAAAATCGTTTCTGCTTGTAACTCTTCTTGCACCGATAGCTTTTGCGACCATAACATTCGGTATTGGTTTTATGACATCGTATATGTCAGAAAAATCAGTGAAAAACATACTTGTAAGAGATGATTCGGGGATATTTGAAAAGTACAGGCAAAATAATAACAAATCATATATATATACTTTTTCAAATGAACCTCTTGATAGCCTCAGAAATACATATTCGAAAAATAGTTATGATATATTTGCTTATATACCTGCATATAAGGATACTATAAAGCGACTGATGATTCAGTATAATTCGGTTGAGAATCCTGGCATTATAACAATTGAAAAAATAGAATCTGATATTAGCAGTGCATTTAAGGAGTATAAAATTGAAAAATCAAATATTGACAGGAAAACACTTGAAAGTTTTTTAGTTGATGTCAATCTTCAGAATGCTGCTGAAATTGCAGATGGCAAGAATTCTAAAGGAAAATTACCTTTGATCGTTGCAACAGCACTTGCGTTCATTATGGGATTTCTTTTGTATATGGTGATTTTCATTTTTGGGAGTCTTGTGATGCGAAGTGTCATGGAAGAAAAAGTCAACCGGATAGTTGAGGTGATGGTATCGACTGTCAAGCCATTTCAGCTGATGATTGGCAAGGTAGTAGGAGTTGGAGCCGTTGGTTTGACTCAATTGTTCATTTGGATAATATTTATACCTTTGATCATGTCGATAGCCAATGCTATTTTTGGTACGGTTCCTCAACCAGAATTGACCGGGATGCAGGCACAAATAAATCCACAGGATCTAAATGAATTTTCATTTCAGCAGTTTACAGATGTGTTTTTTTCAATGAACTGGGCATTAATATTGCCTTCTTTTATACTCTTCTTCCTGGGGGGATATTTTCTTTATTCATCTTTGTTTGCTGCAGTTGGTGCTGCAATCGGAGATGATCAGGGAGAGAGTCAAAGCCTCATCTGGCCCATTTCTGTTCCTGTAATTCTTGGTATGATCATTATGATGAACAGTGTGGAAAATCCAAACAGTCCTATGGCTGTTTTTGGATCGATTTTTCCTTTGTTTTCACCTCTTGTAATGCCAGCAAGATTACCATTCAACCCACCAATCTGGCAAATTGTTGTTTCATTGATAATTCTTATGCTGACATGTGCATTTTTCATCTGGATCAGTGCAAAGATTTACAGAGGTGGCATTTTGTTATATGGCAAAAAGCTTACTCTGAAGGATATGGGTAAATTATTGATCAACAAGTTATAATTAAGAAACGGGAGCTGATGTAGAAATAAAAAGTAATGAAAAAAGCCGGATTATTAATATTGGTATTATTTTGTGTTTTTCGGATTACAGCACAGAAGACAAGGACATATCATTCGTTAAGAACTTTATTGGTTCCGAAAATTGACGGTGATGCTGAAGATGAATCCTGGAAATCGGTCCCGTGGGAAGGTGATTTTATGCAGCTGGAACCTGTTGAGGGAGCAGCACCAAGTCAAAAGACGATGTTCAAACTCATTTATGATGATGACAATATTTATGTGCTTATAAAATCATTTGATTCTGAACCTGATTTGATAAACAGGAGATTATCGAGAAGAGACGAATGGGAGGGAGATATGGCAGGAGTTCATTTCGATAGTTACCATGATAAAAGAACAGGGTTTGTATTTGTACTCTCAGCAGCCGGAGTTAAAAATGACGGGATAATGAATGATGAAAATGATTCTTTTGATGATTCATATGACCCGGTCTGGTATGCAAAATCTAAGATAATTTCTGATGGATGGATAGCTGAATTCAGGATTCCATTGAGTCAACTCAGATTTGGGAATTCTTATGAGCAAACATGGGGATTCAATGTTGTAAGGAGTATTTACAGAATTGATGAATTTTCGATGTGGAGCCCGGCTTCAAAAAAAAATCATGGCTTTGTAAATCAATACGGTTTACTGACAGGAATGAAACAAATCAAACCAAGAAAACAGGTAGAGATATCACCGTTTGTAGTGTCAAAATATGAAAATTACGAAAAGGAGGAAGGAAATCCTTTTGCTGATGGAAGCGATACCGGGTTAGATGCCGGTGTTGATGGCAAAATTGGAATTACAAACAATATAATACTTGATTTTGCTATCAATCCTGATTTCGGTCAGGTAGAAGCTGATCCATCGGAGATAAACCTGACAGAATTTGAAACTTATTTTGTTGAAAAGCGTCCATTTTTTGTAGAGGGGAAGAATATCACAAATTTTCAGCTGACAATGGGTGATAGCCCATGGTCTACAGACAATCTTTTTTATTCGAGGAGGATTGGAAGGAGACCTCAGTTAGATGTTGATCTGCTTGATGGAGAATATGCCAAATTGCCCCAAAATACAAGGATTCTTGGAGCATTTAAAGTAAGTGGGAAAACAAAGAATGGAATTTCATTAGGTATAATAGAAAGTGTGACAAACAGTACAAAAGCATTAATAGATAACAATGGATCCCGCAGGAAGCAGATAGTTGAACCCATGACTAATTATTTTATTTCGCGATTGCAGAAGGATTTCAGCAAAGGGAATACGATTATGGGTGCCATGTTTACATCCACTTACAGATTTCTTGATGATAAAAATGATAAAATTCTGCCGGTTTCAGCATTGACAGGAGGTGTTGATTTCACACAGTATTTTAAAAATAAAAAGTTTTTTCTTAATCTGCAGTTTGCAGGAAGCCACATTAAAGGATCGAAAGAATCAATCAGTGAGCTCCAGTTGTCTTCCAGAAGATATTTTCAAAGACCTGATCCTGAATATTTCAGGTACGATCCTGAAAAAACAAATCTGAGTGGTACTGGAGGGACATTTGTGGTTGGAAAATTGGTAAATGAAGGATTTAGATTTGCAGCCAATTTCACGTGGAGGTCGCCTGGTCTTGAGACAAATGACGTAGGTTTTCTCAGGGAAGCAAATAGTATTTTTGAATTTTTATGGCTTGGTTATGTTATCAATAAACCTTTTGCCATGTTCAGGTCTGTGCAGTTCAACGCAAATCAATGGTCTGGCCTTGATTTCAATGGAAATATACTTTTCAAAGGAGGAAATATTAATACGAATCTGACTTTTAAAAATTTATGGAGATTTGGATGCGGAATTAATTATGAAGGCAATAATATAGCAAATACTTTTCTAAGAGGAGGACCAGCAATGTATGTGCCGGGAAACTGGAATTACTGGTTCAATATAAGCAGCAATCCGAAGAAAAAATTGAGTTTTTCAGGAGGGTCATCAATAAATGACGGATTCAAAGAACATCTTTTAGGAATCAATTATTTTGGATCCATGACTTACAAACCTGTCAATTCATTCAACATTTCATTAATGCCATCATTCAATTCATTCAGAACTGAATTGCAATATGTCGATTCATATATATTTCAAAATCAGTACAAATATATTTTTGGTGGGCTGGACCAATCTACTTTTAATCTTACTGTAAGGGTAAATTACAATATCACTCCGGATCTTTCTGTTCAGTATTATGGCTCTCCTTTTGCCGGAAGTGTGGTTTATGATGAGTTTAAAAGTATAACTGATCCGAAAGCTAAGGAGTATACGAATAGATTCATGCTTTTTGATAATAACAGCATTCATTATAATTCAACAGGGAGATATTATTCAATTGATGAATCCGGGGACGGGCTAAGTGATCATCACTTTGATAATCCGGATTTCAATTTCAGGCAGTTCAGATCAAACATGGTTGTAAGATGGGAATTTGTGCCGGGTTCTACTGTTTTCCTGGCATGGAGTCAAAGCAGGACTGATTTTGAAGAAATCAGTCAAAAGTTCAATCTTAAGAATAGTTTAAGGACGCTTTTTAATGTGACTCCATATGATATATTCCTGCTGAAGATCTCTTACAGGTTGAGAGCAGAAACACTTTTTTAAAAAAGTATGAAGATCTGTTATTTTTGTTTTACCTTTCTTATTATAATTGTAAATTAAAAGTATAAAATTTAAGGTTTTCTTATATTTTGATGTCAGGTGATTTTACATATTTAGAAACTTCAGTAGGGAAAATAAGAATCCTGTTGAGCAAAAAAAAAGAGAACCGGCCGGTAATCGTGTTTCTTCATGATTCGTTGGGTTGCATAGAAAGGTGGAAGGATTTTCCTGATAAATTGTGCAAGATGACCGACTGCAATATGTTGATATATGACAGACAGGGATATGGCCAATCCTGTGGTTTCTCAGAAATCCGTGATTCCGGATACATGGAAAAAGAAGCAGATATTTTGAACGAGATATTGAGAAACCTCCGATTAAATGAAATTATTCTTTTCGGGCATAGTGATGGGGGTTCGATATCTTTGATTTATGGGGCAAAATATCCTGATAATGTGTCTGGTATAATAACTGAAGGAGCGCATGTTTTTGTTGAAGCAGTGACCATAACAGGAATGCAGGAAGTGTTGAAGCAGTATATTACAACTGAGCTAAAATCCAGACTTGAAAAATATCACTTCAATAATACTGAAGCGATGTTTTATGCCTGGACTGATATATGGCTTTCATCTGCATTCAGGCATTGGAGTATTGAATATTTCCTTCCTCTTATTTCATGTCCGGTTTTTGTCATACAGGGAGATAAAGATGAATTTGGAACACTTGATCAGGTGGAAACAATTATTAACAAAGTAGGAGCTTACAGCAAAAAAATGCTAATACCCGAAGCACGGCATACCCCTCATGAAGAAAAATCTGACATTGTCTTATCTGTAGCAGCAGAATTTATTAATGGCTTATCTTTTTTTTAATTAATTGAATTTCAGTTATTCTTATAAAAATCCAAAACAGCACTTATAATATGATCCAGTATTTCAGTTGTCATTTCAGTATGAATTGGAAGTGAAAGCACTTCTTTGCAAAGCATATCAGTTACTGGTAAAAAATCTATTGATCCAGAAAGATTTTTAAATGCTTCCTGTGCATACAATGGAACCGGATAATAAATATTATTTGGTATTCCCGCAGAATCAAGATGCTTTTTTAATGCATCACGTTTTCCGTTTTTAATTCTTAATGTATACTGATGAAATACATGGGTAGAATACTTGCTTCTTACGGGAGTCTGAATTTCACTTATCTCAGCAAAAGCTCTGTCATAATAATTAGCTGCATCATTACGCGCTTCAGCATATTTGTCAAGATATTTTAACTTTACATCAAGAATAGCAGCCTGTATAGAATCAAGACGGCTGTTAACTCCTATTTTCTGATGGTAATATTGCTTGATTTGGCCATGATTAGCTATTGTTCTTAGTGAAAGTGCAAGATCATCATCATTGGTAAAAATTGCACCAGCATCACCGAAAGCACCAAGATTTTTTGCGGGGAAGAAAGAGGTAGTACCAATGTGGCCCATAGTGCCGGCCTGTTTTTTTTCCCCATTGCTAAATGTGAAAACAGATCCAATTGCCTGTGCATTATCCTCTAATACATAAATTCCATGCCTTGCAGCAATATTCAATATGTTTTCCATATCAGCATTTTGACCAAACAAATGAACCGGAACTACTGCTTTTGTTTTTCCTGTAATTGCTTGTTTGAATATTTCACCCGTAAGGTTAAAAGTGTCAGGATCAACATCGACCATCACAGGAGTAAGTCCAAGAAGTGCTATTACTTCAGCAGTTGCTACATAGGTAAATGCTGGAACTATTATTTCATCACCCTGCTTTAAATCGAGGGCCATGAGTGCGATCTGCAAAGCATCAGTACCGTTAGCACAAGGGATGACATGATTTACACCAAGATAATTCTCAAGATTTTTTTGAAATTCCTTAACTTTTGGACCGTTGATATAAGCCGATGATTCAATTACTTCAATTACTGCCTTATTTATTTCGTCCTTTATCTTTTGATACTGGCTCACCAGGTCAACCATATGTAATTTCATCAGAGTTATTATTTTTAAATGAATTTTATAATTTGGGGATCAACTTCAAATTTAAATGCATATCCTACGTTATCAAGGGTGACTATTATTATATTGTTATTCGATTTATCTACAACTTTAGCCTTTAGCCCGATCAATGGTCCTTCGGTGATCATTATTTCCTTTCCGGACAATTCTTTACCAGATAGATTTTCAGCCTCTATGTTGTGGACTTCCCCTGTAATTAATCTTAGATAATTTATTTCAATCTCAGGAATAACAGATATTTTTCCAAGATTTTTTATAAATTTAATTACACCAAAAGTATTCAAAACTGTGATATATTGTTCCGGAATAACTTTAATGAAGACGTAATTACTTATCAATGGCACTTCGTATCTTTTGATCTTTCTGTTGTACCTTCTGATTCTCATGGCCAATGGCACATAAGTCTCAATACCTTTGTTCATTAATTCACCGGCAACTTTTTTTTCATGCCTGTACAATGTATAAATGGCATGCCATTTTCTTCCGGGAATTATCCTGCCATTTTTATCCGGTATATGAAATTTCATTATTTGTTACAATCTCCAGTAAGTTATAGTATTATCTTCAGGATATCTGTAAATTGCTTTAATATCGAATAATATTGGTTTTTCTTTCATAATGGATTTATAGAAAGAAAAGCTTTTTTCTTTATAGTCGATATGATTCACAGCTACAATTACCGCATCATAATCATTGTCATGGTCTGTTCTCATCGTGATGTTATATTCATGGTGGAACTCATCAGGAGATGCATAAGGATCTATCAGGTCAACCCTGACCGAATAATCAATCAATTCTTTTGCAAGATCAGCAATCTTCGAATTTCTTATATCTGATACATTCTCTTTAAAAGTTACACCCATTATCAGGACTTTTGATTCTTTAGGGTTTTTGCCTTTTTGGATCAGTGTCTGGACTAATTTTTTCGCAACATAGGCTGGCATACCGTCATTAATCCGGCGACCACTAAGGATTACCTGGGGATCATAACCTAGTTGTTTGGCTTTATAAACTAAATAATATGGATCAACACCTATACAATGTCCACCTACAAGTCCGGGATAGAATTTTATAAAATTCCATTTTGTTGAAGCTGCCTCAATAACTTCCATTGTGTCAATCCCTATTTTATCAAAAATTATTGATAATTCATTCATTAAAGAGATATTGAGGTCTCTCTGTGTATTCTCAATAATTTTTGCGGCTTCAGCAACCTTTATACTCGAAGCCTTATATATTCCGGCAGTGATAGCTTCGGCATAGATCTTTTCAATTTCATCTGCAGATTCCTTATCGCAGCCTGATACTATTTTCAGGATTTTGTTTACAGGTCTATCCTTATCGCCGGGATTTATTCTTTCAGGAGAATATCCGACTTTGAAATCATGACAAAACTTAAGGCCCGAATGTTTCTCAATCAAAGGGACACAATCTTCTTCAGTTGATCCAGGATAAACAGTTGATTCAAAAACCACATAATCACCCTTTTTTATCACCTTGCCGATTGTTTCTGAAGCACTTAAAAGTGGTCTCAGGTCAGGAACAGCATGTTCATCAACTGGTGTTGGAACACCTACTATATAAAATTTTGCTTCTCTGATATCTTCCATCTCTGCAGTAAAGACAATATTCTTATCTTCAAATTCCTTAGAGTCCAGTTCTTCAGATGGGTCGATACCTTTTTTCATCAATTCAACCCTGGCTTTATTAATATCAAAACCAATAACGTCAAAATACTTAGCGAATTCAAGAGCAAGTGGCAATCCCACATATCCTAAACCGACAACACACATTTTATTTTTTCTCTCTTTTAATTCCTGATACATATATAATAATTAATAATTAAACAATTTCATGCAGTCATTGCTTCAATGATGATCTTTCTAACAAAAATAAATATCGCACCAATAAAAAAACCCAATACTAATCCAATAATGACAGATTTTAAAAGCGATGTTTTTTCTCCCTTAATTGGCATGATGGGTCTATCAATTGGCTGAACAAAAGGCATCTGATTTTTTACTGCAAAATCTGCAATTTCAAGGTTTTTAAGGGATTCTGAATACATTAATGTAAGTTTTTGAATGTCCCTTGTATGTCTTCGAACTGGCAATTTCGTTGTGCTTCCCCATGCACCTACATTCCTATCTTCAATAGTTGCCGCACCAGCTTCTTTGCCTTGTAACAGAGCAAATATTGAGTCGGTTTTTGCTTTAATTACATCGTAGGTGTTTTTTTGTTTTTCAATAGTTTTTTCAATATAGAACATGCTTAAATTATCAAAAACTTTGTTAGTGATTGCAATTGATAATTCAGGGTTATTGGTTACAGTCGAAATGTGCATTATTCCGCTTTCTTTGTCAAAACCATTTGTCATTATTCCGGATCCACCATGGTCAGGATTTCCTGCAATTATATTATAAACGGCTTTCAATGCTGAATTGTCCAGTTCAGTAAATTTTCCAGTGTCACCATCAGTAAACCGATAAGCTTTAAGAGGATTTTCTTTTGCAAATGGTTTTAAATAAAATGGAACATTTGTCCATTTACCCAGTGTGTCAAGATTAATTATTATATGGTTTGCAAGAAAATCTTCTTTTCCATTGATGGTCACTTTTTCAAAAATTGCTTTTTCGACAATTTTCCTGGATTTGTTAAGAATCATTATTTTATTCTTATTTAATTCATTTTTTTCTCCAATACCAAACTGCCCTAAAAGCCCACCAAGGCCGGCCATGGCTCCACCTTCTGTTTGGTTGATCATGAATGTAAGTGTTGCTTTATATTTGGAATCTGCCTGAATTGATTTAAAAATCATGAAGCTAAGAAATATTGCACTTATCAATAAAATGATTTTCCAGTTTTTTTTGAGTTCATGAATAAATTCATTTATTTTCATAATTAACTCTTTAAGAGTAATTTCATCATCGACAAATGGTTTATCCGAAGTATTGTGTTCAGTCATTTTCTTTAATTACTTAAAATAGGACGGCAAAAATAAGAAAATCCCTTATAAAATTAAAATATTTATTTAGAAATCAGGAGTATTCCTGCTTAAATTTATCCGCAAACCACCTCCAATGTATAACTCTTCTGTTTTGGGAATTTTATCTGATCTGCGGGAGTAATATAAAATATCAAGATCAATGAAATAATTGTGAAATAACATGTAACTAAGGTTCAGTTTATATTGTGTTCTATATGTTTTTTCTCCAAAACCTGTAAAATAGCCGAAATCAATTAAATTGCCTTCCCTGTCAAGTGGCCTTAAACTATTTGATTTAAGAATATTTGAACCATAACTCCTTTCATCTATATCTTCGCCCTGCATTACAAAAATTGCATTTGTATTTATAATAAACCTGTTAAATGGTTTATAATTAATACAAAAAATCAATTCTCTGAAATTGGCTCCGAGTGGATGTGCGAGAGGTTGATTGAAATGACTGTAACTATTAAGGCTGTCATGATGTGAGTATGTAAATGGTCTCACTACATTATATTCCAGCTGCATGTCCAGTTGATTGATATTGAATGCATCGATGTATTTGATGCCTCCCTGTAGGCCATATTTATTTGCCCACCATGTCTGGTCTTCTTTCAGGATTGAAAAATTGAATTCATCAAGCAGCATTTGACCATAAATTGAAAATCGCTTAAAAAAATTATATTTAAAATCAAATCCCACGAGGACATTATCGGGACTGCCTATGAAGTGTTCAACTGTACGGTAAATAATTACAGGATTAAGATATTGCAATTCAAAATGATTGTCTCTTTTAAAAATTATTGATTCGAACAGACCAAATTCGAGGTTATGAGTTGGTTTGAAACTTAAATGATGACTTGCCATATACTTTTTGGGTATTATCTTATCTCCACCCAAATTTCTGTGGCTCATGGCAGAGAGTTCAGCGAAGATATTCTGGTAATTGAATCTCCATATTTTAGTGTTGAATCTAAGAAAGTAATAGTTATGGGCATAATCACTAAGAAAAAGTGAGCGGATACCATTGCCGATATTGAATTTTCCATGGCCAAGCTGTGCTGTAATACTTTTCGTGATATTAAAACCGATTTTGGCCTGAGCATTCATAAAATCATAACCATTGACCCCATTCAGGACACTGCTCGAATAAGTTTTATAGAGGCCCTGGCCCGGAATTGCCTGATCTCTTGTTATCCTGCTTTCTATATGTGACAGATAGCTGCGCTGGGTTTCAAGCAAACTCGATTGAAAAAATATCTTTTTATCAATCAGACCTGAAACAGAAAAACCCCTTGAATTCTGAAAATCAAGTCTGTTACTTTTTAAATCTTTTCCTGCAGTGATGTAAATTACAGGATCAAGCTGGATAAAAAAATTCTTTGCATGTTTTGCATAGAAATTTGATGGATGTTTGTAAAAAACACCTAAAATGCCTTTAGGTTCTTTGTCATTTTCATTGTTTTTAATGTCATATCCTGTTTCTAAATTCCAGTCATGGTACTCATCCAGAATGTATCTTAGGTTTGCAATTTCCTTTAAGTTTAAAACTCTAGCAGAATCAAGGACAAATCTTATCAAATCAGAAACTTCATTTACCGTAGGTGAAGATAAATTAATATCATGAAGTTGGGTATTGTATTTGATTTCAAGTCGGTCAAGACTATGCCGGATCATATCATCTGAAGTGTTGACTGGGATCTGTGTGAATGTTTGGTAGATTGAAACCAATAAAATCACTAAAACTATTAGGGACTTAATGCGCATTGTATATAACATTTTAAAATACAAAGATAAATAAATATATATTCCTGACTTCTTGATTTGATTTTAACAATTTTCTTAATTTAAAATATTTAGGGAATTGGTTAAATTGGTCAGACTTTAAAATCAAGAAGGAATTTTTTTATTTCAGCATCGAATTCATTTTTGGTATTGAACAGAAAATTTACTGAAACAGGAAGGATAAATACAGGTAGATCATTTGACAAAATAAAGTCTTTAAATTCATTTAATCTCATGGCATCCTTTTCTGTTGTAAGGATTATTTTATCCTCACCTTTTAATTCATAAAATGTTTTTTTTATGTTTTCCATTTCATCAAAGGAAAATTCATGATGATCAGTAAATTCAACGGAATAATAATCACATCCTGTTGATTCAAGGAATGATACCAAATAAGAAGTAGATGCCAGTGCACTAATGAGTAATACTTTATGATCGGGCTTTAACCGGGTCTTTATCCCGGTATTATACATAAAATAAGGAGAGAAATAATTATAATAACTAAAAAAAACCTTTTGATGCCGTTGTGGCTGCAATTTGATTAGTAATTGATCTTTCTCACTTTCAACAAGTCCTTCCGGACATTTAGTGAAAATAATAATATCAGCTCTTTTATAAGCAGATCTCCATTCTCTTAACCTGCCTGAAGGAAGAAAAAAATCATTAAAGAAAGGATAATCATATTCTGTAAGCAATATATTGAAACCAGGATCAATTTCCCTGTGTTGAAAAGCATCGTCAAGGAGAATTGTTTGAATGCCGGGATTTATCATAAGCATTTGCGAGATTCCTTCTACCCTTGATTCTGATACAAATACACCGATATCAGGATATTTTTTTTTGAATAGCAATGGTTCATCTCCAACTTTTTTGGTTGTTGAATGAAAGTTTACTTCATGAAATCCACGGGTAACTCTTTTATATCCCCTGCTGAGAACAGCAACTTTTATAAAGGGGCTTAAAAGATTGATAAGGTATTCAGTGTGCGGAGTTTTTCCTGTGCCACCCACGCTCAGATTTCCGATATTGATCACCGGTAGTGAAAACTTAATAGAATTAAGGAAATTGTAATCATAAAGCTTTGAATACAGAACAGAGAAAAAGCCGTATATAAGTGAAAATGGGAACAGCAATATTTTAAGTATCCAGTTTCTGAACATTGTTTCTTGTTTAATTTGATTTCATAATTTCGAATCCTATCGGACAATGGAGGCATTTATGGACATTACAATTATTTAGTTTTAGTTCGATCAATGCCTGACTGTCATATGCAGTATTAACATCCAAACCCAGGGTTTTCCATTTTGTAATTATTGAATTTGTTTCAGCTGGCAATTCATTCAAAATATTCAATGCAGTTTCTTTATGTTTTTCTGAATCATTGAGATGGCCATAAAGAAAAATTGCTGGAACCACAGTGTTTATTATTAAAACATCAACAGATGTTTTTCCTGCTTTTTTAATTTTTTTTTCTGAAAGAGCATCAAAATTATAATGGTCTTCCCAATACTCGGAACCTGTTGTGAGGAACAATTTTTTAAAGTCTTCAAGTTTGTTGCCCGAAATCACTTTTTCAAATATATTGTTGTTTTGAAACAATAACTTTGCCAGAAGGGCGATCCTGACAGCAGGAAAATTTGAAGGACGTAATCTTGAAAATTTCCAAATTGAAACAGGAACTTGTATTAGATCGTATTTGATTTTGAGATGGTTGTATTCAGTTTTAAGTTCCTGTGGATAATCGTCAACAAAAATTTCATTTAAAAAACCTGCCTGGCCAAAAAGCAATGCTTCAATCCTTTTTAAATTATCCTTTTCTCTCAGAATAGTTTTAAGTGTACATGACATTGCGAGCATTTCAAATGCATCAGAATTTAATTTCATGCCAAAATACCTTGACATGTAAACAAAAAATGATTCTTCCCAGTCATATTTGTTTTTTTCAAGGATTTCTTTTAATCTGAAAGACTTCCGAAGCAATCTGTCAGACAGAGATTTTTCCATTGCACTTATTTTGCTGATACCAGAAATGTCCGGGAATAGTTTTTCACATGGGATCCAGTTTTTATTAAATCGAAGTAATTTATAGTTTCTTAAATCAATCTTGCTGATCCTTGATTTTAATTCAAGACAGGGCAAAGTTATACCCGACTGAGTTTTACATATCTGATCATGCTCATAAACTACATGAAGTATAACACTATTATATGCCGGATCCTGATCATGTCTATGTTTTTCCCAGTCTGAAGAATAAATGTGCATTTCAATATTTCCGTACCAGACTGTATTGCCAATTTTTACCTTTGCATTAAGGAAATCAGGACCAGAATCTGTGTTTTGCTCACCTGTTTCTTGTACTTCAATTGCCTCGCCATCGCATGTTTTCAGATTTTCATAGTTGAATTTCCTGAATTTCCACAGGTAATATAAAAAATCCTCATTAATCATTTCTTTTTCTTCTATATATTCTGAAAGTCAGATTATAAGGATTGGAATCAGATTTAAGTACTGTTTTTTCTTTTTCCATGATCCATTGAGATAAGTCTAATTCAGGGAAAAAAGTGTCTCCTTCGAAGAAAGCATCAATTTCTGTTAAATATAATTTATTCCAATACTCTATGGTCTGTTTATAAATCTCTGCACCTCCTATTATGAATGCTTCATTTTCACCAGATTCAAGAGCTATTGAAAGAGCTTTTTCTATTGATTCTGCAGTTTTACAACCAGAATGAAAAAAACTTTTATTCCTTGTAATAATTATATTGGTTCTTTGTGGTAGTGGTCGGCCTATAGAATCAAAATTCTTTCTGCCAAGAATGACACAATGTCCTGTTGTGGTTTTTTTAAAATGCTTCAGATCTTCAGGTATATGCCAAGGCATCTTATTATTCAGTCCGATAACATTATTTTTACCTATGGCTACTATACAGGAAATTATCATAAGGAAGTGGTATCTGTTTTTATCATCAGGGAATCAGATTTATTCTCTTTCTCTTTTTTGCCCGGAATTACAGGTGATTTTGAAATTAGATCCATTGACTTCAGTTTATTTTCAAGCCATTTACGATAGAAAACAATTTCACCGTTGAGATATTTTTCAATCATCAGACTACCAAGAGGAGCAGCCACATCTCCTCCAAAACCGGCATTTTCCACATAAACAGCAATTGCAATTTTGGGATTATATTTAGGAGCAAAGCCCATAAATACTGAATTGTCCTCAAGTTGGACTCTTTTCCCTTTAATATACGCAAAATTTTCACTGGTTCCGGTCTTACCGCAAATTGACAAGCCAGGTACATATGTATGAAGTGCAGTTCCATCCATTACTGCAAGTTCCATTCCGTCAATAACAGAATTGAAATATTTTTTATCAATCTTAACCTTGTTTCTGGTTCTGAATTTTTTATCGATTTGATGTTTGTTGCTAAAGGCTCTTACAAGATGAGGAGTATAATAAAAACCGCGATTTCCCAGAATGGCTGCAAGATTTGCGATTTGCAGTGTGGAAAATTCAAGTTCACCCTGACCAATACCAATTGACATGATGTAGGTGCTTCGCCATTTTGCCCTTTGTTTCTTATAAATCTTATCATAATACGATGCACTTGGTAGAAAGCCTTTTGATTCATGACTGAGGTCCACACCTAATTTTTTTCCTAATCCGAACTGATTAAGGTATGAGACGATAGTATCAAGCCCCAGGCCTGGTTTGGAATATCCAAATTTTTCAATTCCATCACGTGCAAGCTGGAAAAAATATGAATTGCATGAATGTTGTAATGCAATGGAAATATTGTGAGGTGCTGCATGGTGATGGCACTTGTACCTGAAAAGGTTGTATTTAGTTTTGTAGGTATAATACCCATTGCATGCAATATACCTGTCTGGTTCAGATACACCCATCTGCATAGCTATTAACCCAAGAATAGGTTTGAAAATTGACCCTGGAGGGTATTTTGAGCTCACTGCCCTGTTTAAGAGAGGTTTGTTGATTGAATCATATAGTAGTTTTTTAAAAACTCCGCTTCTGTTCGATTTTACGGACAAATCTCCGGGATCATATCCGGGACTGCTGACCATAGCAAGGATCTGACCTGTTGATGGTTCTATGGCAACTATAGCCCCCCGTTTGTTTTGCATCAGCATCTCACCATAAGATTGAAGAACAATGTCAATAGAACTGTAAAGATCGTATCCTGCAACTGAAGGTGTATCAAGCGTGCCGTTTTTGTATGGTTCAAGGACTCTGCCGGTATTATCTTTAAGTTCAAATTTGACACCTTTTATTCCCTTTAGATCGGTTTCATGAGACTGTTCAATTCCTGTGATTCCAAGCATGTCCCCCAGCAGATATTCGCCTCCGGATTCTTCAATTTTCTTCTCATTTGCCTCACCCATATATCCTAGAATGTGTGCTGCATTTGGAAATAGATAACTTCTTATGTTTTTTATTTCAGGATAAAATCCCGGAAACTGAAATTGATGTTCGCTAAACCTTGCAAATAATTCCGGATCTATTTTTGATAAGAATATAAAAGGAGTATTTTTACTGTACCGGTAATCAGACCAATCTATATCAAGACGTTTTTTAAAATCGGATTTTGAAATATTAAGAAGTCTGCATAGCAGCGAAGTATCCATTTCAGGGTCAAGTTCATCATAAATTACTTTCAACTGATACAAGGGATCGTTTTTTACAAGCAGCCTGCCATATCTGTCATAGATCAGGCCCCTCCCGGGTATTTGCCAGTTTCTCTGAAGTGTAATACTTTTTTCTTTGATCCTGTATGATGAGTCAAAAAGTTGTAATTGAGCTGCTTTCATTAACAGGATAACTGCAAATGAAGAAATGATGATCTGTATTACTCGATATTTATCAAATCTACGGAACAATTTATTTTGGATTAAGTATTATCATATACAAAATTATAACAATTTCTGATAAAATAAAACTAAGTGTTGTTTTAATTATTATTTCCGGTAAAAACTGAAAAGCAAATGCTTCCATCATGAAGTATAGAAAAACATTGATAAAAGTCAGTATTGAAGAATAAGTTAAAAACCAGGTAAATCCAAAATTGTACATGGTGAGGGACGAATCTGTCTTATACCCGTCAATTGGTTCAAGGAATTTTAATATTGTCTTTCTGATCCATGCTATAAATACGAAAGCAAAAGTGTGAAGTCCCGGTGCATCATAGAACATATCCAGCAAAAGACCAAATCCGAAAGCAATCAGAATTACAAGGATCCTGGGAATACTAACCGGAATTAACATTACAAATAGTGGATAAAGAAAAATCTTGATATATACTTCACCTTCCCAACCAATATTTATATATTTCAGGATAAATATCTGAATAACTGTTATTATCAAAAACCTTCTTAATATTTTAATGATTTCAACTGACATAAAATTTTTACTGACTTTCTATTTTTTGTCTTTCTATTTTTTCTTTATTATCGATTATATATACATCTCTTGTTAGAGCTAAGTCATTGACCAGTCTTACCCTGATATTCAGGTAAGTGGTACCCTGCTCCTGTCCAATTTTCTCTATTTTCCCTAAATATATACCTTTTGGGTAAATCGTTGAAAATCCGCTTGTAATTATACTGTCACCGACCTTGATATTGGCATGTTTTGGTATTGTTGTCAGGGTGCAGTAACGATAATCATATGGTTCCCATTTTAAAATTCCAAAATATTCCTTGTTTTTTACTGCAACACTGGTTCGTGATACAGTATTATTTAAAGGAATAATTGATGAAAAATTTTCATTTACCATATTTACTACCCCTATAATTCCTTTCGCATCGATAACTCCCATACCTTTTTGAATGCCAGCACTGCTACCCCTGTCGATAGTTATTCTGTTATTTCTTTTATCAATACTTTTATTGCAAACACCAGCCGGAATCACCGAATAAATCTGAACAATGCTGTCACTGTTTTCATAACGTGGAATTTCTCTGTATTTTTGATTATAATAATTTTCAAACAGAAGAGCATTTTCATCTTTCAGTCTTTTGTTTATATCTGCCAGTTTAAAATAATCGAGGTACTTATTGTACTCTTTGAGCATAAAGGCAGAAACCAAATTTGAGGAATATAAAAAAATCTCTTTTTGTCTGTTGTTGTAATTGATGATCAGGTTGAGTGCGATCAGTTCAAGTACAATAAATACAAAAAGAGGGCTGTATTTGGTTAAAAAGATAAGAATATTCCTCATAAAAAAATGAGATTTAAATATTCTTCCTGTCCATTAAAAATGAGTACTTTGAAGAATTTTTCAATGCCAGTCCGGTGCCTCTGACCACAGCTCTTAGCGGATCTTCAGCAACCTGAACATTAAGTTTGGTTATCCTTGATAACCTTTTATCAAGACCCCTCAATAAAGCACCACCCCCTGTAAGGTAAATGCCACGCCTGTAAATATCAGATGACAATTCAGGTGGTGTGTCTTCAAGTACTTTTATTACTGATTCTTCGACTTTTCTTATAGAATTATCCAGTGCCCTTGAAATGTCTCTATGGGTAATTGTGATCTGTTTTGGAATCCCGGTCACGAGGTCACGTCCATTTATAGTGATGGGATCAGGGGGATTGTCCAGATCTTCGATTGCTGAACCCACCCGAATTTTTGCCTCTTCAGCTGTTCTTTCACCAACAAGAAGATTGAACTCCTTTTTCATATAATCAATGATATCCATAGTAAACTCATCACCGGCAGTTCTGATAGACTGATCTACGACTATACCTGAAAGTGCAATAATGGCAATTTCAGTAGTTCCGCCTCCAATGTCGATTACCATATTACCTTCTGGTGCTTCAACATCCAATCCTATACCCAGGGCTGCCGCCATTGGTTCGTAAATCAAATATGTTTCTTTGGCGTCGACATGGTCTGCAGAATCGAATACAGCTCTTTTTTCGACTTCAGTAATGCCACTTGGAATACAGATAACAATTTTCAAATGGGTGAAAAATCGCTTTTTGTCACTGATCATATTTATCAATCCTTCAATCATAGCTTCAGCAGCCTGAAAATCAGCGATAACTCCATCTTTAAGTGGTCGGACAGTTTTAAGGTTCTTGTGAGTTTTTTCATGCATCTGCATAGCTTTATTCCCCACAGCTACCACTTCGTTTTTCTTAAGATCGATAGCTACAATTGATGGTTCTTCGACTACCACTTTGTTGTCCTGGATTATCAGGGTGTTAGCTGTGCCCAGGTCAATAGCCAACTCCTGGGTAAAAAAATTAAAAAACGCCATTTATTGTTTGTTTATTTAAGTCGTAAATAGATTTTCTGCAAAAAGCTGCAAAGATACAGATTTGTTTGGAAATAAAAAGATTATTTGTTAAAATACTCAATTTAATTGGATTTTAACAGGCTTGAAAAATAGAAAGTTAAATTTATTGAAAAATCTTTCAATTATTTTTAAATTGGTAAAATTGCTGCTTGATTTATATAACGAACTCCTGTGAATAAAAAATGAGTAAAATAAAATGGATAAATACATTGTGCATATTTGAATTCATCCTTAGCCAAGGGCAATTGATATATAAATTAATCTGAATCGTTGTAGCGATTTCAAAAAACAATAAACCAATGTCAATATTTGAAAATATGGATAATCCATTGAAAATATGATAGATTTCATCATTGCCCATGATTAAATCGTGGGCTAAAATATTTTTTCTTCCGAGTTTTTGCGAAAGATTTATCATGGATGTTTTCATGAATTATAGCTTCTGATTGTACTTTTTCTTACCATTTACGTCTTATATAATATGAGAATATTTGTTGCTAATATTTAATATTCATTATCTTCATGTTTTAAATAGTAAATGTTGTAAATACATTGATATTAAATGTTTATTTTTGATAATATACCATTATTTAAAATATTCTTGTTTTTTGCAGGTGGTATTGCTGTTGCAGAAATGACTAATGATTATATTTCATTTTCTCCGGACCTTATGCCTGGTATTATTGTTCTTCTAATATTACTATTGATTTTATTTCAAAAAGCCAGACATGGTTTTATATTTTCTGTGATTTCCGCAGTTTGCCTTTTTCTGGCAGGATCATTTATTCACAATAGTTTTGATGAAAGAAATAAAACAAATCATTTTGTGAATATTTATTCATCATCAAGGGATTTTCTTGAGGTAAAGGTAGTTTCAAAAGTTAAAACTTCAGCAGGTATCAGGATTAAATCTAAGCTAAATTATTGTATAACAGGTAATTCCAAAGTGCCAGTTACCGGAAACCTGCTTATATTCGCTGATTCTTTATCAGAATTAAAATCATGCCAAAAAGGAGATTTGATCATTTGCAATCCGGATATTGTGAAAATTCCAGCTGGAAACAACCCACATTCATTCGATCCTTCTTCTTATTTCCATTATTTTAATATTCATTATCAGTGTTTCGCACGTAAAGACGGATTTAAACTTATCAGAAATGACAAATTTTCATTATCAAGACTTTTTGAAAAATTTAATAGAAACATTCAATCGGAACTTAGGAAGATAATTAAAAGTAGAAGCAATGCCGATCTTGCAATTTCTATTATTCTAGGTGACAGACAGGACCTTAGCAGGGAAATTCTGACTTCATTTTCAAGTACCGGATTAACCCATGTTTTATCAGTTTCAGGGATGCATGTTGGAATCGTTGCATTGATTTTAAACTGGATGTTTTCATTTATAGGAAATAACAGGTGGTGGTACAAGATTCTGAAAGTCAGTCTGCAGCTTTCCGGCATATGGGCTTATTCATTTCTGGCAGGAAATGAACCGGCAGTAATGCGGGCTGCATTCATGATCAGCCTGTTATTAGTCGGTATGAATCTGAAGAAATACATCAATTCCCTTAATATTCTTTTTGGTTCTGCTATAATATTGTTGTTATTTAATCCATTTCAACTGTTTCAGTTGAGTTTCCTTTTTTCGTATTCTTCAATGTTCGGCCTTCTTTTATTCTATCAGCCTATCTTTAAGTTGATCAATACAGAGAATAATATTATTACAAAGTATTTATGGGAAATGACAAGCCTCTCTTTATCATCGCAGGTATTTTTATATCCATTGCTTTTGTATTATTTCCACAACGGTCCTTCAATGTTTATATTAGGGTCATTAATCGCTACTCCCATGTCATTTGCTGCTATGTTGCTTGGATTTCTGGGTGTGCTTGTCAATATGGTGTCAGTTGAAATTGCGATGTTAACCGGTAATTTATTGAACCTGACTTTTGATATTTGTATTTATCTTATACATTTACTTGATACCGTATCTTTCAACATTGGTGATTATTTATTCATAAACCGGTTTGACCTGATATTAATTTATATTCTGATCTTATTTGTTTCGTTGTTTTTTTATTTTGGAAGAAAAGTTTACTATTTCCTTGCATTAGCAATTTTGCCTGTCATATTTGGAAGCCAATTTATCCGTATCAGGGAAATGAGAACAAAAAATGAAGTGATTTTTTATTACAGCAGGAAAAATATCGTATTTGATTTTTTTATACAGGGAAAATGTTACCATTATGCTGAATTTGCACTTCCGGAACAGCAAATAATTTACACATGCCGAAATAACAGGCTTTTTAATGCTGCAGATGACGCTATAAGCCTTAATGGTAATAATGGTGTTTTCAAAATGAACGAGAACTTACTGTTTTTTAAGAGTAAAATTATTGCCATAATAAATGCTGCTGATGATAAATTGCCTGAAAATGAAAAAGGAATTGACCTTCTTATTGTAGGAGATGTAAATTCTTTCGATCTTATGGCAGTACTTGAACACTATAAAATCAGAAGAGTGGTCATTACCAATAAAACAAGATTTAAAAACAGAAGTTATGTGAAAAAAATGTTCGAAGATTCAGGCATTCCGGTGTGGGATATTAATTCACAGGGTGCATTTATTTATAAAATTTAAATTACACATTAATAGGCGGAGTTTATGTTTAATGATAAAGAAAGAAAAGGAGTCATTTTACTGATTATTATATTACTGGTTTTTATAATGATCTCATGGATGAAAACATGGAATTTCTCTTCAGCGAAAGTAGAAGGTTTAAACCAGGTTGAACATAAGTTTATAGAGCTGAGTAAGTTGAGAATCAATAGTCAAAATAATAAATACCGTAATCATGAATATGAATTAAACTCTTACTCAAGGAGCAAATACCACGAAGAACAGGGAAAAGAGATTGAGGTGGCCTTATTTGATCCAAACTCGGTCACTGCAGAGCAACTAATGAAAATGGGGGTTAGCAAAAAAGCAGCTAACAACTGGCAAAAATATCTTCAAAAAGGTGGAAGATTTTACAGGAAGGAAGATATAGGGAAAATATTTGGTATTACTCCCAATGTATATCATTTGCTGCTCAATTATGTTGTGATTGATCCGGCTGCCAAAAAGAGTATAACAAGGGATTCATTCGAAATAGCCAAACATATAAGTAAAAGCAATGAAACAGTAAAAAAGAAAATTCTGATAGAGTTAAATACATCTACAGATCTGGAACTTTTAGAATTGAACGGGATTGGTGAAAAACTGTCTGCAAGAATTATTAAATACAGGGACAAACTAGGTGGCTTTGTAAAAACAGAGCAGTTACTGGAAGTTTATGGCCTTCCTCCTGAAACATTTCAATCAATCAAAGATCAGGTTTTTGTTGATTCAAGGATGTTGAAAAAGATTAAGATCAATCTTGCAGATGCCTATATCCTGTATTCCTTTCCCTATATTGCCAGAAGGGAAGCTTACCAGATAGTAAATTATCGTAAGCAACATGGAAATTTCCGAAACATTGATGACCTCAGAAAAATAAAAAGCCTGAATGATGATTTTATTCTGAAGATTGAACCATATCTTGATTTTGATGATGAATGATCTGATTTTTCAAAAAATTTCTTAATGCCTTGTTCCAAATAAGTTTTCTGGTATTATTTTAATATATACTTTTTCAAGTAGTGATAGCCGTATTTTTACCCTGATCTAAGTCCTCGATCAAAAAAGTTTTTCATTAATAATTATAAATAAAAGGTATTATTTTTTAAGTTTGCCGTTTTAAATTGTATTGCAGGATTTGGTTGAAAAATTGATGTTTTTAAATTGAATAATATGGATTACTATTAAAACTCAAAATATAAACGAAGTGGTATTAATTATTTAACAAATATTTTTAAAAAATGAAAAACATAGTATTAAACATTCTCGCTATAATAGCAGGTGCAGTCATTGGAAGTCTTGTAAATATGGGAATAATCCAGGTCCAGGGCTATTTCATTCCCCTGCCCGAAGGTTTTGATATAAAGAATTTTGCTGAAAGTATAAAGCTCCTTGAAACAAAACACTTTGTTATGCCTTTTATAGCACATGCACTTGGTACCCTCACCGGTGCGTTTGTTGCAGCAGTGATATCACCTAACAAAAAATTTCTTGTTTCATTAATTATCGGGGCACTATTTCTGCTAGGTGGCATATCAACTATTGTGATGTATGGAGGTCCACTGTGGTTTTCTTTTATTGATCTGATATTTGCATATTTTCCAATGGCTTGGGTTGGTTACAGGATAGCAGTCCACTTCAGGGGTAAATAAGCATACCCTGAAAAATTGCAGGAATCTTTTAAATAAATTGAATTTTAAGGAGTAAAATACGGGGGGTATTTGTTTTCATCTCTTCGAGGTTGTTCTTTAGTTTTTATAAGGGAAAATACAAATTATTAATATGCAATTGCCTCGAAATAGATTATGAAGATTTATTAATTAAATTCAATGTCGAATTATTATTAAATAAAAAAGCCTTGCTGAACAACAACAAGGCTTTTTAAAACTTAATGATCCAAATTATTTCTTGCCAAATTTTGCAAATTTTTTGTTGAATTTATCAATTCTACCTGCCGAGTCAACAAATTTAACTTTACCTGTAAAGAATGGATGCGACATGGATGATATCTCCAGCTTAACCAATGGATATTCTTTTCCATCTTCCCAAACAATTTTTTCTTTTGATGGTGCACAAGAACTTGTCAGAAAAGAATAGTCGATTGAGAAATCTTTAAATACAACCATTCTGTAATTTTCAGGATGAATTCCCTTTTTCATTTTGATTTATTTTAATCTGTTAATTGCCTTTAATTACCCTTCAATTAATCGGGAGCGCAAAGATAATAATGTTTTTTTGATTATTGCAAGTATTATAAGAAAAATATGAAAAATATTTAACTGACATTAATTTTTGGAAAATATTCGATTTCGGGTTAATTTTATATAGCTGTATGATGTCAGTTTGCTGATGGTTTTTTCAAACTCAAGTACTTACATCAGGAATGCATCTATGAAATGTCTGATTGCTGTGATGCCATAACTGTCAAATTCAATGCCAATAATATCAAAACGGACTGCCCAGTTATATGAAATCTGTTCCATATATGCAGCGGCAGCATCAGAAACCAGTTTTTGTTTTTTCTCTGTAACACCTGATCCGGGTTCTCCGAAATAAGTATAAGATCTCGATTTTACTTCAATAAATACAAGGATATCAGAATCATTGTCCCTGGCAATTATATCTATTTCAGCTTTTTTGAATCTCCAGTTCCTTTCGAGAATACTATAGTTTTTTGATATAAGGTAATCACTGGCAGCTTTCTCTGCAGCTTTGCCTTTTTCTGTTTTTGATCCCACTAAATCAAGTATTCAGAATCAGTTATGCACCAAGGTAATGTTTTAAAAGCTTACTTCTGGAGTTTTCCCTTAGTTTTCCAATGGCCTTATCTTTGATCTGACGTACTCTTTCTCTTGTAAGGCCAAGCATATCCCCGATATCCTCAAGGCTTACGGGATGTTCAATACCGATACCGAAATAAAGCTTTAATACATCCTTTTGCCTTGAAGTAAGAGTACTCAATGACCTGTCTATTTCTCTTTGGAGTGATTCGCCATATTCGAGATGCGAATCAGCTTCAAGGGCATTTGGATTTTCGAGTATATCGAGAAGTGAATTATCTTCCCCATCTACGAAGGGAGCATCCATAGAAACATGCCTTGATGCCACACCGAGAGTTGTTTCAATCTCTTCAACCGGCAATTCAAGAAGTTTAGCGATCTCTTCAGAAGTAGGTTCTCTTTCAAATTCCTGTTCAAGAGCTGCAAAAGCCCTGTTGATCTTATTTAAACTTCCTACTTTATTTAAAGGTAGCCTAACAATTCTGGATTGCTCTGCCAGAGCCTGGAGTATAGATTGCCTAATCCACCATACTGCATATGAAATGAATTTGAACCCACGGGTTTCATCAAACCTTTGAGCTGCTTTAATAAGACCAAGATTGCCTTCATTTATAAGGTCGCTCAATGATAAACCCTGATTTTGATATTGTTTTGCAACCGAAACAACAAATCTTAGATTCGATTGAGTTAGTTTTTCAAGTGCTTCTTTGTCCCCGTCCTTAATTTTCTTTGCTAAATCTACTTCTTCTTCAGGAGTGAGCAGATCAACCTTGCCTATTTCCTGCAGGTATTTTTCCAATGACTGGCTCTCTCTGTTAGTAATAGATTTAGTGATTTTAAGTTGCCTCATTTATTATTTATTTTTATAAGAATTAATTTGAAAACAAGCCTTTTGTAAACAGCAAATGCAATATACACTTCTGACCATGAGATTAAAATGATAACTATTCACTTTACACATTTACATCTACAATTAAGACTTGTAAAAAGTTCATTTTGAATTAATAAAATAGCAAAGATTGTGCCGAATATCAAAAATTGGACAGATTTTAAATAAAAATTTGCGGCAAAATATTCCGAAAATACTGATAATAACCGATAAATACGAAATTTTTTAAAACTTCAAATTATTGACGGTAATGATCAAATCACTGAGAACAAACGGCATAGAGATACTATTATCAGGTCTTTTAGCTATATTCAGGTCTTTGTTGCCTGCCAGATCATACGAGGCTTCATAAAGTAATAATTGTGGTTTCGAATTTTTATCTATCATAAAACTCACTTCGGGTGTTTCACCTTTTTCAGTCAAATAGTAGGAAATTATACTGGTTCGTTTTGAAAAATCGAGGTATTCTTTTCTGAACCTGATTCCATTTAGTTCAAAATTTTTAAAAATTATCCCTTTCTTATTTAGAAGTTCCAAATAACAGGAATTCCTTTGTGGTTCAATCCTGAATTTGATGTGTCTTTCATTTCCGGTAATTGAATCCTTGAGCAATTTAATAACAGGTTGTTTCAGATCAATTAATTTTGCAGGTGCATGGAATTTGACCTGGTCATTATATTTATTAGATAAATAATTTTCCATGAAGCTGCCCGCTTTAATATTCTTACCCATTATACTTTGTATCCAAGGCTCCATTACAGTATTGTTAGTTTCCCAGAATGCTTTTTTTTCATCAGTATATAAAACATAATTAATACTTTCGTGTCTCGGTCGCTCCTCATTAAATCCTGATCTGAATTCTGCCCGCACAAAAAATAAAACTCCAAAAAATAATATGGCATAATTAATCATTTTATTAAATCTTATTTTGTGCAAAACAGGCAGCAACGTCAAAACAATCATAACAGTCAGAAAAACACTCAATGGAATAAAATTCATTTTTAATCCAACTGGAAACATTTGAATAAATGGGCTTAAAATTATTATAAATGGAATAAGTAAAACAGCATAAATCAATAATTTTGTCTCTGTTTCTAAATTTACAAAAAAATCAATTGCAAGGATCAATGTTAAAATTGCTGCAGGAATAATAAAGAAAGATGCTCCTGTCAGCCTGAAAGTTAAAAAACCTGATATTAATAACCATAAGAAAGCAACGGGAATTATTATCTCAGCTGCAGAATTGTTGCGTAATACTTTAAATGATACTATCGATGTCAGACCACAGGCAATAAAAGCAAATGCAGCAATATAATCATGCCCGTTATATGGGAATCCATGAAGTATATCTGAATATGAGGGATGAATAAAAGTGATAAGTTTCCATAATAGATGAGAAAATAATACAGCTCCCAAAATTAAACCAGTTGAAAAAAGTAATCCAATTGATATTTTTTTTACTTTTATTTTTTTCAGGTAGATTCCTGCTATAATAAGTGAAATGAAGCATACCACAAAAAAAAGATATAAAGGAACTGCAAAACTGAAAGGATAATATATGATTTTAAGAAATGGGAAAGTAAAATATACATAATCTTTTTTGGATTTGATCATTGCGGTATCATAGTTTTTAAAATAGCCAATCATAGCCATCAGGTATGATCCCTGATGTTCCACCGTGTTTATATCGATATTTTCATAATTATCATAAGAAGTATGATAATCATAAAAGTCATCGATAAAAGCGAAATTGTAGCCTTCAATATTGCCAATTTCCCTGAACATGGTAAGATCTGTATCATTGGGTAGCATTTTATAAACACTGTAAAGAAATGAATTTGCAACTGGATAGGGGCATGAAGCTTTTGCAAAAGATTTTACCATCATTTCGTTGCCTCCATTTGTTTCAAGCAATGTGAATGAAGGACCGCCACTTCCTCTTGCTTCGAAATTGATCACAACTCCAATATCCCTTGCCCAGGGATGGTTTTCAACAAATGCTTTTGCACCATTGAGGCCTATCTCTTCTCCATCAGAAAACAATATGATTATATCGTTTTGATGTTTTACACCTGATTTTATAAAAGCTCTCAATCCTTCAAGTATAGTTGCTACTCCGACTGCATCATCACTTGCACCTTTTGAAGCAAAAGGTGCCGAATCGTAATGAGAGAGTAACATGACAGCTTTTCCGTTACCAGTTCCTTTTATTCTTGCCAGGATATTGTGATTCATAGTTGCTCCTCCCCATTTCTCATTTATGGAAAATCTGGACTGAATTTCTGTATTAAGGCCCAGTTTTTGTAGTTCACTGACCAGATATTCCCTTACTTTCTTATGATGAGCTGTACCTACAAAGTGATGTTCATCAGCAATAAATTTGATGTGTTTCATAGCCCTGCTTGTGGAGAACTTATGCGGAGAGGTATCATTGTCACTAATTGTGTGAGGGGTCAGGCTATAGAAACTATAAAAAACAGATATTGCAAATATTGAAAATATTACTATACTGATCAGGATTGATTTATACATAAACAAATTTTTTCCAAATATACACTTTTTTCCCTGGAATTAAACTGAAATTACTTTTGCTGCTCATGTTCAATACCTTTTGAGTGATATACTTTTAAAGAACATCATACGCATTCTGATACAACCCGCTAAGTGAGAAATTATGTGGTACTATTTATTGAAAAAGTATTACAATATATACCATGATATTTATTTATAATTTGCATTTTTTTTATGATCACAGATTGATTGTATGGTAAGAATGTGAAATTTATTCCATTTCCCTGTCAAAATGTCATAACAACATTCAAAATACGTTATATTTGCAGCCTGATGAAAATAAAATGAAAAATGTTTGATGATAATAGACTGAATAACAAAGATATAGATGAAACCAGGCAAGGTGAGGTTTTTTATGATCCACAAAAAATGAACGGACATAAGAAAATTTACATTGAAAGCTATGGATGTCAGATGAATTTCAGTGATTCAGAAATAGTAGCGTCTATTATGAAGAATGAAGGTTACGGAACAACAAGGAATATAGAAGAAGCTGATCTTGTTTTTATTAATACCTGTTCAATACGCGACAAAGCTGAGCAAACAGTACTGAAAAGGCTTACGGAATTTAAAAAACTTAAAAAGGAGAATAAAGATCTTAAGATTGGTGTTCTGGGTTGCATGGCTGAAAGACTGAAGGAAGAATTTCTTCAGAATAAAATAGTTGACATTGTCGTTGGACCGGATGCATACAGAAGTCTCCCTGAACTGGTGGAATGGTCAAAGCACGGAAATAAAGGTATAAATGTATTATTGTCAAAGGAAGAGACTTATGACGATATTCAGCCTGTACGTCTTGATGAAAATGGTGTTTCCGCTTTTATAACAATTACCCGGGGTTGCAACAATATGTGTTCTTTTTGTGTGGTTCCTTATACCAGGGGAAGAGAGAGAAGCAGAAATGCATTTTCCATAGTGGCAGAAGCAGATGATCTGTTTAGTAAAGGTTATCGCGAAGTAACCTTATTAGGACAAAATGTTGACAGCTACAACTGGAAAAACCCTGAAACCGGGGAATTTATAAGTTTTGCAAGATTGCTGGAACTTGTTGCGGGAGTAAATCAGTTGCTAAGGGTCAGGTTTGCAACCTCACACCCAAAAGACATGACAGATGAGGTGCTGCTGATGATGGCTAAATATCATAATATCTGTAAATATATTCATCTGCCTGTTCAGTCAGGCAACAGCAGAATACTTGAACTCATGAACAGGACATATACGAGGGAATGGTACAAGGAAAGAATTGATAAAATATATCAAATAGTGCCGGATGTAGCTATTTCTTCAGATATTATTGCTGGTTTCTGCACAGAGACCGAAGAAGAACATATGGAAACACTCAGTATTATGAAATATGCCAATTACAGTATGTCTTATATGTTTTATTATTCTGAAAGGCCGCGTACAATAGCAGAAAGAAAACTGGTTGATGATATTCCTATGGAAATAAAAAAGAAAAGACTCAATGAAATAATTAAGCTTCAAAATTCAATTTCTTTAGCTCATAATAAAAAGGATATCGGAAAGAACTTTGAAATACTGATTGAAGGTAAGTCCAAAAAATCTCAGTCTGAAATGAAAGGCAGGAATACACAGAATAAAGTTGTGGTTTTTCCAGGCAGAGAAAACCTTAAACCTGGTGATTATGTAATTGTGAAAATAACTGAAGCTACCAGTGCAACTTTAAAAGGATTAATAACAGAAAACTGATAAAAATGGATCTGCAGGCAATAAAAAGGAGATTTGGAATAGTTGGTAATTCTGATAAACTGGAAAGAGCTTTAAGCTCTGCAACAAGAGTGGCAAATACTGACCTTACAGTATTAATCCAGGGGGAAAGTGGAGTAGGGAAGGAGGTTTTTTCAAAAATAATTCATAGCCTGAGTTCAAGAAAGCACAATGAGTTTATAGCTGTCAACTGTGCTGCAATTCCAGCAGGAACCATCAATTCAGAACTGTTCGGACATGAAAAAGGTGCATTCACAGGAGCAACAGGAGACAGAAAAGGATATTTTGAAACAGTAAACGGAGGGACAATTTTTCTTGATGAGGTCGGAGAAATGCCTCTTGATACTCAGTCTTATCTTTTGAGAGTGCTTGAAAATGGCGAATTTATACGTGTGGGTTCATCAAAAGTACTAACAACCGATATAAGAGTTATAGCAGCTACGAATGTTGATCTCAGAGAAAAAATAAAAGAAAAAAAATTCAGGGAAGATCTTTATTACAGGTTGAATACAGTGCCAATATATATTCCTCCTCTAAGGGAAAGACCTGAAGATGCTTTATTGCTGTTTAAGAAGTTTGCCAGGGATTTTGCTGACAAATATAAAAGTCCTACAATTGATCTTGACTCAGATGCTCTTATATTAATCAGGAATTACGGATGGCCCGGAAATATCAGGGAATTAAAAAATGTTGTTGAAAAACTTTCTATCCTTTCAGATGAAAGAATTATCACAATAGAAAGACTACTTGAAATTGTCCCTGATATGGCAAAACGTAATTTGCCTGTTTCGTATGAAAATCAAATCCCGGAAGATATTAAAGACCGGGAACTTGTATATAAATTTCTTTTTGATATGAAACGGGACCTGAGTGACCTGAAATCGTTATTTTATGACCTGGTCAGTATAAATGAACTTAGTCTGCCATCCTCAAAAGTGAAGGACTATGATTATGATAATGAAAGGCTGATAAGTGAAAACAGATTGAAAAATCCGGATTTCTTCCCTGATGATTATGATATTGAAATAGAAAGCCCGAAAAAGTTTGGTGCCGGATATGAAAAACCTGATCCGGACAATAAATACGAAATAGAAATAATGGATGAAAACCTGAATATATTTCAGATGGAAAAAAATCTTATTATAAAAGCATTAAAAAAACATAACGGGAAAAGAAAAAATGCTGCCGATGATCTCGGATTATCTGAAAGAACTCTTTACAGGAAAATCAAGGAATACGATATCAATATTTAGCTTGAAAAACTTTGATTTATCATATTTTTAATTATTTTTACCATTTCTGGAGCAAAAATTTTGTAAAGTATGAATATTCGAAATAAGAAATTGATTATTGCAGGGCTACTATTTGTTTTCTTAGCTCTTGTACCTGTTTTATTAAATGCCGCTAATTCAGGAGTTCCAACTGTTGGTCCTGTAAGAGTTGAGTTTATATTATTTGCGCTTACACTTATCGGAGTTGCTTTATTCCATAAGCACACTATGTATGTATCATTAAGCGGATTAATGATGGTAGTTATTTTTAAACTGATTTTTGATCCTGATATACATTTAGCCGATCATTTTCTTGGAGGAGGTGGTCATGAGGGAGAGTGGAGGATCTTACTGAACCTGATGGGATTATTATTTGGATTTGGGATTCTTGCTAAGCATTTTGAAGAATCAAGGGTACCTGATGTATTGCCAAAATTTCTTCCCGACGACTGGAAAGGGGGGTTGGTACTATTATTTCTCATTTTTATACTCTCGGGATTCCTTGATAATATAGCGGCTGCTATGATCGGGGGTACAATAGCAATGGTAGTTTATAAAGGCAAAGTTCACTTAGGTTTTCTTGCATCTATTATTGCAGCTAGTAATGCAGGAGGAGCCGGAAGCGTTCTTGGTGATACTACTACTACTCTTATGTGGATAGATGGTGTCAGTCCTGTGTGGGTGCTGCCAGCTTATATTGCTGCGTTTGCATCATTTTTAATATTTGGTGTTTTTGGTGCTTTGCAACAGAATAAATATCAGAAAATACTTAAGGACCCAAATAAAAAAGCAAGAGTCGATAAGTTAAAGATTTTCGTTGTTGCATTGATCCTTATCGGGGCTATACTGACGAATTACTTCCTCGATTTTCCTGCACTGGGAGTTTGGATTGCGATACTCATAGGTGCATTAATAACTAAAACCCCATGGCATGAAATAAAAAGCTCCTGGAAGGGCACTGTCTTTCTTATGGCATTAGTAACAACGGCCTCTCTCATGCCTGTTGAGGAATTGCCACCTGCATCATGGCAATCAGCCTTTGCCCTCGGTTTTATCTCTGCAGTTTTTGACAATATTCCTCTTACAAAGCTCTGTCTGGACCAGGGAGGTTATGACTGGGGTATACTTGCATATGCTGTTGGATTTGGAGGTTCTATGATCTGGTTTGGATCATCTGCAGGGGTTGCATTATCAAATATGTATCCTCAGACGCGTAATACGGTTAATTATCTGAAAAATGGCTGGTATGTAATATTAGCATATATTTTCGGATTTTTTGTTTTGCTTGGAATTGCAGGATGGAATCCTCATGCTCCTCATAAGAGCGATGAATCTCAACCTGAAGAAACTGGATTTATTTTACCTGAAGATAATGAAAGTACAGTGGTCCTGACCTTAAAATGATGTTTTAGCCTTGGGAGATGTTGTTACTCCAGGAAAAAAACAACAATGACGCTAATGATATTATAATTTCAATAGCTTATAAAAATTTATTCAAATATTGCACCTTAAGTTAAGGATAATAGCACTTTTAAGAATGGCACTTTCTATTTTGCGTATTTTTTCATTTGTCTGATTGTCAGTCTATTGTATGCCATATTTTTTGAGATTATTTTTTAATGTTGACTCTTTATTACAATTAATAAAACATAATACGTTTCATTTTTCAATTTCATTTTATATTGTTACCTTTGCCGATTTTTACAAATTTTCTTGATTATGAAAAATATATTTCAAAAAACCTTGATTACAGTGCTGATGTCTGTAATAGTATTCTTATTACCTGGCATCCTGAATGCACAACATGATGGAATTCCAACTATTGGGCCGATAAGAGTTGAGTTTATTTTATTTGCACTTACACTTATAGGAGTTGCTATTTTCCATAAGCATACAATGTATGTTGCACTGAGCGGCCTGTTCGCAGTTATTATTTTCAAGCTTATTTTTGATCCTGGCATGAACTTTACTGAACATTTTCTTGGAGGAGGAGGTCACGAAGGAGAATGGAGGATCTTATTAAACCTGATGGGTTTATTGTTTGGATTTGGGATTCTTGCCAAACATTTTGAAGAATCAAGGGTACCTGATGTATTGCCAAAATTTCTTCCCGACGACTGGAAAGGTGGTCTGGTGCTATTACTTTTAATTATGATATTATCTTCATTTCTCGACAATATAGCTGCTGCTATGATAGGAGGAACGATAGCAATGGTAGTTTTCAAAGGCAAAGTTCACTTAGGTTTTCTTGCTGCGATAGTAGCAGCCAGCAATGCCGGTGGAGCCGGTAGTGTTGTGGGGGATACGACAACCACATTAATGTGGATTGATGGTGTTAGTCCACTGTGGGTTTTACCGGCTTTTATAGCATCTATAGCTGCCTTTTTGATTTTTGGCGTACTTGGTGCCTTACAGCAGGACAAATTTCAGAGGATTATGAAAGACCCTGAAAACAAGGCGGAAATTGATAAAACTAAGATCCTGGTTGTTGTTTTTATTCTGATAGGAGCCATAATGACAAATTACTTTCTCGACTTTCCTGCCCTTGGGGTCTGGATTGCGATACTCATAGGCACATTGATTACCAAAACTCCATGGCATGAGATAAAAAGTTCATGGAAAGGTACAATCTTTCTTATGGCATTAGTAACAACGGCCTCTCTTATGCCTGTTGAGGAACTGCCGCCGGCATCATGGCAATCTGCTTTTATCCTGGGTTTTGTATCCGCAGTTTTTGATAATATACCGCTGACCAAATTATGTTTGGATCAGGGAGGTTATGACTGGGGTGTACTTGCCTATTCTGTAGGATTTGGTGGTTCCATGATTTGGTTCGGCAGTTCAGCAGGAGTTGCCTTATCGAATATGTATCCTGAAGCAAAAAATACTTTCAAATATATCAAACATGGATGGTATGTTACTGTAGCTTATGTTTTTGGGTTTTTTGTAATGCTTGGTATTGCCGGGTGGCATCCTCACGCTCCGCATAAGAGTAATGAACCTCAACATGAAGAAACCGGATTTATTTTACCTGAAGATAATGAAAATACTGTGGTCTTGACCTCAAAATGACCAATTTAACCAATATAATAGAAAACCCGGTACAAAGATTGCCGGGTTTTTTTTATGATTTTTCCCAAAATCTCCTGACTATCTTGCTTTGTCTCTGGAGGCCCAAACTAACCTAAGTCTGGATAACTATATGGTTTCTTTATTTTTATCCATCACAAAGATCATAAAACTGGTTTTTTTATTTTTTTTTGACGAAAAGCTACATGACCAAAAGTGGTACTTGTGATGATATTGGCATTGAAAATAACTCTTTAGTCAATGCAGATACTTAGGTTATGAAGTTGTTTAAAAATAAATGTTTAAGACGCTTGTAAATTATTGATATTTAAGCAAATGCAATAATATATATTTGTTTAATTTTGAACCCCATTTTGCAAACACTTAATTTTAATTTGTTTAAACATTTCTCTACTTTTTGTGCCGACAAAAAGTAGCAATCCCGACAGTTCCGTCGGGACGTGCGAAATTAAACTCGCAAACCTTTTGTTGATTGTAAAGCATTAAGTTATAACTATTTCAGTTACGAAAATTTTACCTACAAGGTTTCGGTAAAATTTCCTGCATTCTCTTGCTCAAACTCCCGATATATCGGGATCGCACTGTCCTTTCGCTGAATTTTTAAACAACTTCATTAAAAAACCTGAGAAACTTGCAATATAAAGAATGTTCCATGAGGGAAAAAATTTTCACTAATCTCCAGGAACCTGGATTTGACTAAAACGAATCCATTGTATTTAAAAAAGGGATTAATCACTGAGAATTCTTGTCTTCTTCGTTTTTACTGATTTCCTTTTATATTTGTGTTTAGAATGTTCCGGTAATTATTATTTATTCTCCTTCAGCAACCTGAATTCCTCCAGATTTAATTCCTTCGAAGATATCTCACGCATTTCTACTTTGCGTATCTTACCCGTAACGGTTGTAGGAAAATCCTCGACAAATTTCCAGTATCGGGGAATTTTAAATGTATCAATTTTGCCTTTGCAATATGCAGTCAGTTCTTCAGGAGAGATTGACACTCCCGGCTTCAGTTTAATCCATGCGCAGACTTCTTCTCCATATCTCTGGCTCGGAACTGCAATAACGTAGGATTCAACAATTGATTCATGCGTCATCAGGAATTCTTCTACTTCTCTTGGGCTGATGTTCTCACCTCCCCGGATAATCAGATCCTTGATTCGTCCGGTTATAGCAAGGTAGCCTTCATCATCCATCATTGCCAGATCCCCGGTGTGCATCCACCCATGTTTATCTATATTTTTTGCCGTAGTCTGAGGATCATTCCAGTATCCAAGCATAACTGAATAGCCTCGTGTACAAAGCTCACCCTGTTCTCCTGCAGGCAATACAGAACCACTGACCGGATCAATTACCTTAACTTCGAGGAAAGGCATAACTTTTCCCACAGTTGTAACCCGTTTATCGAAAGGATCGTCAACAAAGGTCATAGTCGAAACAGGAGAAGTCTCTGTCATTCCATAGCAGATAGCTACATCTTTCATATTCATTTTCCTGATCACAAGCTTCATTGTTTCCACAGGACATGGAGCACCTGCCATGATGCCAGTCCGCAGAGAGCTGAAATCGTACCCATCTATACCCGGTAGTTCCAGCTCAGCTATAAACATTGTCGGAACTCCATACAGGGAAGTGCATTTTTCTTCCTGAACGACCTTCAGGGTTTGAGCCGGTTCAAAGAATTCTCCCGGAATTACCATACAAGCTCCGTGAGTTGTACATGCCAGATTGCCAAGTACCATACCGAAACAGTGATAAAAAGGAACAGGTATACAAACCCTGTCATTCTCTGTATATTTTAATCTTTCTCCAACATGGAAGCCATTATTGAGTATGTTATGGTGCGAAAGTGTGGCACCTTTTGGTAATCCCGTAGTTCCCGATGTATATTGAATATTGATGGGGTCATCAAAATTAAGTTTTGATTCCAGATCATCAATAAGCTTATCTGTAATCTCATTTCCGGAAGAAATAAATGCCTCCCAGTCATTTTCAAGTACTATTATATTCTCAAGATCCTTAGTATTACCTCTGACCACGGAAACAATCCCGGTATAATCAGTTTGCCTGAATCCTTTTGACATGATCAGGAGTTTTATCCCTGATTGATTAATTGCATATTCCAGTCCGGAGGCCTTATATGCAGGATTTATGTTTACAAGAATTGCCCCGATCCTGGCTGTAGCAAATTGGGTAAGGACCCATTCAAACCTGTTAGGAGACCAAATACCAACTCTTTCACCTTTTTTAATACCGGAAGCAACCAGACTTTTTGCCACAGAATTGATCTGAGCCCAAAAGTCATTGTATGTGGCCCTGTAATTCTGATGTGGGACAACAAGTGCTTCCCGGTCGCCATATTTTTCTACTGTTTTTTTTAAATTCTGAGTGATTGTTTCACCGAGAAGTGGACAATCAGATATGCCGGAGGTATAAGATATGTTGTTCATGACGGGATTAATTTTACTTTGATTATACAAAAATAAACTAATCGTATAAAAAACCCAATACTAATATCAAATTTTTCAAATGTAGACCTGTTATAAATAATCATTATAAATATTGAATTGAATACCAATGATATAAAAACTTAAATCTCTATTTTTATAAATAATTACTATTTTTTATTTATTTATGAAGTAACAGTAATTCTTAAGTTTATTCAAATTAACAGATGTAGTATTTAAGATTTATTTACAAATAAATATATACTTTGAGTAAAAAACAGGTTTTATGTCGATCAGATTGGATAATTTTAGATTCAAAAGGGGGGTATCCCAATTTTGCATATTTATTAAAATTCTTTGGGTTTTGCCCTGACCCTGAAGGGAATCCCAAAGAATTTTAATTACCACTTGGTTACTTTAGTGCAAAAATGGGATATACTCTTCAAAAGACATTTTTTTTAGGATCCAGATAGTATTTTTTACCACTTAGGACACTTAGAAAATGGTAATTGAAAACTCTTTCCATTCTTAGTGCCCTTAGTGCTTAATATCACAATTTTATTTTCACTAAGTCACTTAGTATTTTAATAAATATGCCATTTCTTAGTGGACATAGTGGTTTATTAGCATTTTTTTCAATATACACTTTTGCTTCAAAATCCGATTATCTGCTTATCCTGCAGACATAGCCGCCTCCTTTTGCAAGGTGAATTTTTATTTTCGTCATATTGTCAATTTCCTGTTCGCTAACTAAAAAGTCTTCTGCATTTTTGTTTGCATTTGGACCATCCTGCCATGTTTTCATTATAAATTTCCCTTGTGGCAAAAACGATAAAGGAACATCAAACTCTCTTTCGTTCCAGTCTGTCATGGCCCCGATACACCAGGTTTCTCCTTTTTGTCGGGCCATTGTAAGATATTTTCCAGTCTGTGCATTTAATCCAATAGTTTTATCCCAGGTGACCGGTACCTGCGACAGAAAATCCATTGTCTGGTCTTCACAAGAATAATTCGTTGGAGCATCGCACAACATTTGGAGCGGGCTTTCAAATATCACATATTTAGCGAGTTCATGACACCTTGTTCCCTGGCTCATTGGCCTGCTCCATGATATACTGAAATTCAGGCTGTCGGTATTTCTCATTGCTCCCGGTGTATAATCCATCGGACCTGCAAACATCCTTGTGAACGGCAGTGTGCAATCATGGGCAGGAGTTATACCGCGACTCCATTTACTGTTTTCAAGACCACGCACACCCTCGCGTGTCAGCTGGTTGGGATAGGTTCTGCTCAAGCCTGTAGGTTTATAAGAGCCATGAAAATCAGCAAGCATTTTTCTTTTTGCTGTTTCGGAGGCCACTCTCTCATAGAAATTTACCATTTCCTGGTCATCCCTGATCATGAAATCCATTTTAATTCCCGCACAGCCCCAGGCCTGGAACTTGTCAAGTGAACTTTCGAATTTGTCTTCAAGTGCTTTGCCAGTAACCCAAAGGATAAGGCCGACATTCTTACTCTTCGAATAAGAAAAAAGCTCATCCATATCCATTTCAGGATTTATTTTTTCCAGATCATCATTAGCCGACCATCCTTCATCGAGTATTACATATTCTATTCCGTATTTTGAGGCAAAATCTATATAGTACTTATAAGTTTCAGTATTTATTCCGGCTTTAAACGGTACATTTTTCAGGTTCCAGTCATTCCACCAGTCCCACGCGACTTTGCCCGGTTTTATCCAGTCAGTATCTTTCAGCCTGCATGGACTTGCAAGACGATAAACTATATCATTTTCAAGCAGGTCTGCATCAGAATCTGAAATTCCGAATGCTCTCCAAGGATATTCACGTGTTCCTGAAGTAGATGCAATATAATCAAATCTGTCAACAGGAATATAACTTCTCCTATCTTTGCTTACAGTCCTGGTTTTACAGACCTGTGGCAGTAACCCGGTAAATTGTGAACTGTTTTCAGGATTTTTCTTTAAATATAATCCCGGGTAATCAAGGAGGTCAGATTCTGTGAAGACGGTTTTAATATTATTTCCCTTACAAAACAATGCAGGCAAAACACACATTTTTTCACCCACAATTTTCTCGACCTGATGAGGGATATAATATCTTTCTGAATGAGAAATGAAGTTATCTTCTTCACCAAACCAGACTGTATCGGAAGGATTCATATTCAAAGTGAGAACTTCGTTGATTACGGTGACAGGCTTTTCAAATTTTGTCATCAGTCTCCATGCTGCCCCATCATTATAAGCCCTGAGTTTTATCCCGGAATCATCCCTGAACCAAATTATTGTTTCATTATAAATATCAGGAATTATGCTTCTTTTTTCCGATACAACGGGTTTTATGGTATCAGAATGAAATGCAGTTTTTACAGATCTGATCACCGGATATTTAAATGCTGACGGAAATTCCTTAATATCAAGTCCGGTTAAAATTTCTTTTACAATGTCATTGCCCAAATATGTAATCCTTAGCTTTATATTTTCACCTGTTGATAATGAAATACTGATTTTCCCATCAGGTGAAGAGGTGCTGACTTGCCGTGAATTATTTTTTTGAGCGGAGGCTAAGTAGCTGAATAATAGGGTATATAAAATTAAAAGGATTTTGATGCTTTTCATTTTGATAGTTTTTCTTTACTATTTGACAAAATATCTTACGAATATATATCAAATTTATCGTATGACAAATAATAGTTGGAAATAATCAAATAAAGATTGGAGTCTGAAAGTAGTTCAGGATTGATTTATCATCCTGGCACTGATGGAACATCAATCTTAAGTTTTCCTTTTGCTTCTGAGAATGTTACATGCAGAAAAACGGTTATTTCATCATCCTGAGGGGCATCGGATTCGATCTGTTCCTCTATTGAAATAATCGTTTTCAATTTTTCCAGCAGGGCAGCTAGTTTTAATTTCTGAATAGAAATAATAAATGAAATGGAAATATCCGAAAATTCCCTGAAGTCATCAATATAACCATAGTCATCAATAACATCTTCAAGTTTGCTTATCGCGACATTCCTGTTTTTAAAGCATATTCCTTTCCAGAAAATATTGTGTTTTCCGTAATACTGACCGTGAAATTTTTCCATGACTATTTATTTTATTTATTATTGTCACAATCTCATTTCAACGTCCGTTCACTTATTCCCTTTTCACAGCAGACAATTTAATATCTGTTTATCTTTCTCATAATCAATCTTTTATCAACAGCATTTATTCTTATCAGGATTTGGTATAATGCACAGAAATTCAAATGGTTCATTAAATGGATTCCTGAACTGATGATCAGTATTTGGGTCGACATAAACACTCATACCAGCTGAAATTTCATGTTCATTTCCATCAGCATCAATAAAAATTCCTTTGTTTTTTTCTATTTTCACAACATGCTCATAATCATGTTGATGCCTGGGAGTATGTCCGGTGGGCTCCACTTTGAAATGACGCATAATGATATTTTCAGAACCATCAGGAATTCCTATCAGGATTTTCATTTTGACATTAAAGGCACCTTCCATTTTTACATCGTGAAAATCAATACTATTGTCTGTGTTTATTTTCATAAAAAATATTTTTAAAATACGATAATTGTTGTATGGCTGCTATTACAGGAACTATTTGAGGTGTAACCTGAATAGCTGCCATTAACCTATGCTCTCTTCTTTATTAACAAATCAGTCTGTTGTTTTGTTACAAATTTTTTTCATTGCAGTATTAATTATTTATACAAAACTCATATTTGCCGGAATAAAAGTAAATTTGCATTTAAATTTATCGTGAAATGAAAAACATAAAAGTCATAGCATTCGATGCAGATGATACACTTTGGGTAAATGAAGTTTATTATCAGGAGACGGAAAAGAAGTTCTGCGCTTTGCTGGCAGATTTCATGCCCCAGCATTATATATCGCAGGAACTGTTCAAAACTGAAATCAGGAATCTGGAATTGTATGGCTATGGAGTTAAAAGTTTTATCCTGAGCATGATAGAAACTATACAGACGGTAACAGGAAAGGCAGCTGATATAGGCATAGTCAGCAGGGTTATTGAACTTGGGAAAGAGATGCTGGAGAAACCAATTGAAATGCTTGATGGTGTTGAAGAGGTACTCGAAAATCTGAATGGAAAATACATGCTCGTAATGGCAACCAAAGGGGATCTTCTGGATCAGGAGAGGAAATTGATCAAATCAGGATTGGAAAAATATTTCCACCACATTGAGATCATGAGTGATAAAAAAAATTCAGATTACTCGAAGCTTCTCAAAAGGGTAGATTGTGATCCAGGTAATTTCCTTATGGTAGGAAACTCTGTAAAATCCGATATTCTTCCGGTTCTGGAGCTTGGAGGATATGCTATACATATTCCATTTCATACCGTATGGGAATATGAAAAAATAGAAATTAAAATAGATAACCCAAAGTTCTTTGAAGCTGCCAGGATCACAGATGTGCTCAAATTTCTGGTAGATAATTGATCAGCAGAGAACTAAATAAGTCAGGTCAGTTTTTTCACAGCTTTATCAGTTTAGCTATTTTGGTTCCACTTCTGAAAAGATAAAATCCAGGTCTGAGCATTGAAATGTCTATTTTCGTATCTGAGCCTGAAACTTTCATTATGGATCTCCCTGACAAATCCGTAATCTCAATCTCATCTGTAAATTCATTTTGAATTTCGATGTAGCCGGCTGATGGATTAGGATAAATCAAAAAGTCCTCATTTTGAGTTTCATCCATAGTATTTAAGAAATTTTCACATTCGAGGTTAAAGGTATAATCAGTTTCGTTTTTTACTATAATTTCATCTGCTGACAAGATTTTTACTGTCATTGGTACTTTAGTAAACTGAAAAGGTGTGAACAGGAGATTTGTTTCCTTACCACCAAATGGAGTATATAAATGGAAAGCACAATTTGAGGTATGATCCAAACTATGCTCAATCAAAACTGCTTCAACTTTCTGGGTACTTAAATCAGTTGAATAGCCTGTTCCAAAAACTACATTTTTATTTTTGTCAAAATCCACGGAATATAAAAGTCCTTCTAATTGATATGCGCCAATGGACTGATAAGATTTGTCATTAAGTTTTCCAAGCCAGCCTGCTTTAGAATTTTCAATTATTATTTCTTTATCATTCTCAAAGACAGATGTTATATCTCCATATGTTATTTCAAACTGATCCAGAAGTTTCAGAGTATCATTGAATTTGAAGCAATAGGCTATTGAACTGTATTCACTGAACACATAAACCGTATTATCAGAAGCCTCATAAATCTTATTTACATAGTTCTGTAAGCCGGGAGTATTGAGTTCAACAGATTTAATTATGTTCATATCCTTATCTGTCAATGTTATGAACCCTTTGTGAGGCTCATTTGGAAATGCTGTGCTTCCTCCAAACAGATATTTTCCATTGCTTAACTGTATTATGTCAAAAGGGTAATTATACTCACTTTTTTTTACTGCATTCAGGCTTATCAGGTCGCAGTTTTTATCCAGCTTTCCAAACAGACAGAGGTACTGTAACTGACCGTAATAATCACCAATAAAACAAATATTGTTGTCTTTGTCAACGAAAAAATCCCTTAGCTGTTCATTTTCGAGGCCTCCGATATGATTTTTCCATTTTAATGTACCACCACTGTCGAAGAGCAGAAAAAGCATATTGGTACCAGACAATTGCTGGTTGAACGCATAATCATATGCACCGAGCAATATATTTCCATCATTGGTGATCCTGATATTCACAGGATTTACATAATTGTCCATCAAAGAAATTTTCCTGCTCCATAAAATCTTACTTTGCCCCACATCATAGCAAAACAATAATGTATGCCTGTAACTTGAACTGTCGCGGGTAGCCGTAAAATATACTTTACCTTTGTCAAAGGTTATTTTATTTCCTACAATCCTATTATCAGATTTAACTGAAAATAGTTTTGAATACTTTATGGTCTGGCAAGGAGCAATATTTACTGTGGTAAAACCAATTGAAAAAATTAGAAAAAATCTGAAAAGAATTTTATTTTTCATGACTGTTTAATTTATTTGATAATAATTATTTACATATTAAATAAAATACATATATTAATCCTTTACGCACCTGACTGAATATCCGTTTTTTGGACCGGAATGATAATTGAACACTATCATGCTGTTATAACCCATGATAAAGTTTTGATAAACTCCGGTATCTTCATAATGTGGCCCCCACCAATATCCAAATCTTCCTAATTCATAGAAAAAGCCATCATCTCCCCTGAAACCGCCTGGACGTGCTGTAAATTTATAACTATCAGTGGCACCGGTATTGGGATTTTGCCAATGGTCAATGCCCGCCTCTTTCAGTTTGCCTCCTGCATCAGCGAATCCTCCCAGATAATTGCATAATTGATTCCATTCGTCATAATTTGAAACATGCCAGCCTTCAGGGCACAGTTTTCCTGTATTTATAGCATAAAGATTGTATAATGCTCCGTAAGTATCAAAGTAAAGGTTCTTGTCATTGCTGTACCAGCAATAAGAAGCGGTGTTTGAGTTTTGCCATTCGGCATTATCTGAAACTAATGGTATTGGTGAACCATCATTATATCTGGTGGTTTTAAGATTTTCAGCCATCCAGTATTGATCACCTATTTTAACTATCCGGTAAAGGTTATTATCTATATCAGATATCTTATATTGCCCGCTCTCCTGGAGCATTTTTTCAAGTTCTTCGGTTTTATGAATATAATTATTTAATACCCCTCCCATCATATCGAGATAATAAAAGAAAGTATCCCGGGTATTTTTTAATTTCTTTTCGAGTTCATCCACATAGGCTTTTGTTGCAGCATCGTTTTCTTCTTCCGGAGTTCCAAGGTTTTTGATCAATCTGTAACCGGCACTGTTTCCCATCTGTAAAACTAAATTAAGATCCTGTAATTCATTAGTAACCGATCCGTCATTTTCTTGTGTGAGGTATCCAGCATCCCGGTGGTTGCCCCAGTTGAAGGCTTTATCCCAGTTTGTGATTTTTTGTTGAGAAATATCAGATGCCGGGCTGGCTTTGAATAAGGGATCAGATTCAGGGGCTGGTTTTGTAAGTTGTACAGCGGTATTTGCATGCAAGGCGTAAGGTACGCTGATAATCTGGCTTATGCCTGAGATAGAGTAATTACCATTACTTTCAGGGTCTGTTTCAGTCTTTAAGTAGTATTGGCCTGCTGACCAGTCAATAGCTCCTAAAGATCCATTTTGCTGATTTCCATTGCCGAGTTGGATACTTATAAGTCCATTTTGATTTGTTTTTGGAGTGTGGTATTCAGAGAAAACTATGATTCCCGGATCTATACCTTTCAGAATACTCAGCTTTATGGAAACATTCCGGTCAGCGACAAGAATATTTTCATTATTCCTGATCACAGCCTGGTAGCTGATCAATTCAGGTGCCTGAGCAAGAATGAATTGGTTTAGCCATAATATGAAAAAGCTTATTTTTACTATGGTTTGAAATTTATTATTTTTGCATAACATAATATATAAAATTATAATGTGTAAAAAATAAATAATCAATGATTTAGTTTGACTAATTTAAATATTTTTAAGCTTTGAAAGTTTTTTTCTATTGAAAGAAACAAAATGCCTGGAGGATAATGACTGAGGTCAATTTCCATATGGTTTTTGCATACATCGCCTGAAACCAGTTTTGTGCCGGTTTCGTCCATAAGAAGGAATTTTAGGGGTAACTGATTTTGTTCAGATATTTCAATACTTATCAGGCCTTTTGCCGGGTTAGGATAGGCTGTGATGTTACATAATGGTGATCCGTTCATAGTCTCAATCTCACTGACAGTTATTTCAAAAGCTTGTTGCACTCCTTCAAGAAGTGAGTAATCATCAACAGAAAAATAGCCATATGCAAATTGTCCAAGAGAGTAGGAAATACTGCCCTCATTGCCTGTGAATACATTTCCGTCGGCATTGATTGATGATTGTGTGAAGCTATAAAAACAAAATGTCATCTGGATCACATAAGTCATTATTAAATGTTTAATGATCTTCATGATGCTTAATCTTTGTTTTGAAATACAAAGTTAATATAAAAAAAAATTAAAATCAAGGGAAATTTTGAGGGTTTATTTTTAATTGTCAGTGGTTAATGGTAATAGGGTAGGAAGGTGGAAGGGTAGAAGGGTTGAAAGGTTGAATTACGAATTACGAATTACAAATTACGAATTACGAATGAGGAATTACGAATTACAAATTACAAATTACGAATTACGAATTATGAATTACGAAGTATGAATTACGAATTACGAAGTATGAATTACAAAGTACGAATTACTAATGAGGAATTACTGATTATTTTAAAGGTAGGGTGGTGGCAGGGTAAAACGGGTTAAATGGTATCGGATAAAGTCCGGCAGTGCGAAGTTTACACATCTTTACACAAATAAACACACCTTGTATTTATTTCAAATATAATGATTACACCAGACAATATTTATTTGAAATTTGAAACTTCAAAAAAAGGAAGTCATCGGGATAAACCTGATACATGATTTTGGGGATAAAATTTTTAGATACTTGCATAACACAACTATAATATATTAATTACACATAAAAAAATCTTTATATATATATTTTTACTTAATTTTGAACCTTGTTTTTAAAGTTTTGCAGCAGCTATCGCTGTTAGCGGCTGGTGATCAATTTAGTTTGAAATTGTCATGGTGGTTGTATTTTCGTTTTAATCTACAAAATTTGTCAGATTATACTTCACACTTTTAAAAACCATTTCGCCATAAGTAAAATCACCTTCGGGTTTCTGATAAATCAATTTGGCTTTACCTGGCAAATAGTATCCATTTATCATTCTGTAATCTTCAACAGGAGTTTCCCAGGGATAGCTGTTATATTGTTTTCCATTTGTTTCATAGCGGTCATTACTTATAAAGTTTACCAATTCTCCCTTTTCGTTGAAATAAAGCACCGCACTTATGGTGATACTCCCATTATTAAAAATACCCTTTACAGAGGAGTCATTTATTATTTCCCACGTGATTCTTCTGTCAATTAAGGTCGCAGGGGCAATAAAACACATGTCGTTAAATAGTGTTACCGTTTCAGCTCGATTCAACTTGTAGCCATTAGCATCTACAACTTTCAACCAATTCAACATTTTTACTTCAAACTTTGCTGTTTCGTTTTGATATATATGGATTCCAGTTGCTGGTAAGCCTATTTTAGTTGCTTGCATCAGAAAGTAGCGTGATGGTTTTTGGTAGAAGTTATATTGAACCGATTGAAACTTCATATATTTATCTTCGGTTTTACCACGCATACCGCCTACAAACTCAGCCCTGAAATTTTTTACCTTAGGTTGTCCAACTGACTTGGTATAATGGAGATACTTTTGCACAACTAAAGGCAAATGTGCAAAGTCGTTTTCGGTCAAAATCGGGGAGGAAAGGGTGTTGTTTGATAAAAAGTCATTTTTTACCTGATTGGTAAACTCGCTTTTCAATAAATAAAAACCTAAACTTATCAAAGAAACCACCAGAATAATAACGTTGGGAATAGTTCCAAACTTTGCTTCTTTCCAAAATAATATAATAAGTGCCTGGGAAATTACTACTGCAACAAGTCCTGATAGCCAGGCATATCTGGAATTTAAGAAGTGTAATACCCCATAAGCCAAAAACAGGGTTGTTGCTGTCAGCCATACAACACCCAAGGGTTTTGAAATCGGAAGTGTCAATTCCTTGACTTCTTTTAATTGAAATCCTTTAACAAATCCAAGCAGGTGGATTAGTCCGTGAAGCAGAACAATTATTAAAAATGTAATTTTCATATTTGTTATTATTAGTGTGTTGTTTTAAAATTCTGACTAAAGTCAAATTATAACATTAAATATCAATTAGATACAAAACCTTAATCTGCGGTAGTCATTGCAAATTTAGTAATTTGTTTTTGAATACGCTTTAAAAAACCCAATTTTCTTTTTTGATCAGGAAACAGATATTCTACCGGATCGTAATATGGCTTGCATTGTGAACCACTGAAACACTAAGTAAGTACACAATCCGTCAGCTTAGTTTTTAAAAAAAAATTGTATAGAGGATTGATGGCAACGAAAATGGTAGGCGGTGTTGTTTTTTTGGGGGATTACAGGCACAAAAGTTAGGTTTCACGCAAATGAAACTTTCTTGCACAAAGTTTCAAATTTGCACATCTGCCCACAAAAAAAGGCAATGAATGCGCTACCATATGTTTGCGATATTATTTTTCAATTATTTCTCGAACTTTGTTTTTTAACTGCTCTAAATCAGGAAGATAAAGTTGATATTTTGAAACAATCAGTTTTGATGTATCTTTCAGCATTGCATATTCAACCATTATATCGTCCTTTTCTTCGGACAAAATTAATCCAATTGGTTCGTTATCTGATATATCATTTACTTCTTTTTCATAATATCCCAAATAAAGTTTCATTTGCCCAATATGTTCATGTGCAACTTCTCCAATTTTCAAATCAATCAATACATAGCATTTTAATTTTACATGATAGAATACTAAATCAACAAAATAGTGTCTATTATTCAATGTAATACGCTGCTGCCTGCCTATAAAAGCAAATCCTTTTCCTAATTCTAATAGAAAATGTTGCAAATTATTGATTATTGCTTTTTCAATATCATTTTCATTGTATTCATAATTTTCGGGGAAATTCATAAATTCAAATACATGAGGATTTTTAATAAAATCTTCTTCTGACTTTACTATTTGCCCTTGTTTTGAAAGTTCTAAAATTTTTTCTTTGTCTTTTCCGATTGCAATTCGGTGATATAAACCTGTTTTCTTTTGTCTCCGTAATTCCCGAATTGTCCAATTATCAGTAATCGCATGTTTTTCGTAAAAATTTCTTGCCAAATCATCGTCAACTTTCAGAAGTTCGTAGTAATGAGACCATGATAATTTGTGTGACAATGTCTCACAAATTGGGTATTTATTATACAACAATCTCATATAGTTTAAATTACTACGGCTAAAACCTTTTCCATATTGCAATGTCAAGTCTTTTGCCAAATTCTCTAAAAGTTGTTTTCCGTATTCTGCTTTAAGTTTTCCATTTTGTTCAAATTCAATTATATCTTTACCTATTTGCCAATATGCATTAAGCATTTCAACATTTACAGCTGAAATTATTTTAATTTTTGCCGATTGGTAAACACTACCAATTTTGCCAATTAATTCCTGATATTCAATATTTTTTACTAATTCTATCATATTATTCCTAATTTGTGTGACAGCGTCACACATTTTTAAAATGTCATGCTAATTTTACATAAGTCAATTCAGTTAAACCACTAAATTTGATTTTATCATTGCTATTCAATTTTTCTTTTTTTGTAATCGGTTTTGAATTCAAAAAATACAGGATTATGAGAACCCAATTGTTCTATATACACATTTTCATTATCTGACAACAATGCAGCATGTTATCTCGAAATAATTGGTTCTGATAAAATAATATCACATTTCTCATCGCTACCAATTAATAATCTTGAATTTGGTGCAATAAATATTTTTTGTCTTTCCATGATGTTTTCTTGTTCAATTATAATTATGCCAATTCCAAATTGCTTTGCAATTTTTTCTGCTTTGGCAGGAAAATCATTTTGAATTTCAGCATATTTCAAAGCAAAATCCCTTAACCATTTTTTCTGTTCATCTTTCATTTTCAAATAAGTAGTTAGATAAGCGGTTATGATACTTACTACTAAACTTATTATTGCTCCTATAATTATATATTTTGCATACCCTTTAATTTACTGTTTGTATTGTTTCAATTCTGACTAACGGTAAATTTCAACTTTGTTAATCAATAGGTTACAAAATAGAAATTTTTCTTTTCCAATGCAAATTTAGTAATTTGTTTTTGAATACGCTTTACTAAACCCAATTTTCTTTTTTTAAGCTATAATCCAAAAAAAAGAAAATCACCACCTCACGACTACTCCATATCTCTTAATCACCGGTTACGTTCAATCCCGGTGTTTCGGGAGCTTCATTGTTCGTCCTGCGGATGCAACGAAGCCTTAGATGTTATGTGGTGCTATTTCTTTTTCTTTTAGTTTCTTAAATAGTAATTCATAAATGCCCCAGGAAATCAACCCACCAATTAATGTTGCAATCATATCTCTCCAGTCCAGAATGCTTTTTGGTGAAAAATATTGCAATAGTTCGTAAACTATCAATCCGAGAGTGATAATAATTAAAAATTTTCTTCCCTGTTTATGTTTTGGATTAACGCCTGCAAAATCAAAGAAAATTATCGCAATCGTTCCGGTTAAGTTTCCTATTGTGTCGGCAATCCAATAATCAAAAATGTCATTTGTATAGATGTATGGTCTGTAAATTCTTCTGCCGGTCTCGGTAATGATAAACATAACAACAAAAATCAGAAAAAAAGCTATTCTTTTATTATCAATAATGAATATTCTACTCCTGTCAATCATCATAGATTTTATTTATTATTGTCAGTTTTCTTTATTATTCCATTTGATCCATTATTGAACACTCGCTGCGGCAACAATAAGTCCTATAACTGTCGCGCCGTGTTTACCAGTTATGATACCACCTATCATAAGACCAAGTCCAATTAACAGTAATATCATATGGACAATTTGACGTGTTAATTTATTTTTCATACTTTTTAAATTTTTAGTTAAGGTTTCAATATTTTCGTTTTAATGCCACTAACTTACTTATCTGTACGAAAAATCCGTTCTTTATTAACAAATACTGTTGGCTTTGTACGGTTTTTATTGTTTTGTATTTTTTAAAAAAATACAAATTTTTTACAAATCAAAAAAACGA